>NZ_JBIUBL010000002.1:0-557869 GCF_044548015.1 Streptomyces sp. NPDC052236 | reverse complement strand
CGGTGCCGGTGCCGGTGCCGGTGCCGGTGCCGGTGCCGGTGCCGGTGCCGGTGCCGGTGCCGGTGCCGGTGCCGGTGCCGGTGCCGGTGCCGGTGCCGGTGCTGCCGACTGTCCCAGCTCCGCGCCGGGCGGCAGCAGCCGACGTATCCGGCTGAGGGCGTCGCCGAAGTCGCCGCCCGCGACACCGGACTCGTACGCGGCGCCGCCGTGGTGCAGGGTGAGATTGAGGTCCGCCCGGTCGAGGGAACCGTCCGGCTGCGGTTCGCCGAGCGTCAACAGGCAGCTCAGCGTGGCTTGTTGGACCGTACCGTCCGAGTGGATGGGCAGCGGCACGTCCCATTCCAGTACGCAGGACGACAGCACGCCGGTCTCACCGACCTGCCCCAGGGCGGCGAAAGCCACCCCTTCATACTCAACCCCTCTGATGCTTGTGCGCAGTTGCGGGCCGCGCGCCTCGATCGTAACCGCTTCCGCACCGCGCATGTCGCGGTACCAGCCCGCCCAGACTTCCGTCGACTCCGATGACATGGCGCGGACTGTAGCGTTACCTATGGCTCCGCCCGACAGGCGGGATCCCTCAAAGAGGATCTTCAGGCCGTCCCGGCCTCCGCATCGGGCTCCTCGCTCGAGCGCTCACCCGACCTTTCACCCGTCTTCTCGACGTACTCTGGGCACTCAGGGTTACGGCAGGGGCCGGCACCCCAGACGGGGACGAATGCCCCGAGGGTCTTGCGTCGTTTGATGACCGTACCGACAGGCTGTCCGCAGACCGGGCACGAGAGCTCCTCGATCGACGGGCGGCGGACGGTCCGGTGTCCTTCGCTGCCCATGTGTACAGGATATGGCGATATGGGCGGGTCGGACAGTCGTCGGTCACTGTTTCCGGCGGTACCTGCGTACGACCACGCCGTTGTCGAACGTACGGGAGGAGTCGAGCGCGAACTGCGCGATGGCGAATTCCGCGCCGAACATGGGCATGCCGGAGCCCAGGATCACCGGGTAGCTCTTGATGATCAGCTCGTCCACCTCACCCAGCAGCTGGCCCGCGAGGTCCGCGCCGCCGCAGAGATAGATGTCGAGCCCGTCCTCCGCTTTGAGCTCGCGAATCTTGGCCACCACGTCGCCGGAGACGATCTCCACGTCCGGGTCGGGGGACTCCTTGATGCTCCGCGACGCCACGTACTCACGCAGATGCGCGTACGGCCTGGTGATCTTTGTATCCAGCGCGATGTCATAGCTGGCCCGGCCCATGATGACGGTGTCGAACCTGGTGTTCGGCGTGCCCTCGAGACCGAGGGCCTGACGGGCCGCGGTCGGCAGGGTGTCGACGCAGTCCGTTCTGAGGTACTCGAGAAAATCCCCGGTCACGAACGCGTTGAAGAATTCCGCGTGGCCGTCCGGGGCTCCGATGAAGCCGTCGATCGAGGCCGCGATGAAGTAGCTGAGCTTTCGCAAACTGAATCCTCTGGGTCCTGGAGCGATGGGGGATGATGCGGTGGCCGTCAGCCACTCCATTCACAGTGCTCCAGCTGTAGTGGTTACGCAAGGCCTTTCTCCGGCTCGGCGGGCTCAGCTCACGGGGTACGGCGGGCTCAGGGGGTACGGCGGGCTCAGCGGGTACGGCGGGTGACGAATTCCGCCAGGGCCAGCAGATCGCCCGCCGCCGCCAGATCCGGGACCGCGCGCGCGAGCTCATGGACAGCACGCGCCATCCGGTCGGCGGCCTCCAGCTGCGCCCAGTCCCGGCCGCCCGCCCGGTCGACGGCCTCGGCGGCACGGCGGACGGCCGAGGCGTTCATGGGCCCGTGGTAGAGCTCGGCCAGCTCGGCGCCGGCCGGGGTACCGGAGGCCAGCGCGGCGACCACGGGCAGTGACTTCTTGTGGGCGGCAAGATCGGCGCCGGCCGGTTTGCCCGTACGCTCCGGGTCTCCCCAGATCCCGATCAGATCGTCGATGAGCTGGAAGGCGAGCCCCGACTCCCGGCCGAAGGCCTCCATGGCGGCGGCCTCGTCCTCGTCCGCCCCCGCGTAGAGCGCACCGAGGGCGCAGGCGCAGCCGAGGAGCGCACCGGTCTTGGCCGTCGCCATGGCGAGGCACTCCTCCAGGGAGACCTCGTACGGCGCGCGCTCCTCGAACGCGCAGTCCGCCTGCTGCCCGGCGCACAGCTCGATCACACAGGCCGCGAGCCGCTCCGAGGCGGCGGCCGATGCGGGGTGCCGGTCCTCGGCGAGCAGCCGCAGCGCGAGGGCGAGCAGCGCGTCGCCCGCGATGATGGCGTCCGCGGTGCCGAAGACGGTCCAGGCGGTGGGGCGGTGCCTGCGGGTGGGGTCCTCGTCGATGACGTCGTCGTGGAGGAGTGTGAAGTTGTGCGCCAGTTCCACGGCGACCGCGGCCCGTACGGCAGGCTGCGCGTCCCCACCCAGCGCCCGCGCCGCGGCCAGGACGAGCGCGGGCCGGATGGCCTTGCCGGCGGCCCCTGTGGCGGGGGTGCCGTCGGCGTGTTCCCAGCCGAAGTGGTACATGGCGACACGGCGTACGGAGGCGGGCAACGACTGAATGGTCGCTCGTAGTTGGGGACTGACGGTGGCTCGGGTGCGTTCGAGGAGGGCGAGGGCTTCACTGCATTCGACGGTGTCCGCCATGGTCAACTGAGCGATCCTTTCCGGTGGGGGAGCCCGGGACGCCGGGTGCTGACCCGGGACGCTGGGCTCTGGGTATGGGCGTCAGGAGTCGGACTTCTGGCACTGGTTTGCAGATGCCGGGCAGGGGCAGCCGCGCGCCCCCTGCCCGACACGGCCGGGCCCGGACGCCCCCGGACACGCTGCCCGGACCGGCCCCACCCCCGAACGCCCCGGGCCATACACGCCTGGCCGGGCCAGGACGTCGCGCCGAGCACCCGCGAGCCGGACGACAGGCCGAGCGTGCCCGGCGGCACGAAGGTCGGGGCCCGCCGCCGGCCCCGGCAGCGCGCTGACCGAAGCGCACGCCCCAGCCGCCCGGACGCCCCGGGCCGGGACGCCGTACCCAGCTCCAAGGGCCGCCGGACGCCAGGCCAAGCACACCCGACGGACCGCGCAGCCGAGCGGTCCGAGACCGGACAGGCCGGGGGCCACGGGCCCGGACGCGCGGCTGAACGACCCCGGCCGCGACACGCCCAGCCCGCATGGCCCAGCCGCGCGACAGGCCGACTGGCACGAGCCGAACGACGCGGAGGCTGCGCTGAGCATCCGGGCCGCACTCGTTCCTGGGGCGCGGGCCCAGCAACCCGGCCCAGCAACGCTGGACAAACCTCACAGACACCTCGCGCGGCCGAATGCCCCGGCCAGGCAACGCGCCACGTTGCATGGCCCAGCCGCACGGGACGCCAGGCCCAGCGCCGCGGGCCACGGCACGGATCCAGCCGAGCGGCATCGGGCGCTAAACCGAGCATCCCGGCCGCACGCGTTTCCGGGGGCGGGGGGCGCGTGCGCGTGCCCCGCAACCCGGCCCAGCGACAGGCCGAACACCCCGGCCGAGCGACCCCGGCCAGACGGCGGGCCCAGGGCTTTTTTAGAAGTCCCTGGACTCCTCCCCCGGACGAAGCCAGGGGGAGGACCCCCAGCCCCACGACGCCTGGCACGCACTCCCGCGGCGCCTCCCCCAGGCAAAGCGAGGGGAAGTGCCCCCACGCGATGTTGTCGGAGTCGCCCAAGTACTCCCCAGAGCCTCTCCCCCGGAGCTTCTTCCCCGGACGAACCAGGGGGGAGTGCCCCCATGCGTCAAGGGCGATCTCCCCCCGGACTTCGTCCGGGAGGTACCCCCACCGCCTCGCGACTGCACGCACCAGACCCCGCAGGGCCCGCCCTACGGGCGGACTGGGGGTCCCCTGGGGGTACTTCCCCCTGGCTTCGCCGGGGCCCCACCCGTGCGAAGCCAGGGAGAAGCCAGGGGAGCTACTTCTAAAACACGCCCGAGGAGACCGATGAAGATCTTGAAATCGCGCCCGGGTTGCACCGGTTCGACCTGATTGACATTTACCGGCACTCCGGGGTGAATCTGGCGGCCTGAGCAAGATCTTCAGGAGTCTTCTAGCCGCACGGCCCAGCGGCTCCACACAGCTCCAGGCCGGCTGCCGGGCCCACCGGCACACCGCTACCCGCACAGGCCGGCGACCCGGCGAGCGGCACGGACCAGCACCCCGGCCAACCGGCGGAGTCGGCCGCCCGGCCGAGCCGCAGGGACCAGCTGCGCGGCTCGCTCCACAGGCCGGGCACCCGGCCCGGCGACCAGCCGGTCGCGGGCCACAGCATCCGGGGCCGGGCAGACGCCAGGCACCCGCCCCGCATCCCAGGCCGGACTCCCGGGCCCGGACCCGGACCCGGACCCGCGCCCCCGGCCCGGCGCCGCCACCTGCGCCTGCGCCCGAGGCGGCTCGGCGCCCGCCCCGCCCCTCCCCCTTCATCCCCAGCGGCCCACCTCCACGTTCTCCAGGATCCCCAGCGCATCCGGCACCAGCACCGCCGTCGAGTAGTACGCCGTGACCAGGTACGAGATGATCGCCTGCTCGTCGATGCCCATGAAGCGCACGGACAGGCTCGGCTCGATCTCGTCCGGGAGACCGCTCTGCTGCAGTCCGACCACGCCCTGGTCCGCCTCACCCGTACGCATGCAGATGATCGACGTCGTACGGGCGTCGGTCACCGGGATCTTGTTGCACGGGAAGATCGGCACACCCCGCCACGCCGGTACGTGGTGCCCGGCCACCTCAACGCTCTCCGGGACCAGACCCCGCTTATTGCACTCGCGCCCAAACGCGGCGATGGCCCGCGGATGTGCGAGGAACAGCTTCGACGCGCGCCGGCGCGAGAGCAGCTCGTCCATGTCGTCCGGGGTCGGCGCGCCATCGTGCGGCTGGAGCCGCTGCCCGTAGTCGCAGTTGTTCAGCAGTCCGAACTCCCGGTGGTTGATGAGTTCATGCTCCTGGCGCTCGCGCAGCGCCTCGACCGTGAGCCGCAACTGCTGCTCTGTCTGGTTCATCGGCTGGTTGTAGAGGTCTGCGACGCGGCTGTGCACCTTCAGCACCGTCTGGGCGACGCTCAGTTCGTACTCGCGTGGGGCCGCGTCGTAGTCGACGTACGTATGCGGCACGACCGCTTCACCGACATGGCCCGCGGAGAGGTCGATCGCCGCCTCGCCGTACTTGTTGGTGGGCTGTTCAGGCAGGCGCGCCAGCCCCTGGAGATGCGCGCTCAGCGACTCCGCGCGCTCCGCGAGGTTCAGCACATCGGAGCGCCTCAGCTCAAGCACCGTGCACGCGGTCGCCGCGCGCACGGTGTGCTTCCAGGTCGCGTCGCCGTCCAGGATCGTCTGGTCCCCGAAGTACGCACCGTCGGCGAGGACGCCGTGCACCGCCTCGCCGCCGTACGGACCGGCGCCGACCTGCTCGACGCGGCCGTGCGCCAGCAGATAGATCCGGTTCGCCGGCGATCCCGCGGCCGCCAGCACCTCACCCGGCGCGAACTCCCGCTGCTCGCAACGGTTCGCCAGCTCGGCGAGCACCGCCTCGTCGCCGTACTCCCGCAGGGCGGGCAGTTCGCGGAGCTCGGCGGGGATGACCTCCACCCGGTCCCCGGTCTGGATGAACGTCACACGTCCGTCGCCGACCGAGTAGGTCAGGCGGCGGTTCACCCGGTACGTACCGCCCTGGACCTGCACCCACGGCAGCATGCGCAGCAGCCACCGCGAGGTGATTTCCTGCATCTGCGGGGCCGATTTGGTAGTGGTCGCGAGTTTTCTCGCGGCGGCCGTACCGAGACTCTGCTGCGGCGGCAGCTGCTCGTGGACCTCGCCAGCAGAACCGCCGGAACCGCCGGAACCACCGGACCCATCCGAACCAACCGAGCCAACCGACATGAGTTCCCCTCTCGATCACGGGTCTCAATCCGACCTGCACCTCACAGCCTTCCAGCACAGCCCGTGGCCACGCCATTACACAAATGAGTGGGACTGGATCACCCAAACCGGGGCATTGGCCAAATCGGCTCGCACACAGTGCGAACGAATAGCCCTTCCAAGGCAGTTCGGGTAAAAGCGCGGTACAGAACATTCCGCTCAGATCGCCTCGCACCCATAAGGAGCCGGCCATGTCCCCGCCGATGTCCGCGAGCACTTTCCTCGACGCCCTGCACGCCGAGGGGCTGACGATCGTCCAGCACGACAAATGGCGTACGCACAACCGCAATGACAAGGGCCCTTGGGGCCCCGTCCACGGCGTGATGATCCACCACACCGCCACCACCGGCGCCGAGAACACCGTCCGCACATGCCGGGAAGGTCACGCCGCCCTGCCGGGCCCGCTCTGCCACGGCGTCATCACCAAGGACGGCAGCGTCCACCTCGTCGGCTACGGTCGCGCCAATCACGCCGGACTCGGCGACGGCGACGTCCTGCGCGCCCTCATCGCGGAGAAGGGGCTCCCGGCGGTCAACGAGTCGAGCACCGATGGAAACCGGCATTTCTACGGCTTCGAGTGCGAAAATCTCGGCGACGGCAAGGACCCGTGGCCGGACGTCCAGCTGGAGGCGGTCGAGAAGGCCACGGCCGCGATCTGCCGCCACCACGGCTGGACGGCGCGCTCGGTCATCGGCCATTTGGAATGGCAGCCGGGAAAGCGCGACCCCCGGGGCTTCTCGATGGACTCGATGCGCGCCCGTGTCCACGAGCGCCTGAAGTGACACCTGCCGTGACACCTGCGTGACACCTCAAGCGGCACCTGAAGTGACAATGGGGGCGTGAACCGGGAAGCGCTCGACCTCACCACTGCCCTGCGACCGCGGCTACCGTCCCCGCTGCGGCGAGTCGAGGACGAGCGCTTCACCCGGCACGGTGTTCGCCTGCTGCTCAAACGCGATGACCTCATCCACCCGGACCTGCCCGGCAACAAATGGCGCAAGCTCGCCCCGAACCTGCGCGCCGCGGGCGGCCGCCCGCTGCTGACCTTCGGCGGCGCGTACTCCAATCACCTGCGCGCGACAGCGGCGGCGGGCCGCCTGCTCGGCTTCCCGACAGTCGGCATAGTGCGCGGCGACGAACTGGCCGCGCGCCCCTTGAACCCGTCACTGTCCCAGTGCGCGGCGGACGGCATGCGGCTCGTCTTCGTGGACCGTACGACGTACCGCGAGAAGGACGTCCCCGAGGTGCGGGAGCGGATCCTGGGATACGTGGGCGACGCGAGGGACCCGAGGGACGCGAGGGACTTCTACGTCGTGCCTGAGGGCGGCAGCAACGCTCTCGCCGCCCAGGGGTGCGCCGCTCTCGGCCACGAGCTCCATGACCCGGGCGCCGACACCATAGACGTCGTCGCCGTCGCCTGCGGGACCGGCGGGACACTCGCCGGGCTCGCCGCCGGCCTCGGCCCCGGGCAGCGCGCCATCGGCTTCCCCGTCCTCAAGGGCGGCTTCCTCGGGGACGCGATACGCGCCCTTCAGTACGAGGCGTTCGGCGGCCCCGCCGGTGACTGGTCCCTGGACGAGCACTTCACCTTCGGCGGATACGCCCGTACCACCCCCGGACTCGACGCCTTCGCCGCGGACTTCGAGGCCCGCCACCGGCTCCCCGTCGAGCGCGTCTACGTCGCCAAGATGCTGTACGGCCTCACCCGGCTCGCCGAGGAGGCCGCCTTCCCGCCCGGCACCACCGTCGCCGCCGTCATCACCGGTACCGGCGCCGCCAGTGCCGTCACCACCGGTCAGAGCCTCTCCTCGCGGTAGGCCGCAGCCTCCTCCAGGTCCAGCCGCCGCAGCAGCGTACGCATCATCTCGTCGTCGATCCGCCGCTGATCCCGCAGTTCCACGAAGACCTCGCGCTCGGCGCTGATCATCTCCCGCGCCAGCCGCCGGTACGTGTCGTCCGCCGACTCCCCGGTCATCTCGTTCACCGTCCCGAGCCGCTCCCAGACCGAGTTCCGGCGCCGCTCCAGCACGGCCCGCAGCCGGTCCGCCAGCGGCTGCGGCAGTGCGTTCCGCTCGTCAGCGAGCAGTTCGTCCAGCCGCCGCTCAGCCGCCGTCGACGCCTCGCTCTGGGCCTGCGCCTCGGCGAGCGTCTCGGCGTACACATCGCGCCCCGGCAGCTTCAGCAGGCGGATCAGCGGCGGCAGCGTCAGCCCCTGCACCACCAGCGTCCCGATCACCGTCGTGAAGGTCAGGAACAGCACCAGGTTCCGCGCCGGGAAGGGCTCGCCATCCGTGATCGTCAGCGGGATCGAGAACGCGATCGCCAGCGAGACGACACCGCGCATGCCCGCCCAGCCGACGATCAGCGCCCCCGACCACCCGGGGTCCGGCTCGCGCTCCCTTATCCGTTTCGACAGGGCGCGCGGCAGAAACGTCGCCGGGTAGACCCACACGAACCGCACCACCACCACGGCCACGAAGACCCCCACCGCGTACGCGAGCGATTCGCCGACCCCGTACCCGCCGAGCCCCTTGAGGACGTGCCGCAGCTGCAGCCCGATCAGCGCGAAGACCGAGGACTCCAGAATGAACGCGACCATCTTCCAGACCGCCGCCTCCTGCAGACGGGTCGCGAAATCGACCTGCCAGGAGCGGTGCCCCAGGTAGAGCGCCACAACGACCACGGCGAGCACCCCGGACGCCCCGACGTGCTCGGCGGCTGCGTACGCGACGAACGGGATGAGCAGCGAGAGCGTGTTCTGCAGGAGCGCTTCCTTCAGATGCGTACGCAGCCAGTGGATCGGCACCATGAGCACCAGGCCGACGCCGACCCCGCCGACGGACGCCAGCGCGAACTCCCCGATGCCGCCCACCCAGCTCGCGCCCTCGCCGACGGCCGCGGCCAGCGCCACCTTGAACGCGGTGATCGCGGTCGCGTCGTTCACCAGGGACTCGCCCTGCAGGATGGTGGTGATCCGGTTCGGCAGGCCGAGCCGCCGGGCGATCGCGGTCGCGGCGACGGCGTCCGGCGGAGCGATCACCGCGCCCAGCACGAGCGCCGCCGTCAGGGGAAGATCCGGCACCAATAGATAGGCGAGATATCCAACCGCGAGGGTCGCGAAAAGGACATAGCCGACCGAGAGCAGCGCGACGGGCCGCACATTCGCCCGTAGATCGAGGTACGAGCTGTCGAGTGCGGCGGTGTGCAGCAGCGGCGGCAGCACCAGCGGGAGCACGATGTGCGGGTCGAGGGTGTAGTCGGGCAAGCCCGGCAGGTACGAGCCGATCAGGCCCGCCGCCACCAGCAGCAGCGGCGCCGGTACGGGTGTCCTGCGGGCCGCCCCGGCGATCGCGGCGCTCACCGCGATCAGCGCCACCAGCGGCAGTGCGTCCATCTCGCCCTCTTTCTCACCTTCGTCGCTTTCGTCTCTTCCGTGCTGAGCGCTTCCGTGCAACGGCCGGCCGCGTCGTAATCTGGCAATCATGAGCGAGTGTCCGCATGTCGCAGAACTGCCGCACCCCGAGCCCGCGCCGCTGGCGGAGACCTGCGCGAAGTGCCTGGCGACCGGCAGCCACCCCGTGCAGTTGCGGCTCTGCCTCGCGTGCGGGTATGTGGGCTGCTGCGACTCCTCGCCCTACCGGCACGCGACCGGCCATTTCAAGGAGACGGGCCATCCGGTGATGCGCAGCTTCGAGCCTGGGGCAGACTGGCGTTGGTGCTTTGTGGACGGTTCGATCGTCTGACGCATGGGTACGTCAACCCTCCGCCCAATCCTCTGAATTGGACGCCACCGACCCCTAGCCACTGTGTGTACTCATATGCTTACCATGAGTGACAGGCGCGGGAGAGGGGTCCCGGCGACAGGGCACCATGGATCGCGATAGCGTCGCGGGGCCAGTACCGGCTACGTACTTGCTACGTGGCAACGGCTTCGGGATCTCCCCTCCCGTAGCCCCGAAAGAGCTTGTGCCACTTTGGAGGTGAGGGTGTCCCAGATCGCAGGCGAGCCCGGGACCAAGGACTTCGTGGAAGTCCGGCTGCCCGCTGCGGGTGCCTACCTGTCTGTGCTGCGTACGGCCACGGCCGGTCTCGCAGCGCGTTTGGACTTCACCCTCGACGAAATCGAGGATTTGCGGATCGCGGTCGACGAGGCGTGCGCGATCCTGCTGCAACAGGCCGTTCCCGGCTCTGTCCTCAGTTGCGTGTTCCAACTCGTCGACGACTCTCTTGAGGTCACGGTGTCGGCGCCCACGACCGACGGCAGGGCGCCGGAGCGCGACACCTTCGCCTGGACAGTGCTCTCCGCGCTGGCCGGCCGGGTCGACGCCACGGTCGCCGAGGACCGTACGGTCTCCATCAGCCTGTACAAACAGCGCGGCGCGGGACCCGGGTCGGCGTGAGGAGCGGGAATGGGGGTGGTCCGGTGCGAGACGAGGAGCGCGGCCCCAGGGTGCTGAGCGCGCCGGCTGACATCCCGGGGCAGGAGGCCCGGCCGCACCCGGTGGACGACATCGGCGGTCAGATGGCCGCGGCGGAGCAGGCGCAGGCAGAGCGGGCGGCCCATATGAGCGAGCACGTGCACGAGAAGCAGCACGATCCACATGACCGCAGTGGTGCGCGGGCGATGTTCATCGAGCTGCGGAAGCTGCCCGACGGCTCGCCGGAGCGGGCGGAGCTGCGCAATCGGCTGGTGCGGATGCATCTGCCGCTGGTGGAGCACCTGGCGCGGCGCTTCCGCAATCGCGGCGAGCCGCTGGACGACCTGACGCAGGTCGCGACGATCGGGCTGATCAAGTCGGTCGACCGGTTCGATCCGGAGCGGGGTGTCGAGTTCTCGACGTACGCGACGCCCACGGTCGTCGGCGAGATCAAGCGACACTTCCGCGACAAGGGCTGGGCGGTCCGGGTGCCGCGCCGGCTGCAGGAGCTGCGGCTCTCCCTGACCACGGCGACGGCCGAGCTCTCCCAGCAGCACGGCCGCTCGCCGACGGTGCACGAGCTGGCCGAGCGCCTGGGCATCTCGGAGGAGGAGGTCCTGGAGGGCCTGGAGTCCGCGAACGCGTACTCCACGCTGTCCCTGGACGTCCCGGACACGGACGACGAGTCCCCGGCGGTGGCGGACACGCTGGGCGCGGAGGACGAGGCGCTGGAGGGCGTCGAGTACCGCGAGTCGCTGAAGCCGCTGCTGGAGGACCTGCCGCCGCGGGAGAAGCGGATTCTGCTGCTGCGGTTCTTCGGCAATATGACGCAGTCGCAGATCGCGCAGGAGGTGGGCATCTCCCAGATGCACGTCTCGCGTCTGCTGGCGCGCACGCTGGCGCAGCTGCGCGAGAGGCTGCTCGTGGAGGAGTAGGGGCGCGTCGGGTTCGACGCGTCGGCGAGCACGAATTCCCGGCGCGCCCGCAGCCTTCGGCCCGTCGACGCCGGACCTCGCCCGGCCGCGCGCGGAATGCCCGGCAGGCGACGGGCCCTCGGTCCGGCAGAGCCCCGCACCCGTACCGGCGCGGCGAAGACCTCACCCGGCCGCGCGCCGCCGCCACCGAGGCGAGGAGCGAGGGGCAAGGCAAGGCCCTACGCGTCCGGCGACGCCGGACCCCGGATGCCCAGGGCTTCCGTTGCCGTAGGGTTGACCAGCAGGACCAGCCCCGTCACCGCGACCGCCGCCAGGACAATGCCCAGCGGGATAAGCGCGCCCGACGCCCGCAGCAGCGTCCAGGCCGGGATCAGTGCCATCAGGTGTGTGATCATCGCCGGGCCACGGCTCCAGCTGCGGCGCAGCAGCAGTCCCCGCGCCGCGATCAGGGGGATCACGCCGAGTGCGATGAGCGTCACTCCGCCCGTCGCCGCCTGTGTAGGGCTGTCCGGCCGGCCGAGCAGCCCCATCAGCAGCATGTAGACGCCGAACCCGGCCAGTGCCAGGCCTTCGAGGCCGGACACCGCCGCGGCGGCGGTCAGGCGGGCAGGGCGGGGAGTCTGGTCATCGCTCACCACAGCAGGGTAGCCCTCCGCAATGGGCCCGGACCGGGGACCGTAGCCCCAGAGGTACGCTGCTTGGCATGCGCGCACTCCTCGTGGTCAATCCGGCGGCAACCACCACCAGTGCCCGCACCCGTGACGTACTGATCCATGCCCTGGCCAGCGAGATGAAGCTGGAAGCCGTCACAACCGAGTACCGCGGGCACGCCCGCGATCTCGGCCGCCGGGCCGCCGAGTCCGACGATATCGAGATGGTCGTCGCCCTCGGCGGCGACGGCACCGTCAACGAGGTCGTCAACGGTCTGCTCCACCACGGCCCCGACCCGGACCGGCTGCCGCGCCTGGCCGTCGTCCCCGGCGGCTCGACGAATGTCTTCGCCCGCGCGCTCGGGCTGCCGAACGACGCCGTGGAGGCCACCGGCGCCATCCTGGACGCGCTCCGCGACCGGACCGAACGCACGGTCGGGCTCGGTCTCGCGGCCGGCACCCCCGGCACGGAGGACGAATCCGTCCCGCCCCGCTGGTTCACCTTCTGCGCCGGGTTCGGTTTCGACGCGGGCGTCGTCGGCCGGGTCGAACAGCAGCGGGAACGCGGCAAGCGGTCCACGCACGCCCTCTACATACGCCAGGTGGTCCGCCAGTTCCTGGACGATCCGCACCGCCGGCACGGCGTGATCACGCTCGACCGCCCCGGCCAGGACCCGGTCACCGGGCTCGCGCTGTCCATCATCTGCAACACCTCCCCCTGGACCTACCTGGGCAATCGTCCGGTGTACGCGTCCCCCACGGCCTCGTTCGACACGGCCCTGGACCTGGTCGCACTGTCCCGTCTTTCGACTTCCGGCGCGGCCCGTTACGCCACCCAGCTGCTCACCTCCAGCCCTGAGCGCGGACCACACGGCAAGCACGCGGTCACTCTCCATGACCTCACAGACTTCACCTTGCATTCAAAGGTTCCACTGCCCTTCCAGATGGACGGTGACCACCTGGGACTGCGTACGAGCGTGACGTTCACAGGCGTACGCCGTGCACTGCGTGTGATTGTGTGAGTGGAAGGCCTGATAGGCCTTTATCTCGAACGTATGGGCTGGGTTCCACCCCATAGAAGTACGGCTGTGACCTAGTCGACACCGAGGAATCAAAAAAAACTTCCAGAAGGGGTTGTATCCGCCGCCGAGGTTTGCGAATCTCTACATGGCGATCGGGACGGCCCGCAACATCGGCCCCACAGACCGCCAGAACCCCTCCCAAGACCCAGGACCACGCCGGGAAGTCGGCCGTTGTCTCTTCCCTCGTGGGGGGATTCGTGAAAGCGTTCACATTCACAAGCACTACTGTATGTAATACCAAGGAGAGGTAGCAGCCATGGACTGGCGTCACAACGCCGTTTGCCGCGAGGAAGACCCGGAGCTCTTCTTCCCCATCGGCAACACTGGTCCTGCGCTGCTGCAGATCGAGGAAGCCAAGGCCGTCTGCCGTCGCTGCCCCGTCATGGAGCAGTGCCTGCAGTGGGCGCTCGAGTCCGGCCAGGACTCCGGCGTCTGGGGTGGCCTCAGCGAGGACGAGCGTCGCGCGATGAAGCGTCGAGCCGCTCGCAATCGGGCGCGTAACGCCAGCGCCTGACGCCCCCCGTACGAACCTTCGCTTGGCGGCGCGTACAGAGAGTACGCACTCACCGCCTCCCGAGCCGCAGCGCGCAGTACCCCGAAGCGCACAGCACCACACAGCACATAAAGCCTTGAGCCCCGGACCGTGTCCTACGGTCCGGGGCTCGCTGCTGTTCTGTTCGTGTTCTGCTCGCCGCTACTGCCTACTACTTCTGTTTCCGCGCCTGTACGGGTATGTCGAGGACCACCCTCGTGCCCCGCTCGGGAGCCGGGACCATGTCGAAGGTGCCGCCCAACTCCCCCTCCACCAGAGTCCGTACGATCTGCAGCCCCAGGTTGCCGGTCCGCTGCGGGTCGAACCCCTCGGGCAGCCCGCAGCCGTCGTCCTGAACGCTGATCAGCAGCCGGCTGGTATCGGCGCGCGGCTCCCCGCGTACCGCCGCGACCTCGACCGAGCCCTGTTCCCCCTGCCCGAAGGCATGTTCCAGGGCGTTCTGCAGCACCTCGGTCAGCACCATGGCCAGCGGCGTGGCGACTTCGGCGTCGAGGATGCCGAAGCGGCCATTGCGGCGGCAGTTGACCTTGCCCGGCGAGATCTCGGCGACCATCGCGATGACCCGGTCGGCGATCTCGTCGAACTCCACACGCTCGTCCAGATTCTGAGACAGCGTCTCATGGACGATGGCGATGGAACCTACGCGCCGTACCGCCTCGTTGAGCGCCTCACGGCCGCCCACGGAGTCCATCCGGCGTGCCTGGAGCCGCAGCAGCGCCGCGACCGTCTGGAGGTTGTTCTTCACCCGGTGGTGGATCTCCCGGATGGTGGCGTCCTTGGTTATCAATTCGCGCTCGCGGCGACGGAGTTCGGTGACGTCCCGGAGCAGTACGAGAGAGCCGATCCGGATTCCCTTGGGTTTGAGCGGGATGGTACGCAACTGGATGACGCCGCCGTTGCCCTCGACCTCGGTCTCGCGGGGCGCGTAGCCGCTCGCGATTTTTTCGAGGGCTTCGTCGACCGGGCCGCGGGACGGGGCGAGTTCGGCGGTGGTCCGGCCGAGGTGGTGTCCGACCAGGTCGGAGGCGAGGCCGAGACGGTGGTACGCGGAGAGGCCGTTGGGGCTGGCGTACTGGACGACGCCGTCCGCGTCGAGCCTGATCAGCCCGTCGCCGACGCGCGGGGACGCGTCCATGTCGACCTGCTGGCCGGGGAAGGGGAAAGAACCCGCGGCGATCATCTGGGCGAGGTCGGAGGCGGACTGGAGGTAGGTCAGCTCCAGCCGGGACGGGGTCCGTACGGTCAGCAGATTGGTGTTGCGGGCGATCACGCCGAGGACGCGGCCCTCGCGGCGTACGGGGATGGACTCGACCCGTACGGGAACCTCCTCGCGCCACTCGGGATCGCCCTCGCGCACGATCCGCCCTTCGTCGAGCGCGGCATCGAGGAGAGGGCGCCGGCCCCGGGGGACGAGGTGGCCGACCATGTCGTCCTGGTAGGAGGTGGGACCGGTGTTGGGGCGCATCTGGGCGACGGAGACGTACCGGGTGCCGTCGCGGGTGGGGACCCAGAGGACGAGGTCGGCGAAGGAGAGGTCGGAGAGCAGCTGCCACTCCGAGACCAGCAGGTGGAGCCACTCGAGGTCGGACTCGGTGAGGGCGGTGTGCTGGTGCACGAGATCGTTCATGGAGGGCACATATGCGAGCGTACCCGGGGGTGAACCGGTTGCTCCGGTCGGCCGTGGTGGAGGGTGGGGCGGGAACTGCTGACTACTTGGCCCGCTGGATGCATGGACAGCGAGGAATGGTCTAGTCCACAATGATTCTGAGCCTCCGCCCTTCCCGCACAGAAGGGTGGAATGGGGTCTTGGCGCTCTCTGCCCTGACTGCGCCGAGGCCTCTGACACGGCGGTGCGGGCGGCCCTTGCTCTACGGGGACGGGCTGCCCCGCACGGCCGGGGAACTCCGGGCTGCGGTGCCGTGCGGGCTGAGGGTCCCGTGACGGCGCCGTGGCCCGCGGGTGTGTTCGGGGGCGTTCGGGGGCGGTGGGCCTGTTCCCGACCCACTTCGCCGCCCCTTTTGGCCTAGTGGGTCTCCGTGATCTTCGCCAGTGCCCTCGGGGCGTCCGGGTCCTGGCCCCGCGCGATCGTAACCTCGTACGCCAGGAGCTGGAGCGGGAGGATCTCCAGGATCGGCTGGAGTTCCTCCGGGACGCCGTCCGTCGGGAGGACAAAACCCGCCGAGGCCGCGTCGACCTGGCGGCGGGGGCCCACGACCACCAGGTCCGCGCCCCGGCCGCGGAGGCGGTTGAGGACCGGCTGGAGGGCGTCGCCGCCCTTGCCGTCCGGGACCACCGCGATGACCGGGGAGATGTTGTCCACCATCGCGAGCGGGCCGTGCAGCAGGTCCGCGCCCGAGTACGACAGGGCCGGTATGTAGCTCGTCTCCATCAGCTTCAGCGCCGCCTCCTTCGCCGTGGGGTAGCCGTAACCCCGCGAAGTGATCACCATCCGCTCGGCGAAACGGTAGCGGGAGGCCAGCTGCCGTACCTCGTCCTGGCGGGACAGGATCCGCGCGGCCAGTTCCGGGAGCGCCTTCGCCGCCGAACCCTCTTCGCCCCGCAGACCCTCCACGAAGAGGTAGAGCGCGAGCAGCGACGCGGTGTACGTCTTCGTCGCCGGGAGCGCCTTCTCCGGGCCCGCCAGGATGTCGATGTGGAACTCCGACACGGCCGCCAGCGGCGAATCCGGGTTGTTGGTCACCGCGAGGGTGATCGCGCCCGCCTCCTGTGCCGCCCTCGCCGAGGCCACCAGGTCCGGTGAGCCGCCCGACTGGCTGACCGTGATGACCAGCACGTCCGTGAGGTCCGGGCGCGCTCCGTACGCCGTCGTCGTGGACATCGACGTCAGCCCGCACGGCAGCCCCAGCCGGATCTCCAGGAGGTACTTCGCGTAGAGCGCGGCGTTGTCCGACGTACCGCGCGCGGCCAGCAGGACGAACCGCGGCTTGCGCGCCGCTATCGACGCCGCTGCCTCGCGGATCCTCAACGCGCCCTCCTCCAGGATGCGCCGCAGCACCGCGGGCTGCTCTGCCATCTCGCCGGACATGATCCGGCCCGGCTGTTCGGACATGCGGGGCGCCTCCCTGTGGCGTGTGGCATCAGACTCTGGGATCAGACTGTGGGATCAGGCATGGCCCGTGATGACCTCCGCGGCTGCCCGTCCGCACACCCGAGCCGCCCCGTGCGTCGCGATGTGCAGCGCTCCCCTCGGCTCCGCCCGGTTCACGCCCATCTCGACCACGACCGTGTCCGGGCGCGCCGTGACCAGGGCGTCCAGCGCGTCCGCCATCCATGGGCGACGGTGGACATCCCGTACTACCGCAACGATCCTACGGGCCGCCGCCGCACTCAGCACATCTCCCACCAGAGCGCGCATATCGGTCACCTCGTCGTACGTGGCGGTCTCCGTGCCCGGCAGCATCGCGGCCAGCTCCGCCGCCACCCCCCACGGCGTCTCGTCCCCCACCGCGATATTCGCCACCGAGGCGAAGGCGGCGACATGGGCGGCGCTCGTCAGCGGTACGTACGGCACGTCACTCACCGTCACCCGCACCGCCCGCCGGGCCGCCACCAGGCCGATGTCGGAGCCGGGCGCGGTCCCCGCCTGGGCGGCCGCGCCCTGCTCCCCGGACCTCTCGGCCACGGCCCTGGCCTTGCGCGTCCAGTCGGCCAGCGCGCGCACGCGCGCCGCCGCGTCGGCCAGCCGCTCCTCGGGCAGTTCACCGTCCCGTACCGCCGTGACCAGTGCGTCGCGCAGCCGCAGCACGATCTCCTCGTCGGCCAGGCCGCCGCCGACGCAGATCGCGTCGGCTCCGGCGGCGATCGCGAGAACGGAGCCGCGCTCGATGCCGTACACCGCCGAAACGGCCCGCATCTCCATGCCGTCGGTGATGATCAGACCCTGATAGCCGAGCTCTTCGCGCAGCAGTCCCGTGAGGATCCGCGGGCTCAGCGTCGCCGGGCGGTGCGGGTCGAGTGCGGGAAGAAGGATGTGCGCGCTCATCACCGCTTTGGAGCCCGCGGTGACGGCGGCGCGGAAAGGAGCCAGCTCACGCGCGTGCAGGGTGTCGAGATCCACATCGATGCGGGGCACCGCGTGGTGTGAGTCCACATTGGTGTCGCCGTGTCCGGGGAAGTGCTTGGTGCACGCGGCCACTCCGGCGGCCTGGAGGCCTTCGATGTACGCGACGGTGTGCCGGGCGGCGAGAGCGGTGTCCGCGCCGAAGGACCTGACGCCGATGACCGGGTTGTCCGGGTTGGAGTTGATGTCGGCGGACGGGGCCCAGTTGAGGTCGACGCCGCACTCAGCGAGCCGGCGGCCGAGCTCGCGGGCAACGGCCCGGGTGAGCTTCGTATCGTCCACCGTTCCCAGCGCGTAGTTGCCGGGGAAGGAGGAACCGGTGCGCACTTCGAGGCGGGTGACGTCGCCGCCCTCCTCGTCGATCGCGACGAGTACGTCGTCCCGCTCCGCCCGTACCTGCGCGGTGAGCGCGGCCAGCTGACCGGGCGAGACGATATTGCGGCCGAACAGGCCCACCGCCGAGAGGCCTTCGCCGATGCGGCGCAGCAGCCAGTCCGGCGCGGCGGTGCCGGTGAAACCCGGCTGGAGGACGGCGAGGGCGTCGCGGGTCAGGGTGTCGGAAGAGCCGCGTACGAGAGTCGTCATGAGGAGGCGTTATCCCTTCACCGCGCCGTCGGTCAGACCACTGACCGCCCTGCGCTGCAGGAAGACGAAGAGGACCAGAATCGGGATCGCGAACAGGGTGGACGCGGCCATGGTGGCGCCCCAGTCGTCGCCGAACTGGGTCTGGAACTGCGAGAGCCACAGCGGCAGCGTCTGGTACTCCGCGTCCTTGTTGAGGATGAGCACCATCGGGAATTCATTCCACGCCGTGATGAAGCCGAAAAGTGAAGTCGACATCAGACCCGGCGCGAGCAGCGGCAGGATCACCTTCATGAACGCCTGCCGGCGCGTGCAGCCGTCGACCATGGCGGACTCCTCCAGCTCCTTGGGCACTGCGGCGACGAAGCCGCGCAGCGTGAGGAGGGTGAAGGGCAGCACCATGACCATGTAGAAAAGGGTCAGCGGGATCAGGCTGTTGAGCATGTCCGCGTCGCGCACGATGAAGTAGATCGCGATGACCATGACTTCCCAGGGCGCCATCTGGGCGACCATGAAGCCGACGATGAAGCCGCGGCGCCCCTTGAAGCGCATCCGGGCGAGCGCGAACGCTCCCGCCAGCGCGAGGAGCAGCGAGAACACCACCGCGAGGATGGTGACGGTGAGGGAGTTGCCGACGAGCGTCCAGAAGTTGTCGGCGGCCAGCGCCGTTCTGAAGTGCTCGAAGGTGATGTCCAACGGGAACCAGACCGGGTCCTCGGAGACGATGTCCGGGGTCGGCTTGAGGGACGTCGCGAACATCCAGTACACGGGGAAGACAAAGCCGATGACGAGTACGACAGCTGTCGCGTTGGGCCAGATACGGCCGGCCAGTGAGCGCTTCACAGCTCGTCCTCCCCTTGCTTGAGCACGATTCGGAGGTAGTACGAGGTCAGGGCGAGCAGGATGACGATGGTGAGCAGCGAAATCGCCGCGCCCATGCCGTAGTGCTGGTTGCCGACGCCCTCCACGAAGGCGTACATGGGCAGGGTCTCGGTGAGCCGGTCCGGGCCGCCCTGGTTGATCGCGAAGACCTGAGTGAAGGACTTGAAGACCCAGATGACCTCAAGGAACGTCGTCGCGAAGAGGAACGGTTTGAGGTAGGGCATGGTCACCGAGGTGAAGCTCTTGACGGGGCCCGCGCCGTCCAGCGACGCGGCTTCGTAGAGCTCCCTGGGGATCGTCGTCGTCGCGGCGTACAGATTGATCGCGACGAACGGAATCGACTGCCAGACGATCAGGACCGTGATCACGAAGAAGGTGGAGAACTGGCTGCCGGTCCAGTTGTACTCCGCCATGGAGTGGAATCCGACCTTGTCGAGGACCCAGTTGACGACGCCGAACCGGGAGGCGAAGAGCCACTGGAAGACGGTGGTTCCGGCGATGAAGGGCATGGCCCAGGCGAGCACCAGGCCGGTCAGCAGGGCGACCCGCATCCGCCGGCCGAGGCGGGCGAGCAGCAGGCCGACCAGGGTGCCGAGGACCATGATCAGTACGACGTTGACGCCGGTGAAGGCGATCGAGCGGCCCGTGACCCGCCAGAAGTCGGAACTGCCCAGGATCTCCTGGTAGTTGTCGACGCCGTTCCACTCGGTGAGGTGCTGGATCAACTGCCTCATATTGAGGTTCTGGAACGACAGCAGGCCGTTCTTGACCATCGGCCAGCCGAGGAACAGCGCGGTGACGGCCACCGGGGGCAGCAGCAGGAGGTAGGGCGCGAGTGCGGCTGCTCTGCCGCGCGGCGGGGGCTTGGCCGGGACCCCGGAGGTCGGGAGTACCTCCGTCGGGCCGGAGGGCGGCCGTTCGGTCTGCACGGTCATGCTCGGCATCTCTTCCTGGGCGGTACGAAGAAGGACGAGGAAGTACGAAGAAGCTGTCGGCTGCCGGGGACGGACCCCCGAGAGGGGGGCCGTCCCCGGCTTCACACCCTTGCTGCTGCTGCGGCTACAGCTGCTGTTACTGCTTCTGCGCGAGGCGCTTGTTGAGTTCGCCCTCGACCTGCTTGGCCGCTTCGGCCGGTGTCTTGCCGTTGAGGACCGCCGTCAGGTACGTCTTGATCGGGTTCGGCGCGTTCTCGACCGCCGCCCACTCGGGGATCAGCGGGGTGGTGCCGCCGACCTTGGCGGACGGTGCGGCGGCTTCCGCGACCGCGTTGCCCGCCAGGTTGGTGTTGAGCGACTCCTTGTTCGGGATGACGCCGTTCAGCTTGGCGAGCTGACCCTCGTACTTGTCGGAGAGCGCGAGCTTGAGGAACGCCTTGGCGAGTTCCTGCTTCTTGCTGCCCTCGGCGACGGCGAGGTTGGAGCCGCCGAGGAAGACGCCCTCGGGCTTGTCGGCGGTGTCACCGGGGATGGTGAAGTAGCCGATGTCCTTCTCGATGGCCGGGTTGGCCTTGATGGCGGTGCCCGCTTCCCAGCCCATGCCGATGAACGCGCCGACCTGGCCCTTGGCGAAGACGTCGGCCTGCTGCGGGGTGGCCTCGTCCTTGTCCTTGGGGGCCTTGGAGTAGGACTGGTACTTCTTGTACAGCTCGGCGGCCTCGGCGATCTTGGGGTCGTCCAGGTTGGAGACCCACTTGTCGCCGTCCTTCTTCACCAGCTCCGCACCCTTGCCGATGGTGAGGCCGTCGAAGAAGTACCAGTTCTGGCCGGGCAGGTAGAGCGGCTCTTTGCCCTTGGCCTTGATCTTGTCGAGGGCGGCGAAGAACTCATCACGGGTCTTCGGCGGGGCGGCGATGCCCGCCTCCTTGAAGACGGCCTTGTTGTAGATGACCACGCGGTTGGCGAAGTACCAGGGGGCGGCGTACTGCTTGCCGTCCACGATCGAGGCCTCGTTCAGGGTCTCGGACCAGTCCGCGCCGATCTCCGTCTTGAGCTCCCCGAGGTCGGCGAGGCCGCCGGTCTTGGCGTAGGCCGCGGTCTGGGTGTTGCCGATTTCGAAGACGTCCGGCGGGCTCTCCTCGGAGAGGGCGGTGGTCAGCTTCTGCTGAATGCCGTTCCACTGCTGGACCTCGAACTTGACCTTCGCGCCGGTCTGCTTCTCGAACTCGGCGGTGAGGTCCTTCTGCCACTGCTCCGGCGTGGAACCGTCCATCGCCCAGACCGTCAGCGTCTGGCCCTTGAAGCCCTCGGCCCCGGCCCCGGCTTTCTTCTCGGTGCTGCCGCTGTCGTCCGAGCCACAGGCAACAATGCCGACCATCATGCCCGCGACACCTATTGCCGCGATGAGCTTGCGCTTCACGCCACCCTCCTCAGGGATGCCTGCAACCCCTGCCCTCCGCGAAGACACACGTCGAGTACTGCCCGTGGGGCTGGGATCTGGTCTTTAATGGTTTAGACCAGTAGCCGGAGCTTGGCCTAGACCTATAGAGGTGTCAAGACTCGACAAGAGGGGCTTTACGGTCCGTTACCGGACCGACACCTGGGAGAGGGCCACGAGTGGTGAGCGGTACGTGCCACGATGTGAGCCGCGACAGACGGAGGAGCCGGTGACGGCAGCAGCACAGAAGTCGGGAAGGCGGGCCATGGCCACGGACGGGGGTGGCACGGAGACCGAAGGCGGCGCGCAGAACCGCACCGCGCGCGTGCCCAAGTACTACCGGCTCAAGCGCCACTTGCTCGATATGACCGAAACGATGCCCCCCGGTACCCCCGTGCCGCCGGAGCGCACGCTCGCCGCCGAATTCGACACCTCACGTACGACGGTGCGCCAGGCCCTCCAGGAACTGGTCGTCGAAGGCCGCCTGGAGCGCATCCAGGGCAAGGGCACATTCGTCGCCAAGCCCAAGGTCTCGCAGGCCCTCCAGCTGACCTCGTACACCGAGGACATGCGCGCCCAGGGCCTGGAGCCCACCTCGCAGCTGCTGGACATCGGCTACGTCACGGCCGACGACACCCTCGCAGGGCTGCTGGACATCACGACCGGTGGACGGGTGCTGCGGATCGAGCGGCTGCGGCTCGCGAGCGGCGAACCGATGGCGATCGAGACGACCCACCTGTCGGCGAAACGCTTCCCCGCGCTGCGGCGCAGCCTCGTCAAGTACACCTCCCTCTATACGGCGTTGGCGGAGGTGTACGACGTCCACCTGGCGGAGGCCGAGGAGACGATCGAGACGTCGCTCGCCAACCCGCGCGAGGCGGGGCTGCTCGGTACGGACGTGGGGCTGCCGATGCTGATGCTCTCGCGCCACTCGATCGACGCGCGGGGCGAGCCGGTGGAGTGGGTGCGCTCGGTGTACCGCGGCGACCGGTACAAATTCGTGGCGCGGCTGAAGCGGCCCAACGGCTGACAGCCTGGCTGCTGGTTGCGTAGCGGGGATTCCGCAGGTGGCGCGCGTGCTGCCGGAGCCGGGCGGGCGCGGGAGGCCGCCGTCGCACGGACCGGCAGACCGTTGCGGGACCGATATACGGACGGGGGGTGACTCCGACCGGAACCGTCGCTTACATTTCCTGCGCGTTACACACAGGCGATAGCGAGGGGACGAGCCACGATGCCAGAGCCGTCAGCGCCACCGAACACTCCGTCTCCGCCCAGAGGCCTGCCTCCGAAGTCGATCGCCATCTGGTCGCTTGTCGCTCTTGTAAGCGCGGCCGGCTGGGGTGTGCTCGCCCTCTCCCGCGGCGAAGAGATCTCGGCCGCCTGGATGCTCGCCGCCGCCCTCGGCTCGTATGCGATCGCCTACCGCTTCTACTCGCGCTTCATCGCCAACCGCGTACTGAAGGTCGACAAGACCCGGGCCACCCCCGCCGAGCGGCTCGACAACGGCATCGACTTCCATCCGACCGACCGGCGTGTGCTCTTCGGCCACCACTTCGCGGCGGTCGCGGGCGCGGGCCCGCTGGTCGGCCCGGTGCTCGCCGCGCAGATGGGCTATCTGCCGGGCACCATCTGGATCATCGTCGGCGTCATCTTCGCCGGCGCCGTCCAGGACATGGTCACGCTCTTCTTCTCCACCCGCCGCAACGGCCGCTCGCTCGGCCAGATGGCCCGGGACGAGATCGGCCCCTTCGGCGGAGCGGCGGCACTGATCGCGGTCTTCGCGATCATGATCATCCTGCTGGCCGTGCTCGCCCTGGTCATCGTCAACGCCCTGGCGCACTCGCCGTGGGGCGTCTTCTCCATCGGCATGACCATCCCGATCGCCCTGCTCATGGGCGTCTACCTGCGGGTACTGCGCCCCGGCAAGGTCACCGAGGTCTCGGTCATCGGCGTCGCGCTGCTGCTGCTCGCCATCGTCGCGGGCGGCTGGGTCGCCGAGTCGTCGCTCGCCGACACCTTCACGCTGGAGCCGAGCACGCTGGTCATCTGGATGATCGTGTACGGCTTCCTGGCCTCCGTACTGCCCGTATGGATGCTGCTCGCGCCGCGCGACTACCTCTCGACCTTTATGAAGGTCGGCACGATCGGCCTGCTCGCGGTCGGCGTCTTCGTCTCCCTGCCGACGCTGAAGATGCCCGCCGTCACCGATTTCGCGAGCCGCGGCGACGGTCCGGTCTTCGCCGGGTCGATGTTCCCGTTCGTCTTCATCACCATCGCCTGCGGCGCGCTCTCCGGCTTCCACTCCCTGGTCTCCTCGGGCACCACCCCGAAGATGGTCCAGAAGGAGACCCAGATCCGGATGATCGGATACGGGGCCATGCTGACCGAGTCGTTCGTCGCCATCATGGCGATGATCACGGCCTGCATCATCGACCCCGGTCTGTACTTCGCGATCAACTCTCCGGCGGGCGTGGTCGGGACCACGGTCCAGTCCGCCTCCGAGGCAGTCACGAACTTCGGCTTCTCCATCGGGCCCGACGCGCTGGCGAAGGCGGCATCGGACGTCGAGGAGGCCTCGCTGCTGTCGCGGACCGGCGGCGCGCCGACCTTCGCGCTCGGCATGTCGGAGATATTCTCCGCGGTCATCGGCGGCACGGGCATGAAGGCGTTCTGGTACCACTTCGCGATCATGTTCGAGGCGCTGTTCATCCTCACGACGGTGGACGCGGGCACCCGGGTCGGCCGCTTCATGCTCCAGGACATGCTGGGCAACGTCTACAAGCCCTTCCGCCAGGTCAGCTGGAAGCCGGGCGTCTGGTTCGCCAGCGCGGTCGTCGTCGGCGGCTGGGGCTACTTCCTCTGGGTCGGCGTGCACGACCCGCTGGGTGGCATCAACCAGCTGTTCCCGCTGTTCGGCATCGCCAACCAGCTGCTGGCGGCGGTGGCACTGGCCGTCTGCACCACGCTGCTGGTCAAGTCCGGCCGCCTCAAGTGGGCGTGGGTCACCGCCGTACCGCTCGCCTGGGACGCCGCTGTCACGCTCACCGCGAGCTGGCAGAAGATCTTCTCGGCGGACCCGCGCGTGGGCTTCTTCGCGCAGCGGGACAAGTACCAGACGGGCATCGACGCCGGGGAAGTGCTGCCGCCCGCCAAATCCATGGACGACATGCACACCGTCGTCACCAACTCCACGGTCGACGGCGTGCTCTGCGCGCTCTTCGCCGTCCTCATCATCGTGGTGATCGCGGACGCGGCACGGGTCTGCGTCAAGGCCGTACGCGACCCCGCGAGCATCAAGCTGTCCGAGGTCCCGCACACCGAATCGAAGCTGGTCGCACCCGCCGGGATGTTCCCCACGCCGGAGGAGAAGGCGGAGCTGGTGGCGGCCGGGGTCGGCCCCGAGGGCGGCATCCGCAAGAACAGCGGCGGCACTGACGACGAGGTGTCGGCAGGGACGGGCTCGGCATGAACAGGCTCGACATGACCGCGGTGAAGCGCCGCGCCGTGGGCTGGGTGCGGTGGGTGCGCTGGTATGTGCGCGAGGTGTCGGGCGAGGCGACGTACGACAAGTACGTCGCCCACGCCCGGGCCTGCGATCCGGTGACCCGGGTCATGACGCGGCGCGAGTTCGAGCGCAGCAGGACCGACGCGCGGGAAGCGGATCCGCGGGACGGGTTCCGCTGCTGCTGAACCCGGCCCGACCCGACCGTACGACGGGCCGCCGCGTTCCCACACGGGAGTGCGGCGGCCCGTTGCCGTCAGCGCACCCACTCCTTCAGGGCTTCGGTCTCCAGCGTGATCCCCACGGGGTCGGGCAGGGAAACCGTCTTGCCGAACGGGACGGTATGGGCGTTCTCGTACCGGACCCCGTCGGGCTCGCTGAAGACCGTCACTGCGCAGTTGTCCCGGTCGATCAGGAGATACAGCGGGATGCCGGTCTCGGCGTAAGCACGGGGCTTCTCCACGCGGTCCCGCTGGTCGGTGTCGGAGTCGTACGAGGTGACCTCCACGACCATCAGCACCGGGTCGGGGTTGGCCCACTCACCTTCACCGACGAAGGCGTCGCTGGGCGCGAAAGAGCCGTCCGGTCGGGCGCGGCCCTTGCGGTAGGCCTGCACCTGCAGCCCCTGGTCGGGGTGAAGCCACAATTCGGGCCGCGACTGCAGGCAGATGCGCGTCAGCCATTGAATGATCCGCCCGTGGTCGCCGTCCGGCCCTACCCTGCTCCTCAGCTTCCCGTCGATCAGCTCCAGCAGCACGCCCTCGGTCGTGCGGGCGAGTATGCGAGTGGCTTCGTCGAACTCCTCGGGGAACAGGTGCGGCCGGTCGCCCATCACTGTCATGCGTCCACCTCCTTGCGCTGCCGACGATAGCGGAGGGGTACGACAATCGCCGGTTCCGTGAGCCCACAACACAACATGTGGGGGGTACTTGAGCGATCCTCCCCCACATGTATGCTCATGCTCGCTGTCGCCGCAGGGGAATCCGGTGCGAATCCGGGACTGTCCCGCAACGGTGCACCGGTGCGCACACCCGCACCCGGGAGTCCGAATACCTGCCGACAGCGCACCCGGCTCGACCGAACCGGGTGCCCAGACGTCCGGGCCTCGCGGTTGGGCCGGTGGACGCCGTACCGCGTGCTGTCCGACTCCGGGCACCGACACGCCCGTACGGCCTCACCACCCGCCGCCGGCCCAGAGCCGAGCGAGGGAGAGCACCACGTGACCATCGCGCCAGCCGATCCGGCTTCAGGCATTTCCGGTATTTCCGAGCAGATGGGCGACGGCCCCGGGACCGTATTGCTGCGGACCCTGACCGAGCTCACCGCCGATCTGACGGACACCGACCCCGGACGCGTCGCCGCCGCCGCGCTGCGTGGCCGGCACGCCGGGTCGGACGCGGCCGAGCTGCGGAGCCTCGCCACCGACGCCGCCGCCGGGCTGATCGCCGAGGACCCCGCGTACTCCCGGCTCGCCGCCCGCCTGCTGACCCGTCACATCGCCGACGAAGCCGCCGGGCAGGGCGCGGTGGCCTTCTCCGCCTCGGTCGCCGTCGGGCACCGCGAGGGCCTGATCGCCGACCGTACGGCCGCGTTCGTGACGCTGTACGCCGACCGCCTGGACGCCCTCATCGACCAGGCCGCCGACGACCGCTTCGGCTACTTCGGTCTGCGCACCCTCTACAGCCGTTACCTGCTCCGCCACCCCCTCACCCGGCAGGTCATCGAGACCCCGCAGCACTTCATGCTGCGCGTCGCCTGCGGGCTCGCCGAGGACGAGAGCGCCCACGCGCTGGACGAAGTCGCCGCGCTGTACCGCCTGATGAGCCGGCTCGACTACCTCCCCTCCTCCCCCACCCTCTTCAACTCCGGCACCCGCCACCCGCAGATGTCCTCCTGCTATCTCCTGGACTCTCCGCTGGACGAGCTCGACTCGATCTACGACCGCTACCACCAGGTGGCCCGGCTCTCCAAGCACGCGGGCGGCATCGGCCTCTCGTACTCCCGTATCCGCTCCCGCGGTTCGCTGATCCGGGGCACCAACGGCCACTCCAACGGCATCGTCCCGTTCCTCAAGACCCTCGACGCCTCGGTCGCCGCGGTGAACCAGGGCGGCCGGCGCAAGGGCGCCGCCGCCGTCTACCTGGAGACCTGGCACTCCGACATCGAGGAGTTCCTGGAGCTGCGCGACAACACCGGTGAGGACGCCCGGCGTACACACAACCTGAACCTCGCGCACTGGATCCCGGACGAGTTCATGCGGCGCGTCGACGCCGACACCGACTGGTCGCTGTTCTCGCCCGCCGACACGCCGGAACTGGTCGACCTGTGGGGCGACGAGTTCGACGCCGCGTACCGCAAGGCCGAGGCCGCCGGTCTGGCGCAGAAGACCATGCCCGCCCGGGAGCTGTACGGCCGCATGATGCGTACGCTCGCGCAGACCGGCCAAGGCTGGATGACCTTCAAGGACGCCGCCAACCGGACGGCCAACCAGACGGCGGAGCCGGGTCACACCGTGCACTCCTCGAACCTCTGCACCGAGATCCTGGAGGTGACGGACGACGGGGAGACGGCCGTCTGCAACCTGGGTTCGGTCAACCTGGGCGCGTTCGTCGCCGACGGGGGCATCGACTGGGAGCGGCTGGACGAGACCGTCCGTACCGCCGTCACGTTCCTCGACCGGGTGGTCGACATCAACTTCTACCCGACCGAGCAGGCCGGGCGCTCCAACGCCAAGTGGCGCCCGGTGGGCCTGGGGGCGATGGGTCTCCAGGACGTCTTCTTCCAGCTGCGTCTGCCTTTCGACTCGCCCGAGGCGAAGGCCCTCTCTACGAAGATCGCCGAGCGGATGATGCTCGCGGCGTACGAGGCGTCCTGCGCACTCGCCGAGCGCCCCCAAGCACCTTCGACAAGCTCCGGTGCAGGGGGGACCCCCATCGGCCCGCTGCCCGCCTGGTCGAAGACGCGCGCGGCCCGTGGCGTGCTGCACCCCGACCACTACGACACCGAGCTGAACTGGCCGGAGCGCTGGGACGCCCTGCGCGCCCGCGTCGCCCGCACCGGCATGCGCAACTCCCTGCTGCTGGCCATCGCGCCGACCGCGACCATCGCCTCCATCGCCGGGGTGTACGAGTGCATCGAGCCGCAGGTCTCCAACCTCTTCAAGCGCGAGACGCTGAGCGGTGAGTTCCTCCAGGTCAACGGCTATCTGGTGGAGGAGCTGAAGAAGCTGGGCGTGTGGGACGCGCAGTCGCGTGAGGCGCTGCGCGAGTCCAGCGGCTCGGTGCAGGGCTTCAGCTGGATCCCGGCGGAGGTCCGCGCGCTGTACCGCACGGCGTGGGAGCTCCCGCAGCGCGGCCTGATCGACATGGCGGCGGCACGTACGCCGTTCCTGGACCAGTCGCAGTCGCTGAACCTGTTCCTGGAGACGCCGACGATCGGCAAGCTCAGCTCGATGTACGCGTACGCCTGGAAGCAGGGCCTGAAGACGACGTACTACCTGCGCTCGCGCCCGGCGACACGGATCGCCCGCGCGGCTGCGGCGACGGCCCCCGTCCCCGTCCCCGTCCAACAGACCCCTGAAGCGGCGGACGCACTCGCCTGCTCCCTTGAGAACCCCGAATCCTGCGAGGCCTGCCAGTAATGAGCTCCACCAAGAACCTTCTCGACCCGGGCTTCGAACTGACCCTGCGGCCCATGCGCTACCCGGACTTCTACGAGCGCTACCGCGACGCGATCAAGAACAGCTGGACGGTGGAGGAGGTCGACCTCCACTCCGACGTGAGCGACCTCGCCAAGCTGTCGCCCGGCGAGCAGCACATGATCGGCCGGCTGGTCGCGTTCTTCGCGACGGGCGACTCGATCGTGTCGAACAACCTGGTGCTCACGCTCTACAAGCACATCAACTCCCCCGAGGCGCGGCTGTATCTGTCGCGCCAGCTCTTCGAGGAGGCCGTGCACGTCCAGTTCTATCTGACGCTGCTGGACACCTACCTCCCCAATCCGGAGGACCGGGCCGCCGCCTTCGACGCGGTCGAGGAGATCCCGTCCATCCGCGAGAAGGCGCAGTTCTGCTTCAAGTGGATGGACTCGGTCGAGAAGATCGACCGCTTGGAGTCGAAGGCCGACCGCCGCCGCTTCCTGCTGAATCTGATCTGCTTCGCGGCCTGCATCGAGGGGCTGTTCTTCTACGGCGCGTTCGCGTACGTGTACTGGTTCCGGTCGCGCGGTCTGCTGCACGGCCTGGCGACCGGCACCAACTGGGTGTTCCGGGACGAGACGTGCCACATGGACGCCGCGTTCTCGTTCGTCGACACCGTACGCAAGGAAGAGCCCGATCTCTTCGACGAGGAACTCGGCCGGCAGATCACCGACATGATCAAGGAGGCCGTCGAGGCGGAGCTCCAGTTCGGCCGCGATCTGTGCGGCGAGGGCCTGCCCGGCATGAACACCGAGTCGATGCGCGACTACCTTCAGTGCGTTGCCGACCAGCGCCTGCTGCGCCTCGGCCTCGCGCCGGTGTACGGCTCGGAGAACCCGTTCTCGTTCATGGAGCTGCAGGGCGTCCAGGAGCTGACCAACTTCTTCGAGCGCCGTCCGTCCGCGTACCAGGTGGCGGTCGAGGGCTCGGTCGGCTTCGACGACGACTTCTGAGCCCGGTGATTCTCCTCGCACGTACGCGCCCGATGGCGTGCGCCGCGGCTGTGCTGACCGTCGCCGCCGGCCTGGGAGTCAGGTCCGCGGCGACGGGCGTCTTCGCCAAGTACGCGGGGGACGCGCTGTACACCGTGCTGATCCACACCCTTGTGGTCTTCCTCGTCCCGCGTCTGAAGCCGCCGGCCGCCGCGGGGATCGCGCTCGGGTTCAGCTGCGCGGTGGAGGTGTTCCAGCTCACCGGAATTCCGGCCTCCCTGGCGAGCCACAGCACTGTGGCCCGGCTGGTGCTGGGCACCTCCTTCAACGCTCCCGATCTGCTCTGGTACGCGGTCGGGGCGGGTGTCGGCTGGGCCGCTCACACCGCGTATCGCTTGTGCGCGAGCTCCTGACGCCGGGTGGCGGCGGCCCGCCCCGACCGGGGCACGGCAGTCGTCGGAACGGTCGTCGGGGCGGGGCGCTCCGCCTGGCGGAGTTGTCGGTCGATGGCGCGGTCCCTGGCGTGGCCGACCAGCGACGGAAGGAGGACGAGGACGGCGAGGGCGAGGACGACGAGGTAGCTGAGGAATGTGTTCATGTCCTCTACTGTCGTCCTGCCGCGGCGAAAAAATCAGTGGCAGGACTGTCAGCAACCATCGAATTACTGCCACACTGCTTCCATGCTGAAAAATGTGGCCGCTGTACTCCTCAGCGAAGTGCATCCCTTTGAACTCGGCGTCGTCTGCGAGGTCTTCGGCCTCGACCGCGGCGCGGACGGACTGCCCGTCTACGACTTCGCGGCCGTCTCCGCCGAGGGCCCTACCGTGCGCACCCACGCCGGGTTCACCATCAGCACGCCGTACGGCCTCGACCGGCTCGCGGAGGCCGACCTCATCGCCGTTCCCACCGGCGGCTCCTACCCGACCCGGGACTACCCCGAGGAGCTGCTGACCGCGCTGCGCGACGCCGTGGAGCGCGGCGCCCGGGTTCTCAGTGTCTGCACCGGCGCCTTCGTCCTGGGCGCGGCGGGGCTCCTCGACGGCCGTCGCTGCACCACCCACTGGCGCCACAGCCAGGCACTGGCCGCCCGCTTTCCGCTGGCCCTGATCGACCCCGATGTGCTGTACGTGGACGAGGGGTCCGTGATCACCTCGGCGGGCACCGCGGCCGCGATCGACGCCTGCCTGCACATCGTGCGCCAGGAGCACGGTCCCGAGGTCGCCAACCACATCGCCCGCCGGATGGTGGTGCCGCCGCACCGGGACGGCGGGCAGGCGCAGTACATCGAGCGCCCGCTGCCGCGCACCCGGTGCGACACGGTCGGCGAGGTGCTGGCCTGGATGGAGCTCCATCTCGACCTGGACATGACCGTCGAGCAGCTCGCCGCCCGGGCCCATATGTCGCCGCGTACCTTCGCCCGCCGCTTCCAGCAGGAGACGGGGACCACCCCGTACCGCTGGCTGCTGCGCCAACGGGTGCTCCTGTCACAGGAATTGCTGGAGACGACGGACGAGACGGTGGACGCGATCGCGGGCCGGAGCGGGTTCGGGAACGCGGCGGGGCTGCGCCACCACTTCCTCCGTACGCTCGGGACCACCCCGAACGCCTACCGCCGCACCTTCCGCGGACCGGTGCGCGCGGCCTGATCCGGGCGGCCTGACCCGGTCCCTCGGCTGCCGCGGCTCAGATGCCGCAGCTCGACGCCGACCAGAAGCGACTGGCCCGGTGGTCCAGGTGCGTGTGGTCGCCGTGGCCCGGGTAACCCGGGCCCAGGATCCCGTTGAAGCCGTGACTGCGGGCCTGCTGCGCCAGCTTGCAGAGCGAGTGCGGGCCCGCGCCCAAGTCCGCCGCGTCGCCGTACAGATGGCGGCTGCTCGCCGCGCCGCCGACCGCGTCGTTGCAGGCGTGCGAGCGGAAGCCGCTGGTCACCGTGATGGGCTGGTCGCCGAGCGCGTGGCGCATGGCGTCCAGCTTCCACATGGTGCGCAGCGCGTTGGACTTGGCGGTCGCCGCGCTCACCGCTCCGCCCGCCCAGGTGCTGTTGCAGTCGTTGAGCTCGCTGTACGTGAAGTGGATGGGCGTGCAGTCGTCGTCCTGGAGGGCGTAGAGCTTGGTGAAGGTGTCGGCTGCCGCGATGCCGTCGGCGCCGAGTCCGTACGCGGACTGGAACCGTTTGACCGCCGCGGCGGTCGCCGGGCCGTAGTCCCCGTCGATGGCGAGCACGCCGCCGGAGCCTGGATATCCGGCGACCCGGATCTGCAGCTGGGTGACGTCGGCGCCGGTCGCTCCCTGGGAGAGCGTGCGCGACCAGGTGTAACAGCCGTCGGCATGGGCGGTGCCGGCCGTTGCCACGACCCCGGCCAGAGTCGCAACCATGAGCATGACAAGAGAGAGGGAAAGTCGTACGGTCCGCCGGAACATCGGGCCTCCGTGCCGTGAGAGCGGTGTTCCGCTTGAGATTGACGGGGCCGGTCGACGCGCGTCAACAACTGATCGCGGGCATCATTTGTTCGCCCAATGGCGAAGGCCCGCTCGATGTGAGCGGGCCCCTCCATTTCAGTCGTTTCAGTCGTTCGGGACGGTCTCGTAGCGCGGCGTGCCCTCTTCCATCTGCCGCAGCGCGTCCTTGCGGTCCCGCTTCGAGAGCCGGTCGATGTACAGGTACCCGTACAGGTGGTCCGTCTCGTGCTGAAGGCAGCGGGCGAAGTACCCCGTGCCGCGCACCTTGATCGGCTTGCCCTGGGCGTCCTGCCCGCGCACCACCGCGTAGTCGGTGCGGGCCAGCTCCGCGTACGCCGTCGGGACCGACAGACAGCCCTCGTTGGCCTCTTCGAGGGCGCGGCTCTCGGCCGGCAGCTCCTCCAGCACCGGGTTGCAGACGACGCCCACGTGACGTACGCCGTCGTCGTCCGGGCAGTCGTAGATGAAGACCTTCAGGTCCACGCCGATCTGGTTGGCGGCCAGGCCCACGCCCTCCGCCGCCCGCTGGCTGGCGAACATGTCGTCGATGAGCGCGGAGAGCTTGTCGTCGAACTCCGTGACGTCCTTGCACTCCTTGTGGAGCACCGGATTGCCGACGACCGTGATCGGGCGGGCCGTGCCGCGCTCCCGGTACGCCAGCTCGCGCTCCTCGGCGTCTTCCGTGTCCACGACGAAACCATCGTTGACCTGCTGGTCCGTCCCCTGCTGCGACATGTCCGCTCTGCGCCTTCTTCAGTCTTCGTAACCGACGTTGCGATGTGCCCGTACAGCCTACGGCCACGCACTCAGCAGACTTCCTCCAGATCCCGCCACTCACGGGAGTCCGGGCTGTCGGCGACCCAGCCGTCCAGCAGGCCGCGCACCAGCCCCGCGGGCGCCGCGATGCCGCACTCACGCTCCGGGGACCACAGCTCGCCGGCCGTACGGTGGCCCAGCGGCCCGGGATGCCCCGGCTCGCTGTGGTCGTGCGGGTCCAGGTGCTCGCCCTCGCCCTCCGCGCTGGGCATCCGGCTCTCCGAACACGCCCGGCACAGCAGCCGCACCGAGGAGGACCAGTCCTCGGCGGCGAAGCCGGCATCGGCGGCGAGCTGCTCCAGGGCGTCGCGGTCGGCCTCGGTCGCGGCCTCCAGCAGGACCACCCAGGTCGGTACGGGCGAGGGGGCCCAGAGCTCGATCTCGTCGAAGACGGGGTACGAGGGGCCCGCGGTGGTGGTCCGCTCTCCGTGCGGCACGCCGTCGTGCAGGACGACCTCGCCCCAGCGCCGCCCGGAGGACGGCAGCGGAATGGACAGCACCTCTATCCGTGCCGGATCGAGCCTGCGGCCCCACACCACCTCGGCCTCGCCCTCGGGCGAGAGGCGGACAGCCGCGCTGCCCAGCTCCATGCCGACCGGCTCGCCGTTCGCTGCTACGGCGCCGGGCACCTTCAGCCCGTACGCCTGCCAGGCGCGCCGGGCCAGCGGCCAGTCCTGCAGGGCGGTGGCGGCGATCCCGACGTTCCACCAGTCGGGGGCGCCGGTCTCCTTGTCCAGCAGCGCGACGGCGCGCAGACCGGCGGCGCGCGCCTGCTCCCAGTCGTGGCGGAACTTGTGCAGCAGCGCCAGGTTGAACCAGGACTCGGAGAGCCAGGGCTCAAGGTCCGCCGCCCGCGTCAGCAACGCCCCCGCGTCCTCGTACCGGCCGTCGCCGATCAGCGTGAACGCGCGGTCCGTGGCCTGCCGCCACGAGGCGGAGGGCCGATGCCGTACCTTCCCGAAGATCCTCACGATTCCCGCCTGCCGGTCGCTCGGGTCACTGCCCCCGTGCTCTCTGTGCCTTCTTTCGCATCCAACCATGCCCGATCACAGGCTCGCTCATTACCCATGGGTTACCCCCGTGAACGCCCGCCCGCTGTTCCTTCGCTTCCCCCGGCCAGGTCGTCGTATGCGTTGACGGCGACAGCCACGTGAGCGAAGCGGTACGCGAAAGGTGCGCCGCGACAACCATCGCGGCGCACCCTCATGACGTAAGTGCGGCGTCTACTCCTGAGCGACGCTCGGCCGCTCTCCCCCGGAAAGCTCGGCGCCGGACAGCTCCGTACTGGCGACCGTCACGTCCTGGTCGGGCACCGCCTGCCCCGACCGGATGAGATCGATCCGTCCCAGTACCTTCGCCCGCAGGTCGCTGGGCACGTCATCATGTCCGCAGCAGCGCTTGACCAGCTTCTTCACGGCCTGCTCAAGCCCGTACTTCTCCAGACACGGGGAGCACTCCTCGAAGTGCACCTCGAACTTCGTGCAGTCGCTGTCGGGCATCTCTCGGTCGAGAAACTCATAGAGATGGTCCAGGACCTCTGAGCAGTCCGTCTCATGCGGCTCTCCGCAGCTCATGAGCCCGAGCCTTTCGCGTCGTTCGACTCTCCCGCACCAGCCGGGACGAGCCCGCGCTCACGGGCGTAGTCCTCCAGCATGCCGCGCAGTTGACGGCGGCCACGGTGCAGCCGGGACATCACCGTACCGATGGGTGTCCCCATGATGTCCGCGATCTCCTTGTACGCAAAGCCCTCTACGTCAGCCAGATAGACGGCGATACGGAACTCTTCGGGAATCGCCTGCAGCGCTGATTTGACGTCCGAATCCGGCAGGTGGTCGAGCGCCTGCGACTCGGCGGAGCGCAGTCCGGTCGACATGTGCGACTCGGCGCGGGCGAGCTGCCAGTCCTCGATCTCCTCGGCAGCGCTGCGCTGGGGCTCGCGCTGCTTCTTGCGGTACGAGTTGATGAAGGTATTCGTGAGAATGCGGTACATCCACGCCTTGAGATTCGTGCCCTCACGGAACTGGTGGAAAGATCCGTACGCCTTGGCATACGTCTCCTGTACAAGATCCTCCGCATCGGCCGGATTGCGCGTCATGCGCAGCGCGGCCGAATACATCTGGTCGAGGTAACCGAGGGCGTCCCGCTCAAAACGGGCATTGCGCTCGGCGGTCGTCTCCTCGGACTGCTCCGCCTGGCCGTCGTCGGTCCCTGCGTCGGTCCCAGTGACCGGACCCACCTCCTCCAACGATGTCGCGAGGCCGAATGCGGACCCGCTCGAATCGGAGGATAGACGACGATCCGCTCCGCCCGCCGCCCGGACAGGGACGGTCTTGGCCGCCGAAAGCACCGTCCAGTCCAGGTTGGCGGCGTGCGAGCGGCTCGGGCAGATAGTCGAACCCATCTGAGGGACTCCCTACTCCATGCTCTGTTTGCTGGCGTTCACTGGCGTCTGCCGACCTGCGCTGACGTCCACGGCCATTCCGACATCCGCCACAACGGCAATCGCCCGCTCAGCATTCCCACAGTCCACGCGCCCAGGTCCGGACGGCGTCCGTGATGCTGCTCACTACTTCCGCCTCGCTCGTCCCGGCCCGTTGGGGTACGGCGAACCCGTGATCCCCGTAGGGGACTTCCACCAGTTCGTACTCCCCCTCGGGGAACTCCGCGGGCTTGCCGAAGGGGTCATTGCCGCCCTGTACGACGAGGGTCGGAACCCGGGTGGAGAGAAGCTCGGCGGCGCGGGACTTCTCGGGCCTGCCGGGCGGATGCAGCGGAAAGCTCAGCGCGAGCACCGCCGTGGCGCCGAGCTCCCCGGCGGTCCGGCAGGCGACCCGCGCCCCGGCGCTGCGGCCTCCGGCGACGACGGGCAGACCGGGCTTCGCGAGGAGGGGCCAGACTCCGCGCCAGCCCACGTCGAGGGTCTTGGGCGCGGGCGCCAGCTTCTTCCCGGCGACCCGCCAGGGCTGCTCGACGAGCGCGACGGTGACGCCGTCGGCGGGCAGGGCCGCCGCGATGCCCCGCAGGTCGCGTGCATCGATCCCGCCTCCGGCACCGTGCCCGAGTGCCAGAACGAGCCGTGCCCGCTTGCCCGGATACCAGGTGATACGGGCCTCGCCCGCACCGGTCTCCACCATTTCCATACGATTCCGCGTCACGGGTTCCATCCTGCCGCGCCGGCCCCTCGCGAGCCCGTCACGTCCATCACACGCGCGGTCAGACGCGGTCAGACGCGGAAGATATGCCGCCGACAGGTCGTGGCGGCCGGCATCACCCAGCCCCCGTGCGACCTCGAGCACCAGCTGCGCCCCGGCCCCGATACCCGGGCGCACGGCGATGCCCGCGAGGCGACTGGCCTGAACGCCGCGCCCCGCCCCGGTGAGCAGGCGCAGGGCGCGGGCCAGCGTCCGCGGCGCCTGCTCGAACGTATCTCCCAGCGACGCGATGGCCCGGGCCAGGACAGTGTCCTGGCCGGCTGTCAGAACAGCGTGCCCAGCTCCGGCTCCGCCAGCTCCTCCAGCAGCTCCGGCCCGTTGTTCCGTACGTTGCTGACCGCCGTCGACACCGGATACGCCCGCATCAGCCCGCCCGGCGGCGGCTCCAGCAGCCCCTTCAGCTCCTCCACGTCCGTCCGCGACGGGTCCAGCCACGCGTCCCACCGATCCGGCGTCAGCATCAGCGGCATCCGCGGGTGGATGTCCGCCAGCGACCGCGGCCCCTCGGCGGGCCCCACCCCCAGCGGCCCCCGGTCCGCCTCCGTAGTGATCACCGAACAGGTCACCCACCAGGCCCGCGGGTGATCGTCCGGCAGCGTCCGGTCACGCCAGAACTCGTACAGCCCCGCCATCGCGAACACCGAGCCGTCCGCGGGCGTGACGAAGTACGGCTGCTTCCGCGGCCTCTTCTTCTTCCCCTCGACCTCCAGCTCCCGCTCGGCGACCCCGGTCACCCACTCGTAATAGCCGTCCGCGGGGATGATGCAGCGCCGCGCGACGAAGAGCCTGCGGAACGACGGCTTCTCGTGCACCGTCTCCGCCCGCGCGTTGATCATCCGCGCCGCGCCCTCCGGCGACTTCGCCCACGACGGCACGAGTCCCCACTTGAGCGACCGCAGCTGACGAACCGGAGCAGGGTCCTCAGCGTCCTTGAGGGGGCGTTCGAGTACCGCGTAGACCTCCTTCGTGGGGGCCACGTTCCAATCGGGCGCCAGCGTCTCCTCCGGCTCCCACTTCTCGACCTCGAAGAGTCCCGCGAGATCCTCGGGCCTACGACTCGCTGCATACCGTCCGCACATAGGTGCCACACTGCCACTCCCGCCCGCCGCCCGAGGAGCCACCCGAGAAATGGCCATCACACTGTCCGCGACCGATGCGACCAGCCTTTGGGACCGCGTCTTCGGAACCCAGCCGTTCCCCGACACCTGGCTCATCGTCGCCACTGCCCTGGCCGCCCTCGCCGTCGTGGCTCCCCGGTCCCTGTGGCGTCTGTCCCGTAACGCCATCACCATCGCCCACGAAGGCGGCCACGGCCTCGTCGCCCTGCTCACCGGCCGCCGCCTCGACGGCATCCGGCTGCACTCCGACACCAGCGGCCTCACGGTGAGCGCGGGCAAGCCCGCCGGTCTCGGCATGATCCTCACCGCCGCCGCGGGCTACACCGCCCCGCCCCTGCTCGGCCTCGGCGGCGCGTGGCTGCTCGCCGCGCACCACATCACGCTGCTGCTGTGGCTGGCCACCGCCCTGCTCATCGCGATGCTCGTCATGATCCGCAACGCGTACGGCGCGCTCACCGTCATCCTCACGGGCGCCGCCTTCCTCCTGATCTCCTGGCTGACGGAACCCGCCGTACAGTCCGCCTTCGCCTACGCCGCCGTCTGGTTCCTGCTGCTCGGCGGCGTACGTCCGGCCTTCGAGCTGCAGTCCAAGCGCCGCCACGGCGGGGCCCCCGACTCGGATGCCGACCAGCTGTCCCGGCTGACCAACGTCCCGGCACCGATGTGGCTGTTCCTCTTCCACGCGGTGTCACTCTGTTCGCTCATAGGCGGCGGTCGCTGGCTGCTGGGCCTGTGACCCGCCCACTACCCCTCTACCGCCCTTTACCACCCTTGCGTTACGCCCCTATTTCAACGTATTTGATCAGGATCCGGGTCTGTCGCGAGCCACTAAAGTGATGGCCATGACCGAAAGCTCCGTGCACCCTGCCCTCTGGCCCGCCCCCCATGCGACCGGAGCCGTCGAAGCGACGGTCACCGTGCCTGGGTCCAAGTCGGTCACCAACCGCGCGCTGGTGCTCGCCGCACTGGCCGCCGAACCCGGCTGGCTCCGCCGCCCGCTGCGCTCGCGCGACAGCCTCCTGATGGCCGAGGCGCTGCGCGCCCTCGGTGTCGGCATCGAGGAGGGCGTGGGCCCCGACGGCGCGGGCGAGGTCTGGCGCGTAATCCCGTCCGGCCTGCACGGACCGGCCACGGTCGACGTCGGTAACGCCGGTACGGTGATGCGCTTTCTGCCGCCTGTCGCCGCTCTCGCCAACGGCTCGGTCCGCTTCGACGGCGACCCGCGTTCGTACGAGCGCCCGCTGCACGCCGTGATCGACGCGCTGCGCGCCCTGGGCGCCCGTATCGACGACGACGGGCGCGGTTCGCTCCCGATGACCGTGCACGGCGCGGGCGCGCTGGACGGCGGCCCGGTCCGGATCGACGCCTCATCGTCCTCCCAGTTCGTCTCCGCCCTGCTGCTGTCCGCCCCGCGCTTCAACCAGGGCGTGGAAGTACGGCACATCGGCGGCAAGCTCCCCTCGATGCCGCACATCCGGATGACCGTCGACATGCTCCGCGCCGTCGGCGCCCAGGTCGACGAGCCGGAGACCGGCGGCGAGCCCAATGTCTGGCGGGTCTCCCCGTCCGCGCTGCTCGGCCACGATCTGACGATCGAGCCTGACCTCTCCAACGCCCAGCCGTTCCTCGCGGCGGCGCTGGTCACCGGCGGCCGGGTCACCATCCGGGACTGGCCCGAGCGCACCACCCAGCCAGGTGACGCGCTGCGCGGAATCTTCACCGAGATGGGCGGAACCTGCGAGCTGACCGACAGCGGCCTGGTCTTCCAGGGCTCCGGCCGTATCCACGGCCTCGATGTCGACCTGAGCGACGTCGGCGAGCTGACCCCCGGCATCGCGGCGGTCGCGGCGCTCGCCGACTCCCCCTCCACGCTGCGCGGAGTCGCCCATCTGCGTCTTCATGAGACGGACCGCCTCGCGGCCCTCACCAAGGAGATCAACGAGCTCGGCGGCGATGTCACCGAGACCGCGGACGGCCTCCACATCCGCCCGCGCCCGCTGCACGGCGGCGTCTTCCGTACGTACGACGACCACCGGATGGCGACGGCGGGCGCGATCATCGGCCTCGCGGTCGAAGGCGTACGGATCGAGAACATCGGAACGACGGCGAAGACGCTGCCCGATTTTCCGCGGATGTGGGCCGGAATGCTCGAGGCCTGAGGAATGCGGCGCTACGGCAAGAACCCCGACGAGGACGACATCCGCGTCCGCCCCAACCGCAAGGGCAACCGGCCCCGTACCAACATCCGCCCCAAGCACGAGGACGCGTCCGAGGGCATGGTCCTCACCGTCGACCGAGGGCGGCTCACCTGCCTCGTCGACGACCGGATCGTACTGGCGATGAAGGCGCGCGAGCTGGGCCGCAAGGCCGCGGTGGTGGGTGACAGGGTCAGCATCGTCGGCGATCTCTCCGGCGACAAGGACACGCTGGCCCGAATCGTCCGCATCGAACCGCGCAAGTCGGTCCTGCGCCGCACGGCCGACGACGACGACCCGTTCGAGCGCGTGGTCGTCGCCAACGCCGACCAGCTGGCGATCGTAACCGCGCTGGCCGACCCGGAACCGCGCCCGCGGCTGATCGACCGCTGTCTGGTCGCGGCGTACGACGGCGGGCTCACCCCGCTCCTCGTACTGACCAAGTCGGACCTCGCATCGCCGGACGAGCTGCTGGAGATGTACGTCCCGCTCGGCATCCCGTACATCGTCACCACGCGCGACGAATTCGTGGACGGCGTCGCGGCCGAGCGGGTCCACGAGCACCTCAAGGGCCGGACCACCGCGTTCGTCGGCCACTCCGGCGTCGGCAAGACGACCCTGGTCAACGCCCTCGTACCGGAGGAGCGGCGGCGCACCACCGGAGTGGTCAACGCGGTCACCGGACGGGGCCGGCACACCACCACATCGGCGCTCGCCCTCCCGCTCGCGGACAAGGAGGGCGGCTGGGTGATCGACACCCCTGGCCTGCGCTCCTTCGGTCTGCACCATGTGGATCCGGCCCGGGTCATCCTCGCCTTCCCCGATCTCGTACCGGGTACGGAGGGGTGTCCCCGCGCGTGCAGCCACGACGAACCGGACTGCGCGCTGGACGCGTGGGTGGCCGAGGGCCACGCCGATCCGGCGCGGCTCTACTCGCTGCGGCGGCTGCTCGCCACGCGGGAGCGGCGCGAAGGCGACTGACGCACGGCCCGGGTGGGGCTGCGATATGGCTGGGGCGCGTTTGACTGTGCCCGGCGTATGACTCGCGTACGTTTGCGAGCTGCGAATGCTGGTAAATGCATAATCGCAATCGCACCGAGGCCTACGAAGCAGTCACCGACCGACGCGGGAGGCACAGACGATGGCGTGGCTGCTGGTGGTGGTCGCCGGATTCCTGGAAACGGGCTTCGCCGTCTGCCTCAAGCTCTCGCACGGTTTCACCAGACTCTGGCCGACCATCGCCTTCGCCAGCTTCGCGCTGGGCAGCTTCGGCCTGCTGACGCTCGCGCTGAAGAAGCTCGATGTGGGCCCGGCGTACGCGGTGTGGACAGGCATCGGCGCGGCGGGCACCGCGATCTACGGAATGGTCTTCCTGGACGACCTGGTCTCGGCCCTCAAGATCATCTCGATCACGCTGGTGATCATCGGGGTCATCGGTCTCCAGCTCTCGGGCTCGTCACACTGACGACCGCGCCGTCCCCGCTCCCGGCAGTCCCTGGGCGCTCCCGGCGCTCCCGCCACTGGCGACGACCCCGGCGACGGCCGTACGCACTATCAGGCCGACCCTCTCCCCGACGGGCGCGATCACATACGAGAGCGCGAGCCGCACCGCGAGCTCACAGCGGTGGGCCAAGCCGTCCCGATGGCCGTGATCGAGCGCGCCGGGGCCGCCGAGGGCGTCGAGCGAGCGCTCCCGTACGGCCGCGACCAGCTCCGCGGGAGCGGGCGGTCCGGCGTCCGCGCGGCGCTGGGCGGGCACTCCGGCCGGCGCGGCGCCGAGGCGGGCGGGCTTCGGCGCGGGCAGCCGCTCGCTCCAGCAGCCGGTGAGCATGGCCGCCAGCAGCGGTCTCGCGAGGGCCTCCCGGACGGTCCACTCGGCGACCGCGACCAGCCGGTCCGCGGCTGGTGACCGCTCGGCGAGCACCCGGTCCACGCCGTGGAGGTACGTATCGGCCTCGCGCCGCACCAGCGCGCGGGCCAGCCCTTCCTTGGAGCCGAACTCGTTGTAGAGGGTCTGCCGCGAGACGCCCGCGGCGGCGGCGACCTCGACCATCCGCACCGCCGACCAGGGCAGATCGGCGAGCGCCACGAGAGCGGCGTTCAGTAAGGACTCTCGCGCCGTCGCCATCGTCGCCTCCCAGGGGCCTCCCCGGGCCACCCCGGCCAAGGAGTCTGTGCTCAGAGTTGACGGGCGACCACCCACTGTCAATAGCCGTGCAGGCCATGTGCGGGCCACAGGAAGCGCCCAGGTCCGGCCCCGCGGAGCCCGGATAGAGTGACAACCATGTCCGACTATCACGACGATCTGCGTCTCGCCCATGTCCTCGCGGACGCCGCGGACGCCGCCACCATGGGCCGGTTCAAGGCCCTGGACCTCAAGGTGGAGACCAAGCCGGACATGACCCCGGTAAGCGAGGCCGACAAGGCCGCGGAGGAACTGATCCGCGGCCAGCTGCAGCGCGCGCGACCACGCGACGCGATCCTCGGCGAGGAGTACGGCATCGAGGGCACGGGTCCCCGCCGGTGGGTCATCGACCCGATCGACGGCACCAAGAACTACGTGCGCGGGGTGCCGGTCTGGGCCACGCTGATCTCGCTGATGGTGCAGGGCGAGGGCGGCTATCAGCCGGTCGTGGGCGTGGTCTCGGCCCCGGCGCTGGGCCGCCGCTGGTGGGCCGCGCAGGGCGGTGGCGCGTACACGGGGCGCAGTCTGACCTCCGCGACCCGGCTGCGGGTCTCCAAGGTCGGGCGTATCGCGGACGCCTCGTTCGCGTACTCCTCGCTGACCGGCTGGGAGGCGCAGGGGCGGCTCGACGGATTCATGGATCTGACGCGGGCCTGCTGGCGCAGCCGTGGGTACGGCGACTTCTGGCCGTACATGATGGTCGCGGAGGGTTCGGTGGACATCTGCGCCGAGCCGGAACTCTCGCTGTGGGACATGGCCGCGACGGCGATCGTCGTGCAGGAGGCAGGCGGTTCCTTCACCGGTCTGGACGGCCGCAGGGGTCCGCACAGCGGCAATGCCGCGGCGTCCAACGGGCTGCTCCACGAGGAGCTGCTGGGCTATCTCAACCAGCGGTACTGAGTACCGGTACCGAACGGCTGCCGACCGGCGTCGTGCGCGCCCTCTTGCTGCTGCGCGCCCTCTTGCTGCGGTCCCGTATCGCTGCGACTCTGAGAGTTCCCTCACTTGTGAACTTGTGAATCGGTTCCCGAACGCGGCTGCCGGTTCAACTCAGGAGGTGGCTCCGTACATGCTCGTCCGCGACGCCATGAGCACGGTGGTCCTCACCATCGGCCCCGCACACACACTCCGCCAGGCTGCCCGCCTGATGGCCGCGCGCCATGTCGGTGCCGCGGTCGTCCTCGACACCGACGCCGACGGCGTCGGCATTCTCACCGAGCGCGACATCCTGACCTCCGTGGGCATGGGACAGGACCCGGACCTGGAGACCGCAGGCACCCACACCACCACCGACGTCGTCTTCGCCGCGCCTTCCTGGACCCTGGAGGAGGCCGCGTCGGCCATGACGCACGGCGGTTTCCGGCATCTGATCGTGCTGGACGGCGACGGTCCCGTCGGGATCGTCTCCGTACGCGACATCATCCGCTGCTGGGCCCCGGCGAGGCGGCGAGCGGCGAGCATGGCCGGGTAGCACGCGGCGCAAAGGGCCGGACCCCGCGGAACGGGATCCGGCCCTCCGTAGAGCTGGTCAGTACTGGTCGTGAGAGCTGGTCGTGAGAGCTGGTCAGTGCTGGTCGTACTGCTCGGTCAGGCGCGCAGGGCCGAGACAGCGGCATCGAGGCGCTTGCCGAAGTCACCGTCCGCCTGCCGGAAGTTGTCGACCGCGCGCTCGGCGATGTCGTCACGCGACACCTTCGAGATGAATCCGGCGAGGTTCTCAATGAGACGGCCCTTCTCGTCCTCGGACATCATCCGGTACAGCGTGCCCGCCTGTACGAAGTCGTTGTCCTCGGCATGGCTGGGGGCCACGTGGTCACCGGTGTAGCCGTTGACCGCCATCGACTGCCACAGCGGCTTGTCCGTCTGGAAGGGGCCGCCGAAGCTGTTCGGCTCGTAGTTCTTCGCGCCCTTGTGGCGGCCGTCGTACAGGAAGCCGTCACGGGAGTTGGTACGCGCCTCGGTGGCGTGCGGGCGGTTCACCGGCAGGTGATCGGCGTTGATGCCGACGCGGTAGCGGTGGGCGTCGCCGTACGCGAAGAGACGGCCCTGGAGCATCTTGTCCGGGGAGGGACCGATGCCCGGCACGAAGTGCGCGGGGCTGAAGATCGACTGCTCGACCTCGGCGAAGATGTTCTCCGGGTTGCGGTTGAGCTCCAGCTTGCCGATCTCGATCGGCGGGTAGTCCTCGTGCGGCCAGACCTTGGTCAGATCGAACGGGTTGAAGCGGTACGTGGCCGCCTCGGCCGCGGGCATGATCTGCACCTGCACGGTCCAGGACGGGAAGTCACCGCGCTCGATCGACTCGCGCAGGTCACGCTGGTGGGAGTCGGGATCCTCACCCGCCAGCTTGGCCGCCTCGTCCGACGTCAGGTTCTTGATGCCCTGGTCGGTCTTGAAGTGGTACTTGACCCAGAAGACCTCGCCGGCCTCGTTGTTCCACTGGTACGTGTGCGAGCCGTAGCCGTTCATGTGGCGCAGTGTCGCCGGGATGCCGCGGTCGCCGAACAGCCAGGTCACCTGGTGCGTCGACTCGGGGCTGAGGCCCCAGAAGTCCCAGACGTTGTCCGCCTCCTGCGAGCCGGTGTACGGGTCGCGCTTCTGGGTGTGGATGAAGTCGGGGAACTTGATGGCGTCCTTGATGAAGAACACCGGGGTGTTGTTGCCGACGAGGTCGTAGTTGCCCTCTTCGGTGTAGAACTTCAGCGCGAAGCCGCGGGGGTCACGCACCGCGTCCGCCGAGCCGAGGTTGCCCGCGACGGTGGAGAAGCGCAGGAACGTCTCGGTCTGCTTGCCGACCTGGGAAAGGAACTTCGCACGCGTCCACTGCGAGACATCGCGGGTCAGCGTGAAGGTGCCGTACGCGCCGGCGCCGCGGGCGTGCACGATGCGCTCCGGGATGCGCTCGCGGTTGAAGTGCGCGAGCTTCTCCAGGAGTACCTGGTCCTGAACCAGAACCGGGCCGCCGACGCCGGCGGTCTCGCTGTTCTGGTTGTCGGCGACCGGCGCGCCGGCCTCCGTGGTGAGCGGTCCCTGCATCACGTGCGCCTCCTTGGTGATTGACCGGTCTCGATCCTACAATGGACAATGTCTAAGTCAAGCTGTCATCCAGAGTCACACTCGTTCGGGATCTGAGTCCCCTCGCTGTTAGGCTGGTCGTATGAGTGACCTTTTGGGACGACTTCGCGGACGCGGCTGGCGCATGACTGCCCAGCGGCGGGTCGTGGCTGAGGTCCTCGATGGCGAGCATGTCCATCTCACGGCCGACGAGGTCCACGCGCGTGCCGTGACAAGGCTGCCCGAGATCTCCCGGGCGACTGTCTACAACACGCTGGGTGAGCTGGTCAGCCTCGGCGAAGTGCTCGAGGTGTCGACCGACCGCCGCGCCAAGCGGTACGACCCCAACGCGCACACTCCGCACCAGCACCTCGTGTGCGCGCAGTGCGGCGCGATCCGCGATGTGCATCCTTCGGGGAATCCGCTGGCGGACCTCCCGGACACGGAGCGCTTCGGCTTCACCATTTCGGGCGTCGAAGTGACGTACCGGGGCACCTGCCCGAACTGCGCCTCCGCCTAGCAGCGCGCCCGCCGCCGACCGCTCGCAGGGCGCCGACCGCTCGCAGGGCTTGGCGAGCCGGTCGCAAGACGACAGAAGCCAAGACGACAGAAACGACGAAGACCCGGATCCTGATGGATCCGGGTCTTCGTCTTCAGTAGCGGGGACAGGATTTGAACCTGCGACCTCTGGGTTATGAGCCCAGCGAGCTACCGAGCTGCTCCACCCCGCGCCGCTGAACACAACTCTACGTCGAGGCGCGGGGCAACGCAAATCGATATCCGCAGGTCCGCAGCTATGCCGTGGGTTCCTGAGCTATGCAGTGAGCTCCTGGTGGAGCGCCTCCCGCAGCCGCGCGGCCCGCTCGGACACCTCCGCCGGGCCCAGCTCGACCGCGCGCGCGCACCACCGCTGCCCCTCGCTCAGCTCGCCCCTGCGAGCCGCCAGGAGCGCCAGGCGCAGCGCGGCCCGGCCGTGCCCCGCGCGGGCGGCGCGCGACCACCACAGGGCGGCCTCGCGCTCGTTGCCCTCGCGGGCGAGCAGCAGCCCGAGGTTGAAGGCGCCGTTACGGCTGCCCGCCTCGGCGGCCTCGCGGTACCAGCGGGCCGCGTCGGTCATGTCGCCGCGGGCGGCGGCGAGCATGCCGACCCGCACCTGGGCGCGGCGGTGTCCCTGCTCGGCCGCGCGCTCGTACCACGCCTCGCACTCGGTCTTCTCGGCCGGCGCCTCGCCGAGCTCGGGCGGCCCGGGCGGCGGCTGGCGCGCGTCCAGCACGGCGGCGAGACGGAAGGCGGCCTCGGCGCTGCCGCCGCCCGCCGCGCACCGCAGATGACGCTCGGCGGCCTGTTCGTCACCGTCCCTGAGCAGGGCGATGCCGACCTGGAGGGCCGCCTCGGTGTGACCGGCGGCAGCGGCGCGTTCGTACCAGGTCAGGGCCGTTCTGTCGTCGTCCCGGCCGACGTACAGGATGCCGAGGTTGAAGGCGGCGTCGACGCTGCCCGCCTCGGCCGCCTTGGAGAACCAGGGCTCGGCGCCGGTCGGGTCGCCGGCCTGCAGGAGCAGCACGGCGAGCGCGTTGGCGGCCTCGCGGTGCCCGGCGTAGGCGGCGCGGCGGTACCACTGCTCGGCCTGCGGCGTACGGTCCTGGGCGGCGCAGAGCAGCCCGAGGTTGTACGCGCCGTTGACATCGCCCGCGTCCATGGCGGCGCGGTACCAGCGCTCGGCGGTCTGCTGCTCGCCGCGGGCGGCGTGCAGCGCGCCGAGGGCATTGGCGGCGTTGCCGTCACCGTCCTGGGCGGCGCGCAGCCACCAGACGGCGGCGCTCTCCTCGTCGCCCGCGTCCCTGAGCAGGAAGCCGAGCGCGCAGGCGGCGCGGGCCTCGCCGTCCTTGGCGGCGGTGAGGTACCAGCGGCCGGCCTCCTTGAGCTCGCCGCGCTGTTCGAGGATCGCGCCGAGGTGCAGCGCGGCACGCCGGTGCCCGCGCGCGGCGGCCTGCTGGAACCACTGCGCGGCTTCGTCAAGCACGGACGGCGTGGACAGCGCGGACGGCGCGGACGGCTGGGTGCCTTCGCTCTGCTCGCCGCCCCTGGCGGGCGCGGTGTCCGGGTCCCCGCCTCGTACACGGTCCGTACGCGCGGAGCCGCCGGGCGCACCGCGCCGGCCCTCGTCCCGTACTCGTACTCGTACGCCGTCGGCGCGGCCCATCGGCAGCCCCACGCCACCGCCCGTGCGAGCCTCCTCCGCCGCCCGGCGCTCCAGGGCCCTGGCAAGCCGGTACGCCGCCTCGCGGTGGCCCTGTTCGGCCGCCGCGCGCAGCCAGCGCTCGGCGCCCGTGTCGCCTCGGTGCTCCAGCAGATCGGCGAGGGCGTAAGCGCCCAGCGCGTGGCCCTGCTCGGCGGACTGGCACAGCCAGTACTGCGCGGCGGGCTCGTCGCCGCGCTCGCGGAAATGCCGCCCCAGCGCGTGCGCCGCGGCGGCGGAACCGGCCACGGCGGCGATACGCCACCACCCGGCCGCCTCGTCGGCATATCCGCGCTGGTGGAGGAGAACACCCAGATTGTTCGCCGCGGCCCGGTCGCCCTCGGCGGTCGCTCCCCGCAGGTACGGCTCGGCGCCGTCGAGGTCGCCGCGGCGCAGCAGCAGCGCGCCGAGCACGCTCATCGACGCGGTGTCACCGCTGTCGGCGGCGCGCCGATGCCGCGCTTCGGTCCCGGCTGCCTCTACGGATTCGACAGATTCGACGTTCTCGCCACTTCCACCGCTACCGCCATGCTGCCGTACAAACCGCCCCGTCTCCAACAGAGTTGCCCTATCCCCCATAAATTCCATCGTCGCACCACCTGCCACCGGCGTACACCTGGTATACCGCAGCCGGTGAGGTCACTTCAGCGTTTTGTCGACATGCCCACAGAGAGATAAGCCAAACACGTTCCGCCCCAACTCGCCGCATGCGCCACGCAGTTCCCACCGGCCGCACATACGCGCGAGCCGGGCATACGCCCACAAGCCGGGCACACGCACGAAGAGGGCCCGGATCCTCGAAAGGATCCGGGCCCTCTTCGTCTTCAGTAGCGGGGACAGGATTTGAACCTGCGACCTCTGGGTTATGAGCCCAGCGAGCTACCGAGCTGCTCCACCCCGCGTCGTTGTGTCCCAACTGTACCACGACGCGGGGATGGATCATTCTCAGTCGCCGCCCGTTGGGCTGGGGCTCGGACTCACCTTGGGCAGAGCCGCTTCGGCCCGCTTCAGCGCGTCTTCCAGCTCCGTCTGGGCCCTGCCGTACGCGGCCCAGTCCTGCGGGTCCTTCGCCAGCGCCGCCTTGGAGTCCGCCCTCGCCTTCACGGCGTCCTGGATGGCGTCCTGGAGTGCCGCCTGGCCGGTCGCCGGTGGCTGGGTGGTGTCCGGTGGCGTGGTCGGCGGGGTCGTATCCGGTGGCGTCGTCGGCGGTTGTTCCGCGCTGCTCTGCTCGAAGACCGCGTTGAGCGCCTCCGTCAGGCTGTCCTTGAAGACCGGCCTGCCTCCGCCGTAGGCGACGGCCACCTTCTTCAGCAGCGGATAGTTCGCGGCGCCACCTCGGGCGTACACCGGCTCGATGTACAGGAACCCGCCATCCAGCGGCACCGTCAGCAGGTTGCCGTACTCGATGTCCGAGTCGGTGCCTCTGAGGTCCCGGACGAACGTGGCGACTTCCGGCACACCGTTGAGCTCACTCTGCACCTGTTGTGGACCTTGGACGGTCTCGGTGACTCTCAACAGTCTTATCGTGCCGTACTTGTCGCTGTTGGCATCGGCGTCGACCGCCATGAATGCCCCCAGGTTCGGGCGTCCGGCCGGCGTGAACGTCGTCGTCAGCGAGAACTTCTGCACCGTGTCCCCGGGCATCTTCAGGCTCAGGTAGTACGGCGGGACGGCGCTGGTGTCCTTGTTCGTCGGGTCGTCCGGCACCTGCCAGGCGTCACTGCCGCTGTAGAACTGCTCCGGCTCGGTGACGTGGTACCGGGAGAGCAGCTCGCGCTGCACCTTGAACATGTCCTGCGGGTAGCGCAGATGGGACTTGAGCTCCGGCGAGATGTCGCCCTTGGGCTTCACCGTGCCCGGGAACGCCTTCATCCAGGTCTTCAGCACCGGGTCCTTGGTGTCCCACTGGTACAGGTTGACCGTGCCGTCGTACGCGTCGACGGTGGCCTTCACCGAGTTGCGGATGTAGTTGACCTGGTTCTGCTGAGCGACGACCGCGCGCTGATTGGTGGTCAGCGAATCGGTAGTGGTGTCCCCCAGCGTCGTACGAGAGGCGTAGGGGTAGCCGTTGGTCGTGGTGTACGCGTCGACGATCCACTGGATGCGGCCGTCGACAACCGCCGGATAGGCGTCACCGTCGATGGTCAGCCAGGGCGCGACCGCCTCGACGCGCTCCTTGGGGGTGCGGTTGTAGAGAATCCGCGAGCCCTCGCCGACGGCTCCCGAGTAGAGCATCTGCGGCTCGCTGAAGGCCACGGCGTACGCGGCGCGGTTCAGCGGGGAGGACAGGTCGACCCCGCTCTTGCCCTTGTAGCTGGTGGTCTCCTCGCCGTTCTTCTCGTAGTCGAGCTCCTTCTGCGGGCCGCCGACGATCGAGTACTGGTCCGTCTTCTCGCCGTAGTAGATCCGCTGCTCGTACGTGCCCAGCTGGCCGGTGGTCGGCAGCCCGGCCTCGGTGAAGTCGGGCGAACCGACGGTGCCCTTGTCCGCGTCCGTGATGGTGTTGGTGCCCTTGGCCGAGATCGCTCCGTAGCCGTGGGTGTACGTGAAGTGGTCGTTGATCCAGTTGCGCTTGGGGATGCCCGTGATGTTGAGCTCGCGCAGACCGATGACCGTGTCCTGCGGCTTGCCGTCGGCTCCGGTGTACCGGTCGACGTCCAGGGTCGCGGGGAACTGGTAGTACTTGCGCTCCTGCTGGAGCTGCTGGAAGGCCGGCGAGACGACGTTCGGGTCGGCCAGGCGATAGCTGGCGGCCGTGGGGGCCGCGGCGCGCTGCTCGGCCTTCCGCTTGGTGTCGCCCTTGCCGGAGTAGTCCTCCGGCTTGGCGGTGTCGATGCCGTACGCGTGGCGCGTGGCCTCGATGTTCTTCTTGATGTACGGGCTTTCCTTGGCCTGCTCGTTCGGCTGGACCTGGAACTTCTGCACGATGGCCGGGTAGAGGCCGCCGATGAGGATCGCGGACAGGACCATCAGCCCGAAGCCGATCACCGGCAGCTGCCAGGTGCGGCGCCAGAGCGTCGCGAAGAACAGCAGGGCGCAGATGACCGCGATGCAGAAGAGGATCGTCTTCGCCGGGAGGTAGGCGTTGGCGTCGACGTACCGCAGGCCGGTCCAGTTGCCGGTGGCCTTGAAGTCGCTGGACTTCACGGCGAGGCCGTACCGGTCGAGCCAGTACGCGACGGCCTTGAGGGAGACGAAGAGGCCGAGCAGCACCGAGAGATGGCCGGTGGCCGCGCCGGTCGCCCGCGCGCCGGGGCTGGTGATGCGCAGCCCGCCGTACAGGTAGTGGGTCAGGGCGGCGGCGATCAGCGAGAGCACGGTGGCCGCGAAGCCGAAGCCGAGCAGGAAGCGGTACCAGGGCAGGTCGAACGCGTAGAACGACACGTCCATCTGGAACTGCGGGTCCTTCTGACCGAAGGAGACGCCGTTGACCCACATCAGCCAGGTCCGCCACTGGCCGGTGGCGGAGGCTCCGGCGATCAGCCCGACAAGAGCGGTGATCGCGAGGAGCACCCACTTCTTGTACGGGGCGACGCTCATGCGGTAACGGTCAAGACTCTGCTGCTCCAGCGACATCGCGCTCAGCGGCGGCCGGAGCCGGTGCGCGAGCCAGATGTTCACACCGACCGCTGTGGCCATCAGCAGTCCGAAGACCGCGAAGAGTCCGACCTTGGTGCGCAGGGTGGTGGTGAAGACAGAGGAATACTTGACGGAGCGGTACCACAGCCAGTCGGTCCAGAACCCGGCGAACATGACAAACGCCATGGCCAGGACGGCCAGCACGCCCAGTGTCATGAGCAGGGTGCGGACACGCCGGGACGGCCGGCCCACTCTGATCCGTGGCCCTGTCGGGCCTCCGCCGCGGTCCGGCATCTGGAAAGCCAACGTGCGCACCTCGAAGTTCGCGGTCGTGTGAAGCGGGCCCCGCGATCGTAGGGCCCACTGATGCAACTTACCGACGCTTTACCTAGTTCCCGTCCTGGCCCTGGAAGGAGGCAGGATATTGGCCATGTCCAATGTTTCTCCTCCCACCCCGCCCACCCCGCCCACTCCGCCCTCTGATCGGCAGCCTGCGGGCTCGGGTCCGATGGCCGCGACCCCGCTCACCCGCGCTGTGCTCGAAATCGACGAATACGCGTCCGGGCTCGGCTGGGACCAGCCGGCCAGGCTCTTCGCACTGGTCGACACCGCCCGGCTGCGCTCCCAGGAACCGGATCTGGCGGCCCAGCTCGGCCTCGACGGCGAAGAGACGCCGGCGCCGCTGACCCCGATCGAACAGGACGAGATCCCCGCCGACAAGGCGCTGGACGAGTTCCTGGCGACGATCGCCTGGCCGGACTCGGTGGCAGGCTGCGCGCTGACGGTGGAGCGCCTGATGCTCCCGCCGTCCGCGGAGTCCTCGGTTCCGGACGGCCTCGACGAGGCGGCCCTGACGAAATGGGTCGCCGCCCACCCGGACCGCCAGGAGGTCCGCATGACGGTGGCCGTACTGCGCGACGGCACACGCGAGTCGGCTCTGCGCCTGCGCGAGAAGGACTCCCCGACGGAGGTGCTGACGGGCTCGGACCTGGTCCCGGGCCTGACGGAGGCCCTGTCTGCAACCTTCGAGGAGTAGCCGCGCCTGCGGCACCCTGTACCGGAGCCGCTGGGCCCGCCCGACGACGGGGCGGGGCAGCGGCTCGCGGGGTCCGGAGGCCCTGGGGCTCTGGGGCTCGGGGCTCTGGGGCTCGGGGCTCTGGGGCTCTGGAGTCCCAGGGCCCGCTCAGGTCAGCTGGAGGCGCAGCTCGGCAGCCCCGCCGTCTTGCCCGTCCGGATCTTCTCCAGCGAATCCGCCGCGTCCGCGATCGTGTTCACCTTCACCAGCGTCAGCCCATCCGGAATGTCCGACGCCGCCGACGCGCAATTGTCCCCGGGTGTCAGAAAGTACTCCGCACCCGCGTCCCGCGCCCCCACCAGCTTCATCTCGATGCCGCCGATCGGGCCGACCTTGCCGGTGTCGTCGATCGTCCCCGTACCGGCCACGAACTTGCCGCCCGTCAGGTCGTCCTGCGTGAGCTTGTCGACAATGCCGAGAGCGAACATCAGGCCCGCGCTCGGCCCTCCGACATCCGCCAGGTTGATGTCGATCGTGAACGGGAACGTGTGGTCGGTCCCGGCCTGGATGCCGACGATCGCACGGTCCGCGTCGGCCGCCTTCTTGGTGGTGAGCGTGATCTTCTCGGTGGTGGCGGGCTCCTTGCCCGCCTTCTCCGCCGCCGCGGCGTCCTTCGCGGGCACAATCGTGAAGACGACGTCCTCGCCGGGCTTGTGCTTCACCACCAGCTTGGCGACGTCCGCGGGCTCCTTCACCGCCGTGCCGTCCACGGCCTTGATGACGTCGCCCGCGTGCAGCCGGTTCTCCGCGGGGGTGTCCTTGATCACCGTGGAGACCACGACCCGCGACTTCACCGGGATCTTCAGCTCCCGCAGCGCAGCGACTTTCGCGCTCTCCTGCGACTGGGTGAATTCCTCGGCGTTCTCCTGGGTCGACTGCTCTTCCGTCTTCCCGTCGGGATAGAGCGTGTCGTGCGGCACCACCACATTGTCGTGGGCCAGCCAGCCGTAGACCGCTTCGACGATGTTCATTTTGTAGTCCGCGCCGGTGACCCTGACCGTGGTCATATTGAGATGACCGCTCGTCGGGTATGTCTTGCGGCCGGAGATCTTGAGCACCGGCTCACCACGGGCCGCGCCGAGTGTGTTCACCGTCGGCCCCGGCGACATCTCCGAGTACGGCACGTTGATGAGCACCCCTGCGCAGAGCAGCGCGATAAAAATGAGGGTGGAGGCGAGCATCGTCGCGGTGCGGCGTGGCATGGAACGACAGTACGGGACAGCTCTGTGAGAGCACCGCCGGGGCCGGTCCGTACGTGGCGGTTCGGCTCCAGGTCAACGACGTGGCAGACGTGGCAACTGCGTACGGTCGGGCGGAGGGTCAGTACGAGTCGGTGCCGGAGGAGCCCTCTCGCTCCATCGCATCGCGGAACCGCGCGTACCCGGCAAGCTCGGCCACGTCCCCGGCTGTGCGGTTTCGTGAAGCCCAGCTTCCCCATATCGCGGCACCGACGGCAGCGAAAAGCGGAATCAGCAACCAAGCGAGCGCTGCCATCGCAACCTCCCTACCCCATGAGCTGACGCAACTGAGTGATCAGCAGACTAGTCATCTGCGAGATCAACGCTCATGGCAGGGGGGCGATTACGCAAATCGGGGCGCATGCGGACCATCCAGGTTTCGGCCGGCCGACCGCCCCCTCAATGAAGGCGCTACGCGCCCACCCGCCCTCCCGTCGCCCGACCACCACCCCTCGACGAAGGCGCTACGCGCCCACCCATTCCTCTGTCCCGTCCGAGAACTTCTGGTGCTTCCAGATCGGCACCTCATGCTTGAGGTCGTCGATCAGCCTCCGGCAGGCCACGAACGCCTCCCCCCGATGCGCGCAGGACACCGCGACGACGACCGCCAGGTCTCCGACCTTCAAGTCACCGACCCGGTGGATCGCGGCGAGCGCCCGCACGGGGAATTGCGCGGTTATCTTCTCGGCGATACGGCGCATCTCCGCCTCGGCCGTGGGGTGGCAGGAGTACCCCAGCGTGTCGACATCGGCCCCGCTGTCGTGGTTGCGCACGGTGCCGACGAAGAGCGCGGTGCCGCCTGCCGCGTCATCGCCGACGGCCGCGAAGACCTCGTCGACGGAGATCGGGGTGTCACGGATCGCCAGCAGGCGGATGGGGTCATTCGCCACTCGCTCGCCCGGGTGGTCGTACATGCTTGCCATGCCTTCCATCGTGCCGTACCCCACTGACAACGCGTAACAGCCCCTTCCACCGTCCGGGGGAACGGGAAGGCCCCGCACAGCCCTCTCTACCGCCGTCGCGCCTTACGAGCCCGCCGGACCAGCGCGGCCGTACCCAGCAGTGCGACGGTCGCGCCCGCGGCGCCCGCCGCCGTGGCGTCCTTGCGGCCCAGGCGGCGGCCCGCGACGGTGTGGCGGCCCTCCACCTCCTCCAGCAGCGCGGCGAGGACCTCCTCGTTGGTCCACTGCGGACGCCAGCCCGCGTCGTGGAGGCGGCTCACACTGACCACCCAGGGATGCATGGTGTACGCCAGATCTCCGGCCGGGGACGGCGTGAGGCCGATCCGGTGGAGCCGGGCAGCCGCGCCCAGGGCGACCGCCGAGGGCAGCTCCATCCGGCGGATCGAGCTGAGCTCCTCCACCTCCTCCTGCTCCAGCCAGCCGTCACAGCCGACCGCGAGCTCGCCCTCGACCTTCTCCAGGGCGGCGTACTCCAGCGCGCTCACCAGGTCCTCGACATGGCAGAACTGCCAGGTGGGACGCGATCCGGTGACGACGAGCAGCCGCGGCGACTCGAAGTAGCGGGTGAGCGCGGTGTCAGTACCGCCCACCAGGACGGCGGGCCTTACCACCGTGACGTTCAGTCCCGGGTGGGCGCGCGGCGCCCGGCGGCCCAGGCGTTCGATCTCCAGGAGGTCGCCCACGCCCGTGGCCTCGGCGGTGGCGCGCAGCTCCGCGTCCTCGGAGAGCGGGATGTCGTTCTCGGGCAGCGCCCCGTAGACCATCGCCGAGGTGCACAGGACGACCCGGTGCACGCCTGCCGCCGCCGAGGCGGTCAGCACGGTCTGCGTACCGCGTACGTTATACGCGGTACGGGTGGCGGCATCGGTCTCCAGGTCGAGATCGAGCGCCAGGTGCACGACCACGTCCACGCCGCGCAGTTTCTCGGCGATGGCTGGATCTCGTACATCGAGGATGTGCCACTGGGCGTCGGAAACCTCGCCCCGGCGCTCGTCGATCGCGACGACCTGCTTGATCTCCTCCGAGGCGGCCAGACGGCGGGTGAGCAGGTCACCGACGCCCGAGGCGGCTCCGGTGACCGCGACGACGGGGCCGCGGCCGGCGGACCCGCCGCCCAGGGTCGAGGTTGAGCGGTTTCGCGCTGCGCGAACCTGCGGATCTGGGGAACTCACCAGGCGTCTCCAGCGGTTGTCTTCAGTAAATGAGCCTATGACGCGTACGTACCAGGTGGCGTCCATCCTGCCGCAGGCCAAGAGCCGGCGGAGCACCGAGCCTATTCACGGCCCGGATGTCTACGCTGGGTGGTGTTGTCGGGCATTCGCCGTCGGCAGGAAGCCGTCGGCCCTACGATCCGAGGAAACCCGTGAGTGACACCCCATTCGGATTCGGCCTTCCGCCGGAGGAGCCGGAGAACGGCGACGAGGGCAAGAAGAAGGATCCCGCCGGAGGTGGCCAGGGCTCCGGCGGGCAGTTCCCGGCGAATCCTTTCGGGTTCGACCCCGGGGAGGGCGGCGCGGACAATCCGTTCGCCGCGATGTTCGGTTCGCTGAACCCGAGCGACTTGGGCGCGGCCTTCCAGCAGCTCGGCCAGATGCTGAGCTATGAGGGCGGCCCGGTGAACTGGGACATGGCGAAGCAGATCGCGCGCCAGACGGTCTCACAGGGCACGCCGGACGGCACCAAGGACGAGAGCGTGGGCCCGGTCGAGCGCGCCGAGATCGATGAGGCCGTGCGGCTGGCCGACCACTGGCTGGACGGAGTGACCTCGCTGCCCTCCGGCGCGAGCACCTCCGTGGCGTGGAGCCGCGCGGAGTGGGTCGAGGCGACCCTCCCCGCGTGGCAGCAGCTCGTCGACCCGGTCGCCGAGCGTGTCGGGCTGGCCATGGGCGATGTGCTGCCCGAGGAGATGCAGGCCATGGCGGGCCCGCTGATCGGCATGATGCGCTCCATGGGCGGCGCGATGTTCGGCCAGCAGATCGGGCAGGCCGTGGGTGTGCTGGCGGGCGAGGTGGTCGGCTCGACCGACATCGGTCTGCCGCTCGGCCCGGCGGGCAAGGCGGCGCTGCTGCCGCTGAACATCAAGATGTTCGGCAAGGACCTCGGCGTCGCCAAGGAGGAAGTGCGGCTGTATCTGGCCCTGCGCGAGGCCGCCCACCAGCGGCTTTTCGCCCATGTGCCATGGCTGCGCTCGCATCTGTTCGGCGCGGTCGAGGCGTACGCCCGCGGCATCAAGGTCGACACGACCAAGCTGGAGGACGTGGTCGGCCAGTTCGATCCCACGCAGCCCGAGCAGCTGCAGGAGGCCCTCCAGCAGGGCATGTTCCAGCCGGAGGACACCCCGGAGCAGAAGGCGTCGCTGGCCCGTCTGGAGACCGCGCTCGCGCTGGTCGAGGGCTGGGTCGACGCGGTGGTCCACGAGGCCGCGTCACCCCGCCTCACGTCCGCGGACGCCCTGCGCGAGACGCTGCGCAGGCGCCGCGCCTCGGGTGGTCCCGCCGAGCAGACGTTCGCGACGCTGATCGGGCTTCAGCTGCGTCCGCGCAGGCTGCGTGACGCCTCCCGGCTGTGGGCCTCGATCACCGACGCGCGGGGCGTGGACGGGCGCGACGGCCTGTGGGCGCATCCCGACATGCTCCCGACTGCCACCGACCTGGACGACCCGGACGGCTTCGTCCACCGGGAGCAGCTGGACTTCTCGGAGCTGGACAGGATCCTCGGCGAGGCCGCGGGCGGCGGCGCCAAGCCGAAGCTCGAAAAGGACGACGACACCGGGAAGGCCGGGAACGGCGAGGACGACAAGGGCGGCGAGGGCGACAGGAACCGGTGAGCCTGCACGACAACGCCGTACTCGTACTGAAGAACTGTCCGACGAGCGACCAGGATCAGGAGGAGCTGCGGCAGCTCTATCTGGACCATCTGGCGGCCCATCCGGACGGGATGTGGAAGGCCTGCGGGTCCGGGCATCTCACGGCAAGTGCGCTGGTGATCGACCCGGAGCGCGGCCGGGTGCTGCTGACGCTGCACAAAAAGCTCGGCATGTGGCTCCAGATGGGCGGCCACTGCGAGCCGGGTGACCGGACGCTGGACCGGGCCGCTCTCCGCGAGGCCACGGAGGAGTCCGGGATCACCGGGCTGACGTTGCTGCCCGGCGGGCCTGTGAAGTTGGACCGGCATCCGATTCCGGCGCCCTGCCACTGGCATCTCGATGTCCAGTACGCGGCGCAGGCTCCGCCCGGGGCGGTCGAGGGGATCAGCGAGGAGTCGCTGGACCTGCGCTGGTTCGCGTACGACGAGGTCGCGGGTGTGGCCGACGAGTCGGTCGTACGGCTGCTGGAGCGTACGCGCGCGGCGCTCTAGCGACATGGCGAGACATGGGTAAGGGGCGGCCTCCGAGGAAGTCGCCCCTTACCCATGCGTTCTGGGCTTCTGTTTCGCTCTAGTTCCAGGCGTTGTTCTGGTTCTGCGCGTGTGCGCCCTGCTGGCCCACGCCGAACTGGGCCCGCAGCCCCTCTCCGATCTCCGCACCCTGCGGAGGCATCACCTCGCTGGGCTGTACGAGCGCGAAGCCCTGGCCGAGGAAGCTGAGTTCCCAGCCCTCGCCGGTGCTGCCGCGCCGCCGCCGTACACCCGAGGAGTGCGTCTGCGACTGCATCTGCACCCGCAGCCCGGATGACCAGGCGACAATCGCGTCGGCGTCGACGCTGACGTACTTGTCCGGTGTGACCAGCATCATCAGCGGCTGGCCCGAGGTCATCAGCGCGACCTTGCCCCGGCCGGAGATGTTGAGCTGGTACTTGCCGGATCCTGAGATTCCGTACTGGCTGTCCACCGCGATGACCTCGGTGTGCAGCGTGGAGTCGAGCGCCAGGACATAGGCGCTGTCGACGGTCATGCCCTCTTGGTCGACATCCACTACGTGGATGTACTGCGCGAGGTTGGCGAAGTAGATGGTGCCCTGCCCGGAGCAGCGCATCAGTTCCAGGCCCTCGCCAGTGGCCGCGGCGGCCCGCCGTCGGCTGTTCGACTGGTACTCGCCGTCGAAATCGACCAGCCCTTGGTACGCGACCATGGCGCCCTTGCGGGCGAGGATGTCGTCCTGGCCAGTGAGCGCGACCCGCAGCAGTTGCGGGTTCTGCACGGTGTACCGGTCCTGGGACTGCTGTTCCGTGTAGCTGAAAAGCGGACTCTGCATGATGTGTTTCGCTCCCCTCAGCGCCGGATCCGCAGGCGGTCGGTACTGTCCTCGCTCGGCTGTACGACGACGATGCCCTGGCCCGAGAAGGCCATCTGGTAGGCCTCTCCGCTGCCCCGCCCGATGAGCGAGGAGGCCTTGAAGCTGCTCTTGCCCTTCACCTTGAGGTTCGGGGACCAGGCGACAAGGGCGTCCGGGTCGACGTACGTCTCGTCCTCGCCGCGGCCGCAGTCGACCACGATCGGTGTGCCGCGCGAGGTCAGGGCCACCCAGCCGGTGCCCGTGATCTCGACGTTCCACAGGCCCTGGCCGGCGAACTTGGCCATGCCCTTTACCTTCGCGACGCCCCACTGGAGGTGCGCGTCGAAGGCCAGCACATTGGTGCCGTTGACCGAGAGCGAGTCGTTGTTGAGGTTGATCACGACGACGTCGGCGCCGTAGTCGGCGAGGTAGAGCAGGCCGTCACCGGAGCACTTCATGATGGGCGCGCCTTCGCCGGTCACCCACTGCGAGGCGATCTGACGGACGGCGGGCGGATTCGGTTCGTACTGGACGAAACCCTCGTAGGCGACCATCGAGCCGGTGCGCGCGTACAGGTCCTGGCCGGTGGCCATGGCGACCTTGAGCATGGTGCGGCCGTGGTTCTCCATCCGGGCCATGATCGGAGTCGGGGCGAAGCCCGCGAGTTGCTGGTTCATTCTTCGGGCTCCCTCAGACCTCGTACGGCTGGACGACGATGAAGTTTCCGGGGGCGCCCCGGAACTGGAGATTGACGGTCTCCCCGCTGTGTCCCGGGTACGCGTTGCGGCGCAGCCGGACCTGGGTGGAGAGGATCACCTGGGACGCCGCCGACCAGGCGACGACGGCGTTGCAGTCGGCGAAGGTGGTCGGCGTGACGGGCAGGACGACGGGAATGCCGTGGGTCTTCACGACGACCGTGCCGGTGCCCTGGAACATCATGGTGAACAGGGCGCCGCCGGGGATACCGTGGCCCTCGATCCTGCGGACCTCGTGCTGCAGCGACTCGTCGAAGGCGAGAACGTTCTCGGCGGAGACGCAGATGCCGTCGCCCTGCAGCTCAATGGAGTGCAGATGTGAACCGTCCTCGGCGAGGAAGACCTGGCCGCGGCCGGTGCAGCGCATCAGCTGCATCTCCTGGCCGGTGGCATTGCCGACGATACGACCGGTGAAACCGGCGCCCTTGTGGCTGAAGTCCACCTTGCCCTGATACATCACCATGCTGCCCTGTCGGGCGAGCACGGCCATCCCGCCCATGGTCAGGTCGACCCGCATGAGCTGCTGGTTCTGCGGGGTCCAGCGCTGGCCGGTGGCCGTCTCACGGTAGGGCTGAAGCGCGGCCTGAAGACCGGCACCGGCCTGCGGGGCTCCCTGGGGGACGCCTTGCGGTATGCCCTGTGGGGGCATACCGGGAGGCTGCTGCCCATATGGGGCGGGCGCCTGCTGACCGTACGGCTGCTGTCCGTACGGCGCGGGCGCACCCGGTGGCTGCAGCTGACCCGGCGGCTGTCCCGGCATCTGCCCCGGAGCCTGGCCCGGGGCCTGGCCGTACGGCGGGGCCATCGGTGCCGCGATGGTCGGCGAGACATGCATCTGCGGGTTCTGCGGCGGGGCGGGCGCCGGGGCGGCCGGCGCGCCAAAAGAGGGCGCGGGCTGCGGAGCTTGAGGAGCCTGCGGCGCGTACGGGGCTTGGGGCGCCTGGGGCGCGGGCGGTGCGCCGAACGCCGGAGCGGGCGCGGCGGCCTGTGGGGGCGGCGCGAACGACGGCGCGGCACCCTGGGGCTGCGGCGCGGCGGGCTGCTCCTCCGCGACCTCACCGCCGAAGTTCTTCAGCAGCGCGTCGAGTCCGCCGTCGAAACCCTGGCCGATGGCGGCGAAGCGCCACACGTCCTTCAGGTAGAAGTCACCCAGCATCACCGCGCGTTCGGTGGAGAACTCCGAGCCGTTGAAGGCGTATCGGACGACCTCTTCGCCACCCGCGACAATGCGGATGTAACCGGGGCCGATGTGAGACATCTGTCCCGCCCCGTCGATCGTCGCGGTGAAGGAGAGGCGGTGGATGTTCGCCGGAATGCGGTCGAGAGTGACGCGGAACGACTCGGTGTCACCGGACTGCGCGCCCAGCAACTGAATGGACTCTTCCGGTGACTTGGGCTGATTGAAGAAGATGAAGTACCGGTCGTCCGAGAGTTGCTCCTTGGCATCGAGCCCGAAGCAGCTGATGTCGAAGGTCAGCCCCGGAGCGGCGATCTGCACACCTACGTACAGGTCCGTTCCCGGCGTGAGATCACTGATCTTGGCCTTGTGGCCGCGTTGGAATTCCCTGGCCATACGTAACGACCGTCCCCCATCCCGAAATGTAAATGCGTCGCGCCAGGCTAACGGCTGACGCCGAGATTCAGCCAAGCCGGTACACATTCGGTACAGGACCGTCGACAGTCACTCTCCGCGTGCCGCGGGCAGGTGGGGCAGCCGGTCGGCCGCGACGACGCCTTCGAGATAGCCCCGGGCGCGCTCGGTGCGGGGATACGCCTCCAAGAGCCGCCAGAAGCGGGGACCGTGTCCGGGCACGAGCAGATGGGCCAGCTCATGGACGAGCACATAGTCGACCACGTATTCCGGCATTCCCTGCAGGCGGTGCGACAGCCGGATGCTGCCCTCCGCCGGAGTGCAGGAACCCCAGCGGGTGTTCTGATTCGTCACCCAGCGTACGGATGTCGGTCTCGCTCGTCCGTCGAAGTACTGGTCTGACAACCTTTCGGCACGCTCGGCCAGTTCGGTGTCGCCAAGGATCCGCTTGCTCTCCTGCGCAGCGAGCTTGTCGAGCATCACGCCGACCCAGCGCTGCTCCTCCGCCTCCGACATCCGGGCGGGGATGAGGACGATGGTCCGGTCGCCCTCCCGATAGGCGGAGACTGTTCTGCTGCGCCGGGCACTCCTGCGGACCTCGACCGCACTCGTCCCCAATGCGCGGGGCGGACGGCTTTTCGCGCTGCGCTGTTGGCTCCCCGCGTTGTGCGGTGGGGTCTCCCCAGCGAAGCGAGCGGAAGGATCGACGGGCACGCCCTGACGTTACCCGGTCTCAGTGGGTGAAGTCCCGCCTCCGGGACGGTTCAAGCTTGATCTGATCCATGGTGTGCACCATTTGAACGACTAATGCCCGCACCTGTGGATAACTTTTCACATCTCCCGACACCGCCGGGCATTCTGACAACAGAGCGCAGGAGAGATCAAACAACTGCTCCACGGGTCGGAAACGGGGGAAGCGAATATGCATCCGATGGTGAAGCCCGCCTTGAGGCGAGCATGGCGGGAGCGGCAGACCGTGCAGTTCGGCGCGACACCCGCGCATGCGGTGATGGTCGGCCCGGTGGACACCGCGACAGGCGCGCTGATCGAGCTGCTGGACGGGACGCGGGGACTGCCGCTGCTGCGCGAGGAGGCGCGGGATATAGGGCTTCCGGACGGACAAGTAGACGGTCTGGTACACCGGTTGACGGCAGCAGGTCTGCTCGATGATCCGACGGCGGGCGGTCCGGCGGCCGATGCGTTACGGAAGCGGGCCGGCGTCCTCGACCGCCTGCGCCCCGATCTGGCGTCGCTCTCGGTCGTCCATCCGGAACCGGGTGGCGGGATACAGCGCTTGGCGGCCCGGCGGGCCATGCGCGTGCGGGTGCGGGGCGCGGGCCGGGTCGGCGCGACGGTCGCCGCAGTGCTGTCGGCCTCCGGAGTGGGTCACGTCGAGGTGCTGGACGGCGGATGTGTGGAGCCGTGGGACGTGACACCCGGTGGGCTGCCTGTGGAAGCGGTGGGTATGCGTCGGGACGCGGCAGCCCGGCAGCTCGTGCGAAGGTCGGCGCCCGACCGTCCGCCGCGAGCGGTCGAGCCGGCGGCGAGCAGATGCCGAGGGGGAGGCGGGGGTGAGCCCGGCCTGTCCATGATTGTTGTCGCTCCGCGGGACGGGCTGGCGGCCTACGCCCCCGATCCGGCCGCCGCCGAGGACTGGATCGCCACGGGGACGCCTCATCTGTACGCGGGCGTCGTCGAGGGTACGGGTGTGGTCGGCCCGCTGGTGCTGCCCGGCTCCACGGCCTGCGCCGGCTGCCTGGAGCTGAACCGGACAGAGCGCGACCCGGGCAGGCCCAGGCTGCTGGCACAGTGGCGCTCCGGCCGCGGGAGGGCGGTGCCGGCCTGCGATATCGCACTGGCCTCGGCCGTGGCGGGGATGACGGCCGCGCACGCGCTGTCCTTTCTCGACGGAGATCTGCCCGCGACCACCGGGGCGCGCTGGGAGGCTTCGCTGCCCCTGTTCGACTGGCGTTCGGAGGGGATCACGCCGCACTCCGGCTGTCTCTGTGGCGCGAACGGGAAGAGTGATAGGGAGCACACCTCGGGGATCGGCCCTCAGCACGAGACAATGGCCAGGTAACCGCCGTCTTCGAAGGTATGCCCCAAGGCACACGCGGCGCGGCTCACTGGGAATTGGAGGGGCGCATGTCTGATCTTCCCCGGAAGGCGGTCACCCGGACCGCCAAGCTGGCCGCACTGCCGCTGGGCTTCGCGGGACGTGCCACGTGGGGTCTGGGCAAACGGATCGGCGGCAAGTCCGCGGAGATCGTCGCCCGGGAGCTGCAACAACGTACGGCCGACCAGCTCTTCAAGGTGCTCGGGGAGCTGAAAGGGGGTGCGATGAAATTCGGGCAGGCCATGTCCGTTTTCGAGTCGGCCCTGCCTGAGGAGGTCGCGGGCCCCTACCGGGCGGCCCTGACCAAGCTCCAGGAAGCGGCGCCCCCGATGCCGACGCGCACGGTCCACGCGATCCTGGCTGAGCGTTTGGGCGAGGAGTGGCGGGAGCTTTTCCTGACCTTCGAGGACAAGCCCTCGGCTGCGGCCTCCATCGGCCAGGTGCACCGGGCCGTGTGGCACGACGGGCGCGAGGTCGCGGTGAAGGTGCAGTACCCGGGGGCGGGCGAGGCATTGCTGTCCGATCTGACCCAGCTCAGCCGCTTCGCCCGACTGCTGGGGCCGCTGATCCCCGGGATGGACATCAAGCCGCTCATTTCGGAGCTCCGCGACCGGGTGTCGGAGGAGCTGGACTACGAACTGGAGGCGCAGGCCCAGCACGAGCACGCGGCGGAGTTCGCGGACGATCCGGATGTGGTGGTGCCGGATGTGGTGCACCAGAGTGATCAGGTGCTGGTGACGGAGTGGATCGACGGGATCCCGATGGCCGAGGTGATCACCGACGGTACGACCGAACAGCGTGACCGGGCGGGACAGTTGCTGGCTCGCTTCCTCTTCTCGGGCCCGGCGCGTACGGGACTGCTGCACGCGGATCCGCATCCGGGCAACTTCCGGCTGCTGTGGGACGAGGACGGCGAGCAGTGGCGGCTCGGGGTACTGGACTTCGGGACCGTGGACCGGCTGCCCGGCGGACTGCCGCAGACGATCGGCGACTGTCTGCGGATGACGATCGAGGGCGAGGCCGAGGCGGTCTACGAGATGCTGCGGGAGGAAGGCTTCGTCAAGGATTCGATAGAGCTCGACCCGGTGGCGGTCCTCGAATATCTGCTGCCGATCATCGAGCCGACGGAGGCCGAGGAGTTCACCTTCACCCGGAGCTGGATGCGTACCCAGGCGGCCAGGATCGCCGACATCCGCTCCCCCGCACATCAGCTGGGCAAGCAACTGAACCTGCCGCCCTCGTACCTGCTGATACACCGTGTGACGTTGAGCACAATCGGAGTGCTGTGCCAGCTGAACGCGACAGTGCGGCTGCGGGACGAACTCGACGCGTGGCTCCCGGGATTCCTGCCTGAGTACGAGGAGGAGGACGAGGCGCAGGACGAGGAGGGCACGGCGGTGGAGACCCCGGCCTGATCGATCACCGCCGAGCGGCATGGTGACGCGCGCGGTCACCCAAAGGGGTGACCACCAGAGGGTTACCGCCAGGGGTCACCACCAGGCTGAGTCGAGCCTGCCCTCGATCGCTCTGATGTTGGCGCGGGCACACTCTTCGCAGAAGTAGTGGTGGGTGCCGTTCTCCACGGAGCAGGTCCAGGTGAGCGGGGTTCCCTCGGCGGGCGCTCCACAGCGGGAACACAGGACTCCCTCCCCGCCCGGCTGTGCGGCGTGATGAGCCTGGTGCTGGTCCACCTCGCGACGATAACCCCGTACTGCGTCGGCCGCAGGGGCAACGCACCGCGGGGGCCGGTCCGTTCGGACCGGCCCCCGCGGGTCGACAGGTGCGTTCAGTTTGCCTGCGGTCAGTTCATGACGGCCATGGCCAGGGCGCGGCGGGCGCGCAGGGACACGCGCTCGGCGCGGCGCTGCATCCGCCGGGCGGCGACCAGGCGCACGGCCTGGCGTTCCGCGTCGGCTTCCCGCATGCGTTCGTGCATATGCGCACGTGCCATGGCTTCTGGGATGAGTTGCATCTCACGGGTCCTGTTCTGACGCGAGCCGTACGCGCCAATGGTGGTGACTGCTGGGGCGGCGGAGCCGGACGGCTCACTCGTTGAAGTTGTTGAGGCTGAAAACGTCATGGGGGCCAGCTTCTGGGGATCGTGCGTGACGGGGCGGTCGATGGTTCCAAGAGCGGTCATGCCGCAACCGGGTTCTTGCGCGGGCGCCCACGCGGCCTCTTGCGAGCAACGACCACGCCCTGGACGAAGAGCTCTCCGCCCCAGACGCCCCACGGCTCACGCCGCTCCTTGGCGCCGGCCAGGCAGGCCTCCATCAGCGGGCAGGTACGGCAAAGGGACTTGGCGTACTCAACATCGGCCGGCGACTCGGCGAAGAAGACCTCCGGGTCGTAGGAACGGCAGGGGACGGGCACGCCGAGGTTCTCGATGGCGTCGTCGAGCGCGGTGAGCGCGGTGAGCGGAGTCAAGGTGGAGTCCTCCGTGAGGGCGGCCGGGGTGATCGTCTGGGAAGGCGGTACGGACGGGGCGTGCGCTTCGAGTTGCACGGTGGTGTCTTTCCTCGTCTGGTCGGTCCGGCCTGTTGGCCGGGGGTCGGCTGGTACCGGGTGCTGCTTGTCCCGAGGCCCCTTCGCTCTGTCGTCCCGATTTCGGGAAAACAAAAGGGCCGCGGATCCCGGGTGGGGTTCCGCGGCCCTGAAGGCGCCGGCCTGATGCTGATCAGGCTGGATCACTCCAGGGTTCGAGCCCACGGAAGGCCCACATCGTGTGGTGCTGCTGCTTCGTCTGGTGCTTCGTCTGCCGCTTGGCTTCGGCACTGGTCGCCGCACAGGCATAGGCGCGAGCCTTAGCCGCTGCTGCTACTGCTTCCAGTGCCTTGGTCGGTCGTTCGGTGCGCTCCCGGACGGGCATGCCGCCCAGAGGGGACACAGGAAGCACGGCGGAGTTGCCGGACAGACCGGTGCCGATAAACACGGAGCCGTTGGGCGCCGTTCCGTTGAACGCCGCGGAGAAGCCGAGCGGCCAGGTGGCGACGACCGAGCGATCGGTCATTTTCTCGCCGGTGTTAACGGACTTGACGGTGCTGACGGCGCTGATGAAGCTGCTGTCGATGCTGATCACTGGAAATCGCCTCCTCTCGGCGTCTCTGGGACCGGCCGGGGCCAGTCACGCGTATTCGGATAAGTACAGCACGGGGACAGGGCTTCAGAGAAGTCGCTGTTCCCGTGGTTAAGAACCTATGGGGCCCGCTGGGGCGGGCGCAAACTATTTTTTCGACGAGTTTGAATCAATCCTCCTCGTCGGCCCCCTCAACCTCCTGGCCTGCACAGATAGTCAGCACATCGGCTCCGAACCGCTCAAGCTTGCGGCCACCGACGCCGGAGATCCCCGCCAGGTCCCCTGCGCTGCCGGGGACGGCTTCGGCGATCGCCATCAGCGTCTTGTCGGTGAACACGCAGTACGCGGGCTGGCCCAGCTCTGTGGCCTGCTCGGAGCGCCACTCGCGCAGGCGCTCGTACAGTGCCTCGTCCATGTCGGAGGGGCAGTCCTCACAGCGCATCAGTTTCATCTCGCCGGCGTCGGTGAGCGTCTTGCCGCAGACGCGGCAGAGCACCGGGCCGCGCCGCTTGCGCCGACCGGCGCTGCCGCGCTCGACACCGCCTCCACCGCCCGTGCCCCGGGCGCCGGGGGCGACCGAGCCGGGGCGCATGCCGTTCAGGAAGCGGGTGGGGCGGCGGGATGCGCGGCCACCGGGCGAGCGGGAGAGGGCCCAGGACAGGGAGAGATGGAGACGGGCCCGGGTGACACCGACGTAGAGCAGCCGGCGCTCTTCCTCCACCTGCTCGTCGGTCTTGGCGTACGTGATCGGCATCATGCCTTCGGTGAGTCCGACCAGGAACACGGCGTCCCACTCCAGGCCCTTCGCGGAGTGGAGCGAGGCGAGCGTGACGCCCTGGACGGTGGGGGCGTGCTGGGCGGCGGCGCGCTCGTCCAGCTCGGCCACCAGATCGCTGAGAGTCGCCTCGGGCTTGACCCGCACATAGTCCTCGGCCAGGCGGACCAGCGCGGCCAGGGACTCCCAGCGGTCGCGCACCGCGCCCGATCCGGCAGGCGGCTCGGTGGTCCAGCCCTTGGTGGACAGCACCGCGCGGACCTCGGCGGGCAGGCCATCGGCGAAGTCGAGCAGGGAGTCGTTGCCGCCGGCTCGGGCCGCGCCGCGCAAGGCGACGCTCGCTTCCCGCACCTCGGGCCGGTCGAAGAACCGCTCGGCGCCGCGCAGCTGGTAGGGAACCCCGACATCGGCGAGCGCCTGCTCGTAGACCTCCGACTGGGAGTTGACGCGGTAGAGCACGGCGATCTCGCCCGCCGGGACGCCTGCGGCGATGAGGTCGCGGATGCGGCGGGCGGTGCCCTCGGCCTCGGCGGGCTCGTCCGCGTACTCGGTGTAAGCGGGCTCGGGGCCGGCCTCGCGCTGTGAGATCAGTTCGAGGCGGTGCTCGGCGGCCCGGCCGTGGGCCTGGTTGAGCAGGCCGTTGGCGAGTTGGACGACCTGGGGCGTGGAGCGGTAGTCGCGGACCAGTTTGACCACGGTCGCACTGGGGTGTCGGGTGCGGAAGTTCAGCAGGTGGTCGGGGGTGGCGCCGGTGAAGGAGTAGATCGTCTGGCTGGCGTCGCCGACGACGCAGAGGCTGTCCCGGTCGCCGAGCCACAGATCGAGCAGTCGCTGCTGGAGCGGGCTGACGTCCTGGTACTCGTCCACCACGAAGTGCTGGTACTGGCTGCGGATCTGGTCGGCGATGTCGTGCCGGTCCTGGAGGATGCCGACCGCGAGCAGCAACACGTCCTCGAAGTCGATCACCGAGCGGTCGCGCTTGAGCTGTTCGTACATCGCGTAGACCTGGCTGATTTCGGCCGGGTCGCGTGGGGCGTCGCGGTGTGATTTGGCCACCACGGCCGGATAGTCGGCGGGCACGGTCTGGGTGACCTTGGCCCACTCGATCTCGCTGGCGACGTCACGCAGCTCATTGCGGTCGAGCCGGATGCGGCAGCGCGCGGCGGCCTCGGCGACCAGCTGGATCTTACGTTCAAGGAGCCGGGGCAGCTCGCCGCCGACCGCCTTGGGCCAGAAGTACTGGAGCTGGCGCAGCGCGGCGGAGTGGAATGTGCGCGCTTGGACGCCACCCGCGCCGAGCTGCCGCAGCCGCCCCCGCATCTCGCCCGCAGCGCGGTTGGTGAAGGTGACGGCGAGCACGCTGGCGGGCTGCAGTATCCCCGCACGCACGCCGTACGCGATGCGGTGGGTGATCGCGCGGGTCTTGCCCGTGCCGGCTCCTGCCAGCACGCACACCGGGCCGTGCAGGGCCGTCGCGACCGCGCGCTGCTCGGGGTCGAGCCCGTCGAGCACCGCGTCCGCCGACTCGGGGACCTGCGGGAAAAGAGAGGAGTGCGTTGCTGCTGTCACACCGCCATGCTGCCAGGTCTGCAGAGGTGGCTGGGACGGTTGTCCACAGGTGACCGGGCGCGGTCGTACTAATGCGGTCGTACCAACGCAGGCGCTGCGGGAATGGCGACCAGGTCACGTACGTTCTACGCGGTGCGAACACGCACCCCGCACAACGACTCAACAGAGGAGCGCAGAGACGATGCTGGGCACTGTGACGATGTACAGCACCACGTGGTGCGGCTACTGCCGTCGGCTGAAGGGCCAGATGGACCGCGAGGGCATCGCGTACATCGAGGTCAACATCGAGCAGGACCCGCAGTCCGCGGCCTTTGTCGAGAAGGCCAACGGGGGCAATCAGACCGTGCCTACAGTCCTCTTCCCGGACGGTTCGACGCTGACCAATCCCTCGTTGGCCCAGGTCAAGCAGAAGATCGGCGCCTAGTCCCAGTAGCGGCGGAGCCCGGCGGCACCGCCGCTCAGGCTCCGGCGGGCCTGGGAAGCGGCTTGCCGTACCAGAGCTCGATGAGACGGGCCGCGATCGAGATTCCGAACGGAGGCAGCACCTCCCCGGACTCGAACGCGGCCCGCAGGTCTTCCCGGGAGAACCAGCGCGCTTCGTGGATCTCCTCGCCGTCCACATTGATCTCGGCCGAGGTCGCCCGCGCCATGAATCCCAGCATCAGGCTGGACGGGAAGGGCCAGGGCTGGCTGGCGACGTACTCGACCTCGCCGACCATGACGCCCGCCTCCTCCCAGACCTCGCGGCGCACCGACTGCTCGATCGACTCGCCCGGCTCCACGAACCCCGCGAGCGTCGAGAAGCGCCCCTCCGGCCAGTGCACCTGGCGGCCCAGCAGCGCACGGTCTTCCTCGTCGGTGACGAGCATGATCACGGCGGGGTCGGTGCGCGGGTAGTGCTCGGCTCCGCAGGCCTGGCAGCGGCGGATGTGGCCCGCGGCGGCGATGACCGTGCGGTCGCCGCAGCGTGAGCAGAAACGGTGCAGCCGCTGCCAGTTCTCCAGCGCCACGGCGTGCACCAGCAGACCCGCGTCGCGCGGGGAGAGCAGCAGCCCGGCTTCGCGCAGCCCCGCGGGGCGGGCCGACTGGTCCATGCGGCCGGGAAGGGCGTCCTTCTGCAGGGCGAAGTAGCGCACTCCGTCCTCGTCCGTGCCCAAAAAGTACCGGTGGGTCTCGGTGGCGGGGGCCTCGAAGGCGGGGGTCATGACCAGTTCGGTGCGGCCGTCCGCGCTGTCGGTACTGTCGGTGGGTTGGTCGACCAGCGCCTGGCCGCCGGAGACCACGAAGACCCGGGTCGTGGGGTGGCTCCACGCCGCCGCGAGCCAGGCCTCGTCGAGACGGTGGTGCGCCTCGCGGTCGATGCCGCTCGGGGCGGTGAGGCCAATGGAGCCGATGGGGCTGTCAGGGCTGACGGCGTGGGCTGCGGCCGCGTAATCATTTGTGCTGGTGGTCACGGTACTTCCAACTCCCCCGGGTGGATCGGGTCTCAGGTCAGTGAAGGGCGGCGGCGGCGAGGTCGCCCCACAGGTGGGCGGTCGTTTCCGCCCCCTTGAGGAGCAGGTCCAGTTCCACCTTCTCGTTGGGTGCGTGCCAGCCGTCGGACGGTACGGAGATGCCCAGGAAGAGCACGGGAGCGTCCAGTACGTCCTGGAGGTCGGCCGCGGGACCCGAGCCGCCCTCGCGCGTGAAACGGATCTTCTGGCCGTCGAAGGCGCGGCCCATGGCCCGTACGACCGATCGCAGCGCGGGATGGTCCAGCGGGGTCAGACAGGGGCGGGTCGCCGCGCCGAAAGTGATCTTGTGGCGGATGCCGGCGGGGACGCGGGCCGCCACCCACTCGGCGACGGCCTGCTCGATCTTCTCCGGGTGCTGGCCCGCGACAAGGCGGAAGCTGAGCTTCAGCTGCGCGGATGACGGGATGATCGTCTTGCCGCCGGGGCCCTGGTAACCGCCGCCGATGCCGTTCAGCTCGGCGGTCGGGCGGGCCCAGACGCGTTCCAGGGTGGAGTAGCCCGCCTCGCCGAGAGTGGCGTGCGACTTGGCGGCGCTCAGCCACGCCTCCTCGTCGAAAGGGAGCTCCGCGAACAGTTCACGCTCGGCGTCGGTCAGCGGCGCGACGCCGTCGTAGAAGCCGGGGATCGTGACGCGTTCGTCGGTGTCGTGCAGGGCTGCGACCAGGCGGGCGGCGATGGTGGCCGGGTTGGGCACCGCGCCGCCGAACGAACCTGAATGGATGTCCTGGTCCGGCCCGTACAGCTCGATCTCACAGTCGGCGAGGCCGCGCATGCCGGTGCAGACGGTGGGCGTCGTCTCCGACCACATGCCGGTGTCGGACACGATCACGGCGTCGGCGGCGAGACGGTCGGCGTTGGCCTCGACAAGGGCGCGGAAGTTCGCGGAGCCGGACTCCTCCTCACCCTCGATCAGCAGCTTGAGGTTGACCGCGGGGGCGGTGCGCCCGGTGGCGGCGAGGTGGGCGCGTACGCCCAGGGTGTGGAAGAGGACCTGGCCCTTGTCGTCCGCCGCGCCGCGCCCGTACATCCGGCCGTCAATGATTTTTGGTTCGAAGGGGTCGGTGTGCCAGCCGTCCGCGCGGGCGGCCGGCTGGACGTCGTGGTGGCCGTAGACCAGGACGGTGGGGGCGTCCGGGTCGCCGGAGTCCCAGTGGGCGAAGACCGCGGGGGCGCCGGGTGTGGGCCATATCTCAGTGACCGGGAAGCCGGTCTCCCTGAGCTTGGCCGCGAGCCAGTCGGCGCTGCGCCGTACGTCCGCGTCGTGGTCGGGCTGAGCCGATACGGACGGGATGCGCAGCCAGTCGGCGAGGTCGTCGAGGAAGGCGGCGCGGTGCTGGTGAATGTACGTACGGACGACGCTGTCCGGGGTGTCGCTCATGTCCCCGAGCCTAACGGGACCCGGCGGCTGTCCCGTCGCCCGTCTCGCCAAGCAGGATGCGCTCCAGCTCGGCGCGGCCGGGGAGGGCGGCGGGCCGCACGACCTCTCCACTGCGTACGTAGACGAATGCGGCGTCAACGGCTTCGAGCGGGACGCGGTGCTGTTCTGCCCAGGCGAGGCGGTAGACGGCGAGCTGGAGGGGGTCGGCGGAGAGGGTACGGGTGGTCTTCCAGTCGACGATCTCGTACGTGTGGGGGCGGAGGGTGGTGGGGCTGGTGGTGCGGTAGACGGCGTCGATGCGGCCGCGGATCGCGCGGCCCGCCAGGGTGAACTGGAAGGGGGCCTCCACGCGGTACGGGGTGCGGTGGGCGTACGGGGTGCGCTCGAAGGCCTCTTTGAGCGCGGCAAGATCGCGCTCGTCCGCGATCTCCGGGTCGTCCTCGGAGCCGCCGGGGAGTTCGTCCGGGCCGAGCATGGGGAGGGGCAGCGCCTCGAACCGCGACTCCACCCAGGCGTGGAACCGGGTGCCACGGCGGGCGGCGGGCTGCGGGGGGCGGGGCATGGGGCGGGCCAGCTCCTGGGCGAATCCGTCGGGGTCGGCGGCGAGGCGCAGCAGCTGGGAGGCGGAGAGGGAGGGCGGCACGGGGACGTCGCGCACGGCGGCGCGGCTGCGGCGGAGCTCGCGGGCGAGGGCGTCGAGGTCGCGGTCCCAGGAGTCGATGGTGCGGGCGTCTTCGGGGGGCGGGTGGATGTCCCCCACCCCGCCCTTTCCCGAAACCGGGGGCGGGCCCCCGGCCCCCCAGGTGGGGGTGGGCGTGGGGGCTGACGCCCCCACAGCCCCTGGAGCGCCGGCTTCGCGGCGCGGATGCGGCGCGGGCCGCCGGGGGGTGGCCCCTGCCGGGCTGCGCCCGTCGGCTGCCTGCGGCGCGGCAAGCGTGGCCCCGTCGGCGGGAGCGTAGGGCGGCGGGGACTGCGTTCCGCCGCTGGCGTCCGCGTCGTACGCCGGCTCCCAGGCGTCGTAGCTGGGTACGGGGTCCGTCCCGCCCGGGCGCTCCTGCGGACGGGGGGCGCCGTCAGCGTCGTGCGCCGCCTCCCAGACGTCGTAGCCGGGCACGGGGTCCGTCCCGCCCGGGCGCTCCTGCGGACGGGGGGCGCCATCAGCGTCGAACGCCGCCTCCCAGACGTCGTAGCCGGGCACGGGGTCCGTCCCGCCCGGACGCTCCTGCGGACGGGGGGCGCCATCAGCGTCGTACGCCACCCAGGCATCGTCGCCGGGCACGGACTCGCCGCCGCCCGCGCCCTCTGCTGCGAACGCCTCCCGTGCCTCGCCCTCAGGCACGGACCGCCGCTCCGTCGGGCCCCCGTCGTCGTCGAACGCCTCCCACGCCTCAGCCTCAGGTACCGGCTCCGTACCGCACGGCTCGTGCGTCCTCGGGGCCGGGATTTCCGGGGCGTCCCACGGTCCTGGCTCACCCTCGTACGCGTGGTCGTGGGTGTCCTCGGGGAAGAGAGGGCCTTCCCACGGGTCCCAGAGCGGGAGGTCCGCAGGCTCCCCCGGTGCGGCGGGCGGGTCGGACAGGCTCGTCAGGTGGGCCAGCACCGTGTCCGCTGCCCTGCGGCGGCGGGCCAGGGATGCCGCGTCCAGCGGGAGCGGCCATACATGGTCGGCCGTCGTTCTGTGCAGGGACGGGTTCTCCGCGTCCTCCTCCGGCTCGTCCGCCCAGGCCTCGATCTCGCCGAAGCCCTCCACGCAGTGGTCGTGCAGCGCGCGCAGGAACGACGAAGGCCCCCGGCGGCGCTTCTGGGTCGGGCCCCACCAGTGGGCCGAGCCGAGGAGCAGCGAACGGGGGCGGGTGAAGGTGACATAGCCCAGGCGCAGCTCCTCGGTGTGCTGGTGGCCCTTCATCGACTCCTTGAAGGACTTGAGGCCCTGCGCGTCCCAGGACGGGACATCCGGGAGGGTCGCCGCGTCTCCCCGCAGCGCGTGCGGGAGGACCTTGGACTGGGCGGTCCAGGCCTCGCGGGCCTGGTCGTTCGGGAAGTGCTTGGCGACCAGGCCGGGGACCGCCACGACATCCCACTCCAGGCCCTTGGACTTGTGGGCCGTCAGGACCTTGACCGTGTTCTCGCCGCCCGGCAGGGCGTTGTCCAGGCCCTTCTCGTACTGCGCGGCGGTACGCAGGAAGGCGAGGAAGGCGAGCAGCGTCGCCTCGCCGTCCAGCGCCGCGAAACCGGCCGCCGTGTCCAGGAAGTTGCCCAGGGTCTCGCGGCGGCGCGCGGCCAGGGCGTGCGGGGAGGCCGAGAGTTCGACCTCGAGGCCGGTGGTGGCCAGGACGCGGTGCAGGACGTCCATCAGCGGGTCGGCCAGCGAGCGGCGCACATCACGCAGTTCGGCGGCGAAGCGGGCGAAGCGGACCCGGGCCTCCGGGGAGAAGGGAAGGCCGTCGTTCTGGCCGCCCGCCGACTCCAGGAAGGTGTCGAGCGCGTCCGCGAGCGAAATGACCTCGGCCGGGTCGGTGCCTTCCACGGCCGCGGCCAGGCGTTCGTCCGGGTCCGCCTCGTCGGCGGAGGTGCGGTGGACCAGCAGGCGGGCGCGGCGGCCCAGCAGTGCCAGGTCGCGCGGGCCGATCCGCCAGCGCGGCCCGGTGAGCAGACGTACGAGAGAGGCGTTGGCGCCGGGATCCTGCAGGACCTCGCACATCGCGACCAGGTCCGCGACCTCGGGCAGGTGCAGCAGCCCGGACAGGCCGACGACCTCGACCGGGATGTCCCGCGCGACCAGCGCGCCCTGGATCTCGGGGAAGTCGCCCGCCGTACGGCACAGGACCGCGATCTCGCCGGGCTCCTTGCCCGTAGCCACGAGGTGGGCGATCGAGTCGGCGAGCCAGTCGATCTCTTCCGCGTGTGTGGGCAGCAGGGCGCAGCGGACCATGCCGTCGCGCTCCGCACCCGGGGCGGCCCGCAGTGCCTCCACGCCCTCGTGCATGGCGCGCAGCGGGGCCGCGAGGCCGTTGGCGAGGTGCAGCAGCCGACCGCCGCTGCGGCGGTTCTCGCTGAGGGAGAAGCGGGTGGCGGGGCGGCCGTCGCCGTCGGCGAAGTGTGCCGGGAAGTCGTCCAGGTTGGCCACGGAGGCTCCGCGCCAGCCGTAGATGGCCTGGCAGGGATCGCCGACCGCGGTCACCGCGTGACCGGTGCCCTGACCGAACAGGCCGGACAGCAGCAGCCGCTGCGCCACGGACGTGTCCTGGTACTCGTCGAGCAGGACGACCCGGAACTCGTTCCGCAGGATGGCGCCCACCTCCGGCCGGGTCAGCGCCAGCTCCGCCGAGAGCGCGATCTGGTCGCCGAAGTCGAGAAGGTCGCGGGCGCGCTTCGCCTCGCGGTAGCGGATGGTCAGGTCCAGCAGCTCACGGCGAGCGGCGGCGGCCTCGGGGACCTTGCGCAGCTCGGCGTTGCTCAGCCGGGCGCTCTCCAGGGTGTGCAGCAGCTCGGCGTCGTACGCGGCGAGCTGCCCGGGCCGTACGAGATGCTCCGCGAGCTCCGCGTCGAGCGCGAGCAGATCACTGACCAGCGACGGGAAAGACCTGGTCAGCGAGGGATACGGGCCCGGCGCCTCGCGCAGCACGCGCGCGGCGAGCTGAAAGCGGGTGGCGTCGGCGAGCAGACGCGCGGTGGGCTCCAGGCCGATGCGCAGACCGTGGTCGGTGAGGAGCTGCCCGGCGAAGGCGTGGTACGTGGAGATGCGGGGCTCGCCCGGCGGGTTGTCCGGATCGATGACGTCGGGGTCCGTCACTCCAGCCCGTACGAGAGCTTTGCGGACGCGCTCGGCGAGCTCGCCCGCGGCCTTGTTGGTGAAGGTGAGTCCGAGGACCTGCTCGGGGGCGACCTGTCCGGTCCCGACCAGCCACACGACGCGCGCGGCCATCACCGTCGTCTTCCCGGAACCGGCTCCGGCCACGATGACCTGCGGGGCGGGCGGCGCGATGATGCAGGCCGTCTGCTCCGGGGTGAAGGGGATGCCGAGGAGCTCATTGAGCTGCTCGGGGTCGGTGATGAGTGCGGTCACCTCAGAGAGGCTAATGGGGACCACTGACAGCGGTGGTCCCATCGGCCTCACCACCGCGCTCGGCCTCGGGCCTCAGATATCAGCTATCGGCTATCGGCTATCGAGGCTCAGGGACCTCGGGCCTCAGACCCTGGGCCTCAGGCCTTGGGCCTCAGCCGAGCCCGGACTCAGCGCCCAGCTTCTCCGGGTCGACCACCTGGTCGGCCGGCGGGGCCACGGCGTTCACAGGCTTGTCGTAGTCGGAGTAGACCATCTCGCCCGGCTCGTCGCCGCCCACTTCAACGACCTTGAGCGGGTAGGGCTTGCCCTCCTTGGCCACGTACACGGTGATCGTATGACCTGCCGCCATCTTCTTGATGAGAGTGACCACGCTCTGGCCGTTGATCTCGGCGTCCGGGCCCTTCGTCATGCCCTTGCGCTCGGCCTTGTCCTCGCTCGTCTCCGCCGTCATGAGCTCGAACTCGCAGATCCCGCCCAGCTCCTCGGGGCCTTCCGCTCCCATCTTGAACCAGCGGCCCTTCAGCAGCTGGACCATGGCCTCGGGGTGTCGGCCTTGCTGGTGCCATCCCCTTCCATCGAGGCCCGCCAGAACTTCTCGTCGCCCTTCATGTACATCATCTTGCTGACCCGCAGCAGGTCGGCCTTGGAGCCGTCTATCCCCATCGTGCCGGTGCACGACCCGTTGGTGTCCACGGCGATGTCGATGCTCGTCTGCTCGCCTTCGGACGTGAACTCACCCGCCATCCTGATCGACTGGGCGCCCTTCATGACCGTGACCGCCTTCTCGGCTATCTGGTCGGCGGTCAGACCCGCGAAAGGAAAGACCGGGGCCTTCGACGTCGCGGCAGCCGTAGGTTCCTTGCTGCTTGCGGAGTCGGCCTTGCCCTTGGCGTCGTCGTCCTTGTTGGCACAGCCTGTCAGGCCGGCGATCTAGGTCACGCAGACCATCGCCATGACCACAAGTTTCGGGTTGACCGCCATCTGTACGTCTCCTCGTCGATCTGTTTATCGCGCGCTTATGCGACCGCCGTGGAGCTTGCATGGACGTACGCGAACAAGCGTGACATGCGTCACATCTCGTTGTGTCGTGCCGTGTCGCGCCGTGTCGTGCCGCGGCGCGCCGCCGTTCACTCCACTACGTGGCGGCCCTCCGGCTGCGCGCTGCACGAGGCGCGGAAGGCGCAGTGGGTGCAGTGCTGCCCGGCACTCGGGGTGAAGCGTTCATCGAGGACGCGTCCTGCCGCGGTGGCGAGCAGCTCGCCGACCCACTCCCCGTTCAGCGGCTCCTGAGCCTGGATCTTGGGCAGGCCGTCGCCGCCCTCCTTCTTGGGCGCGGGCTGGCGCAGCTGTACGAGTTCGGCGCCGCCGGCCTCCGGGCGGCGGCCGTCGAACGCCTCGTCCAGCGCGCCTTCGCGCACCGCGAGCTGGTAGACGGCGAGCTGGGGGTGGTGGTCGACCTCGTCCCTGGTGGGCGCCAGCTTGCCGGTCTTGAAGTCGACGACGTAGGCGCGGCCGTGTTCGTCCTGCTCGACGCGGTCCATGGAGCCCCGGATCCGTACCTCGTACTCCCCCGCCTCCAGCGTCACGTCGAAGTCGTGCTCGGTGACGGCGGGAGTCCGCCCGCCGCGGTCCATGACGTGCCACCGCAGGAAGCGTTCGAGCGCCACGCGCGCGTGCTCCTTCTCCTGCTGCGATTTCCAAGGCGCGTCGAAGACGAGCGCGTTCCAGACAGAGTCGAGGCGTTCCATCAGGACGGCGAGATCGGCGGGGGTCCGGCCGGAGGCGACCTCGTCCGCGAGTACGTGGATGACGTTGCCGAAGCCCTGGGCGGCCGTGGCGGGTGCGTCCGCCTTCACTTCGCGCCCGAGGAACCACTGGAGCGCGCAGGTGTTGGCGAGCTGGTCCAGTGCGCTGCCGGAGAGGGTGACGGGCTGGTTGCGGTCGCGGAGCGGGATCTTGCTCTCGGTGGGCTCGTACAGGCCCCACCAGCGGTGCGGGTGCGCGGACGGTACGAGCGGCTGGCCCTCGTCGTCGGTGAGCGCGGCGAGGCGGGCGAGCCGGTGCGCGGCGGCGTCGCGCAGGGCGTCACTGGCCCGCGGGTCCACTGTGGTGGCGCGCAACTCGGCGACGAGCGGGGCGACGGCGAGGGGGCGGCGGGGACGGCCGGTGATGTCCTTCGGTTCCGTGCCGAGTTCGGGGAGGAAGCGGGAGGGCTGGTCGCCGTCGTCGGCGGGGGCCTTGACGGCGGTGACGACGAGGCGGTCGCGGGCGCGGGTGGCGGCGACGTAGAACAGCCGGCGCTCCTCGGAGAGGAGAGCGCCGGGGGTGAGGGGCTCGGCGAGGCCGTCACGGCCGATGCGGTCGGCTTCGAGGAGGGAGCCGCGGCGGCGGAGGTCGGGCCAGAGACCTTCCTGGACGCCGGCGACGACGACCAGGCTCCATTCGAGGCCCTTGGAACGGTGGGCTGTCATCAGGCGTACGGCGTCGGGGCGGACGCTTCGCCTGGAGAGGGTGTCGGCGGCTATGTCCTGGGCTTCGAGCTCTTCGATGAAGTTGAGGGCGCCGCGGCCGCCGGTGCGTTCTTCGGCGCGGGCGGCGGTGTCGAAGAGGGCGCAGACGGCGTCGAGATCGCGGTCGGCGTTACGACCGGAGGCGCCGCCGCGGAGGGCGGCGCGCTCCAGGCGCGTGGGCCAGGGGGTGCCGTCCCACAGCTCCCAGAGGGCGGCCTCGGCGGTGCCGCCACCCTCAAGGAGCTCGCGCGCCTTGCGCAGAAGGGCGCCGAGGCGTTGTGCGCCACGGGCGTACGCGGGGTCGTGCGCGACGAGCCGCTCGGGCTCGGCGAGGGCGCGGGCGAGGAGCTGGTCGGAGGGCGGGGGTACGCGGTTGCCACCGGCGCGCTCTTCGTCGCGGAGGGCGCGGGCGAGGCGGCGGAGGTCGGCGGTGTCCATGCCGCCGAGGGGGGAGGCGAGGAGGGTGAGGGCGGTGTCGGTGGGAAGCCAGTGGCCGGGGTGCGGGGGTTGTTCGCTCCCCTCACCCGGCCTCCCCCAGAGCTTCGCCTGGGTGGCGGTGTCCCCGGCGAAGCCAGGGGGAGTACCCCCATCCCGAAACTGGGGGGCAGGCCCTCCAGACCCCTCCGCTCCAGCTTCGCCCGGCGTGGACTCCGAGACCTCGGCACCCGGCTGCGGCGTACCCAGGTGGGAAGCCGCAGGGCCAACCCCATCCACCCGGGCTTCGCCGGGTGGATCGAGTGGGGTGATGGTTCCTGAACCGACAGCCATCGCGTCGTCGGAGCCCGTCTCGCCGGGCATGGGGGGCATGGGGTCCGAGGCCTCGGACCCCGAGTCGGCGGCAGCCTGAGGGCCAGGCCCCTCCGCTCCGGTCTCGCCGGGCGGGTCGAGTGGAGTGAAGGCTCTCGGACCGGTGGCCCCGGTCTCGCCGGACACCGGTCCCGAACCGTCAGCACGGGCCTCGCCGGACACCGGTCCCGAACCGTCAGCACGGGCCTCGCCGGACACCGGCCCCGAACCCGCGGCCCTGCTCTCGCCGGGCGCGAACACCAAGGCCTCGGCACCCGAATCGGCGGCAGCCTGAGAGTCAGGCCCCTCCGCTCCGGTCTCGCCGGGCTGCGGGTCCGCACCCGCACCGCCCCCCGCCGGGGCCCTCCGGAGTGCCGCCGTTGCCACCGCTCGCAGTGCCGTCAGCAGCGGCGATACCGCCGGTTCATGGCGTAGCGCCACATCGTCGCCGTCCGTCTCCAGCGGGACGCCCGCCGATGTGAGCGCCCGGCGGACCGCGGGGATCGTGCGGCCGCCCGCGCGGACCAGGACCGCCATGTCGTGCCAGGGCACGCCCTCCTCCAGGTGGGCCCGGCGCAGGATGTCCGCGATGTTCTCCAGTTCCGTGGAAGCTGTCGGGAAGGTGTACGTCTCGACCTTCCCGCCCTCCCGCACCGCCCGCAGCTCCCGGTGCGCCCTGACCTTCTCCGACGGAAGGCGGGTCAGCGGCATCCGGCGGGTCAGCAGTCTCGTCGCCGCCAGCAGCTGCGAGCCGCTGCGTCGGGAGGTCGTCAGGACCGCCACCCCCGCCGGGTTGCCGTCCGCGTGCCGGAAGGTGTCCGGGAAGTCGAGGATGCCGTTCACGTCCGCGCCTCGGAAGGCGTAGATCGACTGGTCCGGGTCGCCGAGCGCGACCAGCGTCCGCCCCTGGCCCGCCAGCGCCTGGAGCAGCCGGACCTGAGCCGGGTCGGTGTCCTGGTACTCGTCCACGAACACCGCGTCGTACGGAACGTCGTGCGGGGACGCGATCCGCTCGGCCAGCAGGACCGCGCGGTGCACCAGTTCCGCGTAGTCCAGCACGCCCTGCATGTCCAGCACGTCCAGGTACTCCGCCAGAAACGTCGCCGCCGCCCCCCAGTCGGGGCGGCCGGTGCGTGCCGCGAAGCGGGCCAGGGAGTCGGGGCCGAGGCCCAGTTCCCGGCTGCGGGCCAGCACCGCCCGTACTTCGTCGGCGAAGCCGCGCGTGGTGAGGCAGGCCCGCAGCTCGTCCGGCCAGCCCTTCCCCGCAAGACCCTCCTTCTCCAGGTCGAGCTGGCCGGCCAGCAGGTCTCGTACCGCGACGTCCTGTTCCGGACCGGACAGCAGCCGCAGTGGCTCCGAGAAGAGATCGGCGTCCTGGTGCGCGCGGACCAGGGCGTAACAGAAGGAGTGGAAGGTCGTCGCCCGCGGAGCGTGCAGGGCGCCGAGCCGCAGCGCCATCCGGTCGCGCAGTTCCACCGCCGCCTTGCGGCTGAAGGTCAGGACCAGGATCCGTTCCGGATCCACGCCCTTCGCGACCCGCGCGGCGACCGCCTCCACCAGCGTCGTGGTCTTGCCGGTGCCCGGGCCCGCCAGCACGAGCAACGGACCGCGACCATGGTCAACCACCGCGCGCTGACTTGCGTCAAGGAGAGGGGGATCCACCGGGTCCGGCGGGGTACGCACCAGTCGGTACGCGCTCGGGGTCCTCCCCCTGTGCCCTTGCGGGCGTGCGGGGGCCCCCTGACGTACCTGTCGCTGGTACGTCGTACGCCCCGAGGTGGAGGAGGAACTCACGTGGATCGCCGGTCCTGGTGGGTGTGCTGGTGGTGATGGAGCGGTTCGTGCCGCGCGCTGGACGCGCTGGAGACGCTACGCCGCCGCGGGGCGGGGACGCAGCGAGTCGGCCGCGCACCCCGGCTCCGCACCGAACCCGGACCAGGACTGGTCCTCGGACCATCCCGGACAGCTTCGGCCGTACGACGCCCATGACGGTCTCATATGTGAGCGCCGTCGCCCGCCCGCGCCACCGCCCCGCCCTCGCCGCCGTCCCACCGCGCGCGCTTCATATCCAGCCGCGGCACGTGATCCTCGGCACTGCGTGCGGCCTCCCGCAGGGGCGTGCCCTCCGAGCGGTACTGCTCCAGGGCGCGCAGCTCATGGCCGGGCAGCAGCGTGCCGTCCGAGCGCACCACGCGCCACCAGGGCACGCCGCCGCCGTACAGCGCCATTACCCGGCCGACCTGACGCGGTCCGCCCTCGCCGAGCCATTCGGCGATGTCTCCGTACGTCATCACGCGGCCGGGCGGGATCAGCTCCGCGACCTCAAGCACCCGCTCCGCGTACTCCGGCAGCTCATCCATCCGGCCCATCCTGCCGCACACCACCGACAACGCCCTGAACAGCAGGCACAGTGGGCAGTGTGGACAGTGAGGAGAGTGTGGGACCGGAAAGGCAAAAAGGAGCATCTTGCGCATCTCACACCCCGGCGATGCACCCTGATGCCCCCCTCCGCCAGAGGGTCATGCCACCATCGTCCGGGCGGTGACTGGTGATACGAGATCAAGAAGAGACCGAGAAGACGAAGGAGCAGGGTGTGCAGCCTCCGGAGGCGGCAAGCACCCCTGCGGCTGAGTCACACCCGGACGCGCCCGAGCCCGACGGCGCGCCCGACGGCCCCCCTGACAGCACCCCTGACAGCACCCCCGACGGCATTCCCGACGGCCCCCTCGGCGAGGACGACGCGCGCAGCGCCGAGTGCCCCTCCGTCACCGACGTAGCCCTCGTCGACCGTGTCTCCGGAGACGAGCCGCTGCTCGCCGCCCGCGTTCACCGCCCCTCCGACCTGCTGCGTCTGCTCATCGGCATCCTCGCGATCGCCGTGCTGCTCGCCATCGCCGCCTTCGCCCACGGCACCACCTCCGGCCTCGAAGAGGACATCAACAAGGGCACCGACCAGGCCCCGGACCTGCTGGTCAAGATCGCCGGACTGGTGTCCAGCATCGCCGTGCTGCTCGTCCCGGTCGCCTTCGCGATCGAGCGGCTCATCAAACGGGACGGGCTGCGCATCGCGGACGGCGTGCTCGCCGCCGTGCTCGCGCACGGCGTCACCCTCGCCACCGACCTCTGGGTCGCCGAGGCCGCTCCCGGCTCCATCCAGGACGCGCTGACCCAGACGCAGAGCGGCGGCGGACTGACGGACCCGGTGCACGGCTATCTCGCGCCCGTCATCGCGTATATGACGGCCGTCGGAATGTCCCGCAGGCCGCGCTGGCGCGTGATCCTGTGGGTGGTGCTGCTGCTCGACGCCTTCGCGATGCTGGTCGCCGGCTACACCACGCCGTTCTCGATCATCCTCACCGTGCTGCTCGGCTGGACCGTCGCGTACGGAACGCTGTACGCGGTCGGCTCCCCGAACGTACGGCCCACCGGCCAGACCCTGCTGGCCGGTCTGCGCCACGTCGGTTTCCGCCCGGTCACCGCGATGCGCGCCGAGGACGTGCCCGACTCCGCCGACCAGGGCGACCGCGGTCGCCGCTATCTGGTCACGCTGGAGGACGGCCCGCCGCTCGACGTCACCGTCGTCGACCGTGAGCAGCAGGCCCAGGGCTTCTTCTACCGCGTGTGGCGGCGGCTGACCCTGCGCTCCATCACCACCCGCCGCTCCATCCAGTCGCTGCGCCAGGCACTGGAACAGGAGGCGCTCCTCGCGTACGCGGCGATCGCCGCCGGAGCCAACGCCCCCAAGCTGATCGCCACCTCGGAGCTCGGTCCGGACGCCGTGATGCTGGTGTACGAGCACCTGGGCGGGCGTTCCCTGGACTCGATGGCGGACGAAGAGATCACCGACGACGTGGTACGGGGGGCCTGGCGGCAGGTGAAGGCGCTCCATTCCCGGCGCATCGCGCATCGCAGGCTGACCGGCGACGCGATTCTGGTGGATCGTTCCGGCAAGGTGATTCTGACCGACCTGCGCGGCGGCGAGATCGCGGCGGGCGATGTGGTGCTGCGCATGGATGTCGCGCAGCTCCTCACCACGATCGGGCTGCGGGTGGGCGCCAAGCGCGCGGTGGCCACCGCCGTCGGGGTGCTCGGCCCGGACGTGGTCGCCGACTGTCTGCCGCTGCTCCAGCCGATCGCGCTGAGCCGCTCCACCCGGGCGACGCTGCGCAGGCTGGCCCGTGAGCGCTCGCAGCGTGAGCGGGACGCGGTGCTTGAGGCGTCCGTGGCCGCCAGGCGTTCCCGTACGGAAACGCAGGAACAGCAGGAACAGCAGGAACAGCAGGAGACGGCCGCTGCGGGGCAGGCGGCTCCGGCAGAAGCCATGGGCGACGACCGCAAGGCCCTGCGCAAGTCCGAGCGCGCGGAGCGGCTGGCCGACAAGAAGGCCATCGACGAGGCCATGAACGTGGTGCGCGAGGAGGATCTGCTCTCCCAGATCCGCCAGCAGGTGCTGCTCATCCGACCACAGGCGCCGGTCGAGCCGGTCCGTCTGGAGCGGATCAGGCCACGTACGCTCCTGAGCCTCATCGCGGGCGCGGTCGCCGCGTACTTCCTGCTCTCGCAGCTCGCCGGGATCGACTTCGGCGACGTCTTCGGGCGGGCCCACTGGGGCTGGGTGGCCGTCGCCGTCGCGTTCTCGGCGCTCAGTTACGTCGCCGCCGCGATGAGCCTGCTGGGCTTCGTACCGGAGCGAGTGGGTTTCCGGCGGACCGTGGTCGCCCAGGTCGCCGGGTCCTTCGTCAAGATCGTCGCACCGGCCGCGGTCGGCGGTGTCGCCCTGAACACGCGCTTCCTGCAGCGCTCGGGCGTACGCCCCGGGCTCGCCGTGGCGAGTGTGGGCGCCTCGCAGCTCTTCGGACTGGGCGCGCACATCCTGCTGCTGCTCTCCTTCGGCTATCTCACCGGCACGGAGAAGACGGCCTCGCTCACCCCGTCGAGGACGGTGATCGCGGGTCTGCTGACGGTCGCGGTGCTCGTGCTGGTGGTGACCGCGATCCCGTTCCTGCGGAAGTTCGTCTCGACGCGGCTGCGCTCGCTGTTCGCGGGCGTGGTGCCGCGCATGCTGGACGTACTGCAACGGCCGATGAAACTGCTCACCGGCATCGGCGGGATGCTGCTGCTGACCGGTGTGTTCGTGATGTGTCTGGACGCGTCGATCCGGGCCTTCGGCGACGGCACGCAGCCGCTGAGTTTCGCGAGCATCGCCGTGGTGTTCCTGGCGGGCAACGCGCTGGGGTCGGCGGCGCCGACACCGGGTGGTGTGGGCGCGGTCGAGGGCGCGCTGACCTTCGGTCTGGTGCTGGCCGGGGTGCCGTCGGAGGTCGCGGCGCCCGCGGTGCTGCTGTACCGGATGCTGACGCTCTGGCTGCCGGTGCTGCCGGGGTGGTTCGCCTTCAACCACCTCACACGCAAGGGCGCGCTGTAGTTGTAGCGGGCGGGCTCTGGCCCCGCCGGCCCACCCGTACGGAACGTCCCGACGCGCGCCCCGCGCCCGTACGGCGGACGATGGCGGCATGCCGACCACCCCTGCCTCCGCCGTACGGGCCGCCGCACGCGCCGCCGTAAGCACCGTCGTAGGCACCGCGCTGCCTGTCGCCGTACGCGCCGTCGCTCTCGCCGCCTCCTCTGCCGTGCTGCTGGTCGCCGCGGGCTGCACCGACAACGGCGACAACGACAAGCAGGAGAACGAGCGGAAGGGCGCGCAGGGTCTCACCTCCCAGAAGCTGAACTGGCGGAAGTGCCCGGCCCCGTCCGAGGCCGAGGGCGGCGGGCCCGCGCCCTCACCGCTGCCCGGCGGCACCGCCTGGGAGTGCTCCTTCATGGACGTCCCGCTCGACTACGACAAGCCCGACGGCGAGACCATCGAGCTGGCCCTCATCCGTGCCAGGGCCCTCGACCAGAACAAGCGGATCGGCTCCCTCATCTTCAACTTCGGCGGCCCCGGCGGCTCCGGGGTCGCCACCCTGCCCTCCGCCGCCAAGGATTACGGAGCCCTGCGCAACCGCTACGACCTGGTGAGCTTCGATCCGCGCGGGGTCGGCCGCAGCGCGGGCGTGGAGTGCGAGGACGACCGTCAGCTCGACGCGTACTTCGCGCTCGACGCGACCCCTGACGACGCTGCCGAGGAGGAGGCCCTCATCGACGGCCGGAAGTCCTTCGCCGACGCCTGCGAGCAGAACTCAGGCAAGCAGCTTCCGCATGTGGGCACCCTCAACGCCGCCCGCGACATGGAGCTGATGCGCCAGGTCCTCGGCGACGACAAGCTCCACTACTTCGGGATCTCGTACGGCACCGAACTGGGCGGCGTCTACGCCCACCTGTACCCGGCGAATGTCGGCCGGGCCGTCTTCGACGCCGTCGTGGACCCGACCGACACCGTGGAACAGGGCTCCCTCGGCCAGGCCAAGGGCTTTCAGCTGGCCCTCACCAACTTCGCCGAGGACTGCGTGGCCCGCGGCGACAAGTGCCCGCTCCCCGGCTCCACCCCACAGGAGATCCAGGACTGGATCCTCGCGCTCCTCAAGAGGCTCGACGCCAAGCCGATCACCGGCAGCGCCGAGCGCAAACTCACCCAGACCCAGGCCGCCAACGGCATCGCGCAGGCCCTCTACTCCAAGAAGTACTGGCAGTTGCTGGAGCAGGGTCTGGACGAGGCCGACGGCGGCAACGGCGCGCTGCTGCTCGCGCTGTCCGACGCGATGAACGGCCGTAGCGAGAACGGCGACTACAGCAATCTCCAGGCGGCCAACGCGGCAATCAACTGCGTTGATTACAAGGAGCGTTACTCCCTGGAGCAGGCAAAAGCGAAACTGCCGGAGTTCCGCGCGGCGTCGCCGGTCTTCGGCGAATGGCTCGCGTGGGGGCTGATGGGCTGCAACGACTGGCCAGTGTCCGGCACCTGGTCCGACCCCGACGTGTCCGCGGCGGGCGCGCCCCCCATCGTTGTCATCGGCAACACCGGCGACCCGGCGACCCCGTACGAAGGCGCGAAGAAGATGGCGAACGAACTCGGCCCGGGTGTCGGCGTCGAGCTCACCTACAAGGGTGAGGGGCACGGCGCGTACAACAGCGGCAACGCGTGCGTGCAGCGGGCCGTGAACGCCTATCTGCTGGACGGCAGGGCGCCGACCGCCGGGACGGTCTGCCAGTGAGCCGCTGTCAGTAGCGCTGGCGTCAGTAGCCCGGCGGCAGTGGGCCGATGTCAGTGGGCCGGTGTCAGTGGCGCCACCTAGGATGTCGAAACAATCTTCGACTGCCGTTGATTGTTTTCGAAGCCTTGGGGGCGCGGGATGACGATGCGAGTACGGGCGGGGGCCCTGGCCCTGGCCGCGGTGCTGCTGGGGGCAACGGCCGTCGCCTGCGACAGCGGCGGCAACGGCACGAGCAGCGCCGCACCGTCCGTGTCCCCGTCCACTTCCCCGACGGCTCCCGGCGCGCGCGGCACGAGCAGCACGCCGAACACTCCGGAGCCGGCCACGCTGCCCGCCGCCCTGACCGGCCAGAAGCTCAGCTGGGAGGCCTGCGAGGCCCCCACCAAGGCATCCGGCAGCTACGCGCGGACGCCCGGCAAGCAGTGGCGGTGTGCCGTGCTCACAGCGCCGCTCGACTACACCGAACCCGCCGGTGACACGATCGGCATCGCCCTGATCCGCGCCACGGCGCGCGACAAGGACAAGCGGATCGGCTCGCTACTGTTCAATTTCGGCGGGCCGGGCGGCTCGGGCGTGGCCTCCCTGCCCGGCGCGGCCGAGGGCTTCAAGACGCTCCACAGCCGTTACGACCTGGTCAGTTTCGACCCGCGCGGGGTCGCGGAGAGCGCCGCGGTAATCTGCCGTGGCGACAAGGAGACAGAGTCGTCCCTGCGGCTGGACTTCACTCCCGACACACCCGCGGAGGAGAAGGCGTACCTGACCGACTCGACGGCCTTCGGCGCGGGCTGCGCCGAGCGGTCCGGGCAGGTGCTGCCGCATGTCGGCACGGACAACGCCGCCCGCGACATGGATCTGATACGTCAGGTGCTCGGCGACGACAAGCTCCACTACCTCGGCTTCTCGTACGGCACCGAACTGGGCGGCGTCTACGCCCACCTGTTCCCGTCGCGCGTCGGACGGCTTGTCCTGGATGCCGTGGTCGACCCGGCCGCCGACTATGCCGGGCACTCCCGCAATCAGGCCCTCGGGTTCCAGCGTGCCCTGGAGAACTACTTCAAGAGCCGCGGCGTCAGCGCGAAGGACGGCACCGCGCGCGTGGTGAAACTGCTCGACGAGCTGGACCGCCTGCCGCTGCCCACCGACGAGGGCCGCGAGCTCACCGAGAGCCTCGCGCTGACCGGAATCATCCTGCCGCTGTACTCCGAGGACAACTGGCCGCTGCTGACCGACGCGCTGAAGGAGGCCGAGAACGGTGACGGCACCCGGCTCCTGCTGATGGCCGAGTCGTACAACAACCGCGACGAGAACGGTCACTACAGCACCCAGAACCACTCACAGCGCGCCATATCCTGCGCGGACACCCAGGGCCGGGCGACGGCCGCCGAGGTCAGGTCCCGCCATCTGGCCGAGTTCACGAAGGTGTCGCCGGTCTTCGGCCCGTATCTGGCCTGGGACCTGGCGGGCTGGTGCGCGAACTGGCCGGTGCCCGGCGCGTCCGAGACCCCGGAGGTCGGCGCGGCGGGCGCGGCGCCGATCCTGGTCGTCGGCACCACGGGCGACCCCGCGACCCCCTACGAGGGCGCGAAGAAGATGGCGGACGAACTGGGCGCGGGCGTGGGGGTGCTGCTCACCAACAAGGGCGAGGGGCACGGCGCGTACGGCAACAGCGGCTGCGTCACCCAGACGGTGGACGCGTATCTGCTGGACGGCAAGGTACCGGCGAACGGCAAGACCTGCTCGTAGCGATACTGCCCCGCGGCACAGCGTGCGCAGGGCGTGCAGGGCGCGGAAATGCCGGGGCCCCGGGCCAGAGCACTGGTCCGGGGCCCCGCAGATCTCCGCTGGGCTCAGTAGATCGGCTTGGTCGGCTCGATCTGGTTGACCCAGCCGATCACGCCGCCGCCGAGGTGCACCGCGTCCGCGAAGCCCGCCGACTTCAGCACCGCGAGTACTTCCGCACTGCGGACACCCGTCTTGCAATGCAAGACGATCTTCTTGTCCTGCGGCAGTCCCTGCAGGGCGGTGCCCATCAGGAACTCGTCCTTCGGGATCAGCCGCGCGCCGGGGATCGAGACGATCTCGTACTCGTTGACCTCGCGCACATCGATGACGTCGATGTTCTCGCCGTCGTCCATCCACTCCTTGAGCTGCTTGGGAGTGATGGTCGAACCGGCCGCCGCCTCCTGCGCCTCCTCGGAGACGACGCCGCAGAAGGCCTCGTAGTCGATGAGCTCGGTGACGGTGGGGTTCTCACCGCAGACCGCGCAGTCCGGGTCCTTGCGGACCTTGACCTGGCGGTACTGCATCTCCAGAGCGTCGTAGATCATCAGTCGGCCGACCAGCGGCTCGCCGATGCCCGCGAGGAGCTTGATGGCCTCATTGACCTGGATGGAGCCAATGGACGCGCAGAGCACGCCCAGCACGCCGCCCTCGGCGCAGCTCGGAACCATGCCGGGGGGCGGGGGCTCCGGGTAGAGGCAGCGGTAGCAGGGCCCGTGCTCGGACCAGAACACCGAGGCCTGACCGTCGAAGCGGTAGATCGAGCCCCAGACGTACGGCTTGTTCAGCAGTACGCAGGCGTCGTTGACGAGGTAGCGGGTCGCGAAGTTGTCCGTGCCGTCAACGATCAGGTCGTACTGGGAGAAGATCTCCATCACGTTCTCGGCTTCGAGCCGCTCTTCGTGGAGGACGACGTTCACGTACGGGTTGATGCCGAGGACCGTGTCGCGCGCGGACTGGGCCTTGGAGCGGCCGATGTCCGCCTGGCTGTGGATGATCTGGCGCTGCAGGTTCGACTCGTCCACCTCGTCGAACTCCACGATGCCGAGCGTGCCGACGCCCGCCGCGGCGAGATACATCAGCGCCGGCGAACCCAGGCCGCCGGCACCCACACACAGCACACGCGCGTTCTTCAGCCGCTTCTGCCCGTCCATTCCCACATCGGGAATGATCAGGTGGCGGGAGTACCTGCGGACCTCGTCTACGGAGAGCTCAGCAGCTGGCTCTACCAGGGGTGGCAACGACACGGGGGCTCCGTCGGTCGGTGTGAGTCAGTACGGTTGTTCTGTCCGTAACACTGCCACGGTCCTCCTCATTCCGAGACACCCGGTCCGGTCTGCGAGACGATGCCGTCCCAGAAGCCGGGCAGTGGTCAGATGCGGCAAGCCGCCTCCATCCAGATGTCCGCCAGGGACTCTTCGAGATTGATACGGGGCCGCCAGCCGAGCCGGTCACGGGCGGTGCGCACATCCGCCTGCTGCCAGCCGCCGCAGCCGTCGGGGTACGGCGCCGGGGTCGCGGTCGCCGTCAGGTGGTCCAGTACGGACTCGCTGCGTGGGGCGCCGATCGTGTGCCTGCCGGAGGGCGTGTCCAGTTCGAGCAGCCCGCCCCCGTAGCCCGCGACCCGCGCCAGGACGGCGGCGGCGTCGCGCAGCCGCACAGCACGACCCGTACCGATGTTGACGACGCCCTGCGCCGCGGACAGAGAGGCGGCGTGCACGGCGCGCGCCACGTCCCGTACGTCGACGAAGTCGCGCTGGACGCCGAGGCCGCCGAGTTTGAGCTCGCCGTCGCCCGCCTGCATGGCGCGGCGCATCGCCTCGGCGAGCCGGCCGAGCGGGGAGCCCGCCGGGGTGCCGGGACCGACCGGCGAGAAGACCCGCAGCACGACGGCGTCCAGGCCCGCGCCGAGTACCAGCTCGGTGGCGGCGAGCTTGCTCACGCCGTACGGGCCGCCGGGGCGCGGCACCGCGTCCTCCGCGGTGGACGAACCCTGCTGCGAGGGCCCGTACTCGGAGGCGCAGCCGAGCTGGACGAGCCGGGCGCCGCAGCCGCTGCGGCGCAGGGCCTCGCAGACGGTGGCGACGGCGACGGTGTTGTGGCGGGCCAGTTCGCGGGCGCCGCCGCGGGTGGTGCCCGCGCAGTTGATGACGACGCCGGGGTGGACCGCGCCCAGGAAGCGGGTGAGCGCGCCGGGGCTGCCTCCGGCGAGGTCGAAGCGTACGTCGGCGTCGTCACCGCGCCCGAGGGCGGTGAGGTGCACGGCGGGGTCGGCGAGCAGCCGGTCGGCGACGAAGCGGCCGAGGAATCCATTGGCACCGAGCAGGAGCACCCTCATCGCGTGCCCGCCCCTCGGTGCCGACGGGCCGGAACTGGGGATTCGGGGGTCATGTCGCTGTCTCCTTAAGGTGTTGCCGAGGGTGTTGCCGAGGGTGATGCCTGGTGTTGCCCGGGTGTTGCCTGGGCTCTCAGTGGACGTGCGCCGAGGCCCGGGACAGGGCCGCGGTGGCGTGGGCCAGCAGTCCGAGGGCGGCGGCCCCGCAGGCGAGAGCCGGTACGGCTCCGGCGCCCCACGCTCCGGTCACCGCCTCTACGGGTCTCGCCAGGAAGCCGTAGCCGGGGAGCAGCCGTGCGGCCGGCTGGAGGGCGAGGGCGGCGGCTTCGATCGCGCAGGCGGTGGCGAGGCCCGCGGACGCGGACCTGGGGAAGCCGTGAACGATGAGCAGACGCGCCAGGAAGAGCAGGGTGCCGAGGGCGGTGACGGGGACGAGCGCACCGTGCGGGAGGACGAGGTCGGTGACTACGAGGAGCGCGGCGAGGGCGCTGACGTACAGGGCGACGACCCCGAGCAGCAGCGGGCGCGCCCCGGACGCGAACTCCGCAAGCCCGCGGCTGGAGTCCAGCCCGCGCCGCGCGCGTACGGCGAAGAGGCGCGCGCACCACACGGCGGGAGCGACGGCGAACGCGAGTCCGACGAGCGGGCGGCCGGGGGCGGCGAGGTGGGCGGGCAGCCCCGCGCCGTACGCCGTGTACGCCGTGTACGCCAGCAGCCAGAGCGTCCACGTCCACAGGCGTACGGCCGGGGCGGTGCGCTCCACTGCGCGCAGTGATCCGTAGCGCAGGCAGACCGCGAGCGCCGCGGCGACGGCGAGCCCGCCCACCGACCCGGCGGCGAGGCGAACCGCTCCCTCGGTGGCCTCCGTGCCGATGACGGCGAGGGCACAGACGGTGCCCGGCAGCAGCGGGAGGAGTGCATGGAGCGCGAGGTGTGCGCGCCGGGCGCGTGGGTCGGTGGCGCACGCCGAGTGGCCGACGGCCGCCGCCTCGCCCGACGACTCCCACTCTGTTCCGTGCGGCACGCGCGCGTACAGCTCCTCGGCGAGCGAGAAGACATCGCGGTGGCGGAAACGGGCGGCGGTCCGGTCGGTGACGCCGTGGGCTTCGAGGCCCGCGGCGATCTCCAGGGGGTCGACGGCGCGTTCGCACAGCTCGCGGTGGCGGTGCATGAGCGCCTTGACGGGGTCGGCATAGCCCTCGCCGGCGCTCTCGGGGACGGTGGTACGGGCGGTGTTCATGAGCCTGCCTCCTCGGCCGAGACCGCCGAGACCGCCGAGACCGCCGAGACCGCCGATACAGGCGTTACGGCCGCGCCGACCAGCTTCGGATCCGGCTCTTCCGCCCAGCGCGGGGTACGGCCACGCGAAGCCGTGCCGCTGCCCGCCCAGCGGCCGGGCACATGGGCCTCGGGCGGGTGGGCGAAGGGCAGCGGCTCACCGTCGGCGTCGAGAGCCGCCGCCTCGCGCCGTACCGGGGAGTGCGAGATGAGCTCCAGATAGCTGGAGTGAAACGCCGTCAGGTGCTGATCGACCGTGAAGAGCTCCAGCGCACGGGCGCGCGCCGCCGCGCCGAGCCGTTCCCGGCGCTCCGGGTCGCGCAACAGCGCCAGGCAGGCGTCCGCCAGCGCCCGCGGGTCGCGCGCGGGCACCACCAGCCCCGTACCACCGATGACTTCGACCACGGCGCCCGCGTCCGTGGAAACCGTCGCGCGGCCACTGAACATCGCCTCGACCAGGCTGACCGGGAAGCCTTCCACGATGCTGGAGAGGACGACCACGCCTCCGGAGGCGTAAGCCTCCGCGTCGGTGATCCCGGGTACTCCGGGCGTCCCGGGCGCCCCGGGTCCGCCGAGTTCCTCGAAGGAGACGGCGTTGTCGAAGGACGCGTACCCGTCGGCCGCTCCGTCGGGGAAGAGCGCGGTGGCCAGCCCCTTGCAGTGCGCGAGGTACGTCGTCGCCTCGGACCCCGGCTCCGGGGGCGCGGCGAACAGCCGCAGCCGGGCCCGCGGCTCCTCCCTGCGCACGACCGCGAAGGCGTGGAGCAGCGAGACGAGGTCCTTGGCGGGCTCGGTCCGGCCGACCCAGACGAGGGTGTACGGGTCCCCGGTCCCGTCGCCCTCGCCCACCGCCGCGAAACGGTCCGCCTCCATCCCGGGATAGACGACGCGCAGCTTGGCGCGGTCGGCGCCGCACTTCTCCTGCCAGCGGCGTACATGGGCACTGCCCGCCGTGATGACGGAGGCCTGTTCGTACACCTCGCCCGCCAGCAGGCCGTGGAAGGCGGCGAGCAGCACCCGTGCGGGCGCGCTGAGCCCGCCCGGTCCGCTGTCGCCCGCGGCCAGGTAGTGCGCGCGCAGCCGTACGTCGTACTCGGTGACCAGCAACGGCACGCCGAAGAAGCGTTTGGCCAGCAGACCGGGCAGGGCAACGGCCCCGCCGGAGGTGGCGTGGCACAGGTCCACCGCGCCCAGTACGTCCGCGCCATACCAGCCCAGCGAGAGCGGGCGCAGGGCGCGCTCCAGCAGGTCGGCAAAGGCGAGGTGGTCGGCGACGGTCGCGGCGTGCACGGCGCGGTGCGCGCCAGGGGCGCGGCAGGCGGCTTCCAGGGCGCGTACGGATGCTTCGGAGCGCAGAGCGGCGTGGAGTCCGCCGTGCACGCGGGTCAGTTCGGCGAGTCCGTAGAGCCCTTCGGCGAAGCCGTCGCTCTTGTCGCCGCCGGCGCAGACGGCGGCGACAAGGTCCGTGAAGTGACCGACGAAGAGACGCCGTTCGCGCCGTCCGTACGCGCGCCTGTTCCCGTCGCGCTCTTCGCGCCGGGCGGCGCTTTTCAGCGCGTAGACGTCGAACTCGTGCTGCGCGAGCCCGCGCACGAGCCGGTCGCACCACAGCATGGCCTCACCCGCCGCACACGGGGAACCACCATCCGTAAGCAGTCCGATCCGCACGAGCGCACCTTCGATCTCCCTCATGGTGGGCCGCCGTTGGTCCGGCGACTCGCAGCGGGACGACGTTAAGCGGATACGACGGTGGCGCGACGGACGGTTGTCCATCGCGCCACCGGAAGGGGTGAATGCACGTAACTTTCCTGCGCGCCCAGCGTTCTCTCTCGCTACGGCCTACGGCTCAGCCCGTGGGATACACCCAGGGGTTGGCTCGGCACTTGATCCCCTCGACGTCCAGGGTCTTCGTCTGCTGCTGCATCACCGGCGCGAGCGCGCCCGGCGTACTGCAGTTCACATGACCGTAGCCGAGCCGGTGCCCGACCTCATGGTTGATGAGCATCTGCCGGTAGGCGAGCATCGCCTTGGGGCCGTACGTCTCCGCGCCCCGCGCCCAGCGGAACGCGTTGATCATCACGCGGTCGGTCGACGCGGAGTCGCAGCTGACATTGTCGACGGTCGTATCGAGACCGGACTTCGCGCACCAGACAGCGGTGGTTCCCGGGCTGGCGAGCGTGATCACGAATTCCGGCTTGCCGGACGAGATCCGCTCGAACGACATCGTCCCGCCGTGCGCCCAGCTCCGGTCGTCGTTCAGGGTCTCCTGGACCGCCCTGGCGAACAGCGTGCCGTCCAGGCCGAGGCCCTTCTCGACGTCCACCCGATAGGGGACCTTGCGGCCCTTGCCCGGCGCCTTCTCGAAGCCGGGCACGGCCGTGAAGCTGCCCGAGGCCGTGAGCTTCGGGTCGAGCGTGAACTGGGTGGCCATCAGCTTGGCGTATGTGACCGGCGCGGCAGGGGCAACGGGCACGGCGGGCGCTCCGGCTTTGGGCGGCACCAAGCGGGCGTTCGAGCGGGATGCCGGGCTCTTGGCGGCCGCCCGGTCCGGGTCGCCGGACTGTGCGCTCGGCTTGTCGCGGCTGTCGCTGATGACCTGTCCCGCGACCACGACCCCGAGCACGGTGATCACCGCGGCTGCCGCGATCCCGGTGAAGGTGCGCCCCTTGCCACCCTTGACGGGTTCCTTCCCGGGAGTCCCGGGCGGGTCGGACGGGTCGGACGGGTCGGACGGGTCAGGCTCGTCCGCCGTGGCCCTGTCTTTCCGCTTCGAGTCGCCGTTCGACTCGCTGTCCGCGCCGACGACAGGACTGTACGGATCGAGCGAATCGGACGGCGACGCGCGCCCTGCGGCCTGCGTCTGCCCGAAGGCGTCGAAGTTCTCGAAAGCCTCAAACGCCTGTACGAACTCGGGGCGTGGCCCCGTTTTGCGGGCTCCGCCCGGTGCCGTACGAGGCCAGTCGCCAAACCGCTGCGCCGACGAAGCCGACGAAGAGGACGGGGACGAGGGAGAGGAAGAGGACGAAGACGAGGACTGCGACGGGGACTGCGGCGTGCTGCCCCAGCCGCCGCCCGCTTCGTGCTGCTCGGGGTGTCCGCCCCGTGCCTGGGACGTGCCGTATCCAGAAGGTGCGTGCTGCTCAGGACCGGCCCCGGGGGCGTGCCTGCGCCGCCCGCCGCCCGAGCTCTCGCCGACAATTTCCCACTCGCCGGTGGCCGCCGTATCCGTGCCGGTGGCCGCGCCCGCGCCCGTACCCGGCCCTGTACCGGCCCCGTCGCCGGAGCCGGAGCCCTTGGGTGCGGGGCCTTTACGGCTGTGTCGTCCCACGCCCCGGATCAGCTCCTACCGCAGTCGTCCAGCAGTTCCCGGAAGGCCTGGGCGACCATTTCCGGGTACTCCATCATCGCAACGTGGCCGGCGTCCGGAAGCGTCAACAGCCGGGAAACTCTGAAGGCCGCCGCTGCCTTGCGAGCCATACGATACGAGACAAGCTGGTCCCGTCCTCCGTAAACGAGGAGTGTCGGCGCAAGCACCCGCTCCGCCTGTCGCCACAACCCATGCTGTCCGCCCAAGGTGTACGCGTCGACTATGCCTCGCGCGGAGCGCGCCAGGGCGTCCCAGAAATACGGCAACTGGACGCGCCGCTCCATCTCCTGCACGGCGTGGCGCAGCGCCTCTTCGGTGACGCGCGAGGGATCTCCGTAACACAGAGCCAGCATCCCCCGGGTGCGCTGCTCGGCCGTCCAGTCCTTGGTCATCCTGTTGAAGAGCGAGGCGACTCCGGGCAGTGCCACCAGCGCGGTGGGCACGGCCGAGCGCTGCACCCTGATCTCGGGCAGGGCGGGCGAGACCAGCGTGAGCGTACGCACGAGGTCCGGCCGGACGGCGGCGACGCGGGTGGAGACGGCTCCGCCGAGCGAGTTGCCCACCAGATGCACGGGCCCGCGCCCGGCGGCGTCGAGGTAGCGGATCACCGCTCTGGCGTGGCCGGTGAGCGAGTAGTTGCCGTCGTCCGGCGGCGGGGAGTCGCCGAACCCGGGCAGGTCGAGCGCCTCGCCGTCCACGACGTCCGCGAGCAGCGGCATCAGGTCGGACCAGTTCAGCGAGGAGCCGCCGAGACCGTGCACATACAGGGCGGGCGCGAGACCGGCGCGGGCCGGTGGCCGGGCTCTGACGGTGAGCGTCAGTCCGGGCAGCGCGACGGCGCGAAGCTCTTCGCCCTCGGCGACGCGCACGGTCGCGACCCTCGGGGACACGGCGGCAGTGGCGGCGCGGACTCCCGGCAGCTCGGTCGAAGACATGCGGCAATGTTACGAGACGATCACACGCTGGATCGTGTGTTCGGCGTCACACATCGCATAGCGCCACAAGGGGGTACCTCCTACGCTCGTAGTAAAGGCGCTCTCCATGGAAAGCGGTGCTGCATGCCTGTAGATCCCACAGATCCGGAAACCTTCGAGGAAATCGAAGAAAAAGCAGCCGACGACCGGGACGCCGCGAGTGATGAACGTGATGAAGAGGTGCCCGAGGCCGATGCCGCCGAGCAGCGCACAGAGGTGCGGCCGGAGCACGACGACCCGCTGACAGGCATCAACCCCGACGCCGCGAATGAGGCCGACGCCGCGGAACAGGCCCGGGTCGTCGCCATGGATGAGGACGACTACCGGTGACCTGCCCCTTTTTGCCCCCGAATCGGGAGCTACCGCGGCCGTCCGGTCCGTGAAATTCTGCGTCCGCGACACGCACAGTCGGGTTACCCAAAAGTACGATGGCGGCGCGGCGCACAGCGCGCACGGAAGAAATTTTGGGAGGCGGCGTGACAGCCATCGAGCAGACAGAGGCGGCGCGCCCGCGAGGCACGCGTCTGCCACGCCGAGCCCGCAGGAACCAGCTTCTGGGCGCTGCCCAGGAGGTTTTCGTGGCCCAGGGCTACCACTCGGCCGCGATGGACGACATCGCCGAGCGGGCAGGCGTCAGCAAGCCCGTGCTCTATCAGCACTTTCCGGGCAAGCTGGAGCTGTACCTGGCTCTGCTGGATCAGCACTGTGAGTCGCTGCTGGACTCGGTCCGTACGGCGCTGGCGTCGACGACCGACAACAAACTGCGCGTCGCCGCGACGATGGACGCGTACTTCGCGTACGTCGAGGACGAGGGCGGGGCCTTCCGGCTGGTCTTCGAGTCGGACCTGACGAATGAGCCCGCGGTGCGCGAGCGCGTGGACCGGGTCTCGCTCCAGTGCGCCGAGGCGATCTCCGATGTGATCGCGGAGGACACGGACCTGTCCAAGGAGGAGTCGATGCTCCTGGCCGTAGGCCTGGGCGGGGTCTCCCAGGTGGTCGCCCGCTACTGGCTCTCCAGCGGTTCCGTCATCCCGCGCGACACCGCGGTACAGCTGCTGACGTCACTGGCGTGGCGGGGCATCGCGGGCTTCCCGCTGCACGGCGCCGACCAGCACTGACCAGCACTGAGGCGCAAGGGACGACGCGAGGGCCGAGGGGGAATGCGGGGTGTTCGCTCCTGGCGTTGACCTCGGATCCCTGCCGCCTGCACTCACCGGGCTAATGTGTGCTGCGTCCAGCGCGGCTGACCGCGCAACACACTGACCGTTCGAAGGGACATAGCCGTGGAGGTCAAGATCGGCGTGCAGCACGCGCCCCGGGAGATCGTTCTGGAGAGCGGGCAGTCCGCCGAGGAGGTCGAGCGCGCGGTAGGCGAGGCGCTCGCCGGCAAGGTGCGGCTGCTCGTCCTCTCGGACGACAAGGGCCGCAAGGTCCTCGTGCCGGCCGACCGGATCGCGTATGTCGAGATCGGCGAGCCGGCGGCGCGACGCGTGGGCTTCGGCGCGCTGTAGCACCGCGAAGCAACGCTCTGGGGCCGTCATAAGCGACCAGAACATGACAGACAGATGAGGGCCCGGCGGAATCCCCGCCGGGCCCTCATCCGCTGGTCGTTCCGCCGGTGGTTCCGCTGGTCGTTCGGGTGGTCTTCCGCTCGTAGCGGAGTGGTCGCGGAGGGTTGCTTTCCGTGGACGACGGGTAGTACGGGCTACGAAACGATCTGCCCGCCCCGGCGTCCGTGAGGTGATCAGCAGTGCTCCTGTTGGAAACGCTCGGTTCAGTCCTGCTCGGGCTCGCCCTCGCCTGGGCCGCGGTCGGGCAGCTGCCCGACCGCCTCCCGGCCCGGCGCGTGGTCTTCACCACGGGCCCGCTCGGCGCGCTCTTCGGCGCCTATGTGACGCATGCCGCGCTCGGCCCCGGCCACCTGCTGGCGACGCTGGTGGGCGCGGCGGCCATCGGAGCCGTACTGCTCTCGCTGCTGATCCGCCCCTCGGCGCGGCGACTGCGCCGGGCGTTCCCTTTCTGACGCCGCACGACCGGCCGCCGCAGCCTGAGGCGCCGGAGAATCCGCATCCGCTCTAGGCACGCCCTCAGGCCGCGGCTGCGTTCCCCCGCTACGGGCCCGCTTCAGGCCGCGAGCCCCAGCGCCGCCATCCGCTTGGTGTGCGCCTCGGTGATCCGGGAGAACATCCGGCCCACCTCCGCGAGGTCGAAGCCGTCCGCGACGCCGCCCACGAGCATCGTGGAGAGCGCGTCGCGGTTCGCCACCACCCGCTGCGCCTGCGACAGCGCCTCGCCCATCAGCCGTCGCGCCCACAGCGCGAGCCGTCCGCCGACACGCGGCTCAGCCTCGATCGCGGCGCGGACCTTCTCGACCGCGAAGTTGCCGTGGCCGGTGTCGTCGAGCACCGCCAGCACCAGCGCGCGGGTGTCGGTGTCCAGCCGGGCCGCGACCTCACGGTAGAAGTCACTGGCGATCGAGTCGCCGACGTACGCCTTGACCAGGCCCTCCAGCCAGTCCGACGGCGCGGTCTGGCGGTGGAAGTCGTCCAGAGCCTGCGCGAACGGCTCCATCGCGGCCGTCGGCTCGACGTCAATGGCGGTGAGGCGGTCGCGGAGCCGCTCGAAGTGATGGAACTCGGCGGAGGCCATCTTCGCCAGCGCGGCCTTGTCGCCGAGCGTCGGCGCGAGCTTGGCGTCCTCGGCGAGCCGCTCGAAGGCCGCCAGCTCGCCGTACGCGAGCGCGCCCAGCAGATCCACAACAGCGGCGCGGTACTGGGGGTCGGCGGATGCCGTGGCCCAGTCCTGGGCGGCGATCCCGGTGGGTTCAGGGGCATTGTCAGGCGTCTGCATGAAGCGCACAATAGCCCGCTCATTGCGCGAGGGAAGGTCCTGGTCAATCACCCCCGCACTTCGGTTCCCACCAATTCACCCAACACACATGCGCGATTCCGGGGTACAGTGGTAATGCGCCTGCCGAGCGTTCTGGTTACTCGGTGGGCGATCGCAGTGTATGACTGGGAGTTTTTCTCCCAGAGCTCCCTCGAGGATGCCCGGTCGGTGGCCCGATCGGCTCCGCCCCGACCGCCCTCCACGCGGACTGTGCGCAATAGCGCGTACGACCGCAGCTGAGGGGCCCCCTCAGCGGCACGACGCTCGAGCGAAGGCAGTGGTCCCGCGCCATCCGGCCAATCCAAGGCCGGCCCAGTACCCAGGCGCGGTACGACCCCCATCGTTCGCCTCATGCCGCGTCTCACAGAAGAGGCAACACCCTGACTACGCAGCCTAAAACTTTCCGGGATCTTGGGATCCTTCCCGAGACCGCCGAGGCTCTTGAGGCCGTCGGCATCCTGTCCCCGTTCCCCATTCAGGAGATGACGCTCCCCGTCGCGCTCTCCGGTTCCGATGTCATCGGCCAGGCCAAGACCGGCACCGGCAAGACGCTCGGTTTCGGCCTGCCGATCCTGGAGCGCGTCACGGTCCCCGCGGACGTCGAAGCGGGCCGGGCGAAGCCCGAGCAGCTGACCGACGCCCCGCAGGCGCTCGTCGTCGTCCCCACCCGCGAGCTGTGCCAGCAGGTCACCAACGACCTGCTGACCGCCGGCAAGGTCCGTAACGTCCGCGTGCTCGCGATCTACGGCGGCCGTGCGTACGAGCCTCAGGTCGAGGCGCTCCGCAAGGGCGTCGACGTGATTGTCGGCACCCCCGGCCGCCTTCTCGACCTCGCCGGACAGCGGAAGCTCGACCTCTCGCACGTGCGCGCGCTCGTCCTGGACGAGGCCGACGAGATGCTCGACCTGGGCTTCCTGCCCGACGTCGAGAAGATCATCAAGATGCTTCCGGCCAAGCGCCAGACCATGCTGTTCTCAGCGACCATGCCGGGCGCGGTCATCGGCCTCGCCCGTCGCTATATGACGCAGCCGACGCACATCCGCGCCACCTCGCCGGACGACGAGGGCGCGACCGTCGCGAACACCGCGCAGTACGTGTACCGCGCGCACTCCATGGACAAGCCGGAGCTGGTCTCGCGCATACTGCAGGCCGACGGCCGCGGGCTCGCGATGATCTTCTGCCGTACGAAGCGGACCGCGGCGGACATCGCCGACCAGCTTCAGCAGCGTGGCTTCGCCTCCGGCGCGGTCCACGGCGACCTCGGCCAGGGCGCCCGCGAGCAGGCGCTGCGCGCCTTCCGCAACGGCAAGGTCGACGTCCTGGTCTGCACCGATGTCGCGGCTCGCGGCATCGACGTCGAGGGCGTCACGCACGTCATCAATTACCAGTCGCCGGAGGAGGAGAAGACCTACCTCCACCGCATCGGCCGTACCGGCCGCGCGGGCGCCAAGGGCATCGCGATCACGCTGGTCGACTGGGACGACCTCCCGCGCTGGCAGCTGATCAACAAGGCGCTGGACCTGAAGCTCCCGGACCCGGTCGAGACGTACTCCACGTCGCCGCACCTGTACGAGGAGCTGTCCATCCCCGCCGGCACGAAGGGCGTGCTGCCGCGTGGGGAGCGGACCCGGGCGGGTCTGCGCGCCGAGGAGATCGAGGACCTCGGCGAGACGGGCGGCCGAGGCCGCAAGTCCGCGTCATCCACGTCGTCCGCGTCGTCCGCGTCGTCGGGCCCGGCTCCCGCACGTGAAGCACGTGAGGAGCGGCCGGCCCGTGCCCCGCGCCAGCGCCGCCGTACCCGTGGCGCCGGGTCCACGCCGAACGGCGTCGAGCCCGCGGTGGCGGCAGCGGTTGCCGCCTCGGCGACAGCCACAGCTCCGGCCGCGCCGGAGCTGACTGATGAGGCGGCCGGAGCCGCGCCGGAGCCGCGCACCCCGCGCCGCCGTCGCCGCACCCGTGTGGGAGCGTCGGCCCAGGCCGAGACGGTAGTGGTCCAGCCGGCAGTAATTGAGCCGGTGGCGACCGAGGCCGAGCCGGAGACCAAGCCGCGCCGCCGGACCCGTACTGCGAAGGCCGTCGAAGCCGTCGAGACGGTCGAGACGGTCGAGGCCGCACCGGTCGCAACCGAGCCGGAGGCCGAGGTCAAGCCCCGCCGCCGGACGCGTGCCGTCAAGGCCGTCGCACCCGTAGCGGTCGAGACCGAAGCCACGACCACGGTCGACGCCGAGGCCGAGCCGGAGATCAAGCCGCGCCGCCGCACCCGCGCGGTCAAGGCCGTCGCACCCGTAGCGGTCGAGACCGAACCGGTAGCGACCGAGGCCGAGGCCGAACCCGAGGTCAAGCCCCGCCGTCGCACCCGCGCCGTCAAGGCCGTCGAGACGGTCGAGGCCGCACCGGTCACAACCGAGGCCGAACCGGAGACCAAGCCGCGCCGCCGCACTCGCGCCGTCAAGGCCGTCGCACCGGTAGCGGTCGAGACCGAAGCCACAGCCACAGCCACGGTCGACGCCGAGCCGGAGACCAAGCCCCGCCGTCGCTCCCGCGCGGTCAAGGCGGCTCAGCCCGAGAGCTGACGCCCCCCGTACAGACGCCGATGGCCCGGCTTCCCTTGCGGGAACCGGGCCATCGGCGTTTCCGGGGAGCACCGCCACGCCGCCGACCGCCCCGGGTTAGCCTCATCGCATGAGTCGGCCGCCCACGTTCATCCCGCCCCCCTGCGCCCGCACCCGCGCTCTCGCCACCTCCCGGGGCCCCTTCGCCACGCTCGACGCTCAGCCCGCCGCCGGCACCGCGAAGGCGACGGTCATGCTCCTGCCCGGGTTCAGCGGCAGCAAGGAGGACTTCATCGCTCTCCTTGAGCCGCTCGCCGACGCGGGTTACCGTGCCGTCGCCATCGACGGCCGCGGGCAGTACGAGACCGCCGGACCGGACGACCGACAGGCGTACACCCAGGTCGAGTTGGCGCAGGATGTGCTCGCTCAGGCCGAGGCCGTCGGCGGGCCCGTGCATCTGGTCGGCCACTCCCTCGGCGGGCAGATCGCCCGCGCCGCCGTCCTGCTCGACGCCGCCCCCTTCACCACCCTCACCCTCATGTCCTCCGGCCCCGCCCACATCGTCCTCGCCCAGCAGCAGAAGGTCCGGCTGCTGAGCGACGCCCTCACGGTGATGGGGATGGAGAAGGTCTGGGAGGCCATGAAGGCGCTCGATCCGCCCGAGGACGCCGAGGTCGACGGCGAGGACCTGCGCCGCCGCTGGCTGTCCCACAACCCCGCCCAGCTGATCGCCACCGGCCACGCGCTGACCGTCGAACCCGACCGGGTCGATGAGCTCGCCGCCGTACAGCCGCTGCCGAAGCATGTGCTGTCCGGCGAGCGGGACGACACCTGGCCGGTGCCGCAGTTCGACGCGATGGCGCGGCGGCTCGGCGCCCGCCGGACCGTCATCGTCGGCGCCGAGCACTCGCCGAACACCGACCGCCCCCAGGAGACGGCACGGGCCCTGATCGATTTCTGGGACGAGCAGGTCGCTCAGAACTGAGTTCAGTTCCCAGTACTGAACTCAGCACTTAGCTCAGTACTGAGACTGAAGGTGCTGCCAGAAACCGTCCCGCAGCGCCCGCCGCAGCACCGCGTGCCCCCGCAGCGACCGCTGTAGCACCTTCTCCGCCTCGATCAGCAGGTCCTGGTCCACCGGCCCCGGCAGGTACGGATGCCCCGGCAGCACCTCAGCCATCGCCTCCCGCCCCCGCTCCACCAGCCACATCGCCGCGATCTGCGCGCCCACGAACCGCACCTCCTCGCGGGACGGCGGCGGCGCGCCCTCGTTCTCGTACGTCGTGACCGGGCGGCGCGTGATGTACGGGCCGCAGAAGTCCAGGTCGAACGTCCGCTGGCTGTCGACCTCCCACAGCAGCGGCTCCGCCTGATTGCGCCCGTCCGCGGCCTCGATGCCCCACAGGTGGACCCGCGCGCCGTACCCCTGCGCCGCCTCGACCGCCGAGACGAGGTCCTCGTCGCCGCCCACGAGCGCCGCGTCGCTGATCGCGCGGTGGCGGGCGAGCGACTCCAGGTCCGTACGGATGAGTGAGTCGACGCCCTTCTGCTGATTGTTCGCGTTGAGGTTGCCCAGGCGCACCTTCACATCCGGGAGTCCCGCGATGGACTGCTGCTCAGGGGTGTGGATACGGCGCCGGGCCCCGTCGTACCAGTACACCCGCAGCAGCCTGCTGTCCGCGAAGATCGTGCGGGCCTTGTCGATGAAGGCCTCGATCAGCCCTTCCGCGTCCAGGTCGAAGGAGCGCCGGTCCTCGGTGCCCGCCACAAGCAACCCGGCCGCAGCATAGACGTAACCCGCGTCCACGAAGATGGCGTGAGTGGAAGGGGTCTTCGCGACCTCGGCGAGCATCCGCTGAAGAAGCTCATTGGTGCGCTCCAGGCGGGCTCCGATTGCCTCGGTCCCGACGTCGTCCAGGTAGTCCATAACGTGCTCATTCATACGGTGCCGCCAGCCAGATAGTTAGGCATTCAAAAAATTTCGTTAGCGTAGGGAATGTTTGCAGGGGTGCATCTCGTTGTACCCGTACAGAGACACAGTCAGTAGTTCTCAGTAGTTCTCCAGCAGGAGGATCAGACGAAGGGAGAAGCCATGCGCTTCGAAATCATGCGTCTCGACGATGTCGACGGCACCGCCGTCGACAGCACTGTCGTAGACGCCGCCTCCGTCAACCGGATCGTGCAGCAGGCCGCTTCGATAGGCCAGCGCATCTACATCCGACCGGCCGAATCTTCGGCCTCATAATGCTTACGAAGCTTAAGAAGCTTAAGACGGTGTGATGTGAACGCACTGCGCCCCCGTACGGACCGACCGTACGGGGGCGCAGTGCGTTCAGGCTCCCTGGATGACCTGGGTGATGCCGTTGATGATCTGCTGCACGGCGATCGCGGAGAGCATCATGCCCGCCAGTCGCGTCACCAGCACCACACCGCCGTCCTTGATCAGGCGGATGATCAGCAGCGAGTAGCGCATGGTCGCCCAGAGCACGGCGTGCATCGCGACGATCGCCACCCACACCGAGGCCTGCTGCGCGCCGCCGTCCGCGTGCTGCACGGCCAGGATCACCGAGACGATCGCACCGGGCCCTGCGAGCAGCGGCATGCCCAGCGGTACGAGCGCGACATTGACGTCCTTGGTCTGCTTGGGCTCGTCGGTCTTACCCGTCAGCAGGTCGAGCGCGATGAGCAGCAGGAGCAGGCCGCCCGCGATCATCAGCGCCGGTACGGAGACGTGCAGGTAGTCCAGGATCTGCTGGCCAAGAAGGCCGAAAACAGCGATCACGCCGAAGGCAACGGCCACCGCCTGCCAGGCCATCCGGCGCTGCACCTTGGCGGGGCGTCCCGAGGTGAGGGCGAGGAAGATCGGGGTGATCCCGGGAGGATCCATGATCACAAAGAGGGTGAGGAAGAGGGAACCGAAAACGGCAGCGTCGAACACAGTGAGGGCCTAGCGCGAAGAGGAGTCGTGAAGAGAGGTCGTCAAGGAAGTCGGTGGCACGGAGGTCGGTGGCACGGAGGCGTGTGACACGACGGCGTGTGGCACGACGGCGGGTCGTTACGGCGGCTTCCGCCCCCGCAACCAGCCCTACGTGCGTTCAGCGGAGGCGTCCGCCCGCGCCCGGCACCGGAAACGCGCCGGTCGCCCGCCGCGTGATCTCCCCGTAGATCTCCGGGTCGGTCGTGTACTCGCCCAGCACGCACGTCTTGCGGCTGCCGTGATAGTCGCTGGACCCGGTGGTCAGCAGCCCGAGCTCGGCGGCGAGGCCGCGCAGCCGGGCGCGTGCGGGCTCGTCGTGGTCCATGTGGTCGACCTCGATGCCGTCGAGGCCGTACGCGGCGAGCTCGGCGATGGCGGCCTCGGGAACCGTACGGCCGCGCTTGGTCGCGAGCGGGTGCGCGAAGACGGTGACGCCGCCGGCGGCCTTGATCAGGCGGATCGCCGTGAAGGGGTCGAGTTCGTGCTTGCCGACATGGGCACGGCCGCCGTCGGCGATCCACTCCGGCGTGAAGGCGTCCGAGACGGTCGGTACGACGCCGAGCTCGACGAGCGCGGTCGCGATGTGCGGGCGGCCTACCGAGCCGTGTCCGGCGATACGGGCCACCTGGGCCCACTCCATGGGCACGCCGAGCTCCTGGAGCCTGACCACCATCGCCTGGGCGCGCGGCACCCGGTCGTCGCGGACGAGCTCGCGCTCGCGCAGCAGCTCGGGCTCGTCCGGGTCGAAGAGGTACGCGAGCAGGTGCAGGCTCACGCCGTCGATACGGCAGGAGAGCTCCGCGCCGGTGACCAGAGTCACGTCCTGCGGGAGCGCGGCGATCGCCTCGGCGTGGCCGCGGGTCGTGTCGTGGTCGGTGAGCGCGACGACGTCCAGCCCGGCCGTGGCGGCCTTGCGTACCAGCTCGGCGGGAGTGTCCGTACCGTCCGACGCCGTGGAGTGAGTGTGCAGATCGATGCGCACGACGCATGACTCCAGGGCCGGAGGCGGGACAAAGGGACGGTCAAGTGTAACGGCGATCCGGACAGCCCCCGCTCATGTCCACAGCTGCGCGTCCGGAAACTACGCGTCAGGACAGGAGCCGCGGGCTCAGCGCCCCGCACGGCAGCAGCTCCACCTCGGCGCCCGCGTCCCGCAGATCCGTCAGCACCAGCTCGTCGTACATCAGCAGCCCCGACTGCTCCGGCCAGACGACCGCCCACAGCCACAGCCCACGCGCCTCCCCCGCGAAGACCGCGCGGTCATCGGGCGCGTCGGCCACATGCCACAGCGGTGTCGGACGGCCCGCGGCGAGCACCTTGGCCTGCGGCGGTCTGTCGACGCGCATATGCGGGCCCGGGTCGGGTCCGGCGATCCCGGCGTAACGCGCACCGAGGCCCACGCCGAGCTCTTCCGCGATCAGCAGCAGCTCACCGATACCACCGAGTGGGCCGGGTCCGGAGCAGGCCACCGTGGTGGCGCGACCGCCACTGCGGTCGTCCCCGGCGTACGCGACTCCGGTGTAGAGCCAGCCGACGGGCAGCGGCCAGGGCATCCAGACGGGAACCTTGGCGCGGTGCACGACCACACCGAGGGCCTCGACGCTGGGCGGTATCACCGGCTGCAACGGGTGCACGGCGCCATGCACATCGCACTGCCAGGAGTCGGCAAAGAGACCGGGCGCCCTCACCCGGCCACCGCACTTCGGGCAACTGGGTTCGCCCCTCATAGGGCCCAACGGTCCTCCCCGGCCGTCGCCGCGTCAAGGACGATCACCCGTCCGGCGTGTGCACTTCATGTCCAAATCCGAACATAGACCCGAATGCGGCTTCGATCCGAGCCCGGTCGATCCGCCGGGAGTCACTTGGGAGCCAGTCGGAAGTCACTCGAGAGTTACGGAGCCGCGCAGCGGATCGCGCAGGTCCGTGCCGTGTGCCAGCCAGCGCTCCTGGAGCTCGCGCGCCCCGTGCACCCGCTTCCACGCCGCCTCGTTCGCGGTCATCGGCAGCAGCGGCAGAAAGCGCACCGGATCCATCGGCGGATCCAGTTCCAGGTCCGCCACCAGACCGCCCGGCTCCGCGACGAGCACCGAGCTGAACGGCGCGGACGGCCAGAGCGGGCCGCCGAGGTCCAGCGAGGCGCCGGGGGCCACGACGACGCCCTCGACCTGCGGCGACGCGGCGAGTACGGCGAGCGCGCGGAGCACCTTGTCGGTGTCGGCGACCCCGGCTCGTACGGAGAGGAGCAGCTCGGCGCGGGGGCCCTTCACCGGGTCGGCGAGGGTGGCGGTGGGGTCCGTCATGGGGTGGGCGGACATGCCGAGGGTGGCGTATCGCACGACGTCCCCGTTGTCCCCATCGCCGTCGTCTCGGCTCACAAAGCGGAGCACTTCGATGCGGTCGGTGCCGAGGAAGGTGACCGCGGCGCGCGCGTCCGGTTCGCCCAGAGCCGTACGCAACCGGGATTCGACCAGAACAAGAACATCTTCCATGTCGCGAGCATAAACGGAGCAAGGATCGGGCAATCTTACAGATTGACCCCCTGTCGGCTGATAGTCTTGGCCGCTGGTCGGGACGGTACGCAGAAGCGTCTCTCAAGTCCCGACAACACGTCATCCCTTACGGGGGACTGGCCGGAGGAGGTGGGGCTGCGGTGGATCCAAGTCGACCGTGCAGTACCAACCGCTCTTCCGCACGACACTTTCCTCTGTGATCTGAGGCCTTCCCGCACGGGGCCCATGGCATTTCGCACGACGGAAGAGCACCTCGTTTTTGCCTGTCTGTAGCGAACGCCGTCACCGCGACCCCGCGGTGCCGCCCGCTTTGCGGACGTACGCATCACGTCCCCATTCCGGGCTGTGCCACGCCACTCGCCGACGGCCTCTCCGTGAAGGAGCCAGCCATGTCGATGATCCGTGACCTGCGTGCAGCGGTCCGTCCGTCACTGCGCAAGAGCAACGCCCCGTACAGCACGTATGACGCCACCCGCGATCCGTCCGCCTCCAGCGCGGTTGTCGACTGCGCGGTCTACCGCGACGGGAAGCGGATGGACACCGCGGCCTGCCAGACACCGCGCGAGGCAATGCTGCGGGTACGCGAAGGAGGCGGCTTCGCCTGGATCGGGCTGCATGAGCCGACGGAGGCCGAATTCGCGGGTATCGCCGCGGAGTTCGGGCTGCACCCGCTGGCCGTGGAGGACGCGGTCCACGCCCACCAGCGGCCCAAGCTGGAGCGGTACGACGAGACCCTGTTCACCGTCTTCAAGACGATCCACTACGTCGAGCACGCCGAACTCACGGCGACGAGCGAGGTGGTGGAGACCGGTGAGGTGATGTGCTTCACCGGGCGGGACTTCGTCATCACGGTCCGGCACGGCGGCAAGGGCTCGTTGCGCGCGTTGCGGCACGGGCTCCAGAAGGACGCGGAGCTGCTGGCCAAAGGGCCTTCGTCCGTACTGCACGCCATCGCCGACCATGTGGTCGACGGGTATATCGCGGTCGCCGCGGCCGTGCAGGACGACATCGACGAGGTCGAGATCGATGTCTTCTCGGCGCCGGCGAAGGGCAGTCCGCGCGGCAGCGACGCGGGCCGGATCTATCAGCTCAAGCGCGAGGTACTGGAGTTCAAGCGGGCGGTGTCACCGCTGCTGCGGCCGATGGAGCTGCTGAGCGAGCGGCCGATGCGGCTGGTGGACCCGGACATCCAGAAGTACTTCCGCGATGTCGCCGACCACCTGGTGCGGGTGCAGGAGGAGGTCGTGGGCTTCGACGAGCTGCTGAACTCCATCCTCCAGGCGAACCTGGCGCAGGCGACAGTCGCGCAGAACGAGGACATGCGCAAGATCACTTCCTGGGCGGCGATCATCGCGGTGCCGACGGCGGTGTGCGGGGTGTACGGCATGAACTTCGACCACATGCCGGAGCTGCACTGGAAGTACGGCTATCCCATGGTGCTCACCGGCATCGCCGTCGCGTGTCTGGCGATCCACCGCATGCTCAAGCGCAACGGCTGGCTGTAGACCCGGCTGCGGCTACTGGGCTGCGGGCCCGGCCATGCGTGTGGGCTACGGCTAGGCTGCGGCCATGACAGATCAGCTGCTCGACCAGGCGCTCGTAGAGGAGGCCACCAAGAAGTCGGCCCTCATCTGGGTGCGGGGCGACGGTCCGGTACGGGCGCTGTGGCATGTGTGGCACGAGGGCGCGGCGTACATCGTCGGCGACGGCCCCGACGAGCAGCCACTGCCGCGACTGTCGGCGGGCGCGACGGCCGAGGTCACGGTGCGCAGCAAGGACAAGGGCGGCCGGCTGATCGTCTGGACGGCCACGGTGGAGGAGCTCGCACCGCACTCCGAGGAGTGGGAGGCGGCGGTCGCCGAGCTCAAGGGCAAACGGCTGAACGCGCAGGACGCGGAGCGGATCCCGGAGCGCTGGGCACGCGAGTGCCGGGTACTGCGCCTGGCGCCGGGGCACGCGACGAGGGAGCTGCCGGACGGCTCCCTGGCGGCGGTGCCGCTGCCGACGGGGGCGACGACGCGGGAGCAGGCGCCGGCGGGGCTGCCGAGGCTGCTGTTCAAGCGCAAAAAGAAGCGGTGAGGTGCGCGGCTTCAGGCCGCGTGGTCCTGAGAGCTACAGGGGATTACCCCCAGCCGCGCCCTGCGGCGTGAACGAGGCGCGCGCCCGCACCAGGACCGGCCGGCTCGGGGCCCCGGCCGGAGCCGCGCCAGGCCACCGGTTCTCGGGGAGGCGAGCCCGGCCAAGGCGCAGAAACCGCCCTAGTCGTCGCTCGTCTTGGGCAGTTGGCGGCCGTAGTCGACCGTCTCGTCCTTCGCCGGGGCCTCCAGCACGAAGTCCTTGTCCCAGTCGCCCAGCGTCAGCACACCCGCCCCGCCCGCCCGCGCGAACTGCAACGGGTACGGCTTTCCCGCCAGCGAGACGTCCAGCGTGCCGCCCTCGCCCTCGCCGCCGATGACCTTGATGGTGGGTATACCGCCCACCTCCGTCCGGTCACCCTTGCTCAGCTCCCCCTGCATTCCCAAGAGCCCCTCCAGCAACACGTCCATGTCCGTGAAGCCGCGGAACTGCTTGTACGCGGGGTCGCCCTCCGGCACCTTCACATACTTGTCCTGCAGCTTGCCCGCCGCGTCCAGGTCACTCTGGGTCGGCTCCTTCCGGCTCCAGAAGCCCGCGTCGGCCTTGAGATAGAGCACATCACCGACCCGCAGCAATTCGAACTTATTGTCCTTCGAGGTGACCGAGCCCGTGCCGCCCTCGTGCTTGAGCCGCATGTTCAGCTTGTACGTTCCGCCCTTGCTGACCAGCGTTCCGGAGAGCCGTACCGACGCAGCCGCGTCCGCCGTCGCGCGCGCCTTCGTCTCGATCTCGGTCGCGGACAGTTTGCCGATGCCATTGGTTCCCGCGTCCAGGTCCTCGCCGCCACCACAGGCCGTGAGAGCCGCGGTCAGTCCGGCACAGAGCACCACGGAAAGTGCGGCACGGCGGGCACGGAGAGCCGGAGGGAGGGGTGTCACCAACGCACTGCCTCTCATCTGCGAGTCACAAGTCACGGACCACGGGTGGCAGATCGCAGCGTACCCGTGCCACGCGCGTCCCTTGTAAGAGGCCGTACGGACGTCCAGCCAGGGCACCCTGGAACGGTACGGGCTAGCCTGAAGCCGTCACACCACTCATACAGGTCACACAAGCCATATAGCCCTATCGGCGCTATCAGTCATACTTTTGCCCCCATTTGCCTGCACAGAGGAGGAGGCGCTGAACATGGTGGCGGGCACTCCCCGGATCTTCGTCTCGCACCTCGCCGGTGTGCCTGTCTTCGACCCCTACGGCGACCAGGTCGGCCGTGTGCGCGACCTGGTGGCGATGCTGCGCGTCGGCCGCCGGCCGCCGCGCCTGCTCGGCCTGGTCGTCGAGGTCCTCAGCCGCCGCCGGATCTTCCTGCCCATGACCCGGGTGACCGGCGTCGAGACGGGCCAGGTGATCACCACCGGCGTGCTCAACATGCGGCGCTTCGAGCAACGTCCGACCGAGCGCCTGGTCCTGGGCGAGCTGCTGGACCGGCGCGTACGGCTGGTGGAGACCGGCGAAGAGGTCACCGTCCTCGATGTGGCGATCCAGCAGCTGCCCGCCCGCCGCGACTGGGAGATCGACAAGGTCTTCGTACGCAAGGGCAAGGGCGGGGCTCTGCGCCGCAAGGGCGAGGCGCTGACCGTCGAGTGGTCGGCCGTCACCGGCTTCTCGCTGGAGGAGCACGGACAGGGCGCCGAGAGCCTGCTGGCTACCTTCGAGCGGCTGCGCCCGGCCGACCTCGCGAACGTGCTGCACCACCTGTCGCCGAAGCGGCGCGCCGAGGTGGCCGCGGCTCTCGACGACGACCGGCTCGCGGACGTACTGGAGGAGCTGCCCGACGACGACCAGGTGGAGATCCTCGGCAAGCTCAAGGAGGAGCGCGCCGCGGACGTGCTGGAGGCGATGGACCCGGACGACGCGGCCGACCTGCTCTCCGATCTGCCGGAGGCGGACAAGGAACGGCTGCTGGCGCTGATGCGTCCCGACGAGGCCGCGGACGTACGGCGGCTGCTGTCGTACGAGGAGCGGACGGCGGGCGGCCTGATGACCACCGAGCCGCTGGTGCTGCGGCCGGACGCGACGGTCGCGGACGCGCTGGCGCGGGTACGCCAGCAGGACCTGTCTCCCGCGCTCGCCGCGCAGGTGTACGTGTGCCGGCCGCCGGACGAGACGCCGACCGGGAAGTACCTGGGCACGGTGCATTTCCAGCGGCTGCTGCGGGAGCCGCCGTTCACGCTGGTCAGCTCTCTCGTGGACAGCGATCTGCCACCGCTCGCGCCGGACACCGCGCTGCCCGCCATGACGAGCTATCTCGCGGCGTACAACATGGTGGCGGCGCCGGTCGTGGACGAGACTGGTTCGCTGCTGGGGGCGGTGACCGTGGACGACGTACTCGACCATCTGCTGCCGGAGGACTGGCGCGAGACGGAATTCGAGGAGGCCCCGCACGTAGAAGCCACCCCCGGGAAGCCCCCGGCGGGGAAACCTGCCGCGGGGGAACCCGCCCATGGGTAGCGGCAGCGAGTACGGACCGGGCGAGCGCGGCGAGTCGAAGGAGCGCCTGCCGGCCGGGGCGAGCGGTGTGCGCCACCGGGTCCGGCTCGACCAGCCGCGGGCGCCGCGGCGCAGTCCGCTGCCCGAGTACGACCCCGAGGCCTTCGGCCGGTTCTCGGAGCGGTTCGCGCGGTTCCTGGGTACGGGACGGTTCATCGTCGGAATGACGGTGACCATCATCGTGTGGTTCTCCTGGAACATCTTCGGGCCCGAGGAGCTGCGATTCGACCCGTACCCGTTCATCTTCCTGACGCTGATGCTGTCGCTTCAGGCGTCGTACGCGGCCCCGCTGATCCTGTTGGCACAGAACCGGCAGGACGACCGGAACCGGGTCACGTACGAGCAGGACCGTAAGCAGAACGAGCGCTCCATCGCGGATACGGAGTATCTGACCCGGGAGATCGCGGCGCTGCGGATGGGGCTGGGCGAGGTCGCGACGAGGGACTGGATCCGCTCGGAATTCCAGGACCTGATCAAGGATCTGGACGAACGGCGCCTCGCGCCCGGCCGGAGTGACGAAGAAGACCGCTGACCAACCTTCCCGGTCGTGGGACCCAGCGCCGTACCATCGTCCGTATGGCTACGGAAGACGCGGTGCTTGAAGCACTGGCGACGGTGAACGACCCCGAGATCAACCGTCCGATCACCGAACTCGGCATGGTCAAATCGGTCGGGATCGGAGCGGACGGCGCGGTCGCCGTCACGGTGTACCTCACCGTCTCCGGCTGCCCGATGCGCGAAACGATCACCAAGAATGTGACGGACGCGGTCGCGCGCGTCGAGGGCGTCACGAGCGTCGACGTCACGCTGGACGTGATGAGCGACGAGCAGCGCAAGGAGCTCACGGCCTCGCTGCGCGGCACGACCGCCGAACGAGAGGTCCCGTTCGCCCAGCCCGGCTCGCTGACCAGGGTGTACGCGGTGGCCTCGGGCAAGGGCGGCGTCGGCAAGTCGTCGGTCACGGTCAACCTGGCGGCGGCGATGGCGGCCGACGGGCTCAAGGTCGGCGTGGTCGACGCGGACATCTACGGGCACAGCGTGCCGCGCATGCTGGGCGTGGACGGCCGTCCCACCCAGGTCGAAAACATGATCATGCCGCCGTCGGCGCACGGTGTGAAGGTCATCTCGATAGGGATGTTCACCCCGGGCAACGCCCCGGTGGTGTGGCGCGGGCCGATGCTGCACCGCGCGCTCCAGCAGTTCCTCGCGGATGTGTACTGGGGCGACCTGGACGTACTCCTGCTCGACCTGCCGCCGGGCACGGGCGACATCGCGATCTCCGTGGCGCAGCTGGTGCCCAACGCCGAGATCCTGGTGGTGACCACCCCGCAGCAGGCGGCGGCCGAGGTCGCGGAGCGAGCCGGTTCGATCGCCGTGCAGACCCACCAGAAGATTGTGGGCATCGTCGAGAACATGTCGGGTCTGCCGTGTCCGCACTGCGACGAGGTGGTCGACGTCTTCGGGAGCGGGGGCGGACAGCGGGTGTCCGAGGGCCTGACGAAGATCACCGGCACGAATGTGCCCGTGCTGGGCACGATCCCCATCGACGTACGCCTGCGGGAGGGCGGCGACGAGGGCAAGCCGGTCGTCCTCACGGACCCGGACTCCCCGGCGGGCGTGGCGCTGCGCGACATCGCGTCAAAACTGGGCGGGCGGGCGCGGGGCCTGGCGGGGATGTCGCTGGGCATCACCCCACGCAACAAGTTCTAAGCGCGTCTCGGGGGCGCGGGGCGCGGGCCCGTGTCGGGGGCGCTGCCCCCGAGCCCCCGCGCCTCAAACGCCGGCGGGGCTGGATTTCCAGCCCGTCCGGCGTTTGAGGAGCTGGGGGTCCCCCCATGCCCGCCAGGGCGTAGGGGGCGGGTCTGGGGGCGGAGCCCCCAGTTGCGGGAAAGGGCGGGGTGGGGAAAGGCCCGCCGCAGGCGCAACCCGCACGCCACGGCAACCCGCAACCCGCAACCCGCGCCCACCTACCCGTACGCCCCCAAATCCCGCACCGCCGAAAACCCCAACCCATACGCACTCATCCCGCGCCCATACGCCCCCACATGCACCCCTCCCCCAACCGGCCCAGCCGCTCCAGCCTCTCCACCCGCCGACTCCGCCGACCCCGCCAGCACCCACCCGAACTCCGACTCGCGGTAATAGAACGGCGTCGGCACCCCGTCCACCGGCAGCGACAGCATCGACCACTCCGGTCCCGCCAAATCGTCCGCCAGCTCGAACGCCGTCTCGGTCTGCTGGTCCAACCAGTCGTCCCGCAGCGAGTGGTCCAGCTGGCCGGGCCAGGTGTGGGCCAGCAGGCCCGAGCCCGCCAGCCATGCCGCGGAGGAGACCGTCGTGGCGTCCAGCACACCCGTACCGTCGCCGCTGCGCCGCACCGGGCTCGCCGCCACCGTGACGACGACCGCGAACCGCTCCTTCTCCGAGGCGACCGCCTCCGACCGTATCGACGGCTCGTCGCCATGGCCCATGGAACCGTGCTGGACCATGCCGTCCGCCGCGATCCCCACCTGCATCAGCCAGCGCGGGCCCGTGAACGCCTCGTCCAGCCCGTACCAGGGGAAGGACGCGCGCAGGAATCCGTCAACCGCACGCCGGGCCGCCGCCGTCCCACGCTGCGCCGTGAGCGGGTTCTCCCCGCCACGGGCGGGGGAACCGCTGCCCGTTCCTTGCGCCGCCAGTCGACTAGTCGTCTCCATCTACCCGGCCGCCTCCTCTGTCTTTCGAGGCCCGGAGCGGACCCGCCCCCCTCGGGCGTCCTCACGTCCGGACAGATGGAGGATAGCCACCCTGCCCGGGCGCGCAGGGATTGACGGTGGTCAGGTGGCGTCGGCGTCGAAGGCCGGGCGCTCGTCCCTGGCGCTGTTCTCGCTGGTCGGGCGCTTCTTGAGCAGATCCGGCGTGGACGACGAACCGGACGGCTCGGGCGCGCCGGGCGTGCCGTTGACGACAGCGGGGACCGTGGGAACAGCGGCGACCGGCGGTACGTCCGGCTCCGTGCCGTTCACCGCGTCGGCGACCTCGTTGAGGTCCTTCCTGAAGTCGAAGCTGGAGCCGAGTTCCTTCAGTTCCTTCAAGTCGTCGTTCCCGTCCAGCTGCTTGCGGAGGAACGTCTTGGGGTTGAGATCCTCGAAGTCGAAATCCTTGAACTCCGGGCCCAGTTCGCTACGAATGTCCTGTTTCGCGCTCTCGGAGAACTCGCGGACCTTCCGGATGAACCGGGAGACATCCTGGATGACCTTCGGCAGCTTGTCGGGACCGAAGATGAGCACAGCCAGCACCACGAGCGCCACCAGCTCAAGTGCGCCTATGTCATTGAACACCCTGCTGCTCCTCGTGTTCTCTGCGGTCCGCTGGCGGGATGGGGTCCGCGCCCGGTCCACCGTACCCGCCGGAACCCAGGACCGTCATGTGCCGTCCGCGGAACCTAGCGTCAGTGTCAGATTCCGGTCGCTGCCGCCGCGGGCAAGGGTCAGTTCCAGCCGGTCACCGGGGCGGTGGGCGCGGATCTTGACGATCAACTCCTCGCCGCTGTGCACCCGCTGCCCATCGACCTTGGTGATGATGTCGCCCGGCCTGATCCCCGCCTTGGCGCCGGGACCGCCCGGGGTGACCGCGGGCGCGCCGTCCTTGCCCTTCTCGCCGACGCGGGCGCCGTCGCCCGTGTACTTCATGTCGAGGCTGACACCGATCACCGGGTGGGTGGCCTTTCCGGTGGAGATCAGCTCCTCGGCGACACGCTTGCCCTGGTTGATGGGGATCGCGAAGCCGAGCCCTATGGAACCCGCCTGCCCGCCCTCGGCGCCCGAGCCGCTGTCGGCGGCGCGGATCGCGCTGTTGATGCCGATGACACGGGCCTTGATGTCGACCAGCGGGCCGCCCGAATTGCCCGGGTTTATCGGGGCGTCGGTCTGCAGCGCGTCGACATAGCTGACGTCGCTGCCGTCGCCCTTCTCACCGCCCGCCGTGATGGGGCGCTCCTTGGCGCTGATGATGCCGGAGGTCACGGTGTTCTGAAGGTCGAAGGGCGCGCCGATGGCGACGACCGGGTCGCCGACCTGGACGCTGTCGGAGTTGCCCAGGGGCAGCGGCTTGAGGCCGGAGACGCCGGAGACCTTGACGACGGCGAGGTCGTAGCCGCTGTCCTTGCCGACCAGCTTCGCCTTGGCGGTCTCGCCGCCGCTGAAGGTGACCGAGATCTCACCGGAGGAGCCCGCCGGGTCGACGACGTGGTTGTTGGTGAGGATGTGGCCCTGCTGGTCGAGTACGAAGCCGGTGCCGGTGCCCTGTTCGCCGCCGCCGCTGACGTGGAGGGTGACGACGCTCGGCAGGGCGCTGGCGGCGATGCCCGCGACGCTGTCGGGCGGGCGGTTGCCGTTGTCCTTGGCGGCCTGCGGGAGTTCGATCTGGCTGACGCCGCCGTTGCGTTCGACGTACGCGCCCAAGCCTCCGCCGACAGCGCCGGCGGTGAGCGCGAGCAGGACGGCACCGACCAGCAGGGACCCACGGCGGCGCTTCTTCTTCGCGGGCTCGCCGGGGTGCGTCAGCGGCTGCCCTGGCGCGCTCCAGGGGTCGTACTGGAGCCAGAGCGAGGACAAGGGCTGCGGCTGGACAGCTTGCGGGTGGGTGGGCTGGGTCGGCTGCTGCTGCCCGGGCGGGGCCGGGGGCGGCGGAACCTGGGGCGGCGGGGCGTACGCGCCGGCGAGCGTGCCGTTCTGCGCCGGGTACTGCGGGGGAGGCATCGGTGTGCCCTGCGCCGGGGTCGGCATGGGCCTCTGCACGGGCGGCGCGGGCGCCCAGGGCCCGGGCCCGCCGTACGGCGGTGTGCCGTACGGATCGGGCTCGTGCAGCGGCTTCGCCCGGCCCTGAGCCGGTACGGGCTGCGCGTACTGCCCGGGCTCGTCGGTCGTGCCGACCGTTTCCGCGGTCTGAGGGACCGGCACCGGCAGCGGCGGCTGAACAGGAGGCAGTTCGGCCGTCACGTCGGTCTCCTGATGCCCTGTCGCCTCCGGCTCGGAGTGAGTCGTCGCACGTCCCGCACTGGGCCGACTCCACCACTTCGCCTTCGGCCCGGTGGGCTTCCCGTCGTCCATGCTCTCCCCGCAGACTGCCGACCAACTGCGCACCCCTGTGGGGCACCCTCAGAAGATTCAACCAGGTTTGCGAATCTCCGCGCACGCATCCGCTCAGCGGTGGGACGACACGGGTCCGCCGGTCTTGATGGGTGCGGCGAGGTGGGTGGGGACAATGGCCGCGCCCGCCGGAACTATCAGCGGCGACAAGGAGGAAGAGGAATTCGTCAGAACCGGGACGGAGAAGGGGTGGTTCAGCGGCGCCGCGGGAGCCAGCAGGCCGGTCGCTTCGGGGATCGTGGGACGGCTCTGCGACCTGGCGATGCCATTGCCCTGGTTACGACGGCGCTCGGCCTCCGCGCTTCGCAGGAGATTCGCTTCGGTCGCCGATCCGCCGTTCACGCCATTGCCCACGCCGCCGCCCAGGCTTGGGTTCGCCGCGGTCGGGGTCGCGGTGCGCAGCGGAGTCACGTTGTTCCCCGCGCCCTCGCCCCTGGGGCCGGTCTGGCCCGAGGAGTCGGCCGGCAGCGCGCCGCCGAGCGCGATCGCCGCGAACGACACCGCGCTGGCCGCCGCGAAGGCGAACCTCCGCCCGCGCCACGGTGAGCGCTCCGCGTCCGTACGACCCACGTCATGGACCCGGAAGCCACCGGAACCACCTGAGCCACCGAAACGGCCGGCGCCACCGGAGCCGCCGGGAAGCAGCCCCGCGCGCATGCCCGCGGGCACATAGCCGAAGGTCTCTGTCCGGTCGTCAAGGCCGTGTCCCGCGGAGGGGTTCAGCGCGGTGAAGACCCCGTCGGTGAGCTGTTCCCCCTCGAAGGGATCCCCCCGCCGGTCGTCATCACCTCCGGGTCGGGAGCCGGGTCGCGATCCGGGTCCCGCAGGCAGTCCTTGAAGCCGTGCCAGCAGCCCTTCGGAGGGCGGCGGCGGCGCGGCGTGCGCGAAGACGTTCTTCAGCCGGCGCTGGGAGTCGGCCTCGGCCTTGCACCGATGGCAGGTCGCCAGATGGGCCAGTACCCGGTCCCGGGCGTCGTGTTTGAGCTCACCGTCGACAAGCGCGGCGAGCCGGTCCCCCAAATGCTGCTCCGCGGGGGTCGGGCCAGAGCCACTCACGCCGTTCCGACCTCCCCCGCCAGGCCGACCGCTCCCGCCACCAGCGTGCGCTGCTCCGCACGGGCCTCCGGGGAACGGTGCTGGAGGGCCTTGCGCAGATGGGACCGGCCGCGGTGGATCCGGCTGCGGACGGTGCCGAGCTTCACACCGAGGGTCGCCGCGATCTCCTCGTACGACAGGCCCTCAATGTCACAGAGCACCACCGCGGCGCGGAACTCCGGCGCGAGGGTGTCCAGCGCCTGCTGCACATCGGCGTCGAAATGCGTGTCGTTGAACACCTGCTGGGGAGACGGCTCGCGGCTGGGCAGCCGCTCCGCCGCGTCGTCGCCGAGCGCGTCGAAACGGATGCGCTGCTTGCGGCGGACCATGTCCAGGAAGAGATTGGTGGTGATGCGGTGCAGCCAGCCCTCGAAGGTGCCGGGGGTGTACGTCGACAGGGACCGGAAGACCCGGACGAAGACCTCTTGAGTGAGGTCCTCCGCGTCGTGTTGGTTGCCCGTCAGCCGGTAGGCGAGGCGGTAGACCCGGCCGCTGTGCGTGCTGACGATCTCCTCCCAGGTGGGAGGCGTCCACGCCTGCGAGTCCGCATCCGATGCGAAGGTCGCTGTAGTTGCGGAGTCGGTGGAGTGGTCAGCAATGTAGGTCACGGATCTCGGCTCACCCGCCGACCTGAGGAAGCGCTTCAGCACTCCTCTCCGGTCCACAGGTGCAGCCGCACCTCCCCTGTCGGCTCTGGCGGTGTCCAGCGGAGCCCCTACCATAGCCACCTCGCCCGTTAGCTCCGGATAAGAATCTTTACGCGAATTTGGGTGCTGCTTCCGGCCCTGATTCATGCGTTCCCCCCTGCCCCTCCTTAACGCCTGGTCCCATCTGCGGGTTCCCGGGCGCAACGGATACAGTCAGCGTCGCGCCACCTACGGGGACAGGAGAGGGTCATTACCGCCAACCGGCAGACGGGCTGGGCGCTCGCCGACGCCTTTGTCGCCGAGGACGAAGCGTTGCACTGGGCCCGGGACCGGGCCCAGGAGTCAGGGCTCCGCCCGGTGTCGCCAGGCACTGGCGCCGCGCTGCGACTGCTGGCTGCCACGGTTGACGCGAAAGCGGTGGCCGAAATCGGCACGGGAACCGGTGTTTCCGGGATCTATCTGCTGGACGGCATGCGGCCCGACGGTGTGCTGACCACGGTGGACCCGGAGCCGGACCGGCAGCAGTTCGCCCGCGAGGCCTTCCGGGCGGCGGGCTTCACCGGAAACCGGGCGCGTTTCATCCCCGGCCGCGCCCTGGACGTACTTCCGCGGCTCGCGGACGGCGGTTACGACCTCGTCTTCTGCGACGGCGACCCTATGGAGTCGCTGGACTACCTCGCTGAATCGTTGCGCCTGCTGCGACCTGGCGGTCTTGTCTGCTTCGAAGGCGTCTTCGCGGACGGCCGCACGTTCGATGCGGCGGCGCAGCCCGTGGAGGTGCTGCGCCTTCGGGAGCTGCTGCGGGCGGTGCGGGAGAGCACGGAGCTGCTGCCCTCGCTGCTGCCGGTCGGCGACGGCCTGCTCTGCGCTGTACGCCGCGGCTGACCCCAACCACCTACCGCGCCCCGATACGGCACGCCTGCACCTACAGCACGCCCCCGGGCACAACACTGCCCCGGCACCCATGGGTGCCGGGGCAGTGAAAGTTTGGGCGCTTCCCGCGTCAGCCGACGACTTTTTTCAGGGCGTCGCCGAGTGCATCGGCTTCGTCCGGAGTCAGCTCGACCACGAGCCGACCGCCGCCTTCGAGCGGAACGCGCATGACGATGCCCCGCCCCTCCTTGGTCACCTCGAGCGGGCCGTCGCCCGTCCGCGGCTTCATGGCCGCCATGCTCGTTCCCCTTCCTGAAACCAGCTCATCGCAGCCGACAACCCAGGTGTCACCGGCATCGAACACATTGCTTCCAGGTCATTATCCCGCATGGCGGGACCCGATGACCAACATCGGTCTGCATCGCTTGCGCAACGCGCTCTCGCAAAACCACCCAAAGCGGCGATCCGCCTGCGATACTTCGCCGCCGTGCACCCAACCGGCACTCACGATTGTTTGACGCAGGTCACATGTTCGGCCCGTCGATCTCCGCCATGCTGGCCCTGAGCACCAGCGATTGAGCCGTAGAACCGAACGAAACCGAACCGAACAAGCCAGACCAGCCGAACCAGCCGAACCAAAGGGGACCCCGCCATGGCCGACTCCGTGCTGTACGAGGTGAGCGACGGACTCGCGACGATCACGATCAACCGGCCCGAGGCCATGAACGCGATGAACACCGAGGCCAAGGTGGCCCTCCGGGACTCGGCACAGGCGGCCGCCGCCGACCCCGCCGTACGCGCGGTCCTGCTCACCGCGACCGGGCGCGCCTTCTGCGTGGGGCAGGACCTCAAGGAGCACATCGCCCTGCTCGCCGCCGACCGCGAGGCGGGCACCGGCGCCACCATGAGCACCGTGCGGGAGCACTACAACCCCATCGTGCGCGCCCTCACGGACATGGCGAAGCCCGTGGTGGCCGGCGTCAACGGCGTGGCGGCGGGCGCGGGACTCGGCTTCGCCCTCGCCGCGGACTACCGGGTGGTCGCCGAAACGGCCACATTCACCACCGCCTTCGCGGGCGTCGCGCTGACCGCCGACTCCGGGGTGTCCTGGACGCTGCCCCGGCTGATCGGCCAGAGCCGCGCCGCCGACCTGCTGCTCTTCCCGCGCTCGTTCACCGCGCACGAGGCGCGGGACTGGGGCATCGCGAACAAGCTGGTCCCGGCTGCGGACCTGGCCGCCGAGGCGGCCGCGGTGGCCCGCGCGCTGGCCGAGGGCCCGACCGTGGCGTACGCGGCGCTCAAGGAGTCGCTGGCGTACGGCGCGGGTCACACCCTGGGCGAGGCGCTGGCCCGGGAGGAGGAGCTCCAGGCCAGGGCGGGCGCGTCACAGGATCACGGAATCGCGGTCCAGGCGTTCCTGGACAAGGCGAAGCCGAAGTACCTCGGCCGCTAGGTCGCGGTACGGCTCGTGGTGCGGGCCGCGCAGTCGCTGAGGTGGTCGTCGACCAGACCGCATGCCTGCATCAGGGCGTACGCCGTCGTCGGCCCGACAAAGCGTATGGAGCGCTTCTTGAGGGCCTTGGCCAGCGCCGTGGACTCATCGGTGACCGCGGGGACGTCGGCGAGGGTGTGCGGGACAGGGCGCGTCACCGGATCCGGGGCGTACGACCAGATCAGCTCGTCCAGCTCGCCGGGCGACCAGTCGGCGAGCACGCGCGCGTTGGCCACCGTCGCGTCGATCTTGGCGCGGTTGCGGATGATCCCGGCGTCGGCCAGGAGGCGCTCCTTGTCGGTGTCGGTGAACTCCGCCACCGAGGCGATCTTGAAGCCGTCGAAGGCGCTGCGGAAGCCCTCGCGTCTGCGCAGGATGGTTATCCAGGACAGGCCGGACTGGAAGGCCTCCAGGCAGAGCCGCTCGAACAGCGCATCGTCGCCGTGGACCGGGCGGCCCCACTCCTCGTCGTGATACGCGACATAGTCCGCCGCGGACAAGCCCCAGGGGCAGCGCAGCTTCCCGTCGGGCCCCGGCAGGGCGCCGCTCACTGCTCACGCTCCTCGCCCGGCTTGGCGAACAGGTCGGGCCCGCCGACCGCGGTGGCCTGCGCGCCTGCCAGCGCGGATTCCAGCTCGGCGATACGGGCGTCCCGCTCGGCAAGCTCCGCGCCGAGGCGGCCCAGCACATCGTCAACATCCACCATCCGGTACCCGCGCACCGCGACGGGCAGCCGCAGCGCCTCGACATCGGCGCGGCCGACCGGGCGGGTCTGCGGCAGCGGGTCGACCAACTGCTCAGGCGCCGCCTCGGGCAGGGCCGCACTGTCGCCGCCGCCGACCACGGCGAGCGTGACCGCGGCGACCACCACGACCATGGCGATCAGCAAGAACAAGAACACGAGCGACCCTCTCACCGAGCGGAAAACCGTCCGCCTCTGATCGTGCCACGGCGGTCTGACAGTTAGGGTCGCAGGCGACCGACCTGAGGAGGAAAACCGCTGATGCTGCGGCTGGGACGGCGCGAATTCGACGCGCGGGAGCCGGTGATCATGGCGATCGTGAACCGGACGCCGGACTCCTTCTACGACCAGGGCGCGACCTTCCGCGACGAGCCGGCTCTCGCCCGCGTCGAGCAGGCGGTGTCAGAGGGCGCTGCCATCATCGACATCGGCGGCGTGAAGGCGGGACCCGGGGAGGAGGTGACGGCCGAGGAGGAGGCGCGGCGCACGGTCGGCTTCGTGGCCGAGGTCCGCAGACGCCACCCGGAGGTGGTGATCAGCGTCGACACCTGGCGGCATGACGTGGGCGAAGCGGTCTGCGAGGCGGGCGCGGACGTGCTGAACGACGCGTGGGGCGGGGTGGACCCCAAGCTGGCGGAGGTGGCCGCGCGGTACGGAGCGGGCCTGGTGTGCACGCACGCGGGCGGCGCGGAGCCGCGGACGCGGCCGCACCGGATCACGTACGAGGACGTGGTGGCGGACATTCTGCGGGTGACGGTCTCGCTGGCCGAGCGGGCGGTGGGGCTGGGCGTCCGCCGGGACGGGATCATGATCGACCCGGGCCATGACTTCGGGAAGAACACCCGGCACAGCCTGGAAGCGACGCGGCGGCTCGGGGAGCTGGTGGAGACGGGCTGGCCGGTGCTGGTCTCGCTGTCGAACAAGGACTTCGTCGGCGAGACGATCGACAAGCCGGTGAAGGAGCGCCTGATCGGCACGCTGGCGACGACGGCGGTGTCGGCGTGGCTGGGGGCGCGGGTGTACCGGGTGCACGAGGTGGCGGAGACGAAGCAGGTGCTGGACATGGTGGCGTCCATCGCGGGGCACCGGGCGCCGGCGGTGGGGAGGCGGGGGCTGGGGTAGGAGCGGGGGCGTGCGCTTGCGGGTGGCGGTGGGTTCGGGGTGCGGTGGTGCGGGGTGCGGCGGGCCTTCCCGTAACTGGGGGCTCCGCCCCCAGACCCCCGGTCCTCAAACGCCGGACGGGCTGGATTCTCCAGCCCCGCCGGCGATTGAGGCGCTGGGGGCACCTCCCACGCCGCTAGGCGTAGGGGGAGGGTTCGGGGGCAGCGCCCCCGACCAGGGCCCGACGCGCAGCCGCTCCCCTAGCGGGCCGTCTCCTTCGTCACCAGCTCCACCGCTTCCTCCACCTCATCCGTGACGTGAAACAGCAGCAGATCCGACTCCGACGCCTTCCCCTGTGCCACCACCGTGTGCCGCAGCCAGTCCACCAAACCGCTCCAGTACTCCGTGCCGAACAGCACGATCGGGAAGCGTGTCACCTTGCGGGTCTGGACCAGGGTCAGGGCCTCGAACAGTTCGTCCAGCGTGCCGAGGCCGCCCGGCAGAACCACGAACCCCTGTGCGTACTTCACGAACATCGTCTTGCGGACGAAGAAGTAGCGGAAGTTAACCCCGATATCGACGTGCGGGTTGAGGCCCTGCTCGTAAGGAAGCTCGATGCCGAGCCCGACCGAGATGCCCTTCGCCTCCCGCGCGCCCCGGTTCGCCGCCTCCATCGCTCCCGGGCCGCCGCCCGTGATCACCGCGAAGCCCGCGTTGACCAGCGCCGTGCCGATGCGGATGCCGGCGTCGTACTCAGCGGTCCCCGCGGCCGTGCGCGACGAGCCGAACACGCTGATGGCACTGGGGAGTTCGGCCAGCGCGCCGAAGCCCTCCACGAACTCCGACTGGATGCGCATGACCCGCCAGGGATCGGTGTGCACCCATTCCGTGTCGCCCTTCGTGTCCAGCAACCGCTGATCCGTGGTGCCCTGCTGGACCTGTCCCCTGCGGCGCAGTACCGGTCCCAGTCGCTGCTCTTCCAGCGCCCGCAATCCCTCGATCCCCTCGGGGTTGCTCATGACCTGCTCCCTCCGCCGAACATCATTGCCTTGAGCCAGGGTAGGACGACGAACGTTACGAACGTTGAAATATGTGCGGTCAGGCTGTGAGCCATTCGCGGAGCCGCTGTTCACAGTGGGTGATCTTCTCCACCGCCACATGCTCGTCCCGCTTGTGCGCGAAGAGCGCGTCACCGGGTCCGTAATTGACCGCGGGCACCCCGAGCGCGCTGAAGCGCGCCACGTCCGTCCAGCCGAACTTCGGCTGCGCGGTGCCGCCGACCGCCTCCATGAAAGCCGCGGCGGCCGGGTGCGAGAGGCCGGGCAGCGCGCCGCCCGTGTGGTCGTCCACGATGAACTCCGCGATGTCGCACTCCGCGAAGACCTCGCGGACATGCGCCTCGGCCTCCGCCATGCTCCGGTCCGGCGCGTAGCGGTAGTTGACCACCACGGCACACGCGTCGGGGATGACGTTGTTGGCGGCGCCCCCCTCGATCCGTACCGCGTTGAGCCCTTCCCGGTACTCCAGTCCGTCGACGACCGGCCGGCGCGGCTCGTACGCGGCGAGGCGCGCCAGGATCGGCGCGACGGTGTGAATGGCGTTCGACCCCATCCAGCTGCGCGCGGAGTGCGCCCGCTCCCCCGCCGTACGGAGAATGACCCGCAGCGTGCCCTGGCAGCCGCCCTCGACCTGCGCGTCGGACGGTTCTAGCAGGACGGCGAAATCGCCCTCCAGCCACTCCGGATGGGCTTCGGCCACCCGGCCGAGACCGCTGAGATGCGCGGCGACCTCTTCGTTGTCGTAGAAAACGAAGGTGATGTCCCGATTGGGCTCGGGAACGGTCGCGGCAATCCGCAGCTGAAGAGCGACGCCCGATTTCATGTCGCTCGTGCCGCAGCCCCACAGCACGCCGTTCCCGTCCAGCCGCGACGGTACGTTGTCGGCAATCGGGACCGTGTCGATGTGCCCGGCGAGAATGACGCGCTCGCCGCGCCCCAGGGCGGTGCGGGCCACGACGTTGTTGCCGTGCCGGTCGACGGTGAGGTGCGGCAGACGGCGCAGGGCCTGCTCGATCGCGTCGGCGAGGGGCTTCTCCTCGCCGCTCACCGAGCGGAAGTCGACCAGGTCCGCGGTCAGCGCCGGGGCGTCAAGGGTGAGGTCAAGCGCAGTTTCGGGCATGACCCCGACCTTAACGCGGTGGGCTGCTCACCCGGGAGCCACATCGATTGCGGCACCGGCTCCAGTGCGGTTCCGGTGACGATTCCGGTGCCGATTCCAGCAGCGACAAAACCCGAATTCGCATCGCACAGCAGTCCACGGCCTCCCCCGTACGAGGCACCGTGCCCACCTCCGGACCATGCGTCGACCGGCCGTTCGCGCCGTCAGTGACCCGCCCGTCAAATCCCTTGCGCCAAAAGGGAAGTGACGGTTCAGCAAGGCGTTACGTATTGGAATGTTTGCCCGTCTTTATCCAGAGCCGATAATGCGACACATTACCAATTCTTTACTTTGATCCACCGCAACTTCTACCTCCCTCCGAGCTGTTGTCACTGCGTCCGAGCGCCGGACCGCCAGCGGAACCGGCTCCAGGACAGGCACCATTCCCAACGTCCTTTCTCGTCTCAAGGAGCACCATGTCCCTCCCCCTGACCCGTCGGATCGCCCGTGCCGCGCTGCTCATCGCCGCGGGCGCAGCTCCCGTGGTCGGTGCGGCCGGCTCCGCAAGCGCCCTGGCCCTTCCGCAGGCGCCCCTGGACGGCCTGACCGCGCTCGACGCAGAGGCCCTCGGCTCCACTGTCGACGGTGCCTCGCAGAAGACCACGGAGCTGGCGGGCGAAGCCGGCGGCAACGCGGTCAAGCAGACCGTCCCGGCCGCGGGCAAGGCCGTCGGCAAGGCGGGCAAAGCGGCCACGCACAAGGTAACCGGTGACACCACGCAGAGCGCCGGCAAGGTCGTCGGCAAGACCGCGGGCAGCGCCACCGAGTCCCTGGGCGGCGGCACCCTGCCGACCGACTCCCTCGGCGCCGAGGGCCTGGGTGCCGGCTCGCTGCCGCTGAACACCCTGCCGCTCGGCGGCTAGCACGCGCGGTTGCGCACGCGGCTACGGAGAGGGGCCCCGGGAGTACGTACTCCCGGGGCCCCTCTCCCGTGTGCGCCGCGTCAGCCGCGTGCCGCGCGTGCCGTGTCGCCGCCTCAGCCCAGGCGCTTGACCGCGGCCTCGACCCGCTCGTCCGTCGCGGTGAACGCCACCCGTACGAACCGCTCCCCCGCCGTTCCGTAGAAGTCGCCCGGCGCGACCAGGATGCCCAGCCGCGCCAGGTGCGCCACCGTGTCCCAGCACGGTTCGTCGCGCGTCGCCCACAGGTAGAGGCTGGCCTCGCTGTGCTCGATGCGGAAGCCGTGCGCTTCCAGGGCCGTACGCAGCGCCTCCCGCCGGGCCACGTACCGCGCCCGCTGTTCCGAGACGTGCGTGTCGTCGCCGAGCGCCGCGACGGTGGCGGCCTGCACCGGCGCCGGGGTCATCATCCCGCCGTGCTTGCGGATCTGGAGCAGCTCGCCGAGCACGCTCGCGTCGCCCGCCGCGAAGGCGGCGCGGTACCCGGCCAGGTTGGAGCGCTTGGACAGCGAGTGGACGGCCACGACGCCCCCGTACGTACCACCGCACACATCCGGGTGCAGCACCGAGACCGGCTCCGCCTCCCAGCCCAGCTCCAGGTAGCACTCGTCGCTGAAGACCAGTACGCCGTGGGCGCGCGCCCAGGCGACGATACGGATCAGCTCGTCCTTGGCCAGCACCCGGCCGGTCGGGTTGGAGGGCGAGTTGAGCCAGAGCAGCTTCAGTCCGGCAGGGTCGAGCTGCGTCGGGTCGTCGTAGGCCACGGGCTCCGCACGGGCCAGCCGCGCGCCGATCTCGTACGTCGGGTAGGCGAGGCGCGGGTAGGCGACCTTGTCGCCGGGGCCCAGGCCCAGCTGCGTCGGCAGCCAGGCCACCAACTCCTTGGAGCCGACGACGGGCAGTACGTTCGTGTGGGTGACGCCGACGGCGCCGAGCCGCCGCTCGACCCAGCCGGTGAGCGCGTCACGCAGCGCCGCCGTCCCCCACACCGTCGGATACCCGGGCGAGTCGGCGGCCGCGCTGAGGGCCTGCTGGATCAGCTCGGGGACGGGGTCGACGGGGGTGCCGACGGAGAGGTCCACGATGCCGTCCGGGTGGGCCGCGGCCGTCGCCTTGTACGGCTCCAGCTTGTCCCAGGGAAAGGCGGGGAGGCGGGAAGAGACTGCGGACGCAGCGGACACAGGCTTCTCTTTCTCTGTTCTCTTTCTCTGCTCATGCGTGCGGCTCATGCGTGCGGCGTGAGACGCCTCGGTCCCGTACGGACGACGAACCGCACGGGACCGGGTCCTACTGGCTACTGGCTACTGGTTCTGCGGCGGCAACGCGGCGATGAAGGGGTGGTCCCGCTCGATCAGGCCAAGCTTGGAGGCACCACCGGGCGAGCCGAGTTCGTCGAAGAACTCGACGTTCGCCTTGTAGTAGTCCTTCCACTCCTCCGGGGTGTCATCCTCGTAGAAGATCGCCTCCACCGGGCAGACCGGCTCACAAGCCCCGCAGTCGACGCATTCGTCCGGGTGGATGTACAAGGACCTGGAGCCCTCGTAGATGCAGTCGACGGGGCACTCCTCGATGCACGCCTTGTCCTTGACGTCGACACAAGGCTGCGCGATGACGTAGGTCACGCTGTCGTTCCTCCTCGGTAGGGCTGGCTTGCGCGGGAGCGCGGCGTCGTCGATGCCCGCCTCTAGTATCTCCGTTCTTGGGACGGATCCGAACATGAGGGGCTCGCAGAGCTGTGGAATTCACCGGCGGCGGACGCCTCAAAGTCCGTATTACACCTGTTGACGTGGGTAAACGAGTGTCGGTGCGGTGCTTGACCGGTCCGGGGGTCACGGGCGGCAGGTTCACCGACACGGTCGGTGTTCTCACATCCTGGGACGAGGGTGTGCTGCTGATCACCCGACGGACCGGCGAAACCGTCCGCATCCCGGAATCGACGCTCGTCGCGGGCAAGGTCGTACCCGCCGCGCCCGCCCGGCGGAGGGGGCCCGCGGCGGATTTCGAGGAGCTCGCGCGGGTGACGGCGCGCGCCTGGCAGCCGGTGGAGAGCGAGCGGCTCGGCGACTGGCAGCTGCGCGCGTCGTCCGGGTTCACCCGGCGCGCCAATTCGGTGCTGCCGCTCGGTGACCCGGGTGCGCCGCTCGATACGGCGCTGGCACGGGTGCGTGCGTGGTACGAGGAGCGGGGCCTGCCCCCGTACGTTCAGGCCGCGACCGGGGCGGCGGGGACGCAGGAGGGGCTCTGCGCGGAGCTGGCGGCGCGCGGGTGGCGGCGCGAGGTCTCGGCGGAGGTACGGATCGGAGCCCTGGCCCCTGTCGGCGACCAGGGAGATCACCTGGACGTCGCCCGGGTCCGGCTCACGCGGACCTGCGACGCCGCCTGGCTACAGCGCTACCAGCGGTCCAGTGTGGCCGGGCCACATGTGCTGAAGGTGCTGGGCAGCGGTCCTTCGGTGTGGTTCGCCGCCATACCTGGCGAGGGCGAGTCCCTCGCGGCGATCGGCCGGTGTGTGGTCGACGGCCGTTGGGCGGGGTTCATGGCGGTGGAGGTGGACCCGGCGTACCGGCGTCAGGGGCTCGCGACCGCGGTGATGGGCGCGCTGGCGCGGCGCGCGCTGGAGGAGGGCGCATCGGCGGCCTGGCTCCAGGTCGAGGACGACAACGGCGGGGCTCGCGCGTTGTACGAGGGGATGGGCTTTGAGACCCACCACTTCTACCACCACTTCCGATCCCCGTAGGCGGGTACGAAACGCATATGCACGACGAATCACCCGACCAGCCCCCACGCCCCGACAGGCCCGCCGACCGACGGCGGCGGTTCGCCGAGGAGGCTCGCTCGGAGCGGCCCGACCTCGCCCTGCTGTGCCTGCTGGTGGGCGCGGAGGCGGACCCGTCCGTGGACGAGGCCACGATGGACGCGGCCCAGATCGAACTGGACCGGCTCGCCGGGATGTTGCCCTACGGCCTGGTCGGGCCGCGCGCGTGGGCGGCGGCGCTGACCGAACTCCTCGGGGCGCGCTGCGATTTCCGGGGGTCTCCTGCCGACTATCAGCGTCTGGAGTCCTCGCTGCTGCATGAGGTGCTGCGCCGCCGCCGTGGCCTGCCGATCCTCCTGTCGGTGGTCTGGATCGAGGTCGCCCGCCGGGCCGGCGCGCCGGTGTACGGGGTCGCGCTGCCGGGTCACTTCGTGGTCGGCTTCGGCGACCCGCCTACGTCCACGTCCGCCTCCTCGTCTTCCTCCGCATCGGACGAGCAGGTGCTCGCGGACCCCTTCGCGGGCGGGCGCATCCTGACGGGGCCGGACGCGGAGCTGCTGGTCGCCGGTGCGACAGGGGCGCCGCTCGACCCGTCGATGCTGACGCCCGCGGACCCGCTCGAAGTGGTCCTGCGCATCCTGAACAACATCCGCACCTGGGCGGCGGCCCGCCCGGAGCGCTCGGATGTGGCGCTCTGGGCGGTCGAACTGTCCCTTCTGCTGCCTTCGCACCCGGCGCGGCTGCGGTACGAGCGCGCCCAGCTGCTCGTACAGCGCGGGGACTTCCTGACGGGGGCGGCGGAGATGGACGCGTACGCGGAGGTGGTGGCGGCGGTGGACGGCGCGACGGCGGACGCGATCAGGCGAAAGGCGCGGGCGGCACGGGCGATGCTGAACTGAGCGCTAGACCTTCAGGTCGAGACGGCGCAGGCGTTCGGGATCGTTGAGGGTGTCGATCGCGACGATCTTGTCGTGCCTGATCGTGAACGCCATGACCGAGACCGGCTGCCCCTCCGCGTACGCGACGACTCCCGGCGCTCCATTGATGAACGCGGGCTGCGCGATCTCGGCGAGCCGCGCGAAGGTAATGGCCCGCCCGGCCACGGTCGTGGCGCCGCGGATCACGCTTCCGGGGCGCAGAACGCCGCCGTCGGAGCGCACCACGACATCCGGGTCGAGGACCGCGACGAGCGCCTCGAAATCGCCGCCGCGGGCCGCCGCGAGGAAGGCGTCGACGATTTCGCGCTGGCGGGTGAGGTCGGTGTCGGGCGCCGGGGCCGCTCCCTGCACCCGGCGGCGGGCGCGGCTGGCGAGCTGGCGCGACGCGGCCGGGGTGCGGCCGACGACGGGGGCGATCTCGTCAAAGGGCACGGCGAACAGGTCGTGCAGCACAAAGGCGAGGCGCTCGGCGGGGGCCAGCGTTTCAAGGACGACGATCAGCGCGAGGCCGACGGAGTCGGCGAGCAGCGCTTCGTGTTCGGGGTCGACGCCGTCAGCGGGGCTCACGAGGGGATCGGGCAGGCGCACGCCCAGCGGCTCCTCGCGCCGCGAGACGCGCGAGCGCAGCATGTCCAGGCACACCCGGCCGACCACGGTCGTCAGCCAGCCGCCGAGATTCTGGACGTCGTCGGTGTCGGAGCGGCTGACCTTGAGCCAGGCCTCCTGTACGGCGTCCTCCGCCTCGCTGAGCGAGCCGAGCATCCGGTAGGCGACGGCCCGCAGGTGAGGCCGGTGCGTCTCGAAACGCTCGGCCGTATCCGTCCATCGGTCCCATCTCCTCAGTGCGGTGACGTAGCGATGACGGAACGGACCGGTCAGTTGTGACAGCGCGGCGGGGGCGGCCTGTGCGGGGTGGGGTGCGGGGTGCGCCTGCGGCGGGCTTGCCCCCACCCCGCCCTTTCCCGTAACTGGGGGCTCCGCCCCAGACCCCGTACCGCCCTTCGGGCGGTGTCCTCAATCTCCCCCATAGCCTTCGGCATGGGAGGTACCCCCAGACGGGCTTGAGTTGCCGGGCCACCGGCAACTCAAGCCTCGCCGGCGATTGAGGCGTCGGACGGCTAGCTGGGGTCCAGGTCGATCACGCTGACGCGCTCCTCGGGTGTCTTGCCGCGCAGGGCCGGCCGCATGGCCTGGACGACGTCCTCCGCGGCGACCGGGTGCTTCTTGCCGTCGGCCCTGGTGATCGTGACGCCGTCGAAAGCCCCGTCCAGCAGCTCGATGATCGCCTTCTTGTCGTAGTACTCGACCAGCTTGCCGTCGATCACCTTCATCGAAAGGATCTTCGGCAGCGACTTCTGCGGGCCGAAATCGATCGATTCGCCGCCCGCCTTGATGGTGATCACCTCGGACATCGCGGGCTCCGCGAATTCCTTCATCGCCCGGTCCAGTTCGGCCTGGCCGATACTCGGCTCACGGGTGGTGACCGGCAGCTCCACGACGTCCGGACGGCCCGTCTCGACCTGGGCGCGGTAGGCGTCCTTGACCGAGATCATCGAGCGGCCCACGTCCAGTGTCTGGCCCGCCTTGCCAGGTACTGCGACGGCCTTGCCCGGCTCGAATTTTATCGTGCCTTCGGTGGCCGAGCCCGAGACGCCCGCCAGGTCGGTGAGCGCGACGCTCAGCTTCTCCTCGTCGACCAGGATCACCGGTTCGGCGACGCGTTCGCCGCCGAAGAGGGAACCGATCACCGAGATCGGGTTGTAGTCGCTGCCCGCGGCGGCGCGGACCGTGGCCTGGCTGTCCAGGGAGAGCCCGGCCTTGTCCGGGGCGAGCTGCTCCTGCTTGCCACCCACCGTGAGCTGGAGCGGGCTGACTGCGCGCTTGCCGAGGGCGGCGTCGAGCTTGTTGACCGCCTGGTCCCTGGTGCCGCCGCCGATGTCCACGCCGAGCACTGTGGTGCTCTTGGGTACGTCGGAGTGGTTGAGCAGCAGGCCGGCGCCGTACGCGATACCGGCCAGAGTGACCACCGCGACCGCCGCGAGCACCAGCTTGGAGCGGCCCTTCTTCTTGGCGGGCGCGGACCGGGAGGTTGCTGCGGGTGCGGGCTTGGGCTTGGCCGCGGCAGGGCTGCCGGGGCCGCCTCCCGTACCGGCCGGGAACTCCGGTGCGGAGAAGCCGCCCTGGTCGGAACCCTGCGGGCCGGGGCCCTGGGACAGCAGCGGGTTCGGTCCCGAGCCGGGGGCGCCGGGAGCGGAACCCTGCGGTCCGGAGAGCGGGTTGCCGAGCGGCGGGAAGGGCGAACGGTGCTCCGGCGGGACGACGGGGATGCCGCTGGTCAGCGTGTCCCCGGAGACATGGCCGCCGCCGCTGCTGCCGGCGCCGAGGCCGGGCTTCTGCGGGGTGAGGACGGCGGTGTCGTCGGACATCCGGGGCGCTGTGCCGGGGCCGCCGGGCCCGACAGGACCCGGACCTCCGGGGCCGGGCCCGACAGGACCGGGGCCTGTGGAACCGGGGCCGACGGGACCCGGACCGGCGGAACCGGGGCCTGCGGAACCAGGGCCTACGGAACCAGAGCCTGCCGCCCTGCGCTTGCCGCTGGGGCGCGGGGGCAGCGGCATGGTGCCGGTGACCGGTCCCGTGGTCGGCCCGGTGGGGCCGAGCGGGCGCTCCGGCGAACCCGGCGGACGGACGCCCAGCGGAGGCGTACCGCTTCCTGCCGCCCCTGGGGGCTTTGCGAAGCTCCCAGGAGGGAAGCGGTTCGCGCCGGACGGCGGGCCTTCGGCGCCCGCGGCCAGGTCGCTCAGCGAACCGCCGCTGCGCGGCGCGCCGGGGCCGCCCTGCTGCCCCTCGGAGAAGTACGGCAGCCCGGCACCCGGACCAGCGGGCGCAGAAGGTGAGGGTGAGGGTACGGAGGGCTGCGCGGCCGAGGCCGCCAGACCTGCCCCATTGCCGCCCAGCCCGTTCGCACCTGCCGGACCGGCGCCCGGCCCCGGCGCGGGACCCGAACCGGCCTTGCGCGGCGCGAACCAGTCGCTCGGGGCCTTCCCCTCGGCCTGCGGCTCCGCCACGGGCAGAGCCATCTCCTGCGTCACATCGGGCCGCGGGGTGCTGCCCGTTTGAGAGCTGTCCTGTCTCTCCGGCTTCGCCGGAGCATCCACGTCGCTCATCGGCGTACGCATGACGACCGGCGGGATCGGCCGCGAACCCGGGATGTTGATCCGGATCCGCGTCGTCAGCGTGGTCTCGGTCCTCGGCTCGTCCGGCTGCGGCTCCACGGCCGCATCGGCGTCTCCGAGGACCGGAGCGTCCTGCGTGGGATGCGGCGACGGATACTGGCGGGATCCGTACGGCGGTGTTCCCGAGGGGTACGCGGCTCCACCGCGCCCGTGGGGCCCGGCGGACGAACTGTCAGTTTCACGACTCAAAGCAGGTTCTCCCGGTTGGCTCCGCCGCCCGCTTCTTACTGGACAGCAACTACTGCGGGCGGCTCGGCGGCGCGCTCCACCATACTGGCCGCCGCCGACAGACACCCCCGGGACTATGGAAAGCGACGTTCCGCCGACCGTACGGGCATGGTCAGTTCAGTCACTCTCCGGCCTGGAGGCGCCCACCCTAGGGGCACGCCGTTCCGGCTGCGTGCCGAGGGTCCCACAGCTCCTACCGGGTTAGTCGGCCGGGCCCGCCCCCAGGTTGCCGGGGCCGCGACATCGTGGCACACATCACAGCCAACACCATCCCGCCCAGAACGAAGATGAGCGGCCCGGTCCCCGCTGTGAACATCCCGTCACCTTCCGGGCGCCCACTGCTCAGCACCACGATCGCGGCCAGCCAGCCCACGGCGGGCGCCGCCACCCCGAGCTGGGTCCCGGTCGCCTGCATCGAGCCGTAGAACAGTCCCGCCGCGCCGAGCAGCGCGAGCGCCAACCCGCCCGGGAGCCAGGCGCCTTGGACCAGCGAGCCCGCGACGCCGACCAGCACGCCGAGCACCGCGAGTGCGAGGTACGCGGCGATCCGGACGGGCTTCGACCATGTCTGTGCACTCACGCCGACACCCCTGCGAAAAGGTCATGTTCCCGCTCGCCCGCGGGTGCGCCGGGCTCGCCCTGCGCCAACTGGTAGTACTCCGTAGCGAAGATCGGTTGCCCCAGTTCATTGGAGAGTGCGAAGAAGGGGCCGTCCACGGCGATTTGAGTGGCATGCGCGCGCATGGCCGCCGCTTTCCGTTCCGTGTACGCCGTGCCGTCGATCTCGGCGGTGATCCCGGAATCGTCCACCACGCCCGGAATGTCATCCACCGTCGCGATGCCCGGGAAGTCCGTACCGCTCGCGGTGCGCAGCCGGGCGAAGCCCTCCTCGGCCACCGAGCGCGGCACCCGGTTCCAGTAGATCTTGGCGATGGCGTGCGCATCGCCGAGGTCGCGCCGGAAGGCGGTCTCGGCGGCCAGTTCGGCGGCGCGCATCGCGACCCGGTGCGCCTGGATATGGTCCGGATGTCCGTAACCGCCGTCGGGGTCGTACGTCACCAGCACCTGCGGACGTACGGAACGGATCACCTCGACCAGATGCGGGGCGGCGGCGTCCACGGGGGTGTTCCAGAACGCGCCCTCGCGGCGGTTCTGCGCCAGCCCCATCATCCCGGAGTCCCGGAACCGGCCGGGGCCGCCGAGGAAGCGGTGGTCGGTGACGCCCAGCTCCTTCATCGCGGCGGCCAGTTCGCCGACGCGATGGGGGCCGAGCCGGTCCTCCCGGTCGGACGCGAGATGGGCGAGGGCGGGCGGGATGACCTCGCCCTCCTCACCGAGGGTGCAGGTCACCAGAGTGACCTGGGCACCGGCGGCCGCGTACAGGGCCATGGTCGCGCCATTGTTGATCGACTCGTCGTCCGGGTGCGCGTGCACAAGGAGGAGACGACGGGCGGGAAGATCCTTCATACAGGACAGCCTACGAGGCCCGGTGGGCCGCCCGCGCTAGAACTTGATGTCGCCGATCATGCCGGCCACATTCGTGGTCAGTTGGGTGATCGAGGGCGCCATGGACGAGCTGGCGAGATAGAACCCGAGCAGAACGCAAACCACCGCATGTCCGCCTTTCAGCCCGGATTTCCGGACCAGGATGACGACGATGATCGCCAGCAGCACCACCGCCGAAATCGAGAGTGCCACGGCGGTTCACCTCCACAAATATTCGAGCCGGATCGGGCAGGTTGCATGTGCCAGGAAGTTCATACCCACCTTGCGTCAGTGATCATAACTATCCGTACCAACGCATCGATCGGTGCACAGCAGCACACGGGGGCGCACGAACGCTAGGTTCGGTCACATGACCTCGAAGCCGCAGCTCTCCAACCCGCTCTCCTTCCCGCGTCAGTACGCCAGGACCCAGCGCTTCACGCTCGGCGCACCGCGTGGATTCACCGTGTCTCCGGACGGCTCCCGGGTGGTCTTCCTTCGGTCGGCCTCGGGGACGGACCGCGCGGGCCGGCTCTGGGTGCTGGATCTCGACGGAGACGCCCGCCAGGCGCAGGAACGCCTCGCCGCCGACCCGGACCTGCTGCTCGGCGGAACGGCGGAGGAGCTGCCTGCCGAGGAGCGGGCCCGGCGGGAGCGCAGCCGGGAGGGGTCGGCGGGCATCGTCGGCTACGCGGTGGACCGGGCGGTCGAGTTGGCGGCGTTCGCGCTGTCCGGGCGCCTGTACGTGGCCGAGCTGCGTGCCGGGACCGCGCGCGAACTGCGTACACCGGGGCCGGTGATCGACCCGCGGCCCTCGCCCGACGGGCTCCACATCGCCTATGTGGCGCGCGGCGCGCTGCGGGTGACCGGCGCGGAGGGCGAAGCGGACCGGGCGCTGGCCGTGCCCGAGAACGAACATGTCACCTACGGTCTGGCGGAGTTCATCGCGGCGGAGGAGATGGACCGCTCGCACGGTTTCTGGTGGGCGCCGGAGTCGGACCGGCTGCTCGTCGCGCGCGTCGACGACCGGGACGTACGGCGGTGGTGGATCTCGGACCCCGCGAACCCGGAGCGCGAGCCGGAGCGGGTCGCGTATCCGGCGGCGGGGACGCCGAACGCGGAGGTGCGGTTGTTTCTCGTCACGCTGGCCGGAGAGCATACGGAGGTGGTCTGGGACCGGTCCCGGTACCCGTATCTGGCGCGTGTGCACTGGTCGTCGGCGGGCGCTCCGCTGCTGCTCGTACAGTCGCGGGACCAGCGGACGCAGCTGTACCTGGCGGTGGACCCGGCGTCGGGCACGACCCGGACGGTGCATGTGGACGAGGATCCGGTGTGGCTGGATCTTTTCTCCGGGGTGCCCGCCTGGGCGCCGGACGGGCGGCTGGTGCGGATCGCGGACGAGGGCGGGGCGCGGGTGCTCGCGGTCGGCGACCGGGCACTTACCGGAGCTCAATTGCAGCTGCGGTCGGTCCTGGACATCGGCGAGAACGATGTGCTGATCTCGGCGGCGGCCGGCGAGGAGGCGGCGGAGCCCGAGATTGGCGAAATTCATGTGTACCGGGTCAATGAGCTGGGGATCGAGCGCGTCTCGGAGGGGCCGGGGGTGCACTCGGCGGTGCGCTCGGGCGGGGTGACGGTGCTGGCCTCCTCGCGTACGGATGTGAGCGGCGCGTCCGTGCAGGTGCTGCGGGACGGCAAGCAGCTCGCGGTTGTCGCGTCGTACGCGGAGCAGCCGGTGCTGACGGCGCACGTACGGCTCTGCGAGGGGGGCGCACACCGGATTCCGTGCGCCGTCCTGCTTCCCTCCGACTACCGGGAGTCGGATGGTCCGCTTCCGGTACTGCTGGATCCCTATGGGGGGCCGCACGGGCAGCGGGTGCTCGCCGCGCACAATCCCAATCTCACGTCGCAGTGGTTCGCCAACCAGGGCTTCGCGGTGCTCGTCGCGGACGGCAGAGGCGCGCCCGGGCGCTCCCCCGCCTGGGAGAAGGCGATCAAGGACAACTTCCCGCTGACCCTGGACGACCAGATCGAGGCGCTGCACGCGCTGGCCGGATCCTTCCCGCTGGACCTCGGGCGGGTGGCGATCCGGGGCTGGTCGTACGGGGGTTACCTGGCGGCGCTCGCGGTGCTGCGCCGCCCGGACGTCTTCCACGCGGCGATCGCGGGCGCGCCGGTGACGGATCTGCGGCTGTACGACACGCACTATACGGAGCGGTATCTGGGGGATCCGGCGGAGCGGCCGGAGGTGTACGCGGCGAATTCGCTGGTGACGGAGGAGGGGTTGACGGCGCTGGAGAGCCCGGCGCGGCCGCTGATGATCATCCATGGTCTGGCGGACGACAATGTGGTGATGGCACACAGTCTGCGGCTGTCGTCGGGGCTGTTGGGGGCGGGGCGGGGGCATGAGGTGCTGCCGTTGACGGGGGTGACGCATATGACGCCGAAGGAGCAGATCGCGGAGAATTTGCTGCTGCTGCAAGTGGACTTCCTGAAGCGGTCGCTTCCGGAGCGGTAGCCGCTGCGCGGGGCTTGCCCCTACCCGCCCTCCCCCTACGCCCTGAGGGCGTGGGGGGACCCCCAGCGCGGCGTGGGAGGTGCCCCCAGACGGGCTGGAAAATCCAGCCCCGCCGGCGTTTGAGGCGCGGGGTTCGGGGCGGAGCCCCGACAAGGGCCTACCACCCCGGTGGCCGGGACGACGGCGGGGGCGGCGCCCCGAAGCCCCCGGCCCCTCCCCCGGCCCCGCCCCCGGCCGTCCCCATCGCCGGCTCCCCGCTCACCCCCCGCCGCGCCAGCGCCAGCAGCAGCACCGCCCCTGCCCCCAGCTCGAACAGCCACGTGCTGACGAGCAGTTGCTCCCGGACCGGCAGGTCGCCGACCGTGGTGAGCAGGTCGTAGCGGATGGCCGTGGCCAGGCCGCGGCCGCCCTCCGCCACGAGGAAGACCGCGACGGCCAGCCCCAGCGGTCGCGAGAAGACCGCGTGGAACAGCGCGCCGACCGCCGCCGTCAGGGTGAGGGCCACGAGCACCGCGGCCAGCCAGCCCGGCGGGGTACCGAGCAGCGGGAGCAGAAGGGATTCGCTGCCGGTGATCCGGTCCGCGTAGAGCGAGCCGCCGTACTCGGCCGCCGTATGGATCTCCCAGGCCGCCAGGACGCCCCCGGCCGCGCCGAGCAGCAGAAAGGCGAGCACCGAGACCCCCTGGCCGGGCCGGGTCGGTGTCGGGTCATACGGGGCGCGCGGGGCCGCGTACGGGTCATACGGGGCGTACGACGCCTCGGGCGGACGCCGGCCCGCCGCCGCGGTGATGAGCAGTCCGATGCCCAGTGCGAGCGCCACGAACGCGCAGTACAGCGCCCGTGTCCGTAACGCCTCCGTCGCCCGCAGATCCATCCACGATGTGCTCAGCACCCACAGGCCCGGTAATCGGACCGCCAGCGTGATCACCCCGGCGGCGACCAGCGCGGCGGACGCGACGGCGGAGCGCAGGGAGGCCACGGCCACGGTGACGTACACCGCCAGCAGCGCCAGGTCCTCCAGCGTGGTCGTGAGCGGGGCGGCGGACGCGTCGCCGCGGCTGCCGGTCCAGTGACGCCAGAGGTCGAGGGGGGCGGCGGCCGTGGTGAGATCGCGGACGATCCAGGCTCCCACGACCAGCGCGAGCACGGCGCACAGCACCGCTCCGGCGATTCTGGCCCTCCGCGTAAGAGTCACACGTGGATCCTGCATCGCCGCTCATCGGGGAACAAGGGCTCGCACCGCGCGTGCGACCGGCCGGGGCCACATGGCGAGCCCCGGCCGGTCTACGGCACCCGCACGGCCGTACGTTGTTCAGCGTGACCCGTTCGTATATCGGAGCCGCGACGGCCAAGTTGCCTCCGTGTTAACGAAATTGATCCGCGTTTAGTGTCTTATATCCGCAGATAAAAAAACTGGAAGGGCCCTCGCCGACACAACCCGTCACGCCCCCCGCACCACCTGCTTCTCCTCCGCGAAGTGGCACGCCGACGGATGGTGCGCCGGGCCCTCAAGCAGCCGGAACTCCGCCGGGACCGCCAGCAGCGGCACCTCCAGCTCGCACCGCCTCTGGGCCTTCCAGCACCGCGTACGGAACCGGCACCCGGAAGGGATCCTGGCGGGCGACGGAACATCGCCGTACAGAATGATCCTCTCCCGGTGCTCGCGGGCCTCCGGGTCGGGCACCGGGACCGCCGAGAGCAGCGCCTGCGTATACGGATGCGTGGGGTGGTCGTAGATCTCGGCGTCCTTGCCGAGCTCTACGATCCGGCCCAGGTACATCACGCCCACCCGGTCGGAGATGTGCCGGACGATCGACAGGTCATGGGCGATGAACACATAGCTCAGGCTGAATTCGCTCTGGAGCCTGTCCATCAGGTTGATGACCTGCGCCTGGACGGAGACGTCGAGCGCCGACACCGGCTCGTCGGCCACGATGATCTCCGGCCGGAGGGCCAGGCCGCGCGCGATGCCGATGCGCTGGCGCTGACCGCCGGAGAACTGGTGCGGATACCGGTTGATGTACTCCGGGTTGAGCCCGACCACGTCCAGCAGATCCTGGACCTTCTGCCGCCGCGAACCCTTGGGCGCCACCTCGGGATGGATCTCGAACGGCTCCCCGATGATGTCGCCGACCGTCATCCGCGGATTGAGCGAGGTGTACGGATCCTGGAACACCATCTGGATGTTCCGGCGTACGGCCTTCAGCGCGCGCCCGGACAGCTTGGTGATGTCCTCGCCCCGGTACCGGATCGCCCCGGCCGTCGGCCTCTCCAGGTTGACCAGCAGCTTGGCGAGAGTGGACTTGCCGCAGCCCGACTCCCCCACGATGCCGAGCGTCTCCCCCGCCATCAGGTCCAGGTCGACGCCGTCCACCGCCTTGACCGCGCCGATCTGCTTCTTGAAGACAATGCCCCGGGTCAGCGGGTAGTGCTTGTACAAGCCGCTTACTTCCAGGATCGCTTCAGCCATGGAGCGCCTCCCGCCAGAAGTGGCACGCGCTCCCGCGGTCCTGTGACACCTCGTACAGCGGCGGCACCTCGGTACGGCAGACATCCCGGGCCAGCGGGCAGCGCGGGTGGAAGGCGCAGCCGGGCGGGATGCGCATCAGGTTCGGCGGCAGGCCCTTGATCGCGTACAGCTCCTGGCCCTTCTGGTCCAGGCGCGGGATCGACCGCAACAGCCCCTTGGTGTACGGGTGAGCGGGCGCCTTGTAGATGTCGTGGACCGGAGCCGTCTCGACGATCCGGCCCGCGTACATCACCGCGATCCTGTCCGCGACGTCCGCGACGACCCCGAGGTCGTGGGTGATCAGGATCAGCCCCATGTTCAGCTCGCGCCGGAGGTGTGCCAGCAGGTCCATCACCTGGGCCTGGACGGTGACGTCCAGCGCGGTCGTCGGCTCGTCCGCGATGATCAGGTCCGGCTCCAGCGCGAGCGCCGTCGCGATCATGATGCGCTGGCGCATACCGCCGCTGAACTGGTGCGGATACTGCCCGGCCCGTTCCCGCGCCCCCGGGATGCCCACCCGCTCCATCAGCTCGACGGCCTTGGCGCGCGCCGCCTTCCTCGGCAGCCGCCGGTGGACGGTGAACATCTCGCCGAGCTGGTTGTCCACGCTCACCACGGGGTTGAGGGCGGAGAGCGCGTCCTGGAAGATCATGGCCATGCTGGCCCCGCGGATCTTCCGCCGCTCGTCCTCCTTGAGGCTGAGCAGATCCTGTCCCCGGAAGAGGATCTCGCCGCCGGTGATCTTCCCCGGGGGCGTGTCGAGGATGCCCATGATCGCTTGGGCGGTGACGGACTTGCCGGACCCGGACTCGCCGAGCACGGCGAGCGTCTCGCCGGCGTCGACGCTGTAACTGACTCCGTTGACCGCCTTGGCGACGCCGTCTCCGGTCCGGAACTCCACCTGCAGATCGCGCACTTCAAGCAGCATGCGGGCTCCTCAGCGCAGCTTGGGGTCGAGGGCGTCGCGCACCGCGTCGCCGAGCATGATGAACGCGAGCACCGTGACCGCCAGCGCCCCGGCCGGCCAGAGCAGCATGTGCGGCGCGTTGCGGATGTACGGGGACGCGGAGGAGATGTCGATGCCCCAGGAGACGGTCGGCGGCTTCAGCCCGGCGCCGAGGTAGGACAGGGTCGCCTCCAGGGCGATGTACGTCCCGAGCGCGATCGTCGCCACGACGATGACCGGCGCTACGGCGTTGGGGGCGATGTGGCGCAGCAGCATCCGGGCGTTGGACGCGCCGAGCGCCCGCGCCGCCTGTACGTAGTCGTTGTGCTTGGCGGTGATGACCGAGCCGCGCGCGATACGGGAGATCTGCGGCCAGCCCAGCAGCACCATGAAGCCGACCACGGGCCAGACCGTGGAGCTGTGGACGACGGACAGCAGGACCAGACCGCCCAGGACCACCGGGATACCGAAGAAGACATCGGTGGTCCGGGACAGGATCGCGTCCCACGCCCCGCCGAAGAAGCCCGCCAGACCGCCGAGGACGGAGCCGAGCAGGGCGACGCCGAGGGTGGCGCAGACGCCGACGACGACGGAGGTCCGCGCCCCGTGCACCGTACGCGTATAGACGTCGCAGCCCTGGCCGTTGAAGCCGAAGGGGTGGCCCGGCTGCGAGCCCTCCTGGGCCTTGGCCAGGTCGCACCGGAGCGGATTGCCGGTGGCGATCAGCGAGGGCCAGATCGCGATGAGGACCAGGAAGACGATGATCAGGCCGGAGACGATGAAGACGGGGTTGCGCCGCAGTTCGCGCCAGGCGTCGGACCACAGGCTGCGCGGCTTCTGTGCCGGTTCTGTGGAGGAAAGCGTCTCGCCCTCGCTCATCGCGAGGTCACTCGCGCCGCCCGCGCCGGTCGGGGCGACTGCTCCTTCTTCCGGCTCAGGCATAGCGGATCCTCGGGTCGAGCACCGCGTACAACAGGTCCACCAGCAGGTTCGCCAGCAGGAAGACAATGACGAGCACGGTCACAAAGCCGACGACTGTCTGGGTGTTCTGGCGCACGATGCCCTGGTAGAGCTGGTAGCCGACGCCGTGGATGTTGAAGATGCGCTCGGTGACGATCGCACCGCCCATCAGGGCGCCCACATCCGTACCGATGAAGGTGACCACGGGAATCAGCGAGTTCCGCAGCAGGTGGTGGGTGATCACGCGGCGGCGCGGCAGGCCTTTGGCCTTCGCGGTGCGGACGTAGTCGGAGCGGGCGTTCTCGGCGATCGAGGTGCGGGTGAGCCGGGTGATGTAGGCGAGCGAGACCGAGGCGAGGACCAGACCGGGGACGATCAGCTCGTCGACCGGCGCTTCCGGTGAGACGGCGGGCTTGATGATCCCCCACTCGACGCCCAGGAGCAGCTGGAGGAGCAGACCGGTGACGAAGGTGGGGACCGCGATGACCACCAGGCTGAGCACGAGTACGGAGGTGTCGACGGGCCGCCCGCGGCGCAGACCGGTGAGCACACCCAGGGTGATGCCGATGACGATCTCGAAGACGATCGCGACGAGCGTGAGCCGGATGGTGACCGGGAAGGCCTCGCCCATCAGGTCGGTGACCTGCTGGCCGTTGAAGGCGGTGCCGAAGTCGCCGGTGAAGACGTTGCCCATGTACGTCGCGTACTGCCGCACCACCGGCTGATCGAGGCCGAACTCCGCGCGCAGCCGGGCGGCCGTCGCCGGGTCGCACTGCCGGTCGCCGCAGAGGCCCGCGATGGGGTCGCCCATCACATGCACCATGAGGAAGATCAGCAGCGTCGCGCCGAAGAAGACCGGGATCATCTGGAGCAGACGCCGGATCACATAACGTCCCATGGGCTGCTCGCTGCCTTCCCCGTCAGTTGACCGTGATCTCGTTGTAGACCGGCACGCTGAACGGGTTCAGCGCGACGTTGGAGACCCGCTCCGAGTAGCCGGCGCTGCCGTTCTGGTACCAGAGCGGGATCGCCGCCATCTGGTCCCGTACGACCTCCTCGGCCTGCTGGAAGATCTCCACGGCCTTCTTCTCGTCGGTCTCGGCGTTGGCCCGGTCGATGAGCCGGTCGAAGTCCGCGTTGCTCCACTTGCCGTCGTTGGAGGAGGCGTTGGTGTAGTAGAGCGGCTGCAGGAAGTTCTGGATCAGCGGGTAGTCCATCTGCCAGCCCGCCCGGAACGGACCCGGCATTTTGTGCCGTCCGATCTGGCTGCGGAAGTCGGCGAAGGTGCCGACGGGGTTGCCGACGCACGCCCGGTCGTTGCCCAGGGCGTTGTTGATGCTGTTGCAGACGGCGTCGACCCACTCCTTGTGCGAGCCGGTGTCCGCGTTGTACGAGAGCCTCAGCCGGCCCCCGGGGATGCCGCCGCCCTCGGAGACCAGCCGCTTCGCCTCGGTGGGGTGGTACGCGCAGGCCTGCCCGCACAGGGTGTCCAGATAGCCGCCGTCCACGCCGAGTACGGGCGAGGTCCAGTCCTTCGCGGGCGTACGGGTCTTCTGGAAGATCGTGTCGGTGATCTGCTCTCGGTCGATGGCCATGGACAGGCCCGTGCGGACCTTCGCGCTGCCCGGGGTGGACCAGGCCTTGTCGTAGTGCGGGAAGGCGAGGGTCTGGATGATGCCCGCGGGGGTGTTGAGGTACCGGTCGCCGAGGTCCGCCTTGACGTTCTTCAGCTGCGCGGCCGGGACATCGTCGACGAGGTCCAGATTGCCCGCGGTCAGGTCGGTGTAGGCGGTGTTGTTGTCCGTGTACACATTGAGGTCGACGCCGCCGTTGCGCGCCTTGTCGGGGCCCGTGTACCCGTCCCATCTGCGCAGGGACATCTTCGCGCCCTTGATGTAGGAGTCGACGGTGTACGGGCCGTTGCCGACGGGTTTGGAGAGCCAGCTGTCATGGCTGTCGAAGAACGCCCTGGGCAGCGGCGCGAAGGCGGCGTAGCCGAGGGTGTCGGGCCAGGTGGAGAACTTCTGGGAGAGCTTGACGGTGAAGGTGCGGTCGTTGACGGTCCTGAGGCCGGAGAGGGTTTCGGCGCTGGGCTCGCCCTTTTCGGGGTGGACCTGCTCGTAGCCCTCGATATAGCCGAAGAAGTACGCGTTTTTCTGGTTGTTCTCGATGTGGGCGCCGTAGTTCCAGGCGTCCACGAAGGACCTCGCGGTGACTTTCTCGCCGTTGCTGAAGGTCCATCCGTCCTTGATGGTGACGGTGAAGGTGACCGAGTCCGGGGTGTCGATCCTCTCGGCGATCATGTCCTTGGCCTCGCCGGTCTTCGGGTCGTACCGTTTGAGACCGCGGAAGATCATGTCGAGGACCTTGCCGCCCTGGACCTCATTGGTGTTGGCGGGCTCCAGAGGGTTCTGCGGGTCGCCCCAGGAGGAGCTCACGATTCCGTCGGGGCCACCGGCGCCGCGGTCGCTGCCGCCGCCGCAGGCTGCTGCCGTCAGGGAGGCGGCCAGCGCGCATGCGGCCCACTGGGCGCGCGTGGCTCGACGCATGGAGGCCTCCCGAGTCCTGAGTGTCCTGAGTCTCACTCAGTCCCCAATATCACCCCATATGCATGCAGAGCGCACATTTTACGCAGCCGTCCGGACGCGCAGCGACGCCGGGCAATGACAAGGGCGCCCCCGCCTGTCCGGCTGGGGCGCCCTCATCACACGTACTACGCGCTACGCCGCGTGGACGACGTCCTTCTCCTCGGCGAAGTGGCACGCGGACTCGTGTGCCACCGGGCTGTCCATGCCCTTGAAACGCTCAGGGACCGCCAGCAGCGGCATCTCCTCCGCGCACTTGTCCTCCGCCTTCCAGCAGCGGGTGCGGAAGCGGCAGCCGGACGGCGGGTTCGCCGGGGACGGCACGTCGCCGACGAGGATGATCCGCTCGCGGCCCTCGCGGGCCTCCGGGTCGGGCACCGGGACCGCCGACAGCAGCGCCTGGGTGTACGGATGCGTCGGGTGGTCGTAGATCTGCGTGTCCGTGCCGATCTCGGCCATCTTGCCGAGGTACATCACACCGACGCGGTCCGAGATGTGCCGGACGATCGACAGGTCGTGCGCGATGAAGAGATAGGAGAGGTTGAACTCGTCCTGCAGCTTCTCCATCAGGTTGATGACCTGCGCCTGGACGGAGACATCGAGCGCCGACACCGGCTCGTCGCAGATGATGATCTCCGGGTTGAGCGCCAGGCCGCGCGCGATGCCGATGCGCTGGCGCTGACCGCCGGAGAACTGGTGCGGATACCGGTTGATGTACTCGGGGTTGAGCCCGACCACGTCCAGCAGATCCTGGACCTTCTGCCGCCGTGAACCCTTGGGCGCCACCTCGGGGTGGATCTCGAACGGCTCCCCGATGATGTCGCCGACCGTCATCCGCGGATTGAGCGAGGTGTACGGATCCTGGAACACCATCTGGATATTGCGGCGTACGGCCTTCAGCGCGCGCCCGGACAGCTTGGTGATGTCCTGGCCCTTGTAGAAGACCTCGCCCGCGGTCGCCCGCTCCAGCGTCATCAGCAGCTTGGCGACCGTGGACTTGCCACAGCCGGACTCGCCGACGATGCCGAGCGTCTCCCCCTGGTAGAGATCGAAGGAGATCCCGTCCACGGCCTTGACCGCGCCGACCTTCCGCTTGAACAGGATGCCCTGGGTCAGCGGGAAGTGCTTGACCAGGTTGCGCACCTGAAGGATCGGCTCGCCCTGCGAGACGGGCGCCTCGATGGCGGCAACGGCCTCGGCCTCGGTGGCGGCGTCGACCGTCTCGACCTCGGTGACATTCGGGGTGGCGTCGACGATCCCCGACTCGGTCGCGTCGGACTTCTTGAACTCAGCCATGGATCGTCTCCTTCCAGAAGTGGCACGCACTGCCGCGGCCGACCAGTTCCGTGCCGTCCCGGTCGGTCACCGGGAGCAGCGCCGGGATGTCCGTACGGCAGATGTCGTCCGCCTTGGTGCAGCGCGGGTTGAACGCGCAACCGGACGGTACATGCAGCAGGTTGGGCGGCAGCCCCTTGATGGCGAAGAGCTCCTGGCCCTTCTGGTCGAGGCGCGGGATCGAGTCGAGCAGGCCGCGGGTGTACGGGTGTGCGGGGCGCTTGTACAGCTCGTGCACCGGGGCGGTCTCGACGATCCGTCCCGCGTACATGACCGCGATCTTGTCCGCGACATCGGCGACCACGCCGAGGTCGTGGGTGATCAGGACGAGACCCATGTGGTACTCGCGCTGCAACTCCGCGAGCAGGTCCATGACCTGGGCCTGGACGGTCACGTCGAGGGCGGTGGTCGGCTCGTCCGCGATGATCAGGTCCGGCTCCAGCGCGAGCGCCATGGCGATCATGATGCGCTGGCGCATACCGCCGGAGAACTGGTGCGGATAGTCGCCCACCCGGGCCGCGGCGGCCGGGATCTTGACCCTGTCCATCAGTTCGATGGACTTGGCCTTGGCTTCCTTCTTGGACATGCCCTGGTGGACCCGGAACATCTCGCCGAGCTGGTAGCCCACGGAGAGGACCGGGTTCAGCGAGGACAGCGCGTCCTGGAAGATCATGGCGATCTTCCGGCCGCGGATCTGCCGCCGGTCCTCGTTGGACATCTTGAGCATGTCCTCGCCGCGGAAGAAGATCTCGCCCTGCGGGATCCTGCCGGGTGGCATGTCGAGGATGCCCATGATCGCCTGGGCGGTCACGGACTTGCCGGAGCCGGACTCACCGAGCACGGCGAGCGTCTCACCGGCGTTGACGCTGTAGTTGACTCCGTTGACCGCCTTGGCCACACCGTCGCGGGTGTGGAACTCCACATGCAGGTCTCGGACTTCGAGCAGTGGCCCGTTGTAGTCGTCACCGTCGCGCGGGGCGGTGACAGTCGCGGTCTTACTGATGATGGTCATGTCGTACGCCCTCCTCAGCGCAGCTTGGGGTCGAGGGCGTTGCGGACGGCTTCGCCGAGCATGATGAACGCCAGAACGGTGATGCTGAGCATGATCGAGGGGAACAGCAGGATGTGCTGCGCCACCCGGATCTGGTTGACACCACCGGAGATGTCCACACCCCACGAAATCGTCGGGGACGAGAGTCCCAGACCCAGGTACGACAGCGTCGCCTCGGCCGAGATATAGCCACCGAGCGCGATGGTCGCGACGACGATGACCGGTGCCATCGCGTTCGGCAGGATGTGCCGGAGCAGGATCCTGCTGGTGCTGGCGCCCAGCGCCCTGGCGGCGTGGACGTAGTCGGCCTGTTTGATGGTGATCACGGCACCGCGCATGACGCGGGTGAGCTGGGTCCAGCCGAGGAACGCGAGGGCGAAGACGACCACCCATACCGTGCGCTCGGTGAAGGACTGCAGCACCACCATCGCGCCGAGCAGGAACGGCACACCGAAGAAGACATCGGTGATCCGCGACAGGATCGCGTCCGTGATGCCGCCGAAGTATCCGGCGAGCATGCCCATGATGGAACCGACCACGGTCACGATCAGGGTGACGCAGACACCGACGATCACCGAGGCACGGGTGCCGTGAATCAGCCGGCCGTAGACGCTCCGGCCCTGTCCGTCGTAGCCGAGCCAGCCTTCCGAACCGATGCTGGCCAGCTCCGGCTTGCCCACGAAGTGGTTGACCAGGTCGCCCCTGGTGGGCGAGGCACTGGTGAACATGCCCGGGAAGGCCGCGATCAGCAACAGGAAGAAGATCAGGACCGACGACACCAGGAAGTACGGGTTGCGGCGCAGATCCTGCCAGGCGTCACCCCACAGGCTGCGCGCCTTCTCGGACTTCGGGGGCGCCGGGTCGGCGGCGGAGGGCGGCGCCATGGCGTCCTCGGTCGCGGCCGCTGCGGTCTTGGTCACGTCAGGCATAACGGATCCTCGGGTCCAAGACCGCGTACAGGAGGTCGACGAGCAAGCTGGTGAGGAGATAGATGAGCACCAGGACGGTGACAAGTCCGACCAGGGTCACACCCTCGCGGCGACTGATCGACTCGTAGATCGTGCCGCCGACGCCCTTGACGTTGAACACGCTCTCGGTGACGACCGCGCCGCCCATCAGGGCGCCGATGTCGGTGCCGAGGAAGGTCACCACGGGGATCATCGAGTTACGCATCAGGTGTACGCCGATGATCCGCCGCCGGGGCAGCCCCTTGGCGATCGCGGTGCGCATGTAGTCGGCGCGCAGGTTCTCCGCCATCGTGGTGCGCGTGAGCCTGGCGACGTACGCGAGCGAGAGGCCGCCGAGCACGATGGCCGGCGCGATGAGGTCGGACCACTTCTCGTCGTTGCCGACATTCGGAGCGATCCAGCCGAACTCGAAGGCGAAGACCAGCTTGACGAGGAAGCCGAGCACGAAGACCGGCACCGAGATGATCAGCAGGGTGAAGATCAGGATCGCGTTGTCCGCCAGGCGGCCTGCACGCAGACCGGCGATGGCCCCGAGGCCGATACCGAAGATGAGCTCGATGGCGAAAGCCAGAGCGGTGAGCTTCAGCGTGACCGGGAAGGCGTCACCCAGGATGTCGGTGACCGGACGATCACTGGCCAGTTCCCTGCCGAAGTCGAAGTGCAAGACGATATCCGTCATGTAATTCCAGTACTGCTGAAGGATCGGCAGATCCAGCCCTCGCTCCTGGGTGATCTTGGCGACGATGGCCGGGTCAGCGGCCTTGTCGCCGAACAGTGCCGCCACGGGGTCGCCGGGCAGCGAATAGACCATGAGGAAGATCAGCAGGGTGGTCCCGATGAAGACCGGGACCATCTGGAGCAGTCGGCGTACGACGTAGCGCCCCATCATGCCTCCGTTGAGATGTGACAGCGGCAGCAGACGGGCCCTCCCCCGGCCAACCGCCCCCGGTGGGTATGCGGATGCCGTGGAAGGGCCCCCCAGCCACTGCGTAAGACGTCCGATGTGGGGCCGACGGACCGTCAGCCCCACATGCGGTTTGCTTGACTACGCTCGGGTGGTTACTTCTTGACCTCGATGTTGGCGAGGATCGGGTCGCCGTCCTGGCCGTACTTGACGCCGGAGACCTTCTCGGAGTAGCCCGAGTTGACCTTGTAGTACCAGAGCGGGATCGAGGGCATGAGCGTCGCAAGCTCCTTCTCGATCGCCTGGTACTGCTTCACCGACTCGTCCAGCGTTGCCGCGGAGTCCGCCGCGGCGATCTTCGCGTCGAGGTCCTTGTTCGAGAAGTCGCCCTGGTTGCCCGCCGCGCCCGTCCGGAAGAGGTCGCTGATGAAGTTGGCGTTCACCGGGTAGTCGAGGTTCCAGCCCGAGCGGTAGATGGACTTGACCTTCTTGCCCTTGCGGGCTTCGAGGTCGGCCTGGAAGTCCACCTTGGCGTCGCCGGTGCACTTGACGCCGGTGGACTGGGTGATGCTGTTGCAGACAGCGTCGACCCACTCCTTGTGGCCGCCGTCCGTGTTGAACTGGATGGAGATGGCGTTGCCGGGAACGCCGCCACCCTCCTTGATCAGCGCCTTGGCCTTGGCCGGGTCGTACTTGGTGACGTCACCGGCGGCGTTCTCCTGGAAGCCCAGGACGCCCTTGGCGACCCAGCCGGTGGCCGGCTCACGCGTACCCTGCAGCACCGTCTTGGTGATGGTGGCACGGTCGATGCCCATCGAAAGTCCCTGAATGACCTTCGGGTCGACCTGCTTCGGCTTCGACCACTGGTCGGTGTAGAAGGCGATGGCGAGCGTCTGGATCGTGGACTGCGGAGACTCCACCGCCCGGTCACCGAGGTCCTGCTTGAAGACCGGGAGGTCCTTCGGCGCGAGCTGACGCAGCACGTCGACGTTGCCGGACTTCAGGTCCTCGTAGGCGGTCTCCAGGGTGGTGTAGTTCTTGAACGTCACACCACCGTTCTTCGCCTTCTCGCCCTTGAAGTCGTCGTACCGGACGATCTTGATTTCCTTCTTGCGGTCCCAGCTCGCGAACTTGTAGGGACCGTTGCCGACCGGCTTCAGGCCGGCGGCCTTCGGGTCCTTGTAGAAGGACTCGGGCAGCGGCGCGAAGACGACGTAGGCGAGCTTGTACGCGAAGTACGGCACCCTGTTCTTCAGCTCGACGGTGAAGGTCGTGTCGTCGACGACCTTCAGACCCTCCATCTTGTCGGCGGTCGGCTTGGCGCCTTCCTTCTCCGGGTGCAGGGCGTCGTAGCCCTTGATGTCGGCGAACCAGGAGGAGAGGCCCTGAGCGTTGTTGACGTTGGCGTTCCAGTTCCACGCCTTGACATACGACTCGGCCGTGACCGGAGTCCCGTCGTGGAAGGTCCAGCCCTTCTTGAGCTTGATGGTCCACGTCTTGGAGTCGGCGCTCTCCACTGACTCGGCGTTCGTCATGGTGAGCTTGCCGTCGGTCGTGTAGTCGACCAACTCCGAGAACAGGCCGCTCATGACAAGGGAGCCGTTGGCCTCCATCGTGTCACCCGTGTGCAGCAACTTCTCCGGCTCACCGAGCTCGACCGAGAAAATGCCGTTGGGATCGACAGCCCCGTCGCTGCCGCCGCCCGAGTCGTCGCCGCCACAGGCAGTCGCTGCCAGGGCAACAACAATCGCACCCGCTACCCACTTGGCGCTGTTGGCACCGCGCATGGGTTCCTCCTCATGAGTCCACTTTTAACTACAAGAAAGGCACATCTACGCGCGCTGACACCCCTGACAGCGGACACGTCAAGTGCCTCGGTGAGTGCTCGTGAGTCGACGCCCCCCACAGCGCGTGACCCATTGACCCGAGCTCAATGAGCCAACTATTAAGTACGCCCGACCCGTAAACCACACTTAAAGGGTCTCGTTTTGACAACATCGCCAGACCCTGTATGCCCGAAAGCCGGACAAACTGAGCACAGACAGACACCCCCGAAACGGACCGTTAACACATGTTCCGGAGAACAGAGTTCGATATCCGGATGGCCTGATGAGAAATGGAGTTGACGAACGGCTTGGCCCCCTACGCGTTTCGCAGGGGGCCAAGCCGTTTATGACGCTACGTCAGGTGCACTGCCACGTTCAGTTGCGTCAGTTGCGTCAGTTGTGTCAGTTGCGCTTCGCGCGGGAGGCGGTGCGACCGCGCTCCTTCTGGTCCAGGACAACCTTGCGGATACGGACGGTCTCCGGGGTCACCTCGATGCACTCGTCGTCGCGGCAGAACTCCAGGGACTGCTCCAGCGACAGCTTGCGCGGCGGCACCACGTTCTCGGTGGTGTCCGCGGAAGCGGCTCGCATGTTGGTGAGCTTCTTCTCCTTGGTGATGTTCACGTCCATGTCGTCGGCGCGCGAGTTCTCGCCGACGATCATGCCCTCGTACACCTCTGTACCCGGCTCCAGGAAGATCACGCCGCGCTCCTGGAGGTTGACCATGGCGAACGGCGTCACCGTGCCGGAGCGGTCGGCGACGAGCGAGCCGTTGTGACGGGTGCGGAGGTCACCGAACCACGGCTCGTGGCCCTCGAAGATGGAGTGCGCGATGCCGGTGCCGCGGGTCTGGGTGAGGAACTCCGTACGGAAGCCGATGAGGCCACGCGACGGAACGATCCACTCCATGCGGATCCAGCCGGAGCCATGGTTGGTCATGGTCTCCATGCGGCCCTTGCGGGTCGCCATCAGCTGCGTGATCGCGCCCAGGTGCTCCTCGGGGCAGTCGATCGTCATGCGCTCGATCGGCTCGTGCAGCTTGCCGTCGATCTGCTGGGTGACCACCTCGGGCTTGCCGACGGTCAGCTCGAAGCCCTCGCGGCGCATGGTCTCGACCAGGATGGCCAGCGCCAGCTCGCCACGGCCCTGGACCTCCCAGGCGTCGGGGCGCTCGGTCTCCAGGACGCGGAGCGAGACGTTACCGATGAGCTCCCTGTCCAGACGGTCCTTCACCATGCGGGCGGTGACCTTGTGGCCCTTGCCGCCCTTGCCGACCAGCGGCGAGGTGTTCGAGCCGATGGTCATGGAGATCGCGGGCTCGTCGACCGTGATCAGCGGCAGCGCGATCGGGTTCTCGGGGTCGGCGAGGGTCTCGCCGATCATGATGTCCGGGATGCCGGCGATGGCGCAGATGTCGCCGGGACCGGCCTTCTCGACCGGCTTGCGGGTGAGCGCCTCGGTCATCATCAGCTCGGTGATGCGGACGTTCGACATCGTGCCGTCACGCTTGATCCACGTGACGGTCTGGCCCTTCTTCAGCTCACCCTGCTCGACCCGGCAGAGCGCGATACGGCCGAGGAAGTTGTCGGCGTCGAGGTTGGTGACGTGGGCCTGGAGCGGCGCGGACTCGTCGTACTCCGGGGCCGGGACATGCTCGAGGATCGTCGTGAAGAACGGCTCAAGGCTGTCGCTGTCGGTCGGGACCGTGCCGTTCTCGGGCTTGGTCAGCGAGGCGACGCCGTCACGCGCGCAGGCGTAGACGATCGGGAACTCGATCTGCTCCTCGGTCGCGTCCAGGTCCAGGAACAGGTCGTACGTCTCGTCGACGACCTCGGCGATCCGGGAGTCGGGACGGTCCGTCTTGTTGATGCAGAGGATGACCGGCATCTTCGCGGCCAGCGCCTTGCGCAGCACGAAGCGGGTCTGGGGCAGCGGCCCCTCGGAGGCATCGACCAGGAGCACAACGGCGTCCACCATCGACAGACCGCGCTCGACCTCGCCACCGAAGTCGGCGTGGCCGGGGGTGTCGATGATGTTGATGGTGACGGGGCCCGCGCCATCCTTCGTGTGGTACTTGACCGCGGTGTTCTTGGCCAGGATCGTGATGCCCTTCTCACGCTCCAGGTCGTTGGAGTCCATCATGCGGTCGTCGAGGTGCTCGGCGGCGTGCGCCGCGAATGCGCCGGCCTGCTTCAGCATGGCGTCGACCAGAGTGGTCTTGCCGTGGTCGACGTGAGCGACGATGGCAACGTTACGGATGTCATGGCGCGTGGGCATACTGACTGGCGCTTCTCTCGATCGGGGATCAGGCGTCTGACGGTCGTATCCTCGTCCGCCCGCCGGGCGGACACGCCTCGGCTGGTCCCATGGTACGGGGCCGTTGGGGTACAGGGCTTCCCGAGCCGGACCGGGAGGGGGTCCTGGCCCGGCAACGGGGCTCGTGGACGGGGATCCGTGCCGGGTCGCCGATGGTGCCGTCAGCCGGTCTTACCGCCCTGACCTGCTAGTTCTCGACACGCTCCGAGATTCTCCGAGACTCTCTGAGTCTGATCGGGGTTTGGTTGGGTTCGATCGGGGTTTGACTAGTTCTGCGGTTTCTGCGGCTTCTTTGATTTCCCCGGCTTCCTGAAGCCCATGTCCTCGTAGTGGGGCGTCTCGAAGCCGAAGGCGCCCGCGTTGACCACCTGGGGCCTGGCCGCCACCAGCTCGGGACGCTGGTAGAGGGGGATCGACCCGGCCGCGGCCCAGATCCGGGCATCGGCCCGGCGCACCAGCTCGCGGGCCTCCTCCTCGTCCAGCTCGGCGAGGGCCTCGTCGAAGAGCTGGTCGATGTAGTCCGTACCGACGCGGGTGTAGTTCTGCTCGACCACCAGCGAGCCGTCGCTCGCGGGCTCGGGCTTGGCGAAGATCGGCCGCGCCTCGGTCGCCGGATAGGCGGTGGCGGGCCAGGTGTAGAGCGCCAGGTCGAAATTGCCCGAGGCGATGTGGTCCCGGAAGAAACCGGTGTCGGGGACCTTGGTGACGTCGGTCCGGACGCCGATACGGCCGAGCATCCGCGCGATCTTGTCGCCGACGGCGCGCAGCGACTCCGAGCCGGGGCCCGCGGGGAGGACGAAGCGCAGGGTGAGCGGCTTGCCGTCCTTGGTGAGCGGGCCGGCGACGTTCGCGGGGGCGGCGGTGCCGCGCGGGGCGTAGGCTCCCGCGATCCTGGTCCGGCGGGTCTCCGGCCGGGTCCGCGCCTGGGTCTCCGGCCGGGTCTGTGCCTGGGCCTGGCGTTCCAGGGCCACGCTCTGGAGGGCGGCGGCGGGGGCGGGGGCCAGCACGTGCGTACCGCTGGTGCCGGTCCCGGGACCGTGGCCGCCGATGGGCCTTCCGGCGGGCTTTTCGCCAGGCCCTTCGACAGGCTTTTCGTCGCCGACGATGTACAGCCCCTCGTTGGACGGGGTGTTTTCCGCTGCCTTGGCCGTTGCCCGCGCCGTCGCCTGCGCCGTCGCCTGCGCCGTCGCCTGCGCGGGTTTCTTGGGCTCGGCCTTCTTGTCCGGCTCGGCCTTCTTGTCCGGCTCGGCCTTCTTGTCCGGCTCGGCCTTCTTGTCCGGCTCGGTCTTGTTGTCCGGCTCTGCCTCATTGCCCGCCTTGGCCGGGGCGGGCTTCTTCGCCGCGCCACCGGGCGTCCACCCCGCGTCGGCCAGCAGCGCCCGCGCCTCCTGGGTGCTCTGCCCGCCGAGCGCGTCGCTGTTGTCCGTGTACGCCTGCTGACCGGCCAGAGCCAGATGGCTGCCGGGTGGTACGGCGGGCAGGCCGAGCGGGGTCAGTACGGTCTCGGCCAGCTCCTTGCGGTTCAGCGCGCGGGCCACGGCGCGGCGCACGCGGGCGTCGGAGAGCGGGCCGCTCTCACCGTTCAGCGCGAGCTGGGTGTACGCCGGCTCCAGCGACTTGCGGACCACGAAGCCGTCCAGGGCCGCCGCGCCGGCCGCCTCGGCTCCGCCCGATCCCTTCGTACCCTTCGCTCCCTTGGCCTGCGTCGCGAGGGAGATACGTTGCGCCACGGGCGGGTCGATCTCCGCGAGGTCGAGGCTCCCGGCGGCGAGCGCCTCCCCGCGCTTCTCGCGCGGCACCGCGGTCAGCACCAGGCGCTCCAGCTTGGCCTGACCTCCCCACCAGCGGGGATTGCGTACGAGGGTGGCCGTGCCCGCCTTGCGGTCGATCCCCGACAGCCGGAAGGGACCGGCCATCGCCTTGAGCGTGGAGCGGGCCCCGTCGTTGAAGGCGTCCGGGCTCCCCGTCACTTCCTTGGGGTAGAGCGGAGTGAAGAGGGACTGCCAGTCCGCGTACGGCTTATTGAACGTGATCTTGACCTGGAGGTCGCTGGCGCCCCGCTCGATCTTCTCGATCCGCTCGTAGCCCGCGTTGTGGGCGCTCCAGTACGCGGAGTCCCTGCCGTTAAGGGCCCGCCACTGGGCCACGAAGTCGGCCGCCTGCATCTCCCGGCCGTCGCTCCACACCGCCTTCTGGTTGAGCTTGTAGAGCACGACCTGCTTGGGCTCGCGCTCGACGATCTCGGCGGACTCGACGTAGTCGGGGTTGCGCTGCGGCCTGCCGCGCCCGTCGAGCGTGAAGAGAGCGGGCAGCACGGCCCCGGCGATACGCGAGGTGCTGGCGTCCGCATCCGCCTGGAAGGCGTTGAGGGTGGCGGGCAGGGCCTCGACCGCCCACCGCAGCGTGCCCCCGTCGGCCACCTGATCCCGCCGTACGGGAGCGATGTCCGCAGCCGCCGCCGCGGCCTCGCCGCCGTCCTCGTCCGAGTCGCAGGCGCCCAGGACGGGCAGAGCGAGCACTCCACTGGTCAGAAGCGCGAGGGAGCGGAGCGTTCGGGAGCGTGTCCTCCCGCGTGTGGCGTCGACCTGGGGCACGACTTATACCTCTTCGTCCTATTTCATGGAATTTAGAGATGATCACACCGATTACCGCCCACTGAAGTGGACGGAACCCGTCACCTGGCGATGACACGGCGGAACTCGCCCCATTTCCACCCATGCGGACCAACACGAAATCCGGTACACATGCGTATAAAGAGAGAAAACAGCGAAAAATAAAGCGGAGCGACATACGAACCACCAGGGGCGCGCCCGCAGCGCGCCTGCGCCAGGAATCCCTGCACGTCCCTTCACAAGCGGGGATGTGACGCGAAACACTCTCAGGCGCATGCGTGACGCCACCGCACCCCCGGGGAAGTGAGGGCAAATCATGTCGGAGCAGGAAGAGTTCGCAGCGATGCGGCACCGCCTCGATGAGCTGGTCGAGCGTGTCGGAGAGCTGGAACAGACCGTTGATCAGCTGCGGACCGCCGGTCCGGCCACGTCGGCGCCGAAGCCGTCGGAGCCGAAACCGCAGAGCCGTCCCGAGCTGGTGACCATCCCGGACACTCCGTACAACCACGCGCTGTGGACGGACTCGGACGACGAGGGGCTCGGCGCACGCGACCGGCACGCGCCCTGACCGGCCCGGGCCGCCCCACTTCTCCGCACCCGAACCCACTCCACTACGGAGCCTTCGTTGGCCACTGGCACCGAACGACCACAAGTCAATACGGGCGTGCACGGCGCCGAGCGCGCCGCCATCAGCGCCTCCCATCTGCGGACGGACCGCTGGTGGCTCACGCCGGCCCTGACCGCCGGCGCGCTGTTCGCCTTCATCGTCTACGCGACGTGGCGCGCCTTCGCGAACGCCGACTACTACGCCGCGCCGTACGTCTCGCCGTTCTTCTCGCCCTGCCTCGCCGAGAACTGCCTGCCCATGCAGTCGGGACCGAACTGGGAAATCTTCGGCAGCTGGTGGGGCCTGTCCCCCGCGCTGCTGATCCTGATCTTCCCGCTGGGCTTCCGGCTCACCTGCTACTACTACCGCAAGGCCTACTACCGGGGCTTCTGGGCCTCGCCCCCGGCCTGCGCGGTCGCCGAGCCGCACAAGAAGTACACCGGCGAGACCCGCTTCCCGCTGATCCTGCAGAACATCCACCGGTACTTCTTCTACGCCGCCATCCCGGTCGCCGGAATCCTCACGTACGACACCGTGCTCGCGTTCCGCGACGAACACTACGAGTGGGGCCACATGGGCCTCGGCACCCTCGTCTTCCTGGTCAACATCGTGCTGATCTGGGCGTACACCCTGTCCTGCCACTCCTGTCGGCACATCATCGGCGGCCGGCTGAAGCACTTCTCCAAACACCCGGTGCGCTACCGCATGTGGGGTTGGGTGAGCAAGCTGACCGACCGGCACATGCTGCTCGCCTGGACGTCGCTGATCAGCGTCGCGCTCGCCGACTTCTACGTCTATCTCCTCGCGTCCGGCGCCTTCGACGATCCGAGGTTTTTCTGATGGGTGGGGCCTTCTGACATGACGCAACTCGAACGACAGCAGTGGGACGTCGTGGTGGTGGGCGCGGGCGGTGCCGGCCTGCGCGCCGCCATCGAGGCACGCGAGCGGGGCGCTCGTACGGCGGTGATCTGCAAGTCCCTGTTCGGCAAGGCCCACACGGTGATGGCGGAGGGCGGCATCGCCGCCTCCATGGGCAATGTGAACGCCGGGGACAACTGGCAGGTGCACTTCCGCGACACCATGCGCGGCGGAAAGTTCCTCAACCAGTGGCGGATGGCCGAGCTCCACGCGCGCGAGGCTCCCGACCGAGTGTGGGAGCTGGAGACCTGGGGCGCGCTCTTCGACCGTACGGCCGACGGGCGGATCTCCCAGCGCAACTTCGGCGGACACGAGTACCCGCGCCTCGCCCACGTCGGCGACCGCACCGGCCTGGAGCTGATCCGTACGCTCCAGCAGAAGATCGTCTCGCTCCAGCAGGAGGACAAGGCCGAGTTCGGGGACTACGAAGCCCGGCTGAAGGTCTTCCAGGAGTGCACGGTCACCCGCGTCCTCAAGGACGGTGACGCGGTGTCCGGGACCTTCTGTTACGAGCGGGAGTCCGGGCGCTTCTTCGTGCTGGAGGCCCCCACGGTGGTGCTCGCCACGGGTGGCATCGGCAAGTCCTTCAAGGTCACGTCGAACTCCTGGGAGTACACCGGCGACGGGCACGCGCTGGCGCTGCTCGCGGGCGCGCCGCTGCTGAACATGGAGTTCGTGCAGTTCCATCCGACCGGGATGGTCTGGCCGCCGTCGGTGAAGGGGATCCTCGTCACCGAGTCGGTGCGCGGCGACGGCGGAGTGCTGCGCAACTCCGAGAACAAGCGGTTCATGTTCGACTACGTCCCCGATGTCTTCAAGGAGAAGTACGCGCAGTCGGAGGAGGAGGGCGACCGCTGGTACGAAGACCCGGACAACAACCGGCGTCCTCCCGAACTGCTGCCGCGCGACGAGGTGGCCCGCGCGATCAACTCCGAGGTGAAGGCGGGCCGCGGCTCCCCGCACGGCGGCGTCTTCCTGGACGTGTCCACCCGGATGCCGGCCGAGGTGATCCGGCGGCGGCTGCCGTCGATGTACCACCAGTTCAAGGAGCTGGCGGACGTCGACATCACGGCCGAGGCCATGGAGGTGGGCCCGACCTGTCACTACGTGATGGGCGGCATCGCCGTCGAGTCCGACACCGCGGCGGCGCTCGCGGTGCCGGGCCTGTTCGCGGCGGGCGAGGTCGCGGGCGGCATGCACGGCTCGAACCGGCTCGGCGGGAATTCCCTCTCCGACCTGCTGGTCTTCGGGCGGCGGGCAGGTCTGTACGCCGCCGAGTACGCGGACGGGCTCGCCGCGCGTCCGGCGGTGGACGAAGGCCAGATCGACGCCGCGGCGGCGGAGGCGCTGCGCCCGTTCAGCGCGGAGGGACCGCAGCCGGGCGAGGACAGCGGGAAGCCGCCGGAGAATCCGTACACCCTCCACCAGGAACTCCAGCAGACGATGAACGACCTGGTCGGCATCATCCGGCGGGGACCGGAGATGGAACAGGCCCTGGAGTCACTGGCCGACCTGCGGCTGCGCGCGCGGCGGGCCGGGGTCGAGGGGCACCGGCAGTTCAACCCCGGCTGGCACCTGGCGCTGGATCTGCGGAACATGCTGCTGGTCAGCGAGTGCATCGCGCGGGCGGCGCTGGAGCGCACGGAGAGCCGCGGCGGGCACACCCGCGAGGACTGCCCCGCGATGGAGCGCGAGTGGCGGCGGACCAATCTGCTGTGCCGGCTGGTCGACCCGACAGGCGGTCTGGCGGCCACTGATCCCGTACGCGGGCAGATCTCGCTCACCCGGAAGACGACCGAACCCATCCGTGCCGACCTGCTTGCTCTCTTCGACAAGGAGGAGCTGGTCAAGTACCTCGCTGAAGAGGAGCTCTACGAGTGAGCAGCAGCTACAAAGCGGCCTTCAAGGTCTGGCGCGGCGACGCGGACGGCGGGGACCTGAAGGATTTCTCCGTCGAGGTCAACGAGGGTGAGGTGATCCTCGACATCATCCACCGCATCCAGGCGACGCAGGCATCCGATCTCGCGGTCCGCTGGAACTGCAAGGCGGGCAAGTGCGGTTCGTGCAGCGCGGAGATCAACGGCCGGCCGCGGCTGATGTGCATGACGCGGATGTCCGTCTTCACGCGCGAGGAGACGATCACGGTGACGCCGCTGCGGGCGTTCCCGGTGGTGCGGGACCTGGTGACGGATGTGTCCTTCAACTACGCGAAGGCGCAGGAGGTGCCGTCCTTCGTACCGCCGGCGGGGGTGAAGGCCGGTGACTACCGGATGCGGCAGATCGATGTGGAGCGGTCGCAGGAGTTCCGCAAGTGCATCGAGTGCTTCCTGTGCCAGGACACCTGCCATGTGGTGCGCGACCACGAGGAGAACAAGGCGGCATTCGCGGGCCCGCGCTTCCTGATGCGGGTCGCGGAGCTGGACATGCATCCGCTGGACGCGGCGTCCGAGGTGGGTCTCGACCGGAAGAAGACCGCTCAGGACGAGCACGGTCTCGGGTACTGCAACATCACCAAATGCTGTACGGAGGTGTGCCCCGAGGGCATCAGGATCACGGACAACGCGCTGATCCCGCTGAAGGAGCGGGCGGTGGACCGTAAGTACGACCCGCTGGTGTGGCTGGGCAACAAGATCAGGCGCCGTGGGGCGACGGACTAAGGGATCCCGAATCGCTCACGGCCGCGATCCGCCTCCCACCGGGCTCACCTGGTGGGAGGCGGATCGCGGCCGTAACTGTCTCCGCTGCCTCCAACTACCTCCGCTGCCTCCGCTGCCTCCGCGAAAAACGTGCGCGGGATGTGGGAACCCATCGGGACCGGGCGGTGTACAAGAAGCAGGAAGCGCACAGCGGAAGGGGGCATGACCGTGACTGGGCTGTCAGTACATGCTGAGCAGCTGCTCAGCGCTGGGCCCGCCCGTGGAGTCACCGTCGGGCAGGGCCAGTTCGAACCAGACCGTCTTGCCGCGCGGGGTCCGACGCGAGCCCCATGCCGCGCTGAGCAGCCCGACCAGCTGGAGGCCTCGGCCGCCCTCGTCGGTGTCGCGCGCCCGGCGGCGGCGCGGCTGCACCAGGCCCGCGTCCCACACTTCGCAGACGAGGGTGCGGTCGCGCAGCAGCCGCAGCCGGATCTCGCCCTCGCCGTACCGCAGGGCGTTGGTGACCAGTTCGCTGACCAGCAGCTCGACCGTGTCCACGAGTGGATCGAGGTCCCAGGCCAGCAGCTGACCGCGGGCCAGTTCCCGGGCCCGTCCCACCGAGCGCGGCTCGCGCGGCAGGCGCCAGTCGCCGACCGCGTCGGCGGGCAGTCCCTGGATGCGGGCCATCAGCAGGGCGATGTCGTCCTCGCCGTGCCGGGTGTCGAGCGTGTTCAGCACATGGTCACAGACGTCCTCCAGCGGATGCACCGGATCGGTGAGCGCCTGGCGGAAGGCGCGCAGTCCCTCGTCGAGCGGATGGTCGCGGGATTCCACCAGGCCGTCGGTGTAGAGCGCGAGGAGCGAGCCCTCGGGCAGTTCGACCTCGACCTCCTCGAAGGGTTCGCCGCCCACTCCGAGCGGCATCCCCGGCGGTACGTCGAGGAGCAGCGCCTCCTGCCCCGGTTCGACCAGGAAGGGTGGCAGGTGACCGGCGTTGGCGAAGGCGCAGCGGCGGGTGACCGGGTCGTAGACGGCGTAGACGCAGGTCGCGAGATAGACCTCGGAGAGGTCGGCCTCGCGGGACTTGTGGGCGACGCGCGAGGCCTGCTGGGTGCCGCTGGGGCTGCCGAGGCCGCGGGCGATCTCGTCCAGCGCGGAGAGGACTTCGGCGGGCTCCAGGTCCAGCAGCGCCAAGGTGCGTACGGCCGTGCGCAGTTCGCCCATGGCGACGGCGGCGCGCAGCCCCCGTCCCATCACATCGCCGACGACCAGGGCCGTGCGGTGGCCGGGCAGCTCGATGACGTCGAACCAGTCGCCGCCCACCTCCGTGGCCGTGTTGCCCGGGAGATAGCGGCAGGCGATGTCCAGGCCCGCGGCCTCCGGGTCGCCGGGCGGGAGCAGGCTGCGCTGGAGGATGAGCGCCCGCTCGTGCTCCCTGCGGTAGAGGCGGGCGTTGTCGATGCAGACGGCGGCGCGGGCGGCGAGTTCGGTGGCCAGTGCCTGGTCCCGTTCCCCGAAGGGCTCGCTGCCCTTCGTCCGGGCGAACTGCACCAGGCCGACGACAGTGTCGTGCGCGACCATCGGCACCGCGAGGATGGATTGGACGAGGCTGCCTTCCACGCCCGGGATCGACTGGACGCGGGCGGCGCGCAGCGCGTTGGCGTAGGGCGAGCTGAAGGGGTAGTGGTGGACCTCGCCGACGGCGGTGGGGGTGCCGTTCTCATTCGCGTCCCCCGGGATCTCCAGCGGGGCACCGGACACGGCGCTGGCGAAGGCGACCCGGCGCAGCGCGGCGCTGCCTCCCCCATAGCTCTCTCCGTGCGGGGACCAGCGCCCGGGCGCGGCCTCTTCGCCGGTGAGCAGCCCCTGGAAGAGGTCGACCGACGCGAGGTCGCAGAAGCCGGGGACGGCGACGTCGAGGAGTTCGCGGGCGGTGGTCTCCAGGTCGAGGGAGTTACCGATGCGGGCGCTCGCCTCGTTGAGGAGCGCGAGATTGCGGCGGGCGCTCGCGGCCTCGCGGGCGGCGAGGTGACGGCGGGTCACATCGGTGCCGATCCCGGCGACGCCGATGGGGCGGCCGGCTCCGCTGTGCACCCGGTAGAGGTTGACCGACCAGTGCCTGCGTTCCGAACTGCCCGGCAGCGTACCGATGATCTGGAGGTCGATGGCGGGCTCGCCGGTCTCCAGGACGCGGCGCAGGCAGGCGTTCATCCGCTCGGCCTCGGGACGGGGGAGATAGTCGTGGGCCGTGCGTCCGCGGTGGTCTTCGACGGTGCCGCCGAAGACAGTGGCGACCCGCGTATTGGCGCGGTGGACCGTGAGGTCCGTCCCGAAGAGAAGAAAGCCGAAAGGAGATTGGCCGAAAATCGCCTGCGAGGCGGCAAGGTCGGTCTCGATCTGTCGCAGCGCGCGAACGTCCACGACGATGCAGACGGCGGCTCTTTCGCCGCTCTCCGTCTCGCTCGGCATCACATAGATCTCGGCTATGCCGTGCGCGCCGTCCCGGCCCGGCATCCGGAAAGGAACCAGACCGGTCCACTCCTTGCCGTCGAGTATCTCGGCGACCTTGCGGTGGCCCCGGGGGCGCAACTCCGCGGGCATGAAGACCTCGACCGGGTCCCTGCCTCTGACCTGGTCAGCGGTGATACCGAAGAGATCGACGGCGCGCCGGCTCCACTGATCGACCAGCCCGTCGGAACCAATCGAGAAAGAAGCGACCTTGATGTAGTCATAGATCGAGCCAGGCGGACTGCTCTGCCACACGACGTCGCTCGCCGTCTCAGGTATCTCGCTCACGCGACCGTCCCCTCCAGCTCACCGCACCGGACCGGCCATGACCGCAGTATTCAGCACTACGGCCCTGACCGACACGGCGTTCACGATCACAGCAAGGTCTCGTTCATTTTGAGCCGAGTGCGACGTGATCGTTGTCCCCTGACTCTCCTAACCAGTCGGGGCCAGCTCGAACCACACCGTCTTGCCGCTCCGTCAGGTCGCGCGTCCCCATTTCAAGGACTAACGGCACATACGTCACATATCCGATATCCGGGGCGAGGTGCCGCGACCGGGCGGCAATGAGCACGCGGTGGGGCAAACCGCGTAGAGGTCAGTCGCGCGCGCCGTCCAGCCCTCCGGCCCAGGCGTTGTCGCTGTCGCCGGTGCCGCTGGTGCCGCCGTTGTCGCTGGCGCCGGTGCTGTCGCGCAGGATTCGGGCTGCCTCGGCCACAGCGGGCCGGTCCTGGTCGAGCCAGTCGACGTCATCCGTTTCGTGCGGCGCGAGCCAGCGCAGGTCGTCATGGTCCTGCAGCGCCCGCAGCTCGCCGGAGAGCAACCGGGCGGTCCACACCTGGAGTACGTAACCGGGCTTCAGCGGCCATTCGCCGGGGATCCGCTGCACCGGCTCCGCTTCCACGCCCAGTTCTTCGCGGAGTTCGCGCACCAGCGCCTGTTCGGGGCTCTCGCCCGGCTCCAGTTTGCCGCCGGGCAGCTCCCAGCGGCCGGCGAGCTCCTCGGGAGCGCTGCGGCGTGCGGCCAGCAGCCGCCCCCGGTCGTAAACAGCGCCGGCCACCACAACAACGCGATCGCTCATGCGCCGGAGCGTAGTGTGCGCCGGACCGGCGGCGGCCGGTGGGCGGTGCTCAGTACCTGGCGGCCAGTGGTGCCTGGTGCGTGGCACCTGGCATGTGGTGGCTGGTGCGTGGTGGCTAGTGCGTGGTGGTCTGGCCGACGCGCTCTACCGAATAAAGCTGCTTGTGCTCACGATCGTCAAGGCGGTCGGCGGTCTGTTGCGCCTCGTCCTTGGTGGCGTACCTGCCGACGCGATAGCGGTTGCCGTTGTCGTCCTGCCGTACGACGAGCCAGGGCAGCACAGCTCCACTGTCGTTCATCGCTCCCCTCTCCGGGCCGGTCTTTCAGTCTGTGAGGATCACCGGGAAAACGCATGACGCATATGCCTGAGCCTACGCCTGACCTTCACTCAGCGGATACGAATTTACACAAAGCGGCAGGAGGCAGGGGGCGCATCCGGCCGAATGCGCCCCCTGTCCCGTCTGTCGCCTTCAGTCCACCGGCACCGTCGGCGCCACGGGCATCGTCGGCATCGGCATCAGCACCGGACCGGCCGCCGGGCTCTTGCGGCAGACGTCCCCGCACTCGGAGTCGAGCGAGCAGCACAGCGAGCAGATCGGCCCGGACTGGACGGGGCAGTCCGCGATGTCCGGCAGTTCGTAGGCTGTCTCGCACACCGAACAGGTATGGGTGGCGGTGATGTCTTCGATCTCGACGCCGGGCCCGTTCACCGGGTTCGGCCGGGCCAGGTAGTACTTGCCCTTCGTCGCCCAGGCGATCAACGGGCAGAGCACCAGGGAGAGTCCGGCCGCGATGAAGGTCGAGAAGGCCTCGGCGTAGCGGCCGAAGAGGCCGAAGAAGGCGAGGATCGAGACCGTCGACGCGACCGTCATCGCGCCGAAGCCGGCCGGATTCACCGCGTACAGGTACGCCCGTTTGAACTCGATGTACTTGGGGCTCCAGCCCATCCGCTTATTGATGACCAGGTCGGCGGCGACCGCCGCGATCCAGGCGATTCCCACGTTCGAGTAAAAGCCCAGTAGCTCGCCCAGGGCCGCGAACATGTTCATCTCCATCAGCGTCAGCGCGATGGCGAGGTTGAGGAAGATGTACCAGACACGGCCCGGGTGCTTGTGCGTGATGCGGGAGAAGAAGTTCGACCAGGACAGCGAGCCGCTGTACGCGTTGGTCACATTGATCTTGACCTGCGACACGATCACAAAGATCGCGGCGGCGGGCAGCGCCACCGAGCCGAGCCAGGGCTTGAGCGCCTCGATCTGCGGGGCGATCGGCTCCAGGGCATGCGTCTTGCCGACCGCCTCCAGCGCGACGAAGGCGAGGAAGGCGCCCCCGAGCTGTTTGGCCGCGCCGATGATGACCCAGCCCGGTCCCGCGGCGAGCACGGCGAGGTTCCAGCGCCGCCTGTTCGCGTCCGTCTTGGCGGGCATGAAGCGCAGATAGTCGGCCTGTTCGCCGATCTGCGCGATGAGGGAGAGCGCGACGCCCGTGCCGAGGCCGAAGCTGATCCAGTTGAAGGCGGAGCCGGCCCCTTCCGTACCGCCGAAGGAGCCGAACGCGCCCCAGGCGTCAGGGGCTTCGAAGGCCAGCACGATGAAGGGCAGCACCATGCCGATGATCCAGACCGGCTGGGTCCATGCCTGCACCTTCGCCAGCGCGCCCATCCCCCGGAAGACGACGGGGATGACGATCAGCGTCGTGATGAGATAGCCGGCCTCGACGGGCAGTCCGACTGCCTGGTGCATGGCCTGCGCCATGATCGAGCCTTCGAGCGCGAAGAAGATGAAGGTGAAGGAGGCGTAGATGAGGGAGGTCAGCGTGGAGCCGAAGTAGCCGAAGCCCGCGCCGCGCGTGACCAGGTCCATGTCCAGGCCGTACTGCGCGCATGCCCTGGCGATCGGAATGCCGGTCAGGAAGATGATCACCGCAGCGGTGAGGATCGAGGCGAAACCGCTGGTGAAGCCGTAGGTGAAGACGATCGAGGCGCCGATCGCGAAGTCCGCGAGATAGGCGATGCCGCCGAGCGCCGTGCCCGCGACCATCGAGGGGGACCAGCGCCGGAAGGAGTGCGGCGCATAGCGGAGGGAGTAGTCCTCGCGGCTCTCGTCGGCGGCGAGTTTCGCGTAGTTGCGCCGGGGCGGCGACGGCCGCTCGCCCGGCTCCGGCGTCCTGGTGACAGATGCGGCGGTGTCCGTCATCGGTGACTCCCGTTCGTCGGCCCGCTGGGATCGCGGGAGGCGGTACGGACGGGAAGGTAGGAGCCGGACATGACAACGCGTCGCCGGGCGATTGCCCGGCCGTTACGGGAAGCGAGACCCGGTTAACTCGCGGTCACGACATCCGGACAGGATGTCCGGGTACCGGTGACGCGGCGGCGCCGGGGGTCCTCTGAGCTCTTCGCCCGCCCCTGCGCGGGCGCGACGGGCGCTACTTCACCGGCAAGTGGTATGCGATCCGGTAGCGGTCCGCCGGGACGACCACGTCCGCCGTCTCGACCGGCCGCCCCGATGCGTAGTACGTCCGCTCGATGACCATCACCACATGGCCCGGTACGCCGCCGAGCGCCAGGAGCTCCTCCGCCAGCCCCGGCCGCGCGCCGACCTCCTCCAGGACGTTGTCCACGACGATGCCGATGGCCGCCATCCGCTCGACGACCCCACAGCCGCCCAGGGGGCCCTCCTCGGGCAGCATCACGGGGGTGCGCCCGGTGACATCGAGCGGCTCCCAGGAGGTGGAGAGCATCATCGCCTCGCCCGCGTCCCGGAAGAGATAGCGCGTACGCATCACGCGGGCGCCGGGCTGGACGGCGAGCCGGGTGGCGATCTCCGGGCCCGCCTCCGCCTGCTCGCTGCTGGACTCCCAGGCGCCCCGGCCCGCCTCCCCCTCCGCCTGCTCCTGACGGAAGGGGTTCGCCCCGGACGACGGGCGGTAGCCGGAGCGGGAGATCCGGCGCGGAACGGGCCGCTCACGGACGTACGTACCGGAGCCGGAGCGGCCCTCGACCAGGCCCTCCGCCATCAGCACCTTGCGGGCTTCCAGGGCGACGGTGTCCGAGACTCCGTACTCCTCGCGGATGCGCGCCTGCGAGGGCAGCCGGGTGTGCGGCGGCAGCGAGCCGTTGATGATCTTCTGACGGAGTTCGCTCGCAACGCGAAGATAGGCGGGCTGCTCACCGAGTGTCACTGGCCGCTCCCAACAGGTTGACAGACAGCAACATCGTGACGACCCTCAGTCGCTGATCGCAAGCAACGGCCAGAGCTTCACTCGATGTGATGATGCGTGTTTGAGCAGGCGTGGGCCGGGGAGTCGCCGCGGGCCGGCGGAGTTTGGCAGGGTTGGCGGGGCTGTCGCCGGTGGCGGGGTTGGCGCGGCTCAGGCGTCTTCCTCTTCCGGCGGCGGAGTAACCGTGAGCCCGAGCGGCCCGCGCACCGAGATCTCCGTCTTCTGCGCCAGCGCGCTCTGCGCGTCGTAGATGTGGTCCCAGAAGGTGTCCTCGTCCTTCGCGCGGGCGGCCTTGTCCCAGTGAGCGCGCGCCCGGTCGTACTCCTTGGTCCGTGCCGTCACCGGCGCCACCGTATCCGCCGCCCAGGCGTGGGTCCGCAGGCCCTGTGCCTGCGCCCCGAGCGCGAGGGACGTAGTGCGCGCCCAGGCCCGGTACGCGTCGGCTTCCGCCACGAACTCGCCGTCCGGTCCTCCCGCTTCGGCGTTGAAGACAGCCAGCTCGGCCTTCAGATAGGCCAGTTGGTGGGCGTCGAGGTTGGTGGCGTCGTGCCGTACCGAGCCCTGGAGCTTGACGCTGTCGGTGTCGCTCGCGAAGGAACAGGTCACGGCATGGTCCCCGAGCCGCCAGCTCTCCTTGGTCGGCAGGTAGTAGTAGATCTCGGCTTCCTTCGGCAGGGCCCAGGGATCCATCGAGTACGCGTCGTTGATCTCCACACAGCGCTTCTCGGCGACCACGTCCATGCGGTCCTCACCGGGATAGCTGTCGTAGCCGCTCACCTTGAAGGTGCCGGCCACCTCCGCCTCGTGCTTGCCCGCGCAGTCCACGATCTCCACAGCCGTGGTCTCACTCTCCAGTTCGACGCTGCCGGGGATGTTGTAGCAGTCGCCCTTGCGCAGATCCAGGATGCCGCGCGAGCGGGACGCCTCGTCCATGCCTTCTTTGAACCCGCCCCAGGCGTCGCCGACCCCGCCGGTGGCGAGTGCGAGGGCGACCAGCACCGTACTGATCGAGGAGAGGACGATGCCCGTGACGGCCATGCCCTTGCCGCGCTCGCCCCGCTTCTTGATCTGCGAGAGGGAGACCAGCCCGAGGATCAGACCGAGCGGCGGCAGGCAGCACACGATCCCCAGGACGAGGGCGGCGATGGAGAGGCCGTTCACAGCCGGCCTGGGGGCGGGCTGGGGGTACTGGTACGGGGGGTACTGCGGGTACTGCTGCCAACCCTGGTTGGAGGGGTCCACGACTCCGGTGCTCCTCATCAAGATCGTACGAACGGGCGAACAGCGAACGGGGCGCGGATTCTACGCGTAGAACGACAAGAGGGGAGGGGACGGCCGCCGCGGCGACCGTCCCCTCCCCCTTCGTTACCGCACTGACAGATCAGCTTCGGACTCAGAGACTCAGAGGATCAGAGACTCAGAACTGCAGAGCCCAGGAGTCGATCTTCCCGGCGTCCCCGCCGGAGTTGTCGCCGACCCGCAGCTTCCAGATGCCGTTGGCGACCTCGGACGACGCGTTCACCGTGTACGTGGTGATCACGTTGTCCAGGCTGCCGCCGGACACATACGCCTTGAGGTTGTAGACCGTGCCGTCCGGAGCGACCAGGTCGATCCGCAGGTCACCGATGTACGTGTGCTTGACGTCGACCGGCACGCTCAGGGTCGCGGACGCGTTCCCCGTGACGCCGCTGACCGTGATCGGCGACTCGACGGTGGCGTTGTCCTTGATCGTGTAGTCCGTGACGTTCTCGAACCGCGCGCCGGGCGGCTGCGTCACACCGGTGCCGACGTACAGCAGTCGGTTCGGCGAGCCGGTGCCCGGAGTGCGCACCGCGCCGCTCGTCGCTGCCGTGGTCAGCGCCGCGGAGACCTCAGCCGGAGTCGCGGTCGGGTTGGCGGCCAGGTGGAGCGCCGCCGCGCCCGCGACGTGCGGCGTCGCCATCGAGGTACCGGAGATGGTGTTCGTCGCCGTGTCGCTGGTGTGCCAGGCCGAGCCGATGGACGAGCCCGGGGCGAAGATGTCCAGCACGCTGCCGTAGTTGGAGAAGCTGGAGCGGGCGTCGGCGCTGGTGGTCGAGCCGACGGTGATGGCTTCGGCCACGCGCGCGGGCGAGTGGCTCGACGCGTTGTTGCCCTCGTTGCCCGCCGCGACCGCGTAGGTCACGCCGGAGGCGATGGAGTTGCGCACCGCGGCGTCGAGCGCGGTGTCGATCTCGCCGCCGAGGCTCATATTGGCGACGGCCGGCTTGACGGCGTTCTTCGTCACCCAGTCGATGCCCGCGATGACCTGCTCGGTTGTGCCCTGGCCCGCGTTGTTGAGCACGCGGACGCCGACAATCTTGGCCTTCTTCGCCACGCCGTACGTGGACCCGGCGACGGTGCCCGCGACGTGCGTGCCGTGGCCGTTGCCGTCCTGCGCGACGAGGTCGTTGTCGACGGCGTCATAGCCGTACGACGCCCGGCCGCCGAAGTTGCTGTGGGTGATCCGTACGCCGGTGTCGATGATGTACGCGGTCACCCCCTCGCCCGCGGTGTCCGGGTATGCGTAATTCTTGTCCAGCGGCAGGGCCTTCTGGTCGATCCGGTCCAGGCCCCAGGACGGCGGGCTGGGCTGGATGCCGGACGCCTTGAAAATACGGTTCTGCACGACGGACACGACGGCGGGGTCCGCGGCGAACTTCTTGGCCTGCGCCTCGGAGAGCTGGACCGAGTAGCCGTTCAGCGCGGCGTTGTAGGTCCTCTTGATCTTGGCGCCGTACTCCTTGGCAAGCGCCTTGCCCGCCGTGGAACCGGCGTCGGCGGCCGACTCCTTGAGCGTGACGATGTAGCTGCCCGCGATCACTCCGGGCGCTCCGGCGTTCTGAATGGAGCCTCGCGGAGCGTCGGCCGCGAAGGCCGGGAGAACGGACGTCGTGCCGAGCGCGAGCCCGGCGACGGCTATGGCGCTTACCACGGCGAATCTTCGCCGCGAGTTGCGCGTCACAGTCATGTGAGGGGTCCTCCTCATAGGTGGTGCGCTGCTGTGGGTGGGACAGGAGCATGACAATGAAGCGTGGTGCAGAACTTCGCGCCGTCTGTGTCTTACCTGCCGAGCGAAAGATTGGCGGATCCACAGGAACCGCACAAGAGAGCGGGAAAGTGACGTAACGCATGCTCCACACAACTGCCATGCTGGCGAGCCATGATCTCCTATCGCTGTCCCGACTGCGGCACCGGCTCTCCCGTTGAAACATCCGCCCGCTCGCTCGCGGGCCCGCCCGCCTGGTGCTGCCCCGACTGCCGCGGCCCCTGGGATCTCGACTTCGCCGCCCTGCCCGTCGACCGCAAGGCTCTTTCGGGCCGCGTCAACTCCCTGTGGCGGTACGAGGAGGCGCTGCCGCTGGCCGCCCCCGCCGTCTCCCTCGGCGAGGGCCGCACCCCGCTCGTCCCGCTCACCCCCACCGTCTCCGCCAAGCTCGACTTCCTGATGCCGACGCTCTCCTTCAAGGACCGCGGCGCGGTGCTGCTGGCGGAACTCGCCCGCAGGCTCGCGCCCCAGCGCGTGATCGCCGACAGCAGCGGCAACGCGGGCACGGCTGTCGCGGCGTACTGCGCGCGGGCGGGCCTGGACTGCACGGTGTACGTCCCCGAGGCCACCTCCGCCAAGAAGGTGGAGCAGATCCGGGCGCACGGCGCGCGCCTCGAACTCGTCCCGGGCGACCGCGAGGCCACCGCCGCGGCCGCCCGCGCCGCCGCCGACACCCCGGGCACCTTCTACGCGAGCCACGTCTACAACCCGTACTTCCTTCATGGCACGAAGACCTACGTCTACGAGTTGTGGGAGGACTTCGGCGGCCGGCTCCCCGAGGCGATCGTCGTGCCCGTGGGCAACGGCACCCTGCTCCTCGGCGCGGCGCTCGCCCTCGCCGAACTCCACGCCCACCACCTGATCGACGAACGCCCCGCCCTGATCGCGGTGCAGGCGCGGGCGGTGTCGCCGCTGGCCACGGCGTTCCACGCCGGGGCCGACGATCTGCTCCCCGAGACTCCCGGTCAGGCGGCGCCCACGCTCGCCGAGGGCATCGCCATCCCGCGCCCACCGCGCGCCCGCCAGATCCTGCGCGCCGTACGGGAGTGGGGCGGGACCTTCCAGACGGTGACGGAGGACCAGATCCGGGCGGCACAGCGGGATCTGGCCGCCCGCGGGCTCTACGTCGAGTCGACGGGGGTGGCCTGCTGGGCGGCGGCGAGCGCGTGGAGTGACAGCGACCGGTACCGGGACCGTACGGCGGTCGTCCCGCTCTGCGGCGCGGGCCTCAAGACCGGACTGGCCCCCTAGCCCGTCAGTCCGTCAGTCCGTCGTCCAGTAGGTGTCGTGCTTGATGTAGAACTCCGCCTGCTTGTCCGGCGACCACTCGGTGTGGACCTCGGCGACCTTCTCGAAGTACTCCTCGCGCGGCGCGCCCGGTGTGAACAGGATCAGCATCGACGCGAGCGCGTCCGAGTCATTGCGGAAGGCGTGCAGCCCGCCTTGGGGCACGTACAGGAAGTCCCCCGCCGTCCCGTCGATCCAGCTCTCGCCGTTGTAGAGCCGCACCGTTCCCTCGATGATGAAGAACGACTCCGAGATCGCTTTATGGAAATGCGTCTTCGGTCCGCCCGCCTTCGGCGCCATGTCCATCCGGTAGAGCCCGAACTCCCCGCCCGTGGCGGCGCCGGTGGCCAGATAGTGCGTACGGGACCCGTTCTTGCCCTCCAGCTGAGCGGGGGTGTCCGCCGGCCGGAACTCCGCCGTGATCTCACCTTCGCCGTCCAGATATTTCGGGTCGGGGTACGACATAACCTCTCCTCATCGTCACTGTCAGCCTTCACCTCTTCACCGCGTGTCCCGCACCACACGGCACGGGCGGATCAATAGGGTCCTGCGATGAGCCTCTCGCGCATGCCTCTCCTCGCGCCACTGGTCGCGAGTGCCCTGATCGCGGCAGCCGTCCCCAGCTCCTCGTCCGCGGAGACTCCGACCCCGGAAACTCCGCACACCGAGACTTCGTACGCGGAGACTTCGCCCACGTCCTGCGACCGGGAGACCGATCCCGCCTGGGCCCCCACCTCCACCAGCATCGCCGCGACCGGCGACCACCACGCGTACACCGCCAACGGCTACCTCGGCGTCCGCGTTCCGCCGACCGGCGCCGGTTACGCGGAGAGCCCGGCCAAGACCGGCTGGCCGCTCTTCACACCGCGCTACGACGGGGCCTTCGTCTCCGGTCTGTACGCCCACAACCCGCAGACCACCGCGGACCACCAGGTCCTCGCCGCGCTGCCGAACTGGACCACGCTCGATGTGCGCATGGGCGACGAGACCTTCGGGCCCGGTTCGCGCGTCTCCGACTACCGCCAGACCGTCTTCCTGCGCTGCGGTCTGGTGCGTACGTCCCTGACCTGGACGAGGGCCGACGGGCGCGCCGCCGACCTGACGTACGAGGTCGTCACCGACCGCTCCGACCCGCACACCGGGGCCGTACGGCTGCGCGTCACCCCGCACGGCGATGCCGAACCGGCCGTCACCGACCGCCTCGACTGGACCGGCGCGCGCCGTATCGCCCGTACGGGTGAGTCCACCTTCCGTACCGACGGCACGGGGACGGAGGGCGCTATCGCCACGACGCTCAGGCGAGAGCGGACCGATGCCACGTACGAGTACGTGAAGTACGTCGGCGTGGACACCGCACTCACCTCGCGCGAGCCGCTGGCCTCCGCCCGGGCCGCGTCCCGGCGCGCCGCCGACCGCGGCTGGCGGGCGCTGCTGGACGCCAACTCCGCGGCGTGGGCGCCCCTGTGGGCCGCGGACGTCACGACCCCCGGTCAGCCACAGCTGCAGTCCTGGCTGCGCTCGGCGCAGTACGGACTGCTGGCGAGCAGCCGCCGGGGCGCCGCCGACAGCCTCGCCCCCACCGGCCTGACCAGCGACAACTACGGGGGGCTCATCTTCTGGGACGCCGATACGTTTATGTACCCCGGGCTGCTGGCCACCCGTCCCGAACTGGCGCGCTCCGTCGTCGAGTACCGCTACCGCACCCGCGAGGGGGCCGCCGAGAACGCCGCCAAGCTCGGCTTCAAGGGGCTCTTCTACCCCTGGACGAGCGGTTCGGAGGCCAGGCTGTGGTCCGAGTGCCACAGCTGGAACCCGCCGCACTGCGTCACCCAGAACCACCTCCAGGGCGATATCGCGCTCGCCGCCTGGCAGTACTACCTGGCCACCGGCGACCGCGACTGGCTGCGGGAGCGCGGCTGGCCGCTGCTGAAGGGCATCGCCGACTACTGGGCCTCGCGCGTCACGGCCAACACGGACGGCAGCTACTCCATCAAGGAGGTGGCGGGCCCCGACGAGTACAGCAATGGCGTCACCGACGCGGTGTTCACCAACGCGGTGGCGGCCACCGCCCTGCGCCACGCGGCCCGCGCCGCCGAACTGCTGGGCAGGAGCGCCCCGGCACAGTGGCGGAAGACCGCGGACGGCCTGCGCGTCCCGTACGACCCGAAGCGGAAGGTCTACCTCCAGTACGCGGGTTACACCGGCTCACGCATCAAACAGGCGGACACGGTCCTGCTGCAGTACCCGCTGGAGTGGCCCATGGAGCCGGGCGCGGACGCCGCGACCCTTGAGTACTACGCGGAGCGCACCGATCCGGACGGCCCGGCGATGACGGACTCGGTGCACGCCGTCGACGCCGCCGCGACCGGCGCGCCGGGCTGCTCGACGTACACGTATCTCCAGCGCGCGATCCGCCCGTTCGTACGCGGTCCCTTCGCCTCCTTCGCGGAGGCGCGCGGCGACAAGGCGGGCGCGGACGATCCGCTGGCGGGCTCGCCCGCGCAGGACTTCCTCACCGGGAAGGGCGGATTCCTCCAGGTCTTCACGCACGGGCTGACGGGTCTGCGGCTGCGGGAGGACGGCGTACGGCTCGATCCGATGCTGCCGCCGCAGCTGGGGCGCGGTGTGACGCTGCGCGGGCTGCGCTGGCAGGGGCGTACGTACGACATCGCCATCGGCGCGCGGGAGACGACGGTACGGCTGACGTCGGGCGAGCCGTTCACGCTGACCACTCCGGCGGCGGGCCGGATCCGTCTGGAGGACACGGTCACGCTGGCCACGCGCCGCCCGGACCTGGCCCGGACGGACAACGCGGCGCGGTGCGCGCGGACGACCGCCTCGTCGGAGGAACCGGGGCTGTACGCGGGGGCGGCGGTCGACGGCAGCTCGGCGACGCCATGGGTGCCCGCAGGCGGGACCGGGACACTGACGGCGGACCTGGGCAGGGCGACGGCGATCTCGGCGGTGACGCCGAGGTGGACGGAGGTCAGGCCCCTCTCGTACACGGTGCAGACGTCGAAGAACGCGGCGCACTGGGCGCCGTACCGGCCGGGGGCGGTGGCGCGGCACATCCGGCTGACGGTGCGCTCGAAGGACGCGGAGAACGCGGCGGGGGTGCGGGAGCTGACGGTGCGCCGGGCGCGCTGACCTACCGGCCGTCCGCGGGCCGACGGAACTCCGCACGCCGCCCGCTCAAGCCCTCTGAAACAGAGATCGCAGGGGATCTTGACGTCAATGATGTTACCGGTAACATCATCAGCGCTTCCGCTCCGGAGCATGAGTCCGTCGTCTGGAGTCCGCGTGACCGAACGTCCGACCGCGCAGGGCGTCGCCAGTGTCCAGGCGGCACCGCACACCCCCGTCTTCAGCCCGGCCGCCGTGGTCGCCTCCTGTGTGGGCTTCGTCCTCATCGGCGCGCTCCAGGCCCTGTACGGGCCGGCGATCCCGGCCTTCCGGGACGAGTTCGTGCTCTCCCCCTCCGCGGCCGGCCTCGGGCTGAGCGCCCATTTCGTCGGCGGGGTCGGCGGTGTGCTGCTCTTCGACCGGCTCTACGGCCGGATCGGCAACCGGCAGCTCCTCGGCAGCTCGTATCTGCTGATGGCCGTCGGCGCCGCGGGCTTCGCGCTGGCACCGAACTGGCCCATCGGCCTGGCCATGGCACTGCTCGCCGGTCTTGGCTTCGGCGGCATCGACTACGGCCTCAACCAGTTGTTCGCCATCGGCTTCGGCCGCCGTTCGGCCGCCATGCTCAACATCCTGAACGCGCACTTCGGGGTGGGCGCGATCCTCGGCCCGGCACTGATCGGCGTGGTCGGCTCCGATCACTACCCGGCGATCTTTCTTGGTTTCGCGCTCGTCAACCTGCCGCTGCTGCTGTGCCTGAGAGGCGTACGGGACCGGGCACCGGAGCCGGCCGACGCGACCCGGGCGGAGTCCGGTCGCGGGCTGGTACTCGGCCGCAGCCTGGGCTCGGTGCTCGCCATGTTCGTCGCGCTCTACGTCCTGCACGTGGGCATCGAGGCCGGCGTCGGCGGCTGGGAACCCACTCACCTGGAGACGGTCGGCTACGGCGCGGGCGTCGCCGCCACCGCCACCTCGGTGTACTGGCTGATGATGACCGTCGGCCGGTTCCTGGCCGCACCGATCGCGCTGCGCTTCTCGGCCCAGTCCATCATCACCGTCTCGTGCGCGGGCATGACGGTCTGCCTGCTGCTGGCCTCAGTGCCTGGGCTGGCTCCTTACGCGTACGCCGGCGTCGGCCTGTTCATCGCGCCGATCTTCCCCACCGGGCTGCCCTGGCTGAACAGGGCGGCCCCCCGGGCCCGGCGGGCCGGAGCCGTCGTCATCGCCGCCTCCATGGTCGGCGGTGTCGCGGCGGGGCCTGCCCTGGGCAAGGCGATCGAGTGGTCCGGGATCCGCGCGGTCCCGCTCCTGCTGTGCGGCATCTCGGCGCTGTGCCTGGCCGCCACGCTCTGGCTGATCCGGGCCACGCGCGCCACCACGACCCACTGAGCGAGAAACACTCCACCCGAAGTGAAAGAAGGCCACCGCATGTCCGCTCTGACCACGACGTCCGACGGTTTCCTGCTCAACGGCGAGCCGTTCCGCATCATCTCCGGCGCGATGCACTACTTCCGCGTCCACCCCGACCAGTGGGCCGACCGGCTGCGCAAGGCCCGGCTGATGGGGCTCAACACCGTCGAGACCTATGTGCCGTGGAACCTGCACCAGCCGGACCCCGGCACCCTCGTCCTCGACGGTCTGCTCGACCTGCCGCGCTATCTGAGTCTGGCCCGCGCCGAGGGGCTCCACGTGCTGCTGCGCCCCGGCCCGTACATCTGCGCCGAGTGGGACGGCGGAGGGCTGCCCTCGTGGCTCACCGCGGACCCGGACATCCGGCTGCGGAGCAGCGACCCCCGCTTCACGAAGGCCGTCGACGACTTCCTCGACCTGCTGCTGCCCCCGCTGCTGCCGCACCTGGCCGCGTCGGGCGGTCCCGTCATCGCCGTACAGGTGGAGAACGAGTACGGAGCCTACGGCGACGACACCGCGTACCTGGAACACCTGGCAGAGGCACTGCGCTCACGCGGTGTCCACGAACTGCTGTTCACCTGCGACCAGGCCGACCCGGAGCACCTGGCCGCCGGAAGCCTGCCCGGCATACTCGCCACCGGCACGTTCGGCAGCAAGATCGAGCAATCCCTCGACCGACTGCGCGCCCATCAGCCCGAAGGCCCCTTGATGTGTTCCGAGTTCTGGATCGGCTGGTTCGACCACTGGGGCGAGCCGCACCACGTGCGGGACGCCGCCGATGCCGCCGCCGACCTCGACCGGCTGCTCGCCGCGGGCGCGTCCGTCAACATCTACATGTTCCACGGCGGGACCAACTTCGGCTTCACCAACGGCGCCAACCACGACCACGCGTACTCCCCGACGGTCACGTCGTACGACTACGACGCCCCGCTCACCGAAAGCGGTGACCCCGGCCCCAAGTACCACGCCTTCCGCGAGGTCATCGCCCGCCACGCGCCGGTCCCCGAGGAGCCGGTCCCGGCGCCGGGTGCCAGGCTCCCGCACACTGCCGTCGCGTTGGACCGCCGGGCCCCGCTGCTGCCGCAGGTGAGCACACTGGCCACGCCCGTGCACACCGACGACCCGGTGACGATGGACGAACTCGGGCAGCGGGCCGGGTACGTGCTCTACCGCACCACTGTTCCCGTAAAGGCTGACGGCCTGCTGCACTTCGCGGGCGGTGTCGGGGACCGCGCCCAGGTCTTCGTGGACGGCGCCCCCGTCGGCGTACTCGAACGCGAACGCCACGACGAGACCCTGCCGGTCCGCGTGCCACGCGCCGGTGCCACGCTGGAGGTTCTCGTGGAGAACATGGGCGGGGTCAATTACGGGCCGCGCATCGGCGCACCCAAGGGCCTGCTCGGCCCGGTCACCTTCAACGGCACTGTCCTACACGGCTGGGACTGCCACCCCCTGCCCCTGGACGACCTGCGCGCGGTGCCCTTCGCCGACTCCGGCGCCGATACGGCCGCCGTACCCGCCTTTCACCACGGCACGTTCGAGGTGGGTGTCCCGGCCGACTCCTTCCTCTCCCTCCCCGGCTGGACCAAGGGCCAGGCATGGATCAACGGCTTCCACCTCGGCCGCTACTGGAACCGCGGGCCGCAGCACACCCTGTACGTCCCCGCACCCGTACTGCACCCGGGCACAAACGAATTGGTCCTGCTGGAACTGCAGGCCACCACCGCCACCCGCGCGCTGCTCACCGACACCGCCGACCTCGGACCGGAGAAGTCCTGATGACGCACCTGCTGCGCGTGCCGGCGCCCGCCGCACCCCCGTTGACCGGCCACCTGCCCTTCGCCGACGCTCCGGGAGTGTCCGACCCGATCGAGGTGACCAGCCGCTACCTGACCCGCGGCGGGCGCCCCTGGTTCCCTGTCTCCGGCGAGTTCCACTACACCCGCTACCCGGCCCGTGACTGGGAGGAAGAACTGCTGAAGATGAAGGCGGGCGGCGTGACCTGCGTCGCCAGCTACCTCATCTGGATCCACCACGAGGAGGTGGAGGGCCGCATCCGCTTCGACGGCGACCGCGACCTGCGGCGCTTCGCCGAGCTGTGCGCCCGCCACGGCCTGGACTTCATCCCCCGCATCGGCCCCTGGTGCCATGCGGAGGTACGTAACGGCGGATTCCCCGACTGGCTGCCGGCCCGCGCCCGCGCCCCCCGTACCGACGATCCCGGGTACCTCGCACCCGTACGCACCTGGTTCGCGGCCATCGCCGAGCAGCTGCGCGGCCTTGACCGGGCCCACGGCGGGCCGATCGTCGCGATCCAGATCGAGAACGAGCTCTACGACCAGCCGGGACATCTGCTGACGTTGAAGCGGATGGCGCGGGAGGCCGGCCTGAGCGCACCACTGTGGACGTCGACGGCCTGGGGCGGGGTCCAGCTGCCGCCCGACGAGCTGCTGCCGCTGTACGGCGGCTACCCGGAGACGTTCTGGACCGAGGCCGACGGCGGCTGGCCCGACACCTGCCGCAAGCACTTCTTCTTCACCCACCAGCGCGACGACGAGGGCATCGGCGCCGACCTGCGGCCGACGACCGTGCGCAGCGGCGATCCCGCCCCTACGGACCGCTTCCCGTGGGCGACCTGCGAACTGGGCGGCGGCATGGCCGTCGCCTACCACCGCAGGCCGAGGGTCGAGCCGGACGACGTGGGCGCGCTCGGCCTCACCAAGATCGGCTGCGGTTCGGTCTGGCAGGGCTACTACATGTTCCACGGCGGCACGAACCCGATCGGCGACCTCACCACCCTGCAGGAGTCGCATGCCACGGACTACCCGAACGACCTCCCTCTCCTCACGTACGACTTCCAGGCGCCCCTCGGCGAGTACGGCCAGTACCGGCCCTCGTACCACGAACTGCGTCTCCAGCACCTGCTGCTGGCCGACTTCGGCCATCTGATCGCCCCCATGGAATCGGTGCTCTCCGAGCGGCAGCCCGCGGGGCAGCACGACCGGGACACCCTGCGGTGGGCCGTACGCAGCGACGGCTCCTCGGGCTTCCTCTTCGTCAACAACCACCAGCCGCACGAGCCGCTGCCACCCCATCCCGACACGACCTTCACGGTCGACTTCCCCGAAGCCCTCGCCCTGACATTCCCGAGCACCCCGGTCAGCGTCCCGGTCGGCGCGTACTTCTGCTGGCCGCTGCGGCTCGACGTCGCCGGTCTGCGGCTCGACTGGGCCACCGCCCAGCCGGTGTGCCGCGTCGAGGACGACGGGCGTACGGTCCTGGTTCTGGCCGCCACCGACGGCATCACCCCGGAACTCGCCCTGGACGCCGCCACGGTGGCATCGGTCACGGCACCGTCCGGAGACGTCACCCACGTCGCCGGCCGCATCCTGCTCACCGGGCTGCGCCCCGGCACCGACGCCCTGGTCGAGGTGGAGACGGCGGACGGTGGGCGGGTCGGCCTGCTGGTTCTGGACGCAGCGACGGCGCGTACCGCCTACCGGGGCGTGGCGTGGGGGGCCGAGCGGCTGGTTCTCTGCGGTGACGGCGTCGTCTTCGACCACGAGGAGGTGCGCGTACACAGCCCTGTCGCGCAGCCGTCGTTCGCGGTCCTGCCCGCTCCCGGGCGGCCCCCGGTGGTGGCCGGGGCGTCCGTACGGGAGACGGCCGACGGAGTGCTCACGCGCTACACGATCCTGGCCGACGGTGGGTCCGGCACCCGGCCCGGCGCCCAGGAAGCCGCCCTGCCGGTGATCACCCTGGTCCGGCCGGCCGGACCGGCGCCCGGGACCGTGACGGGTCCGCTGGGCCGGGCGAGCGTCCCGGCGGACAAGCACTTCGACACCACGGCGGCCGTGTACCACGTCGACGTACCGGACGATCTCGTACGCCCGGCGGCGGGGACGCTGCTGCGCATCCACTGGACCGGCGACGTGGCGCGCGCGTACGTGGGAGACACGCTCGTGGCCGATCAGTTCTTCTCGGGCGGCGCCTGGGACATCGGCCTCGACCGGCTCCCCGCCGACGAGCTGCGCGCCCATGGTCTGCTCCTGCGGCTGCTTCCCCTGTCCGCCGACGCCCCGGTGTACCTGCCGCCGCAGGCGGCCGGCGCAGGCGGAACGGCCGTGGTCGCGCGCGCCGAGTGGATCACGACGCGTTCCTGGGTGACGCGGGCGGGCTGAGCCCGGCCTATCCTGTGTCCTGCCCGGCGGGAAAGCAGACCGCCGAGTCAAGTCCAGTCGAGTCGAGGAACCACCCCCCATGACCCGAAGTGCCGCTGACACCCCTGTTCCCAAGGGGCGCAGCAGACGCAACTTCGCGGGATCACGCCCAGTGATGGACGATGTGGCCCGGCTGGCGGGTGTCTCCAAGCAGACGGTTTCCCGCGTACTGAACGACAATCCGGCCGTCCGCCCCGAAACGCGGGAGGCGGTTCAGGACGCCATGCGCTCGCTCGGCTACCGCCCCAGCCGCAGCGCGCGCTCCCTGGCCAGCGGCAGGACCAGGATGCTCGGCGTGATCTCCTTCGACGCGGCGCGCTACGGGCCCGCCTCCGTCCTGACCGCGATCAACACCGCTGCCCAGGCTGCCGGTTACCTGGTGAGCTCCATTGCCATCGGCACGGCCGACCGGGACACGGTGGTACGCGCCGTTGACCGCCTGTCGGCGGAGGGAGCGGACGGTGTGATCGCCATCGCCCCGCAGCGGTGGGTGGGCAGAGCGCTCGCGGACCCTCGTCTCGACACTCCCCTGGTGGTGCTGGAGAACGACCTCAAGGACGGCACCCCACTGGTCACCGCGGACTCCTGGACCGGAGCCCGCAAGGCCACCGAGCACCTTCTGCGGCTCGGCCACTCCACCGTCTGGCACATCGCGGGCCCGACGGGCTGGACATCCGCCGACCGACGGCTGGCGAGCTGGCAGGCAACCCTTGCGGCAGCCGGCGCGGTCGTCCCCGAACCGCTCATCGGCGACTGGAGCGCCGACTCCGGATACGCACTGGGCTGCCGGCTGGCGCGGCGCCCGGAGGTCACAGCGGTATTCGCCTCCAACGACCAGATGGCACTCGGCGTACTGCGCGCCTTCCACGAAGCGGGACGCCGTGTCCCGGATGATGTCAGCGTCGTCGGCTACGACGACATCCCTGAGGCCGCGCATCTGCTTCCGCCGCTGACCACCGTACGCACGGACTTCGCGGAGATCGGCAGGCGCTCGCTGCAGCTCCTGCTCGCCCAGATCGACGACCCGGCCACGCCGCAGGTCGAGCCCATGGTCCCCGTCGAACTCATCGTCCGCCGCTCCACCGGCCCAGCGCCGAAAGGCTGACCCGGAGCCCACACAGCGGCACAGCCACAAAAGTTGTGTACACATGGCACACTCGGTACCGTTGAGCGCATGACAGAGATGCCCATAGAGTCCATTCGCGACGTCCGAGCCCACCTGGCAGAGGTTGTCGAGCGTGCCGAGCGCGACGACCAGCCCACAGTCATCACGCGCCGAGGTAAAGAGGTCGCCGCCGTCGTCTCCATAGACACATTGCGCAAGTACCAGCAGTGGGAAGAGCGCGAGATCAACCGCATCGTTGACGAGCGGATGGCGAACCGCTCTGCCGGCGTCCCGATCGAGGACGTGATGAAGGAGACGCTGGCCCGCAGTGAGTGAGTACCGCACCGTCTTTCGTCCTGAGGCTCAGGCCGAGCTTCGCAAGATCCCCCGAGACATGGCCCTCCGGATCCTGACGAAGCTGACAGAACTGGAGAGCGACCCCCTCGGCTTCAAAACCACTGCGCTCGTGTCACAGCCTGAGCGCCGCCGTCTTCGCATCGGCGACTATCGCATCGTCTACACCATCGACAACGGTGAGCTGATCGTGTGGGTCGTTCACGTCGGACATCGATCCACGGTCTACGACACCTGAATCAATCTGACGCAGAATGAGGAAACCTGGCATACACCGGCACGGAAATCTCAGCAGTCCACTCCCGAGGCAGCGACCGCAGCGAACGTGCGAATGGGGAGAGCAAGTCTTGGACGACAGCATCCTGCCCTCCTTTGCCGGACGGCGCGGTCGTCGGGGCACGCCCAGCCCGTGCTCACTTTCCCCTCAGTAATGGTAGCGAGCGGCGAGGATGATGATCTCTCTGTCGGTGACCAGGTAGACGAGGCGCTGCTCGTCGTCGATCCGCCGTGACCAAGCACCGGGCAAGTGGTACTTCAGGGGCTCGGGCTTGCCGATCCCCGAGAAGGGGTCACGCCTGGCGTCGTCGATGAGCTTGTTGATCCGAGCGAGCATCTTGCGATCGTTCTTGCGCCAGGACGTGTAGTCCTCCCAGCCCTGATCTTCAAAGACGAGCCTCACGCGGCGCCCGTCCCGGCGTCTGCCGAGTCAGGATCGATCAGCTCGCGCTCCGAGACGTTGGTATTGGCCAGGGCATTCTCGTAGGCCTTGAGCAACCGACGCGCGTTCGCCGGCGAGCGCAGAAGATAGGAGCCCTCACGCAGAGCGGCGTAGTCGTCGGCGGAGATGAGCACGGCGTTCCCATGCTTGGAGACGATCTCTACGGCTTCGTGATCCTCGTTAACCTGCTTGATCAGCGGAAAGAGAGCCTTGCGGGCCTCGCTCGCAGTGATGGACATGACCTGACCGCCTTCACTAAGTGGTACGAAATAACGTACCGCTTTCGAGGCCTCAAGGCAGGACCGGCGAGCCCGCGGAACGCCGCGACCTCGACCAGAACAAAGATCTCCCCCATCGAAGAAAGCGACGCGGTAACACCCAGAGGGAGGAACCCACCAAACGGTCCCCCCGTTCCGTTACGATGGAGACCGTAGCGCCGCCCGCCGCCGTGAGGGAACCAGAGTCCCGTTTCGAGTTCCCTGGACAAGGAACAAGTCATGCCCGTCACGTCTCCGCCCGGCACCGTCCGACCCGGCGGGCGCACCGCCCGCGTCCGCGAAGCCGTCCTCCGGGCCGCAGGCGACGCCCTGGCCGAACACGGCTTCGCGACCCTGGATCTCGCCGAGATCGCCCGCACGGCCGGCGTCGGCAAGACCACCGTCTACCGCCGCTGGGGTACCCCCGGAGCCCTTGCCGCCGACCTCCTTGACGACATGGCCGAGCAATCCCTGCCCCGCGCCCGTACCGGCAGCGTGGACACAGACCTCCGGGAGAACGCCCGCCTGGTCGTCAAGACCCTCACCGACCCCCGCCAGGGCCGCCTCTTCAAGGCCCTCATCGCCGCCTCCCTCTGCAACGAGCAGGCCGCCCAGGCCCTGCACCGCTTCTACGCCGTCCGCCTCGACGAATGGGGCGGCTGCGTCACCGACGCTGTCGAACGCGGCGAACTCCCCCCAGCCACCAGCCCCCGCCTCGTCATCGCCCAGGTCTCCGCTCCCCTCTACTACGCCCTCCTCAACACCGGGGAACCGCTGGACGAGGGCGCCGCAGACCGCGCGGCGACGGCCGCCCTGGCGGCCGCGCGGGCGGGAGCGATCTGAGGGCACGACCCCCGCGTCGGCTGACCGAGCTATCGGTGCGTGGTGGCGTCTTGGCTCTTGGGAGTGGTGAGGGGTTCCCCGCGGCGTACGGAGCCGGGGGCGCGGGCGGCCGGGTGGTCGGCGCGGGCGGAGGAGGTGAGTTGCCAGATCACATAGTCCACCAGCAGTGCGGCGGCCACCACCAGACCGGCGGAGGGGCCCAGATTCGTCGAGGCCACCTCGTAGGGCCCGCCGCCGCTCGGATAGGCGTGGACGACCTGGCGGTAGGACAGGACCACCACGGTCATCAGCGCGACGACCGCGGCCGCGATCCAGGGCGTGAAATGCAGATACGCCAACCCGCCCAAGGTGAGCACCAGCAGGATCTCCTGGGTGGCGTATGCCACCGAGGACAGCGGGTCGGAAGCGAAGATCGGCAGGGCCAGGCTCTTGGGCAGCAGCGTCTCGCCCAGCTCCTCGCTGCGCCTGGCCCGGCCGATCACCAGCCGCTTGAGTACCCGGTCACATTGAGCACGACGCGAGGGTATGTCGCCCCACCTGGTCAAAGGCATGACCGCACTGCCTTGAGAGGCATGAAGAACTCGATCAGACGGCTGCCGTAAGAGCGTCGTCAAGAACGTGCCCATGACCGTAAGGGACCCGTCAACGGCGGCCATTTCGGTTCGGAAACAGGCTTTCCTCCAGATGCCCGCACATTTCCGAACCTCTTCCAGGAGCTCACGATGGCCGACGTGGCCTTCGTCGTCACCACGATCGCGGTCTTCGCGTTGGTGGCTTTCATCGCCAAGGGGGTGGCAAAGCTGTGACTGCCGAGAACATCATCGGTCTCGTCGTGGCCGTCGCCCTGCTGGGTTACCTCGTCCTCGCCCTTGTGCACCCGGAGAGGTTCTGAGCCCCCGATGACTCCGTTCCTCGCCGGTGTGCTCCAACTGCTCGCGCTCATCGCGGCGCTGGCTCTCGCATACCGCCCGCTGGGCGACTACATGGCCCGCGTCTACAGCTCCACGAAGCATCTGCGTGTCGAGAAGTGGATCTACAAGGCGATTGGCGCCAATCCCGGCGCCGAGATGCGCTGGCCCGCCTATCTGCGCGGTGTCCTGGCCTTCTCCGCCGTCAGTGTCCTCTTCCTCTACGCGCTCCAGCGGATCCAGGGCGGCCTGCCCGGCTCGCTGGGCTTCGCCTCCATCGACCCGGACCAGGCATTCAACACCGCCGCCTCATTCGTGTCGAACACCAACTGGCAGTCGTACTACGGCGAGCAGGCCATGGGCCACGTCGTGCAGACCGGCGGCCTGGCGGTGCAGAACTTCGTCTCCGCCGCCGTCGGCATCGCGGTCGCGGTCGCTCTCGTACGCGGCTTCGCCCGGTCCCGCACCGGTGAACTGGGCAACTTCTGGGCCGACCTGGTGCGTGGTGTCGTACGCGTCCTGATCCCGATCTCCGTCATCGGCGCGATCGTGCTGGTCGCGGCCGGAGCCATCCAGAACTTCTCCGGCATCCACTCGGTGGGGCAGTTCATGGGCGGCTCGCAGCAGTGGAACGGCGGCGCGGTGGCCTCCCAGGAGGCCATCAAGGAAGTGGGCACGAACGGCGGCGGTTACTTCAACGCCAACTCGGCCCACCCCTTCGAGAACCCCAACCCGTTCTCGAATCTCTTCGAGATCTTCCTGATTCTGCTGATTCCGTTCGCGCTGACCCGCACCTTCGGCAGGATGGTCGGCTCGATCAGGCAGGGCTACGCGATCCTCGCCACGATGGCCACCATTTGGGTGGGCTTCGTCCTGCTCATGATGTGGACCGAGTTCGCGCACCACGGTCCGGCGTTCGAGGTCGCGGGCGGTGCGATGGAGGGCAAGGAGACCCGCTTCGGCATCGCCGCCTCGGCGATCTTCTCGGTCTCCACCACACTGACGTCGACGGGCGCGGTCAACGCGTCCCAGTCGTCGAACACCGGACTGGGCGGCGGCATCGACCTGCTGGGCATGCAGCTGGGTGAGATCGCTCCTGGTGGTGTGGGCTCCGGGCTCTACGGCATGCTGATCATGGCGATCATCGCGGTGTTCATCGCGGGCCTGATGGTGGGCCGTACGCCCGAGTACCTCGGCAAGAAGATCGGCACCCGCGAGATCAAGCTCGCGGCCTGCTACATCCTCATCACCCCGGCGCTCGCACTGTGCTTCACCGCCGCGTCGATGGCCCTGCCGACCCCGGTGAACTCGATGACCAACTCCGGTGCGCACGGTTTCTCCGAGATCCTCTACGCGTTCACTTCGGGCGCCAACAACAACGGCTCGGCCTTCGCGGGTCTGAACGCGGACACGCAGTGGTTCAACACCACCATCGGTCTCGTGATGCTGCTCGGCAGGTTCCTGCCGATGGTGTTCGTCCTGGCGCTGGCCGGCTCGCTGGCCGAGCAGAAGCCGGTCCCTCAGACCGCGGGCACCCTGCGTACCGAGAAGCCGCTGTTCACCGGGCTGCTGGTCGGCACGATCGTGATCATCACTGGTCTGACCTACTTCCCGGCTCTCGCGCTGGGACCGCTGGCCGAGGGGCTGGCGTCATGACCACTCGTACAGAAAAGCAAGAGGACTCCATGTCCACAGTCACTCCGACCCAGGCGCCGCACTCCGACGTGCCGACCGATCGCAAGACCGAGCCCGGACGGGTCGGCGGGGGTCTGTTCGACCCCAAACAGCTACTCACGTCCTTCCCGGACGCCGTCCGCAAGCTCGACCCGCGGGTGATGGTCAAGTCGCCCGTGATGTTCGTGGTGCTGGTCGGTTCGGTGGTCACCACTCTGCTGGCGCTGAAGGACCCGGGCGACTGGTTCGGCTGGGCGATCACGGCCTGGCTCTGGCTGACCACGATCTTCGCCAACCTGGCGGAGGCGGTGGCCGAGGGCCGCGGCAAGGCGCAGGCCGACACCCTGCGCAAGGCCAAGACCGACACCGTCGCACGGCGCCTGACCAAGGACAGTGCGACCGAGGAGCAGGTGCCCGGCGCCGACCTGCGCATCGGAGACCTGGTCGTCTGCGAGGCAGGCGACATCATCCCCGGCGACGGAGACGTCGTGGCGGGTGTGGCGAGTGTCGACGAGTCGGCCATCACAGGGGAGTCCGCTCCGGTCATCCGCGAGTCCGGCGGTGACCGCAGCGCGGTCACGGGCGGTACAAAGGTGCTGTCCGACCGGATCGTCATCAAGATCACGACGAAGCCCGGGGAGACCTTCATCGACCGGATGATCAACCTGGTGGAGGGCGCGTCCCGGCAGAAGACCCCGAACGAGATCGCGCTCAACATCCTGCTGGCCTCGCTGACGATCGTCTTCCTGCTCGCGGTCGTCACCCTGCAGCCGTTCGCGATCTACGCGGGCGCCAAGCAGTCAATGATCGTGCTGACCGCTCTGCTGGTCTGTCTGATCCCCACCACCATCGGCGCGCTCCTGTCCGCGATCGGCATCGCGGGCATGGACCGGCTGGTGCAGCGCAACGTACTGGCAATGTCGGGCCGCGCGGTCGAGGCGGCGGGCGATGTGTCGACGCTGCTGCTCGACAAGACCGGCACCATCACCCTGGGCAACCGCCAGGCCGCCGAGTTCGTACCCGTCAAGGGCACGACGGAGGCCGAGCTGGCGGACGCCGCCCAGCTCTCCTCGCTCGCCGACGAGACCCCCGAGGGCCGCTCCATCGTCGTACTGGCGAAGGAGAAGTACGGGCTTCGCGAGCACCACCAAGGGGAGTTGGAGCATGCGGAGTGGGTGCCGTTCACCGCGCAGACCCGCATGTCGGGCGTCGACGTCGACGGTCACAAGGTCCGCAAGGGTGCGACGGCTTCCGTCATCGCCTGGGTGAAGGAACGCGGCGGCGCCGTCGCCACCGACGCTCAGGCCCTCACAGACGCCATCTCCCAGGCAGGCGGTACGCCGCTGCTCGTCGCCGCCGAGGACGGCGAGGGCGCCCGGATCCTGGGTGTCATCCACCTCAAGGACGTCGTCAAGGACGGCATGCGGGAGCGGTTCGACGAGCTGCGCCGGATGGGCATCAAGACCGTCATGATCACGGGCGACAATCCGCTCACCGCGCGTGCCATCGCGGAGGAGGCGGGCGTGGACGACTTCCTCGCCGAGGCCACTCCCGAGGACAAAATGGCGCTCATCAAGCGCGAACAGGCGGGCGGCAAGCTCGTCGCGATGACAGGCGACGGTACGAACGACGCCCCGGCTCTCGCGCAGGCGGACGTGGGCGTGGCCATGAACACCGGCACCTCGGCCGCCAAGGAGGCCGGGAACATGGTGGACCTGGACTCCAACCCCACCAAGCTCATCGAGATCGTCGGGATCGGCAAGCAACTCCTCATCACCCGGGGCGCGCTGACGACCTTCTCGATCGCCAACGACGTCGCCAAATACTTCGCGATCATCCCGGCGATGTTCGCCGTCGTCTACCCAGGCCTGGACAAGCTCAACATCATGAACCTGGCCTCGCCCGAGTCGGCGATCCTGTCCGCGGTCATTTTCAACGCGCTGATCATCATCGCCCTGGTGCCGCTGGCCCTGAAGGGCGTGCGGTACCGGCCGATGAGCGCCGACAGGATGCTCCGCCGCAACCTCGGGATCTACGGTCTCGGCGGCCTGATCGCCCCGTTCATCGGCATCAAGCTCATCGACCTGCTCATCTCCCTCATTCCTGGCATCGGGTGACGTCATGAACAACTCTCTCAGCGGCACCGCACGGCTCCTCGGGGCCGGGCTCCGCGCCCTGCTTGTGCTGACCGTCATCTGCGGCGTCATCTATCCACTCGCCGTCACCGGCGTCGCGCAGGCCTTCTTCAACCACAAGGCCAACGGCTCCGAAATCACGTCCGACGGCAAGGTCGTCGGCTCCGAACTCATCGGGCAGCGCTATGACCTGCCGCTGAAGAAGGGCCAGGAGACGCCGGAGCCGGACCTGAAGTGGTTCCAGCCGCGGCCGTCCAACGGGCTCGGGACGAACAGCGTCAACACCCAGTACAAACTGATCCTCTCCGGCGCGACCAACCTCGCGGGTGACAACGGCGCGGTCAACGGACGCTGCCCGACGGACGCGGCGGAAGGCACTCTCTGCGCCCAGGTTCTCGCCGCGCGGGACGCCGTCATCAAGGACAACTCGACAGCCGACTACAAGGTCAAGCCGGAGGACATCCCGGCCGAGGCCGTCACCTCCTCCGGCTCCGGCCTGGACCCGCACATCTCCCCCCAGTACGCCAAGATCCAGGTCCACCGGATCGCCGAGCGGAACCACCTCGACGTCCAGCAGGTCGAGCAGCTGGTCAAGGACCACACCGACGACCGGATCCTCGGCTTCATCGGCGAGCCCCGGGTGAACGTCCTCAACCTCAACATCGCACTCAAGGAACTCACCGAGAAGTGACCGTCTTCATGACACTCCCTGCTCACAGGGACCAGTGCTTCTCAGGGGTGGGGTGTCACAGGCGGTGGGTTCCTCGACCGTGGCCCGTGCGCACCACGACGCCACCGGGCACGGCTGAAGGCCGCCCGGCTCGGGCGCTCGCGTGGCGGGCCGACCACCAAGGTCCACCTCGCCGCGGACCGCCGGTGTCGGCCCCTGTCGTTTGTCCTCACCCCCGGACAAGCGGCCGACAGTCCCCGCTTCACCACCGTCATCGAACGCATCAAGGTCCGCGGCCCCGCCGGCCGGCCACGCACCCGCCGCGACGCCGTCGCGGCCGATAAGGCGTAGCCCTCCCGCGCCAACCGCGCCTAGCGCGCCCAGGCAGGGCCCTGCCCGGTCCAGCTCAGAACAAGCAGGATGTCGTCGAGTGCGCCGGAATCGAACAGGGCACTTGCTTCGCTGCCGAAGCTGAGCTGCCAGTCCCCCGCCGGGCTGGTACCGAGGAACGACGTCCAGGCTGTGGCGTTGCCACGCCGGGTGCTGGCAATGCCGTTGGTTGCCGTGGCCGTGCCCCCGGCAGCACCATGCCGCAGCGAGATCGTGGTCTCGGGGACCGTGGCGTCGCTCGACAGGCGAACGGCAACGGCCGCGGCGGCGAGGTCGTCGATCCCGACCGGAAAGTCGACGTCGCGCAGCGCGAGCGTCGCCGACCTGGCCGCTGGGTCGGCCGGGTTGTTGAGGTCGTACCACTGGTCGGGGAAGTCGCGGGCCAGGCTGAACACGCAGTCGGCGCCCCGGTCCCGGTTGGCGTTGAGCCTGGTGACCACCTGGTCGCGGTAGGTGTCGTCGTACGCGGCGGTGTAGTCGACCGTGACCAGCAGGTCGACGATGCTGGAGAAGTCGAGCGGGTTGGCAGCGGGCGGCAACCGGAACTCCCAGCTGGTGTCCACACCGCTGCCCTCGAAGGGCAGCAGCATGTCCGACTGGGCGTCGAGCTCGAATACCCCGCTGGCGTTGACCGGCGACGTCAGGGCGACGATACCGGGGTCGCTGCGTACCACGACATCCTGGAAGGTGCCGTCGCCTCCTGTGGTCACCCGGGAGATCCCGTTGGAGTACAGCGTGGCCCGGATTCCGCGGTCGGGCGGGACGAGGGCCACCAGGCTGGCCCGCACCTGGCGGATCAGCCGCAGGTAGTGCCCCGGGAAGTCGGCGTCGAACAGGGACGTGGGCGTGGTGAACGCGAGCGTTCCGGTGCGCCGGAACTCCTGGAACTCCACCGGCATGAGCCGGGCCAGCGAGAGCGTCTGCGTCAGGTTCAACCGCCGCCGGGCCGAGGTGAAGGCGTACTCGTCGAGGCGAGTGAGGTCCTCGCTGAGCTGCTCGGCGCCGGTCAGGCCCTGGCGGCTGGGTCCCGCGTTGGTGGTGAGTTCGGCGGGCGACTGCGTGTAGTCCTGACGGATCAGGACCCGGGCCGGCTCCGCCCGTTCGAACGCCAGCTGGGCCTGCGCCTGCCGGGCGGTCGCGGTGGCCTGCTGCAGGAAGTACCGGTACACCCCGCCCAGCGTGTTGCTCATCCACAGGTACAGGTCGGCGTTGGTGAATTGTCCGTTGAGGAACGTCAGGGTGCCCATCGCCTGGTCGTGCTGCAGCGCCGCGACGGCCTGTTCCCCCAGGGCGATCGTGACCTGGTCCTTGGCCACGATGATCTGTGCCCCGGCGATCTGTACGTCCTGCTGGGCGGCAACCACCTGGCGCCGCCACTCGTCCTTGCGCTGCTCGACGCCGGCCCGCAACTGGTTGGCCTGCATCTGCGCTTCGAGGTCGTTCTGCTGGTGTTGGAAGACGGCTTTGGTCACGGTGGCCGTGGAGATCCCAAGGGCCAGCCCCTGCCTCATCCCGAAGGAGAAGAGCGCGTCCCACGAGTTGGCTGCCTGAGAGGCCGCCTGGAGGACACCGATCGTCGCATCGGTCTCGGAGATGTGGTCTCTGATGTCGCGCATGTCGGCATAGCTGTCCAGCAGGTCCCGCTCGTACTGGTTCGCAGGCGCCTCGATGGCGGCGGTGTAAGTGGTGACCAGCGTGTCGGCCTTCGTCTTCTGGGCCTCCGCCGCCGTGGCGGCGTCCTTGGCCTCGCCGACCCGGCTCGCCGCCACCGTGGCCTGCGCCGCGCTGAGGTCGACCGCCTTGACCGCGTCGTAGAGGCGCAGGTTGCGCTCGTCGTACTTCTCCAGGGCGGCGAGGTAGCCGGCCTCCATCTGGGCGGCCTGCGCGGTGAGCTGTTTGGCCCGCTCCAGCAGGACCTTGAAGCGGTACGGGGTCGGCTGGCTGACCGTGGCGGCTGCGAGCCCTTGCGCGCGCGGCATGCCCGCGATGTTGCGGCCCTGGCGCAGCTTGGCCAGTTGCATGTCCACCCGGGTGCGCAGGATGACAAGTTCCGGGATCGGCAGGGCCGGCTCCCCGGTGTTCGTCGGCTTCTGCGGCACCAGAGCCGGGGAGTCGAGCAGCCTGCGTGCGGTGACGTACAGGGTGCGGGCATGCGCGACCGACTCGTCGGTCTCCCGGGCGAACTCGGCGTCCGCGTAGTCGAGATGGCACCTGATGATCGACAGCAGGGTGTATCGGGTGTAAGGCTTCGGACGCTTGGCCGACGCCGAGCCCACCAGCGTGAACGGGTCGAGGCCGGCCGTCCAGCCCGGCGGGAAGGTCAGGTCGGGACTGGAGATCGTCTCGTTGTTGATCCCGCTGTAGATGGACTTCGGGCCGGCGCGGTCGTACGAATAGACGGTCCAGTACCAGTCGAGCGCGGCCCGGTAGTCGCCGGCCGTCTGCAGGCGCTGGGCAAGCAGCATCGGCACCACCCAGAAGACCTCCTTGCGGACCGGCTCGTCCGGAGGCTTGGGGTCGTCCGGATGCTTCGGGTCCCCCGAGAGCCTGGTCTGGTGGTCGTCCGTACGCTGCGGATCGAGATAGGTGTACGACGCGGGGAACGTGATCTTCTTGTTCACCAGGTACTCGGCCGCCAGCTTGACGGCGGTCCCGGCGGTGAACGTGGCCCCCGGCGCGCTGATCTGGGCGAAGAGGATGTCCAGGGGCAGTTGTGACGATCCTGACGTCATGGTCTTGGTGCTCGGGACCAGCAGGGTGGGGTCGAGGTGCCGCTCGGGGAACAGGAAGGCCGTGGTGGCCGCCTGCCAGCTTCCCTGCTCGCCCAGCCACGCCCAGGCGGCGGCGAAGGTGTCGACGCCGTTCTTGAGCGCCCAGCCCGCCGCCGGGTGGTCCGCGGCGAGTTCGCCCGACCGTTTCGCCGACAGCAGCGACTGCACGCTTTCGACGGCCTGCCTGATGCGGGTGGTGCGCAGTGTCCCGCCCGCGAGCATGTCGACGAAGTACCGAGCGGACAACGCCTCGCCCACGCTGCCGGTGGCGGTGGCCAGGTCGGTGGCCAGGTCGGTGAGCAGGGCGTCGCGCAGGATGGGCAGAGCGGCCTGTTCGGTCGCCGCCACGGCCTGCGCGTTGGCGTCGATGAGGTCCTGGCGCTGAGCGATCCTGGCCCGCAGCACACTCTGCCACTCTGCGCGGGCGTCCCCCTCTGCCCGGTACGGGCTGGGTGTGGGACCAGTACCGCCACGGACGAAGAAGTCCGGCGAGAGTACGAAGCCCGACTCGGCCGCCCGCCAGGAGGGGTACAGGTTCCGCCGCTTGTGCGCAGCGGTGAGTACGGCCAGGCCGTCGTCCCACTCGGCGGTGGTGACGGTCCCGGTGCCTGCCAGGGCGCTCAGCTTCCTGAGGTGGACGAAGCCGGCGCGGGTCAGGCCCTGCGCGGTGAGGGTGCCGCTGATGTCGATGCCTTGTGCGTCCTTGGCCGCGAGAGCCGCGAGATCGAGGCCGGGCTGCGCCAGCGCGAGCATCGCCGCCAGCCCGGCCGCCGGGGTCTTGCCCGGCCTGAGGGCCGACAGGGTGCCCGTGAACGTGGTCAGTGCCTGAGCCCGGTCCGTCAGCAGCGTGCGGACGGCATCGCCGACCGGGCCGCTGATCACGTCGGCGGCGTTGATCACGTCGGGGTCGGCGAGCACTCCGAAGGCCCGCGGCGCGTTGGGGTGTTGGTCCTGCGCGGCCCAGGCCAGTGACTGGGCGGACAGTCGCCAGCTGAGCAGGAGTGGCACACCGGGGGCGCGCAGCGGGTCGGAAGCGGTGGTCGACGGCAGGCCGAACAGTGTCTCCAGCGCCGTCTCGGTGAGGGCGGGGCTGTCGATGAGCAGCTGGTCCAGCTCGTCGGGCGCGGTCGCCGACAGCGTGATGCCGAGCCGGGCGGCGAGCGCCTGGCGGGTCACGGTGTCGGTGCCCCGCGCCAGCCGCAGTTCCGCATAGGACGTTCCGGCGGCTGCGAGCAGCGACGCGTAGGACGTGGTGCGGTACCGCAGTTCCAGGTTGCCGCCGGGGCCGGTGGGGGTGTTCGTGGCCGCGATGCGGGCTCTCAGGAGCTCCACCGGTATCCGCAGCTGGTTGACTTCGCGGGTGCCTCGGTCGGCCGCTGCCGACAGCGGCTGGCTGAGCCGGTCGACCGGCTGCCCGAGTGCGGCGACCAGGGTCGCGGTGTCCAGCGGAGCGGCGGGCGGGCCGGGCACGTTGACCTGCTCGTGCGCGAAGGACAACAGCGCGGCGAGATATTCGCGTTCGTTGAGCCGTTCTTCCAGCGTCGTGGGCACGTACGAGCTGATCACCGTGACCTGGATGTCCTTGGCCGCCGTGGTGCCCGCGTTGTCGGTCGCTCGCAGGTAGACGGTGTGCGCGCCGAACCCGGACAGAGGTACGTCCGCCGTCCAGTTGCTGAAATCATTGCCGGACACCGGCTTCGCCGCCGTCCTCGTGCCGGTGGCGGACAGCGCCCATTCCACCTTGGCGCTGCCGCCGACCATGCCGCTCTGCGCGTCGGGCGCCGTCCCTTGCAGGGATACCGTCGCGGCACCGTTGGCGTCGCCCACGACTGTTGTGGTGGCCGCGACCTGCAACCTGGGCGGCGCCGCGTCCCGGCCGGTGAATGTGCGGGTCTGCGTCGCGGTGAGGCCGTCGGGATCGCTACAGGTGACGGTGATGGACCGTGCCCCGAGTGGCATGGGCAGCAGGCTCACCAGCACCTGGTACGAGGCGCCGCCGGTGAACGGCGCGGACGTGGTCGTACCGTCCCGTGTGATGGCGATCGTGAGCGGCAGGCGCTGGGCACGCGTGATGTTCAGCTGGACATTGACCTGTCCGCCCCCCTCCAGCAGGTCGACCGTGCTGCCGCCGGCAGGGGTCACCCAGGTGAACGCAGGCGGTAACGCCATCTGCACCTGGACGGTCCGGGAGCTGCTGAGCGCGGCGGAATTCGCCGACCACAGGTCGGGGTACTGCTCGGGATACGGGATGTAGAAGGAAATCGCACGGTAATTGGCGGTCACCGTGACCGAGATCTGCGTGCCCGGCGCGACGGATGCCGGCAGCGGCACCTGGGCCGTCCATGCCCCGCCCGCGCTGCTCGCCTGCACCGCGGGCAGCCCGGCGACGGACACCATCACAGTGTTGAGAATGTCGTACGGGTCGTGGTCACCGCTCTGCGCGACGAGGCCGTTCACCTGGGCGGTCACGGTGGCCGTGCGACCCATCACCGCATTCGCGGTCGGTGAATTGATCTGTACGGTAACACTCACGGTTTTCTGCCTTCCTCATCGATGACATAGCCCTTTGCGGTGAGCCGTCGACGTGTGGCATCGCGGACCACGGCGGGAGGCGTCACGGCTTCTTCCCTGGCTTGACGGCGACGTTCGCCCACGGCCGCGAGTCCGTGATGGTGTCTACTTTCGGGCTCACGTCGATGGCGCCCTTGGGAATCGGCTTGCCTGCCATTTCCGCCGCGACGATTCTGTGATGTCCTTGTGTGATCTTTCCGCGGGCATCGACGCGGACGATATCTGTCGGAGAGGTCGGCCATTCGAAGGTCCCGGTCTTCATCTTCTGTGCCATTTCTTCGACGGTTTCCTTGTAGACAGCCTTCTGCGTCGGCTTGTATCGGGACGCGGCCATGACGTCCGACAACTTCCAGTTACCAGTAGCAGCGGCGTTCGGAGTGGGAGGCGGTGCCGGGGCCGCACCATGGGCCGGACCAACGGGCGCACTCGGCTTGGAATTGAGGATCGTCGGCTCGGCCGGCGGCTTGCCCCCTGTTCCCGTGCTCCTCGTCCCGGCGCCTGGCGCAGGCGGCCCGTATGTGGCCCCCAGCGGCCTGCCGGTCTGCCACATCGCATAGCCCTGCGCAGCCGCATGCGCGACGCCGGCAGCCATCACGAAATCCTCCTCCAGCCGCTGCACGGAGGGCCCGGCCACCTGGCCGAGCGCAGTCGGCGCCGGGCTGCCACGAAACGCCTGAACCGCACCCGACCCAGCCACATCGGCACCCATGAGCATCAGCGGTCCACCCGCGAGGCAGCCGATTCCCGTCTCACACAGCGCGGCTCCCGCGACGAACGCCCCGGCACCGGCCGCGACCTTGAGGCCGCCCTCCACTCTCGGGGCTATTTCCTCCTTCGCGAATTCGAGCGGCGCCCATTCACGTGGGTCCCACGTGAATTCCCAGTCGGTACCTTCGGTGTCGGTTCGATTCATCGGGTTGCCGCCACACATCTGGTACTGATTGATTCCGCCCGCCGGGCCCGTGGGGTCGGACGAGGCCCAGCGCGCCACCCAGGACAGGTAGTACCGCAGGCCGTGGCACGCCAGCCCGCTTTCTTCGTCGCGTTCCATTCCCGTGAAGCGGTAGCGCTTGCGCGTGTGGCTGCCGAAGCTGGTCTCGCCGTAAGGGGTGTACTCCTCACGGTTGGTGAGGGTGCCGGTGCCGTCGAGGACGGCGGTACTGCTGCCGAGGTGGTCGGGGAGGTGATAGGCGATCGCGGGGCCCTGGTCGGCGGGGTACGCAGGACCGATGCGCACCAGAGCGACGCGCCGGCGGTCGTCCATGACGTGGATGTGGTTGTTCTGTCCGCTCTGCGAGCCGGCCCAGCGGTGGTGCTCGAACATCCCGTCGGCGTAGTGGGTGACCTCGACGGCTCCGCCCTGCCGCCGGACGAGTTTCTTCACCCGCCGGCCCGCCGCGTCGTACAGATACTGGGCGTGCACGGAAGGCTCGGCGCCACTGGTCTGGGTCGCGAACGTGTTCAGCCGGTCGGCGTGGTCCCACGAGAAGTGCCTGGATGTGGTCTCGGACAGCACATTGCCGTTGGCGTCGTACATGTAGGCGTAGGAACTGTCCCCAAGGTCCATGCGCTGGAGCCGGTTGCTGCCCGGTGCGAGGGTGAAGGTGCGGTTGAAGCCGCCGGTCGCCGCGTGGGCCAGGGTGAGGATGTTGCCTGCCGGATCGTAGATGTAGGACTCGGTGTACGTCTGGGCCTTGGTCACGTCGGCGCCGCGCGGCGTGTCCGGCCATGGGTCACCCGGCGGTGGTGCGGAGTGCTCGCGGCCGGTCGCCGACAGCAGCCGGTAGGTGGGGTCGTAGGAGAAGCGCCTGTTGAGCGCGTCGCCGCTGCCGAGCAGGGCGCGCAGCGGAGGGTGGGCGCTGGTCAGTGCTTCGGGGTTGTTGGGAATGCCGCTGCCGGGTGTGCGGTCGCGCAGGGTGATGAGGTTGCCGGACAGGTCGTAGTCATAGCCGTGGTCCTGCAGAGCGGGTCCCGTCGGCCGGTATGTCGTCGCGTCGACCTGGCTGTAGTGCTCGCTGCGCAGCCGGACCAGTCGGAGCGTGTGCGGGTCGTAGGCATAGCGGGTCATCACGCCGTTGCCGTAGGCGATCAGCGATCGTTGGCCCTTGGCGTCGTAGGCGATGCGCTTGACGTGCACGGTGCCGTCGAGCTGCACCTGCTCCAGCGCGCCCGCGCGGTTGTACGTGTGGTAGAGCACGTGCCGCTTGCCCTCCACGTCGGTGGGCAGGAAGCGCCTCTTGACCCGGTTCAGGGCGTCGTACTGGGCGGACGTGGCGTAGGGGGCCGGCTCCAGCAGTTGCGCGTCGCGCTGGGCCTGGGTCTGGCCGGGGCCGGGCGTCCAGTCGACCCGGAACGGCTGCACCTGCCAGCCGGCGGTGGCCGCCCGGTCGTAGGTGGCAAGGACGGGCGCGTCGGCGATCACCGTACGGGTGCTCTGCACCGCGTTGCCCTTGAAGTCGACAGAGACGGTGGCGACGTACCCGGCTTCGTCCCGGTGGTGGACCGCCCGGCCGAGCAGGTTGCGGGTGCGGGCGCCGTCCCGTTCGACGGGGCGCTGGGCGGGCGTGCCGGCGTCGCCGTAGTCGATGCGTTGCCGCAGGGTGACCGGGCCGGCGGCGTCGTCCCTGGCCCAGACCCGCGTCGGCCGGTGCAGCAGGTCGAACGCGCCCAGGATGAGCGCGCCCTTGCTGTCGCGGCTCTCGACGACGCTCCCCAGGGCATCGGGGACGGTGTCGCGGCGGCCGGCGTCGATACTGTCTGTCCGCCAACGACGCTTGGCCAGGTCGAAGGAGTACCGGAACGCCTCGCGGCCCAGCGCGTCGGTGATCGCCACCAGGTTGCCCTGGATGTCGTACGCCGAGCGGGTGGTGAACCAGTCGGCCGGCGCGTGGCCGTTGCGGTCGACCGCGGTGACCGCGCGGCCGAGCGCGTCGATCTCGACGCCGGCCGGGGTGTTCCAGTGGCTCGCGTACGGCTGCGCCTGCGCCGGGTGGGTGCGGCCGGCGTTGTCGTTCGCGTCGTAGGTGCAGGACTCCCACGGCGTTGGCAGATAGTGGTCCGGATCCGCCAGGTCGGCCGGGATACCGAAGACGACACGCTGCTCGCTGCCGTCCGGGTTCACCGTGCGCTCGACCCGTCCGCGCGGGTCGTAGAACGTGATCATCTTCTGCCCGAGCTGAGCGTCGAGCGGCGGCGCGTAGTCGTACCCGGCGGAGAAGAACGGCTCGTACTTCCGCACCGCCCGGCCCTTGTTGTCGTACACCTGCCAGCCGGACACGACCACGTTGTCCGGGCTGTCCGGCGCCCTGGTCCGGCCCGTCGAGTCACCCACGGGCGTGAGGTCGCCGGCCGGGATGGCGTTGCCGCCGAAGGCCGGGTCGCCGAAGAGTGTCTCCTCGGCCTGCGACCGGGTCTGCAGCACCCGGCCGAAACCGTCGGAGTACGCCACCGAGACGATCACCTCGTCCCGCTGTCCGGCTGCGACATCGGGTTCGGTGTCGTGGTGCACCCGGCGGATGCTGCGCACCGCGGCCGGCCGGCCGCGCCCGGCGAACGCGTGCAGGTCGTAGACCGTGCGCACACCGGGCGCGTCGCGGTCGCCCTCGCCGTTCTTGCCGCGCACGTACTGGGCGGTGACCAGCCCGGCCGGGGAGAAGGCCACCGAGGTGGAGTTGCCGTTGGCGTCGGTCACCTCGCGCGGGTACAGAACCCGGTAGTCGTTGACCGCCGAGACCGCCAGGCCCGCGGCGTCGACCGTGCGGACCGCCAGCAGGTCGTGCTCGTCGTAGTCGATCGTGCTCTGCGCGCCGACCGGATCGAGGGTGGCGACCGGCATGCCGCGCGGCACCCGGCCCGGGACATGGACGTCGTAGCGGTGCCGGCCGGACACCACGTAAAAACCGCCCGGCGATCCGGGCACGTCGCCAACGGCATAGCGCCGGTACCCGGCCAGGGCCGGTAGCGCGGCACGGAACTCGGCCGGATATTCCGCCGGCCACCCGCTCACCGGCCCGGGGCCCAGGACGACCGGCCGCGGGCCGACCGCGAGCGGGTCGCCGGCCCGGTACAGGTCATCGAGGAATGCGTCGGTGAACGCGAGGGACTCGGTGCGCACCGGCAGGCCGTACTCACCCAGCACGCCGAGGGCCAGCCCGACGAACGCGTCACCGTCGAAGTACGTACGGGTATGTCCGATCATCCGTAGCGACAGTCCCGTCCCTGTCACCGGGCCGGCCAGGACCGCGTCCCGCAGGGCGGGCACCGGCAGGCCGCCGTCGTTGACGACCTCGTAGCTCGATGTCCTGGCGACCCGGTCGACGAGATAGTGGTCGGCGTCGTCGCGGCGGGCGTACTCCGTGGTCGCGTACGTGGCCAGGTAGGGCTCGGGCACCGTGGCCGGCGCGGCGCCCGCCAGCGGGTCGCGGCCGCGCGGCACAGCGATGGAGACCTCCCCGGTCGCGCACCCGTACGCGTCGTGCCCGGCGGGGAAGGTGAACTGAGTCATGGGCTCGGGGCCGCGCTCCCACTGGGTCGTGCGCCCGCCGAGCGAGAACGGGAAGAAGACGCGTTCCCGGTCGGGCCCGCCGCCCGCCGCCTCCTCCCGCACGCCCGACAGCGTCTCCGTCACGGTGTAGGGCCGGTCGGACAGCGCGCTGCCGTCCACCGCGTACACCTCGGTGCGCAGGGCCTGCCCGCGCAGGGTGCGCAATGCCGAGCGGCGGGCGCGGCGCTCCAGCCCGGCCAGGAACGCGACCTGCCCGGCGGGCCTGGACAGCATGGGCGCGTCGCCTCGCCAGTACTCGTGGCTGAGGTCGAGTTCGGTCCAGTCCCCGGCCTCGTCGGCGGCGACCGGACCGGAGTGGAACCAGGTTCTGGTGAGCACGGGCGGCGCGTAGTGGCCCTCCGGCACGCCTGCGCCCGCCGCCCCGGCGAACGACTCCGTGTCGAGGTGCTCGACCAGCGCGAACCCGCGGAACTCACGCTCGATGCCGTCCCAGTAGCCGTGGCGGTAGCGGTATTCGGTGGTCAGCGTGCCGCCCGAGATCCGGTCGGCGACCTCGACCTTCGTCACTACTTGTACGGGGAAGGGCAGCGTGGTGCGCCATCGGGTGGCCGGATCGGCGGTGTCGCGCAGGTACTCCTGCGTCGACGGCGTGTACGTCACCCGAGTGACGGCGCCGAGTCGGTTGTCCACCATCGTGAGCAGGTGCGGCTTGACTCCGCCGGTGAAGTCGAGGAATCGCGCCTGGGGCCCGCCGGAGACGCCCGCCGCCCGGCTCAGCAGCAGCCCGGCCATCCCGGTGCCGTACAGGTCGGACAGTTCGAGCGCGTCGATGTCGGCCACCGCCGGGGTGCCGCGGATGACGACCGGCGCTTCGCTCCAGCCGTTGCCGGACTGATTGCCCCACAGCAGCACCCGACCACTGTCGACGTACAGCAGGTCGGCGGCGCCGTCGCCGTCGACGTCGCCCAGCAGCACACGGCGCGGGTCGTACCCGTCGGGCAGGCGCGGCGCGTGGCGCATCGATACCTGCGCCCCCCACCTGTTGTGCCCCAGGTTCGGCCAGTAGGACACGTTCCCGTTGCGCAGCAGCACGATGTCCTGCAGACCGTCGCCGGTCATGTCGGCCAGCCGCACCCGCGGATCGGCCAGGTCGACCTGCGGACCGCTGCCGTTGCTCACCGCGGTCCGCCGCCACGCCAGGCGGGGATCGCGGTCGTTGAACCACGCTTGCAGCCGAGTGCCCGACCGTAATACGTCGGTCAGCCCGTCGCCGTCGAGGTCGACCAGCTTCACCTTCGGGTCTGCGAGGCTCACACCCGGGGACTGCGGATAGGCCGTGAAGGCGCGGCGGCTCCACCCACCCGCGAAGGCCATCGGGAAGTAGCCCGCCGCGGGGCCGGTGTCCTTTCCTGTCCTGCCCATCGACGGCACGACCAGGTCGGGCCGCCCGTCGCCGTCGGCGTCCAGGAATCGCACGCCCGCCTCGCCGAGCGAGAACGGGGGCGCCTCGGCCATCGAGCGGGGCAATTGGAACCGTCCGCCGCCCATATTGCGCCACACTCGCGCAGCCGCGCCGAGTTCCACGATGTCGGGCAGGCCGGCGCCGTGCAGGTCCACCAGGGCGAGCGTCGGGCTGTTCAACGCGGTGGCCGGGAAGCCGGTTCCGGTCACCGGGGAGAATCTGCGCCCGCCCGGATCAAAGGCCGAGTACCCGAACACCAACGCCGGCAGCGGTTCTTCTGCGGGAGCTGTGACGGCCGTCGCCGACCGCGGAGCGGATCCGGGAACGCCACCGGGTCCCTCGCCCGGCCCCGGCACAGCTGCCGGTTCCGCCGGCCCGTCACTCGGGCTGCCGCTGCCCGAGGCCGTGACCGACTCGTCGATGCCGACCGCGGTCACGCTCGCGAGCAGCGACACCCCGTTGAACGCGGCTTGCTCGTACGCGAGCCGGTACTCACGCGCCATCCGCGCCACTCCGTCCGCGGCATGCGTCGTCACCCGGATCGTGTCGCAGCGCAACGACGTCCTCACCTCGAATCCCGCCCGGTAGTCGGAGAACGGGTCAGGGCGCGATGTGTACGCGAAGTCGACGCTGACCAGGAACGCCGGTTCGGCACGGTCGCCGTAGTCGGCATAGGCAACCCGCGCGAGCAGCGGCTGGGCCCAGAACCGTCTCTGCCCAGTGCCCGCGTCCGGACGGTAGGTGTACCTGACCAGGTTGCCGAGCGCGTCGACGGTCTCGGTCACCCGCCAGCCGAACACCCGGCTCGCATCCCCCGGGTCGGCGATCACCGCGGGGTCCTTCCAGGTCTCCGGCGCTTCCGCGGGGCGCGGCGTCCCGTACCTGGTGAGCGAGCCGTCCTTGCTCCGGACCTCCCAGTAGTCCCCCGTCGCGTCCCTGACGTGCTCGATCCGGGCGAACAGTCCCTCGGTACGAGGCCGGTACCGCACCCGGCCCGGGTAGCTGCCGGCGACCGGCACCAGATCCTCGGCGCCCGCCAGCACGAACACGTCTGCCGGGTCGCCACCCTCGCCGGGGGCGTCGACGTACCTCGGAACCCCGTGCGACGTCTTCCGCGACACCCCGGGCAGGCTCAACTGCCAACCGAGGCCGAACGGTCCGTTACCGCCGCCGGTGCTGTACCCGAGGGACAGCGTGGGTGTTGCTCCCTGGCGCCCTGCGGGCACCGCCAACGGCACTGACATGTTCCCCGTCCCCGTGAACAGGTCGGGGGTGAACTTCTCCCCCAGGCCGCTCACCGCGCCGCCTCCTTGCGGCAAGGAGATCACCGAGCCCGCTGCCGTCGCGTCCGTCGTACCGCCAGAGCTCATGCCTGCCGCCCTCCTGGAGTTGTCCGCGCCATCGCGGCGGTCATCAGCGCTGTCTCGGCGCCCACCGGCCTTGTGCCGATTGGCCTTGTGCCCATTGGCCTTGTCGTCCCAGCCATCTGGCGGATGCCCCCGTAGGTCGATGCCCCGGCAGCGGTACCGCTGCCGGGGGCAGGTGAGCGCCCCGAACCGACGGTCGGGCCGTGGACGACAGCCCGGAAGGACGCAAAGCCGGCCCGGGCCGCGATCGCGCGGCCGGCTCGAAGATCCGTTCATGGCCCCCAGCAGGCGGACCGCCCGCTTCGTACGACTCCCCCGACGCCTCACGCCGCCGCTCCCCGTGTGCGGAGCGCCGCCCGTGCGTGGACGCCGTTTCCGCCTCACCAGACTGAAGTCCGCGTGTGGGTCAGGACGTTGTCGATAGGTTGTCGCCCAGCGTGAGAGTGTGCGCGAATTGTGAAGCAGATCTGCACGGGGGTGCATACATCATGATGGAGTTGCGGCTTCTTGGTCCGGTGGAGCTGTCGGTACGGGGCCGGACAACGGAGATCGGGCCACCACAGCGCCGGTCCGTGCTCGCAGCGCTGGCGGTGGACACCGGCCGGCCCGTCGCGGCCGACGTACTGATCAAACGGGTCTGGGACGCGGATCCGCCGGACGGGGCGCGGCGCGCGCTGCATGCCCATATCGCCCGGCTCCGCCGGGTGTGCGAGCAGAGCGGAGACGAAGGGGATCCCGGGTTACGCCTGGTGCGCCGTTCGAGCGGGTACGTTCTGGAGGCACGCCCGGACCAGGTGGACGTACACCGGTTCCGGCAGTTGGTCGGCCAAGCCCGGGAAGCGGGGCGGACTGATGAGGCACGGGCGGCGCTGCTGCGCGAGGCGCTCGGACTGTGGCGCGGGGAACCACTGGCCGGGCTCGGCGGGCAATGGGCGGCGCGTGTACGCGAGGCATGGCGGCGGCAGCGCGTGGACGCTGTCGTCGGGTGGGCCCATATGGAGTCGCGCGTCGGTGATCCCGTTGCTTCGATCGGCCCGCTGACCGAGCTGCTGGGCGAGTATCCGCTGGTGGAGCCTCTGACCGAGGCGCTGATGCGGGCGCTGCACACCGCCGGGCGTGGCGCGGAGGCGCTGGACTGCTACGCCGCCGTCCGGCAGCGGCTGGCCGAGGAGCTGGGGGCCGACCCCGGTTCGGGGTTGCGGGAGGTGCACCAGGCGATCCTGCGGGGAGGCCTGTCCGAGCCCTCCCCGTGGCCGACTCCCCGGGTGCCGGTCGGGGCCATTCCCCCCGCTCCTCCCCCGGCGCGGCCGTCCTCAGGGGCAACAGTGCCGTGGCCGGGCGAGATCCCCGTACAACTGCCCATGGGCGTACGCGGATTCACCGGCCGCGACGAGGAACTCGCCCGGCTTGAGGAAATCCTCGCCTCAGCGGCGGATCAGCCGTCGGCGGTGGTGATCTCGGCAGTGTCGGGCACCGCGGGGGTGGGCAAGACCGCACTGGCCGTGCACTGGGCGCGCCGGGCCCAACGGGCCTTTCCTGACGGTCAGTTGTACGTGAATCTACGAGGGTTCGCTCCCGGCGGGTCGGTGATGAGCCCGGCAGAGGCGGTACGGGGGTTCCTGGACGCCTTCGGGGTGTCGCCGGCCCGCATCCCTACCGGTCTGGAGGCACAGGCCGGGCTGTACCGCAGCCTGCTGGCCGGGCGGCGGGTGCTGGTGGTGCTGGACAACGCCCGCGATGCCGAACAGGTCCGTCCGCTGCTGCCCGGAGCGCCAGGGTGTCTGGCGCTGGTCACCAGCCGGAAATCGCTGACCGGGCTGGCCGCGGCCGAAGGGGCCCATCTGCTGACCGTCGGCCTGCTCGGTTCCACTGAGGCACGGGAGCTGCTGATCGGCCGGCTGGGCGCGGAGCGGGTGGCGGCCGAACCCGCCGCTGTACGGGAGATCGTCGGCCGGTGCGCGGGCCTGCCGCTCGCGCTCGCGATCGTTGCCGCCCGCGCCGCCACCCAGCCCGGTCTCCCGCTCGCGGCGCTCGCCGGGGAGCTGCGCCGGGCCGACGGACGCCTGGACGCCCTGGACGGCGGGGAGGCGACCAGCCAGGTGCGGGCGGTGTTCTCCTGGTCGTACCACGCGCTCAGCACCGAGGCCACCCGGCTCTTCCGATTACTGGGCCTCCAGCCCGGGCCCGACGCCGCGCTGCCGGCCATCGCCGCACTGGCCGACGTACCGGCAGCGCGCGCCCGTGTCCTGCTGGCCGAACTGGTCCGCGGACACCTGCTCACCGAACACGCGCCCGGCCGGTACGTCTTCCACGACCTGCTGCGCGCCTACGCCGCCGAACTGGTCTCCACGCACGACAGCGACGACGCCCGGCACACCGCGGCGCACCGAATGTTGGACCACTACCTGCACACCGCCCACCGGGCCGACGCCCTGCTGACTCCCCGGCCCAATCCGACTCCCCTGCCACCCGCCCAGCCGGGCGCCACACCCGGGGAACTGTCGGACCACCGGCAGGCACAGGCCTGGTTCACCGCCGAGCACCCTGTCCTCCTCGCCGCCGTGGAGCAGGCGCCCACCGCCGGCTTCGACATCCATACCTGGCGGCTCGCCTCAGCGCTCACGACCTATCTCGACCGGCACGGATACTGGCGGACGCTGACCACCGTCCACACCACGGCCCTGGATGCCGCCCGGCGCCAGGGCGACAAGGCCGGACAGGCCCACGCCCACCGAGGTCTCGGACTCTCCCAGGACCGGCTGGACCGTCCCGACGACGCCCGCGCGCACTACCTGCTCGCGCTGGATCTGTTCGGCGAAGTCGGCAGCCACGCCGGGCAGGCCCGCATCCACCAGCACCTGTCCCGGATGGCCGAGGCCCTGGGCCACCGCCAGCAAGCACTCGGCCACGCTCAGCACAGCCTCAGGCATCACCGGGCCGCCGGGGACCGGGCCGGGCAGTCCGCCGCCCTGAACCACATCGGCTGGATCCTCGCCCAGTTCGGCGACCACCGCCAGGCCCTCGCACACTGCCGCCAGGCCCTCGACCTGGCTCAGGAGACCGGAGACCTCAACGGGCAGGCCCACATCTGGGACAGCCTCGGCTACATCCATCACCACCTCGGCCGGCACTCCCAGGCCGTCGACGACTACCAGGAGTCCCTCGACCTGTTCCACCAGACCGGAGACCGCCACAGCGAAGCCGCCGGGCTCGTCCGCCTCGGCGACATCCACCACGGCACCGCCCCCGACACAGCCCGCGCCGCCTGGACCCAGGCCATGACCGTCACCGACGAACTCGGTCTCCCGGACACGGATCCGCTGCGCGCCCGACTCCTCCAACGCCTCGGCCGCGTCCCCGCAGACGCCACCACTCCGCGACCCCGTCCCGGTCCAGCCCGGGGCCCTCACCAGCCACGTCCTGCACCGGCCTGAGGCTGGAGCACACGAGTAGTCCTCCTCAACTCCTTTCCACCCGGCGAAGGGAGCGACCTGCCGTTCGGCGTGGCTGCGGCGGAACCGGTTCGCCGTCCGGAACGGCTCACCCCGGTCGTATTCCGCGCGGCGGGCGACACGCGTAGAGCGACACGTGGCAGCGGCTCACGACTGCCGTGTGGTGTGGACCCCCGAGATTCCGCCGTTCTCCACCCGGTTCGACGTCGAGTGGACCAACAACCTCGCAGACGGGCCCTGTGCCGCTCGGGAGTTGGGTCGTTGGGTGGGCCTGCGACGTCGAGCGGCGCGGGATCAGATCCATCCGTACTGGCGCGCCATGTGCACCGCCTCGTGGCGGTTCGCCACCTTCAGTTTCACCGTGATGTTCGACAGGTAATTGCGCGCCGTCCCCGGTGCCAGCACCGCGCGCTCCGCCACCTCGTCTATCGGCGCGCCGTCCGCGGCCAGCGAGAGGATGTCCGCCTCCCGCTTCGTTAGCGGGGACTCGCCCACCGAGATCGCATCGGCCGCCATGTCCGGATCGATGTAGCGCGCCCCTCCGTGCACCACCCGGATGATCGACGCCAGTTCCCTCGCAGACGTCGTCTTCGGGAGGAAACCGCGGGCCCCCGCCATCAGCGCCTGCTTCAAACAGCCGGGGGCCGCGTGGGAGGTGACGATCAGACAGCGAATGGAAGGGTGAGCGTAGTGCAGGTCTCGTATGACGCTGATTCCATCCTTGCCCGGCATATTCAGATCAAGGACACAAATATCGGGAATGTATTTCTTCGCAAGGTTCAGCGCTTTGGTGCCGTCCTCCGCCTCCGCGACGACCGTAAGATCTTCCTCCGTGGCCAGTAAGGCGGACAGTCCTCCCAGTATCAACTTCTCGTCGTCGGCAAGGAGGACTCTTATCGGCATGGCTCAGCCTTTCTTTAAAGAGGGAGAGTGACGAAGAGGCGGTACGTGCCACGGGGCAGCGGACCATGTTCCAGCCGCCCGCCGAGCGGGGTGATGCGCTGCTCCAAGCCGGCCAAGCCCGTGCCGCTTGCCAGGGGCTGTTCTGACGCGGGGCGCGCGCCGTTGTTGACGACTTCCAGTGCGACCTCACCCGGGCGGGGAGACGTGAGGCAGATGGTGCACGTGCTGGCCTCGGCGGCATGCCTGATGACGTTCGTAACCGCTTCCCGCACGGCCCAGCCAAGCACTTCGCGGATAGCGTCGGGGAGCTCCGCTACACGATTGACGTCGGCGACGGTGCATTGGATCCCGGAGGCGCGCAGCAGCGACCTGGCACCCTCCAGTTCGCCCAGGAGGGAGGGTCTGCGGGCGGCGTTCACCACCGCGCGTATCTCATTCTGGGAACTCCTCGCCAACTTCTGCACTTCCTCCATCTCCTCCAGCGCACCTGTACGGGAGATCAGTTCCGACTTGAGAGCGATGATGGCCAGATTCCGCCCCAGCGTGTCGTGGAGGTCGCGGGCCATCCGCAGCCGCTCCTCGGCCACCGCCAGCTGTGCCTCCACCTCCGCCGCGGCCTCCAGCCGACCGATGACGGAGACCGGCCACATCGTCGAGTGAATGGCGGCGATGACGGTGAGGAACACACCGCCGGCGGCGGCCGAGGCAGGCAGCGGGGTAGGGAGGGTGAAAACCGCGGCGACGGCGATGCACGCCACGCCCGTGTACACCCGCACGCGCCAGGAGAGGTCGGCCACCGCTATCGCCGCGGGGACGACGGCGACCCCGGCGAGCGAGGCGACATCCGTCTGCGCCAGCGCGTCGGCGAGGGGGAGGAGCCACAGGCAGGCCAGCCACACGAGGGTGGGGGCAAGCGGGACGAGCGGAGTGACCCGGTAGGGAGTTCCGGTCCACACAGGCCGCAGCAGGGCTGCCATGTGCAGGGCGTAAAGGACGGATACAAGTATGAGGATGGGGTGCGGGGACGGGATATCCGCGATAGCCACGAATGCCAGTGGGGGAGCTCCCAGGCAGAGGGCCAACCCTTGGCGGGTTTGCCTCGCTAATTTCGCGGCATCTCGGCGAGGGGTGTTCAATGGCGCGGGTCCCAGCGGAAGACGCGACGTGCTGCGAATGACATGACCACGGACCATCCCAAAAGAGTCGCACACCTGATCGCGATTATTCCGGCCGAATTTCCCTCCCCGGTCCAGGCGGAGTTGGCCAGATCGACGACGGGTGTGAGCGGAAAGAAGTGCAGCACCGATTCCACGGGGTCGGGAAGGAGTTCCAGCGGTACGGCGGCTCCGGACGTCAGCAGCAGCACCAGCAGCCCGAGCGTGGCCACGCCCTGCGCCGCCTCGGAGGTCCGACAGGCGACGCTGGAGACGGCCGCGAGGCCGATGCACAGCGGCATGGCAAGCAGCAGGGCCAGGACTGCGAGGTGCGGCAGGTCCGGGGCGCCGACCGACACGGCCGAGAGCACGACCGCGATCACGGCGAACTGCGTGACGGCGACGGCGAGATAGGGGATCGCGCAGCCGATCAGGATGACCGGATCGGCTACCTCGCCCGTGCGCAGCCGCTTGAGCACGGCCTCCTCGCGGCGGACCACGTACACGGCCGTGAGGGGGGAGTAGATGACCAGGATGAGGATGATGACGAGGGAGGTGGCGATCATCATCTGGCCCAGCCCCCGACCCGTCTCTTCGTCCAGGGAGTACTGGCGCGTCATGGCCAGCATAGAGCAGATGATCATTGCCGGGATGACCAGTACGTTGAAGAGGTTCATCCGCGAGCGCGCGAACAGCGCGAGTTCGGCGCGGCTCAGGCCCTTGAGGTGGCGCACCGCGTCGGTGAAGTAGGAGGGCGCAGCGGTACGGACGGGGGCAGGGGCGGTCATAGCTGGGGGTCCGTTTCCGACGAGCGGGCGATGTGCAGGAACGCCTCTTCCAGCGAGGCGGAGCGGGCGTCGAACTCCTCCAGGCGGACGCGCTGCCCACCCGCCCAGTCCAACAGGAGGTGCGTGGTGGTCTGGAGGTCGCGGGTCTGGAGGTGGATTCGGGAGCCGGTGTCGTCGACCGCGGTCGCCTGCAGATGCTCGATGGAGGGCAGCCGGTCGACGGGGACCCCGACGGGCAGTCGGAAGCTGAGCGTGGACGGGTGCGCCGCCACGATCTGGCCGACGGTCCCGGTCGTCGCGATCTGCCCTTCGTGCATGATCGCGAGCTGGTCGGCGAGCTGCTCAGCCTCTTCCAGGTAGTGCGTGGTGACTACGACGGTCGCACCCTGCTCGTTGAGTTCCTTGATGATCTTCCAGGTGTCGTGGCGGCCCTCCGGGTCCATGCCGGTGGTGGGCTCGTCGAGGAAGATGAGTTCGGGGTGGGAGAGCGTGGTGAGTGCGAGGTCGAGGCGCCGTTTCTCGCCGCCGGAGAGGTGCTTGACGATGACGTCCGCGCGGTCGGTGAGACCGACCATGGACAGGGCCTCGCCGATCGGGCGGGGCGCCGTGGTGCAGCTCGCCCACATGCGGAGCGTCTCGCGGACCGACAAGTCCCGGGAGAAGCCGCCGTGTTGGAGCATGATGCCCATCCGGGAGCGGGTGCTGCGGCGCTGCAGGAAGGGATCTTGGTCGCCGAAGAGGCGGACGTGTCCCCGAGTGGGGGCGGCGAGCCCTTCGAGGAGCTCCAGGGTCGAGGTCTTCCCCGCACCGTTGGTCCCCAAGAGGGCGAAGACCCGGCCGGCAGGGACGGTCAGGTCGATGCCGCGTACCGCCGTGTAACCGTCGGTCTCACTGCCATACCGCCGCCAAAGGGCTGTGGCGTCGATCACATTTTTGGGCTCGGTGATGGTCACGCCCTTGATCCTGGCAGCGAATTCGCAGGTCACGGCATTAGCAGAGTCATGGATTGCTCTGACATCTGTCACATCAGGACTGTGACGCGTGCCAAGCGATTGGAGGGATCACCTCAAGTCGCGAGTGTGACCTGCGTCATAACCGTAGCCCTCAGAGGCTGCTTGTATCCACTGCGTGACCGGCGCTCCCCCACCCGGCGGAACGGATCGGGGGCCTGGGCACCCTCGCGTACGGGGATGACCGTGCGCGGGAGAACGGCAGTCCCCTTCGTGAACAAGTAGCAGCAACTAGGGAGTAGTAGCCATGCGCGAGATCACCGTGAGGGCCGAAGCGACGCTGTTGGAGACGGACGAGGGTCAGATCTACGTGGCGCACAGCCCGGTCCTGGCCACTCCCGCCGCCGTTGTCACCATTGCCAGCGGTGTTGTTGTGACTGCCGCCATCAAATGATCAATTCTCATTGAGGAGTTCGCTATGCGCGAGATCACTGTGAAGGCCGAGTCGAAGCTGTCCGAGACGGACAAGGGCCAGATCAACATCCCGCAGACCCCGGTCCTCGCGACCCCCGTCGCCGCCGTAACCGTAGCGTTCGCGGCCGGCTTCGCCGCCGGCAAGATCTTCGGCAAGTGAACGAGTAGCCGGGTAATCGAGTAACACCCGGCGGGAGCCAAGCAGGGGTCTGCGTGCAGCGGACGTGTACGCAGACTTCTGCCTCGCCCCTCGGGCGGAGTGCCCCCGGACCTGTCCGACGACTTCCACCGGTCTCCCTCCGGCCGGGCCGTCTACTCCGTCCCGACACACCTCACCCCATCCGCCTTCGTCATCCTCAGAAGGGGAAGTGCGCCATGCGACGACCCGGGTATGTCCTGCGCCGGCTCACCCAGGCAGTGCTGAAGCCGCCCAGCCTGTCCCGCGACCGCGCTCTGGGCATCTCCGAGCGCCTGGGCGCGCTGACCACGCTCAACTCCTCCCTGGAGTACCTGACTCAGCGGAAGCAGACGGAGCCCGGTGGGCTGAGCGATTGGAGCATCGTCCGCGACCTGCAGCTTCAGACCAGCCCCATGCTGCGGAAGGTTCTGGACGGCGTCTCGGGGAGCCGCACCACCACTGCGATCCACGTGAGCCGCTCCCTCGCCGCCGCCGCGCTGCTGACGCCGGGCAACCAGAAGTGGCGCGGCGCCGTCAGCCTCTACCTCGCCGCGAGCGGCCTCTTCATCTACCCCCGTCACATCTACGGTACCGACGGGTCCGACCAGGTATCGCTCATCGTGCAGGGGGCCACCGGCGCCGCGCGGCTCGTCCCGTCCGACTCCGCCAAGGACGCCCTGATCTGGTACATCGCGGCTCAGGCCAACCTCTCCTACGCCATCTCCGGTTGGGTCAAGCTCTTCGGGAAGCAGTGGCGCGATGCCACCGCCCTGCCCGGCGTCATGCGGACCCGCACGTACGGCCACTCCGGCATGTGGGCCTGGACGCAGAAGCACCCCAAGGCGTCCAGGCTGCTGACCCACTCCGTGCTGGCCCTGGAGTGCGGCTTCCCCTTCATATACGCCTTCGGCGGGCGCTTTGTGCGCCCGGTCATCGGCTCCGTTGTCCTGTTCCACGGTGCCAACGCCTACTTGATGGGCCTCGGTCGATTCTTCACCGCCTTCACCTCCATGCACCCGCTCGTCGCCTACACCGCCATCCCCAAGTCGGACCCCGTCGGCGCCCGGCGCGACGACCGCCTCCTCCCGCTCGCCGCCGCGGCGCTGAGCCTGTCGGCAGCCGGATCCGTAGTGTCGGCGATCCAGCGGCGCATGAGGGTCCGTCAAGGACCTTCTGGCGGAACGCTGTTCACAGCTCGGTCCGGGAACGTCCTGCAGTACGAGTCCCACACCGAAGGCGACTCCAGCCAGCCGGTCCTCGTCTTCGAGACCGGCATGGTCGCCACACCCGAGTACTTCTCCTGGATCATCAACCACCTGGAGGACAACACCCGCTTGGGTCTGCTCAGTTACGCCCGGGCTGGATACAACGGCTCGCTCCGTAAGGCCGAAGGGCCTTACAACCTGGGGGAATCCGTGGCGGATCTGGCGGACCTCGTCCAGAGCGCGGTAGCCCCGGGACGCCGAGTGATCCTGGTTGGGCATTCGCTGGGCGGAGACATCGCACGGCGCGCCGCGCCCCTCCTCGCCGATCGCCTCGACGGCGTGGTGTACCTCGACTCCTCCCACCCCGCAGAGCTGCTGCGCTCGACCTGGCAGGCGAAGGCGGCCGGCCGGCTCTCAGAGAACTTCAAGCAGATGGAGTGGTTCCTGCGCATGGGCACCGGTTCCCTACTGACTCGCCCCACGTGGCTGGATGACCTTCCCGAATCGGTACGCAGTCGGGTCTTCGCGCAGTACGCCGACGGTCTGCTGTGGCGGGCCGGCCGCCGCGAATGGGCCGCCGTGCAGGCGGAGTTCAGCGATGCGTGCGGCAACCTGCCGTCCGTCCCAGGCCGCGGCCTGGTTGTCTCCGCGCAGCAGACCGTCGACCGGGACCCCGAGCAGCTGCTCATGCACGGCGAACTCGCCAAGGCGCACCAGGAGGGCGCCCACACGGCGGTGATCGAGGGAGCGGACCACAGCGGGCTGCTGACCAAGCCCGGACACGCCATTGAGGTGGCGCGCCTCATCGCCACCTTCGCCGCCGATTCCATCGGCGTCGCCACCTCGGCCCTGGGCTCTCCCGCCGCCGACCACCAAAGGCACAAGGAAGGGACCGCACGATGAAGGCCGTCGACATCCTGCGGGACGCGGTCCGCGGCCCCGGCGCCGGCTGGCGCATCGCCGGAGCCGCCGCCCTCACCGCGACGGTAGTGGCTCAGCACCCCAGCGACCTGTTCGACCGGGTCCGACGGAGGGACGCGCTGCACGCCATCCCCAACTGGCGTTTCTTCGCCCCCAACCCGGCCGTCCACGACTCCAACCTCCTCTATCGCACTTTGTCGCGGGCCGGTGAAACCTCGGAGTGGACGGAGCTCTCACTGGTCCCGAACCGCACCGTGCAGCACATGGTCTGGTTCCCCGATCGGCGTGTCGGCAAGGCGATCTTCGACATCGGCGACGAGATCCTCCGCTTCATTGACAAGGGCTTCGAGACCGTCCAGCGCCTGCCTTCCTACCGCCTCCTCGTCAACCACCTACGCCGGGAGATCCGCGAGAGCGGCCGAAACGACGCAAAAGGCTTCCAGTTCGCCTACGTCAGGACGAGCGGCTACGACCCCGGCGAAGAGACGGAAATGCTCTTCGTCTCCCCCTACACCCCGATGGCGTGACCCACACCTGACCTGGAGGAACTCATGGACGTTGCGGACATCGGGTACGGCGCCCAGTTCGGCGGCTGGTACGACCGGATCTTCCCCAAGGACGCCACGGCGGCGCACACCGCCAAGCGGATCGCCGCCTGGCACCCCGACCCCGGCGCAGGCACCTGCGAACTGGGCGTCGGCAGCGGGCGCATCGCCATCCCGCTGAGCGGCATCATCGGCAAGGTCACGGGCGTCGACTCCTCGCCCGAGATGCTCGACGCACTGCGCGGCGACCCGAAATCCGCCCTGGTCACGTCCGTGCACGCGGACATCAGGAGCTGGCGCAGCGACGAGACGTACGGCCTCGTCTACATCATCTGCGCCACCCTCTCTATGATCACCGACCCGGCCGACCAGCAGGCAGTCATCGACCGGGCCGCCGCCTCGCTCGTGCCGGGCGGGCGACTGATCGTCGAGACCCACAACAAACCCGCAGTGCTTGCCCTCCACGAGGGACAGCGGCGCACCACGTACTTCGTCCCCTACCCCGAGCCGGACACCGGTCTCCAGACCCACTCCACCCTCCTCGACGGGGAGCTGTGGCACTGCTCTCACATTTGGTACGCGGGCGGCACGACACGTGTCGGATCGGAACTGTCGCGTCTCACTGCGCCCGACGAGATCGACGCCTACGCGCGGAACGCCGGCCTCACGCCCGAGCACCGCTACGGGGACTGGGACTTCACCGAGTACAGCGAGGCGTCCCCGCTGGTCACCGCCATATACCGCAAGGCGACACCGTGACCTTGCGCGCGCTGATCGTCCAGCACCGTGCCCTCCTCGCGACCGGCACCCTCCTCGGGCTGCTCGGCGCTGCGGCGACGCTCGCTCAGCCGCTCGTCATCGGCGAGGTCATCAAGGCGGTCGCGGCGGACGAGACGCTCCTGTGGCCTGTGCTGCTCGCCGCCGCGCTGTTCGCGGCGGACGCCGCGCTCGCGGCCGCGCACGCCTACGTGATCGGGCGCACCGGCGAGGACGTGGTGCACCAGTTGCGCCGCACCCTCACCGGGCGCCTGCTGCGGGCACGCCTGCGGGAGCTTGACCGCTGGGTGGAAGGTGATCTGTTCACGCGGATGGTCGCCGACACCGGTCTCGCCCGCATCGCCGTGTCCAACGCCCTGGCCCAGATGATCACTTCGGGATTCATGGCGATCGGCGGGATCGTCCTGATGAGCTGGATCGACCTGCCGCTGCTCGGCGCGACCCTCGTGTGCCTGGGCGCGGCGGCAGCTGTCGCTTTGGGCATCGCCCGCAAGGTGCGCGGCGCGGCCGTCGCCAACCACCAGGACACGGCTGCGTTCGGATCCGCCCTGATGCGCGCCGTCCAGGCCGCCGCCGTCGTCAAGACCTCGCGCGCCGAGCAACGGGAGACCGACACCATCACCGCAGCGTCGGCCACCGCACGGCGGTCCGGGATCAGAGTCTCCGCACTGCAGGCACTGATGACCCCGGCCATGAACGTCGGCACACAGGTCGCGCTCACCGTCATCCTGACGTGGGGGATGGCCCGGGTCACCACCGGTGGTCTCGCCGCAGCCGACCTGACGGCCTTCATGATGTACCTCTTCTACCTCGTATCGCCGCTCGTGCTGCTCTTCTTGTCGATCAGCCAGTTCCAGCAGGGCCGCGCGGCCCTCGGCCGCGTCATGGAGCTCGACCGGTTGGAGCAGGAGGAGACAGTCGCGGCGCGGCGCGAGGCGACGGCCCTCGCCCCCGGCGCCTCCGCCACCGGTGTGGTCTTCCAGGACGTCGACTTCACCTACCCCGGCGCCGACCACCGCGTCTTGGACGGCGTCTCCTTCCGTATCCCCGACCGCGGCCTCACCGCCATCACCGGACCGTCAGGCGCAGGCAAGACCACCGTCTTCCAACTCCTCACCCGGCTGCGCATCGCTGACGCCGGGACGGTACACATCGACGGCACCGACATCGCCACGATGCCCCTCGATCAGCTGCGCTCCCTCATCGGCTACGTCGACCAAGCCCACACCCTCATGCGCGGCACCATCCGAGACAACCTCGTCTACGCCCACCCCGACGCCACGGACCCCGAGATCCGGGCCGCCCTCGAACAGGCCCAGCTCGCCGACGTGGTCGACCGCCTGCCGCAAGGCCTCGACACCGAACTCGGCGAACGCGGCACCGGCCTGTCCGGTGGCCAGCAGCAGCGCCTCGCGGTCGCCCGCGCGCTCCTCACCCGCCCGCGCATCCTCCTGCTGGACGAGGCCACCGCGAACCTCGACGCTGCCGCCGAGCACACCCTGCTGGAGACCGTCGTGCGGATCGCCGAGGACCGGGCCGTGGTGGCGATCGCCCACCGGCCAACCACCATCCGTGCCGCCGCCGCCCAACTCGCCATCGACGGCGGACGGGTCCACGAGATCACCAAGGAGGGCGTGGCATGACGGATGCCGTCGTCGTCGGTACGGGCCCCAATGGGCTCTCCGCCGCCGTCACCCTCCTGCGGGCCGGCCTCAGCGTCGAACTGTACGAAGCGCACGACACAATCGGTGGCGGCCTGCGCACCGAGGCGCTCTTCGACTCCGACGTGCACCACGACATCTGCGCCGCGGTGCACCCGATGGCGGCGGCGTCCCGCTTCTTCCGTGAGTTCGACCTGACCGCGCGCGGCGTCGAGCTCCTCCAGCCCGAGATCCCCTACGCCCACCCGCTGGACAGCGGCGACACCGTCCTTGCCCACCGCGACCTCACCGCGACCAGTGGAGGACTCGGCGCCGACGGCAGGCGCTGGCGGCGCCTCATGGCACCGCTCGCCGGGCACAGCCAGGGCGTCGTCGACCTCATCCTCTCCGGACAGCGCGACCTCCCCCGCGACCTGGTGGCCCCGCTCCTCCTCGCCCCCCGCGTCCTCGCCCACGCCACCCGTCTGCCGCTGCGCACCGAACGCGCCCGCGCCCTGCTCACCGGCGTCGCCGCACACGCCGTCGGCAGGCTCCCCTCGCTCGCCGCCAGCGCCGTATCGCTGCTCCTGGGGCACCTGGCGCACACCACGGGCTGGCCGCTGCCCCGGGGCGGCAGCGCCCGCATCGCCGACGCTCTCGCGGCGGACATCGTGGCGCACGGTGGACGCATCCGCACCGGGCAGCCCATCAAGGACCTCGCCGAACTCGGCGGCGTGCCCCTGGTACTGCTCGACACCAGCCCCAAGGGCCTCCTCCAGCTCGCCGGAGACCGGCTGCCGGGCCGCTACCGCCGGGCCCTGGGCCGCTTCCGGTATGGGCCGGGCGCCGCAAAGGCCGACTTCCTGGTGTCCGGGCCCATCCCCTGGGCCCATCCCGACACCGGCCGGGCGGGCACCGTCCACCTTGGTGGCACGCGCGCCGACATGTTCCGTACGGAATCGGCGGCCGTACGCGGCATCCAGGACCCCGAACCGTTCGTGCTGCTCGTCGACCCGGCCGCCACCGACCCCGACCGGGCCGTCGGCGGCAAACGCCCCGTGTGGGCGTACGCCCATGTCCCGCACGGCGACACCCGCGACCCCGTCGCCCTCATCACCCGCCGAATCGAGCGGTACGCGCCGGGCTTCGGCGACACAGTCGTCGCCGCGCGCGGAGTGAGCGCCGCTCAGTACGAGACGTACAACCCCAACTACGTTGGCGGCGACATCGGCGCTGGGGCCATGACTGTCCGCCAGTCCCTGCTGCGCCCCACCGCACAGTGGGATCCGTACCGGACCCCGCTGCCCGGCGTGTACCTGTGCTCGGCCTCCACACCGCCGGGCCCCAGTGTGCACGGCATGTCCGGATACCTGGCCGCGCTCTCGGCGCTCCGCCGCGAGCACGGGATCCGCACGGCGCCGAGTCTCGCGCCGCGCGAGGACGCGTAACAGAAGCCCACAGCAACGAATCCGCGAGTACGGAACTCCCCAAGCACGGAAGGCAGGACGCATGGCCCCGCACACCCCCGCCCCGCCCCCGCGCCCCTCGCGGTTCGCGCCGCCGCCTCGTACCTGCCGGAGCGGGCCGTCGAGGTCGCCACTCTCACGGCCCGGGACGAGGCGGAACGCCGCACCCGGCAGGGACTGGGCATCGAAACGGTGGGTGTCGACGACCAGTTGGGTGCAGTCGACCTCGCCGAGCGCGCCGCCCGCCGCGCCCTGGACCGCGCCGGACTCGCCGCCCGCGACCTGGGCGCGCTGGTCACGGTGGAGTCCCGGGCTCCGGAGACCCTCCTCAGCTCCGAGCCGACGCGCCTTCAGCACCTGCTCGGAGCCGAGACAGCGACGGTCTTCTCGGTGGGGGCCTCGGCTGCGTCTCGATCACGCCTGCGCTCCTCGTGGCCCGCGGTGTGCGCGCAGCCGACCGGTCGTCGGACCACGTCCTGATCGTCCACGGCAGCAGACCTGCGGCGGCGACCCGCTACCGGCACCCCGTGACCGTCAACGGCGACGGCGGGCCGGCCCTATTGGTGTCCCGCGGCGGCCCGGTGCGGATCCTCGACATCGTCCAACACACCCAGGGCCAGTACTGGGACCTGTTCCATGTGAAGTACCGGCACCGACCCACCGCACAGTGGCGCGAGGAGTGCACCGACCTGCCCGGCTATTCCTTCCGGCTCGCCATGGAGACGCGCAGCAGGCTGAAAGCGCTCCTCGGCGAACTCCTGGACCGCCAGTCGGCCCTCGCCCACATCGACGAGCACTGGACGGATACGAGGCCGCACACCCTCCGCTGACCGCGGACACCACTCCCGCCCGGGCGCGGGCCGGCACTTCGGTGCCGGCCCGCGCCCTTTCCCTTGCGCTGCCTGCCTGCCTGCCTGCCTGCCTGCCCCCGAACGTCCCGCTCGGTCAGTAGATCCAGCCATGCTTGCGGGCGATATGGCAGGCCTCGTACCGGTTCTGCGCCCCCAACTTGATCGTCGCGGACGACAGGTAGTTGCGCACCGTCCCCTGCGACAGCCCCGTGCGCTGCGCAATCCTGGCGATGGACGCGCCGTCCGACGCCAGGTGGAGGAGGTCAGCCTCCCGGTAGGACAGCGGGGAATCGCCCGCGCTGATGGCCTCCGCCGCGAGCTGCGCGTCCACATAGCGATGCCCGGCGTGCACCGTGCGCAACACGCCGGTGAGGTCTTACGCGGGGACCGTCTGGGGCAGGAAGCCGCACACCCCGGCGGCCATAGCGCGCCGGAGTTGGCCCGGCAGGCCGTGGCTGGTGACGATCACGATTCGGGGGCACGGCTCCTCATCTCGTAACGTCTCGGCGACCTCGATCCCATCCATGGTCGGCATGTGGAGATCGAGCACACCGATGTCGGGCCGGTGTTCCCAGAAGAGGGTCGCCAGTGCGCCACAGATAAGGTGCTCGTCGTCGGCCGGCAGAACACGGATCACGTACGATGGAGAATTCATGAACCAATTTTCACCGACACCCGTAGCCGCTTTTGGTGAGTCTTCCCATGGCCTCACATGACAAATGTCAGCGGTTTGGTGTCAAGGGTTCCGCTTTCTATGTGATGTGCGTCATAGGGGAGTGATTGAGAGAGTGATTTCATCTCTCTCGTAGCCGCCGTCCGCGGACTGCGGACCACACGGGGAAGCGGATCACATCGCCGCTCGTTCGGTGATGCCCATGAAATTTGGGTGCCTTCATTCTGAAAGCAAGACTGGCCCTCCCCTGTCCGGAAACAATCCGTGAATCATGTGAAAGGAGATTGAAATGCTGGAAGAGAAGATCAACTCTCTCGCCGAGCAGGGGCCCCTCACCAAGGAGGAGACCGGTCACGTCGCACAGGAGGCCTCTCCGGTCCTGGCGACCCCGTCGGCCTTTCTCGGTGGTGCCGCCCTCGTCACCGGCGCGTTCGCGCTCGGCAAGGCCGTCGGCTAGCACTTCCGCCAGCCGTAACGGAACATCCCCACTTCAATCGCACTGACGGGAGCAGGAATGAAAGACGTCCTCGCCAAGATAAACTCGTCCGCCGCCCTTATGGACGCCGAGATGTCGAATGACAAGGCCATCGTCTTCCCGGAGTCCGCACCGGTTCTGGCGACACCGGCGGCCTTTCTCGGCGGTGTCGCCATCTCCTCTGCGTTGGTAGGCGCCTTCGAGGCCGGCCGCGGCTGATATTCGGCCATTGAGCGCCCCGACTATTTGGCCGTAAGGCCATTCGGTTAGGCAGCACAGCCCTGCAGGCCCTGCTGGACCGGCAACCGGTCCAGCAGGGCCATGCGTCCGTCATATCCCCCGCCGATGGAGGCCACGGTGACCGTTCCCAGAAAGCTCGCTGCTGCCTTATTCGGACCGGTACCCATACCACGAAAAAGGGCGATGGGGCTGTCCGAAAGGCTCGCCGCCCTAACCACGCTCACCTCGTCACTCGAATATCTGACCCAGCGCAAGGAAATCCGCAAGGGCGGCCTCAACAACTGGGCGACAGGCCGGGAATCCTCGGCCCTCTCCTCCCCACTGACGCGCAAGGCGCTCGACATCGTCAGCAGTGAGAAGGCCACCATCGCGCTCCACCTCGCCAGGACAGCGGTCTCCGCGGGCATGCTGCTGCCCGGCAACAGCCGCTGGCGCGGCGCAGGCAGCCTCTTCCTCGGCGCGAGCTCCCTCGCCCTCTACCCCCGCCACCGCTACGGCACCGACGGCTCCGACCAGGTCTCCGCCCTCGTGCAGACCGCCACCGGCGCGGCCCGCCTCTCGCGCTCGCCGCAGACCCAGGACGCGCTGCTGTGGTACGTGGCCCTCCAGGCCAACCTCTCCTACACGGTCTCCGGCTGGATAAAGCTCCTCGGCCGGCCTTGGCTGGACGCCACCGCCCTGGGCGGCGTGATGAGGACCAGGACGTACGGCCACGAAGGCGCGTACCGGCTCACCCAGAAGTACCCCAGGGCAGCCCGCTACCTGACGCATGGCGTCCTCGCCCTCGAGTGTCTCTTCCCGCTCGCCTACCTCGGCGGCGGGAGGCTTGCCCGCCCTATGATCGCCAGCGCCGGCGCCTTCCACATCGCCAACGGCTTCCTGATGGGCCTCGGCCGCTTCGTGACGTCCTTCACCGCAATGCACCCGGCGGTCGCCTACACCTCGACACCGCGGCACCACCCCGCCGTCGCTGGACGCGACGACCGCGCCCTCGCCGCGGCGGCCACCGCGCTCGCAGCAGCTGCAGCCGCCTCCGGGATCCTCGCCGTGCAGCGGCGACTGAGAGCCGTCGAAGGACAGCCGGGCACCCAGTCCCTGACGACCCGTCATAGCAACGAGCTCCGCTACGAGCTGCGCCCGGCCGGGGCTGGTCAGCCCCTCCTCGTCTTCGCCCACGGCATGATCTCCACGTCCGAGCACTTCAGCTGGATCATCGACGCCCTGCGCAAGGACAGCAAGTACGGCATCCTGACCTACGCCCGCGCGGGCTACGCAGGCAGCCAACGCCACAGCCCCACCCACTACCACCTGGGTGAATCCGTCGACGACCTGATCGACCTGGTCCACGCACACGCCGAGGAGGACCAGTCCGTCGTCCTCGTGGGCCACTCCCTTGGCGGCGAACTGGCCCGCCGCGCAGCGGCGGAGCTGGGTGACCGCGTCCACGCCGTCGTCTACCTCGACTCCTCCCACCCCGAAGAGCTGAACAGATCGAAGCAGCAGGACGACTCCGCGAAGCGCGTCAGCAAGGCGCTCACCATCGTCAAGCTCTCGCTCCAAGGGGGTCTTGGGGTCCTGATGCCCCGCCCGGCTTGGGTCGAGGAACTACCCCCGTACGCCAGGGAACGCGCCTTCGCGCAGCTCGCCGACGCGCGACTGTGGAGCGCGGGAATCCGCGAGTGGAACGCCGTGGAGGAGGAGTTCCGCGCCTTCCATGAGCCCCTCCCGGCGCTGGCCACCGACGCCCTGGTGATCTCCGCACAGCAGACAGTAGACCGGGACGCCGAACAGCTTCTGATGCACAACGAACTGGCCGAGGCCCACCGCGGAGAAGGCCGGCACGTGGAGACCGTCGTGGTGGACGAGTCCACCCACGACTCTCTGCTGACCAACGCCCAATACGGCACCGAAGTCGCCGCCACCATAAGGAAGTTCCTGAGCGCGGCGGCGGCAGCGACAGCCAACGCCCTTGCTCCTGTTCCTGCCTCTGCCTCTGCCTCTGCCCGGAAGGGAGCCGAGAAGTGAACACCCTCATCAAGGCTGCCTTCACCGGCCCAGGCGCTTGGGCCAGGATCGCCGGCGCCACGCTCCTGGTCGGCACCATCGCCAACCAGCACCCGAACCCGGCGTTCAACCGCATCCAGCTCAAGGACGGCTTCTCGGCCCTTCCGAACTGGCGCTTCTTCGCCCCCGAACCGGCCCAGCACGACTACCACTTCTTCTACCGCACGCTCAACGCGTCGGGCGAGACGTCCCTCTGGAAGGGGGTCGACGTCATAGAGGGGCGCAAATTCAGACAGATCTTCTGGTTCCCAACGCGGCGCCCGGAGAAGGCCATCTTCGACATCTGCAGCGAGATCCTGCAGCTGCTCGACAAGAACTTCTCCACCGTCCAGCGCACCCCCGGCTACCGCGTCCTCACCGAGTACCTCAGGGAACGCGTCCGCCGTGACGGAGAAGAAGGCGTCGAGGGATTCCAGTTCGCCCTGGCGCGAGCCACCGGTTACGACACCGAGCAGGATCCAGAAATGATCTTCGTGTCGCCGTACACCGCCTTAACGCCACCCTAGGATCACCCCAACCGCACGCATACCAGTTGGAGAGCACATGAACGTAGCAGTGTGGATCTGCATCGGCATCGGCATTGCGATCGTGGCCTACCTCGCGGTCAGGAGCACGAAGAAGTAGGGGAGCGACCACCCCCGCAGGCGACCCGCCGCCCCGCGCGGGCGGCGGGTTCGCGGCCCTCAACGGCGGGCATCGGCCCTATGCCAAGGACAAGCAGTCGCCTGACACCTCCTCGCCCGCATAGGCCCAACTGCGGCCAGAGAGCTGGAAGCCCGAGCTGCCACAGCCGACGAAAGCTGCAATCCTCGCTGAAGCGGGACTGTGAACGAGGAGATTCGAACTCGCCACCAACCTTGGCAAGGTTGCGCTCTACCAACTGAGCTACGTTCGTATGCTCCACATCGCATGGTGCGCGCCTGGCTATAGCCAACCCCGCGAGCGGGCATGACGCACCGCTGCGTGACGGTTCTCGACGCCAAGCTTGGAGACGGCCGACGAGAGATAGTTGCGGACGGTGCCCGGCGACAACGCCGCCCGCTCCGCGATCTCCGCGACGGGCGCCCCATCGACCGCGTACTCGAGCACCTCGGCCTCGCGTGCGGTGAGTGGGGAGTCACCCGCAGAGATCGCATCCGCCGCCAACTCCGGGTCCAGATAACGGTTTCCGGCGTGGATAGTCCTGATGATCCCGGCGAGTTGCTGCGCACTGACGGTCTTCGGCACGAAGCCCCGTACGCCCGCTTCGAGGGCGCGCTTGAGATGACCGGGGCGGCCATGGCTGGTCACGATCATGGTCCGGCAGGCGGGCAGTTCGGAACGCAGGGATGTGGCCACATTCACACCGTCGGCACCGGGCATCTGAAGATCCAGTACGGCTACGTCGGGCCGGTGCGCCCGCGCCATCGCAAGCGCCTCGGGGCCACTGGCCGCCTCCGCGACGACCGTCAGATCGTCCTCGAGAGCGAGCAGGGCGGCGAGCGCACCGCGGATCAGATGCTCGTCATCGGCGAGCAGGACGCGTACGGCTGTCACAGGGAGACCTCGTGGTTCTCGGAGGTACGTGGTGAAGGTGTCTTTCGCCAGCCACCATGCTAGAGGCCGCCAGGAAGGTGCGGCCCTCCTCGGCAACCGCGGATGTCGTCAGCCAGTTTCAGGTGCGGGCACCGGGCCGTGGTCCACGCCGGTGTCGGAGGTGCGCGCTGCACGCAGTTCGGGGTCGGCCTGGAGCCCGGGATGACGGCAGGTGACGAAACGCCAGATCATCCAGCACAGGGAACGCGGACGGGGTTGGCCGCCCGACGGGCCGACCCGCTTGACCTGGATATTTGCTAATCCGCCGCGTCGATCCTCCGGTCGGCACTAAACGTAGCAGCGGAACATCACACCCAGCTTCGCCTGACCACCGCGGCCTTCGGCCTGCAGGCGCCGACTGCCGGTGACGCGGCCGACAGTCTTCTTGGCGCCGCCTTTCACCGCCTCGGCTTTGTGTGCAATCTTCTTCGCGATACTCATGGGTGGCCACCTGGGTGAGTTTCTGTCGGGGCGCGAGGGGGGACATCGGTGGCGGCTTGCCGGTGAGCGACCTGCGCGTGCGGCGGCGGCCTACTGGGGGGCTGATCGGTGCCCGAACCAGTGCGGCCTGCTCCGACGACCGCTGCCCCGGTCCAGAGGGCGATCGCCTTGGGGTGAGTGGTTCCCCTGCGCATACGGCGTCTCCGCGCGGGGGGTCTCTCGTTGGTCGATCAGGTCGTCGCGACCCTGGCCGGCCGCGGCCGTCTCCCGGCGCGACTGCAGTATTCCGTGGCGCCCGGTGCTGCCCCGGCGAGAGGTGAGGCGTGCACCGGCCAAGAGCAGGCTCAGCCCGAACAGCGCCGCCGCCCCGACGACAATGCCGTAGAGGAAGAGCGTGCCGGTGGAGCCGGTCGCCTCGAAGCCGAATACCGAGAACCCGCCAGTGAGCTCATGCGCGCTGCCACTGTTGGTGACAACAGCGGCCACGCCGACGACTACCGCGGCGAGCAGGATGATGAGTCCGAGGATGACGATCATGACGCGCTCCAAGGATCTGCTTCGTATCTTCCTACGGTAGATCTGTGCCGATCAGGAAGCCACTGCCACAGGGGCCGTCGTTATCCGAACACCGTGCCAGGGTTTGTCCCGAAAGCAGGCGGGGACCAGCGAGGCAGGGAGATTTACTCCGCGAGATCGGAGGACACCATGATCGTCCTCGGAATCATCCTGCTCGTCATCGGCTTCGTGGCCAACATCGCCATCCTGTGGACCATCGGGATCATTCTGCTCGTCATCGGGGCAGTCCTGTGGATCCTGGGATCGCTCGGTCACGCGGTCGGCGGACGACGGCACTACTGGTAGAGGGTGCAGGCTCCCGCGCATCATCCCAATCCGTTCCCGGCAGCACGACCCGGCATCTGGACTGGTTTTCGCCCTGCCGCACGTCGGCACGACCACCCTCCCGCGGCGTCGGCACGCGCAACAGGCGTGCGGCCACCCGGCGGTACTTTCGGGCGACGTTCGGCGCTCGGCGGACAGGGTGTGAGCCGACACATCAGCGGACCGGGCGTCGGTGTGAGCCCAATGCGGAGCGAACAGCGAGGTACGCCACACCGGCGACGAGGAGCACTACGCCGATGGAGAGCAGATAGAGCATGCCCTCGACGGCCGCTCCGATGATGCCCAGCACGATGGCCACGACGAGCACGAGAAGGAACAGGACGCGCTCAGCGCCGGGCGAGCTGCCGCTCACCGTCGGTGCCCGGCTGGTAGGTCAGGCCGTAGTGCGGGAAGACCGGTTCCTCCTCCTCAGCGGGCAGGACGTCGTCCGTGCCGATCGAGGGGCAGTCCTTCACCAACGCCTTGTCGTGGGCGACCCTGACGTGACCCGGCCCTACGGTCGCGCCGTCCAGCGGTACGAAGACCAGGCGGTTACGGGTGGGCAGACCGACCTGGACGGTCGCCATGGCCGGCTCGTCGGTGCTGGTGTCCACGTAGATCGCTTCCAGCGTGCCGATCTTGTGGCCGTCGCGGTCGACGACGTCGTGGCCGCGCCAGTCGCGGATATCGCCCACCTGGATCATCCTGGGTCCCTTCGTGAGGCCCCGAGGCTCGGGGCGTGCGCGTTCAAGTGGCAGCAGCACTTGGACTCGGGCCTGTGGCCTGCGCGCTCCTCAGTGTGTCTCTGCCTGCTCGCCGAAACCAGCGCACGCACTCTGCGACCGCTCATGGGCTTCGCATCGCGCTCGCGACTTTGAGCTCTGCGCAGCCTCCCCCCAAATAGAGAGCGCCCAGGGCGATGGGGGAGAAACCGGCCCCTCTGTGCGCCACAAGCTCCGCGGAGCGGAAACAGGTCATCGCTGCCGGGGGCTCGAGACTCTCCGACCAGCGCAGTCCTGCCCGTACGCCGTAGACAGCCCTGCGTGGGACAGCCCTGCCCGTCGCCAGATGCCCCTGCCGCCTGTTCAGGGAGTGCGTCGACGACTAGCTTGTGTGGTGCGGCCCGAGCCCCCGGCAGCGTCGAGAAGTTACCGCGCTCCCTCGGGGGCGCACCTTGCCCATCGATGCAGGAGCCCCGCCTCGTCACGAGCGTGGCCGCTCCGCAGTCGCCGTCGCTATGCGATCCCGGCGCCGCCTCGATGCGCCCCATGCGGGCACCTCTTCCGCTGCCCGCCACGTCGCACGTATCCGACAACTGGCGGTACACATGTACGCGCTGATCGTTCCGGCTGCTCTCCCCTTCGTTCTGCTCGGCACCGTGATGGGCCTGTCCTGGTGGGAGGACCATGTCCTGCCACCGGCCGAGCCGTCTGAAGCCCCTGCCGAGGCTCCGTCGACACCAGCGGCCCCAACGGCTCCAGCGCAACTCCCCAGCAAAAGGGGCATGTTGACAGGGGTCGCCGACGGGCGTTGACTGACACCGACGGCGTAGGGCTGTGGTGCTCCGGATTCCCCGGGCAAAGCCTTCACCTTCGCTTCGCCCAGCCCCCGCGGAACGCAGGACATATCCCTGTGACCGCGTGGAGGCGCAGCCATGCTGCTCTGGATTCTTCTCTTTCTGCTGATCCTGGTTCTGTTCGGGTTCGGCTTCACCATGCAAATCCTCTGGTACGTCGCGGTTGTACTGCTGGTCGTCTGGATCGCCGGGTTCGCCATGCGCGGCCGCGGTGGTGGTCGCAGTCGAGGCGGGCGCCGATATGGCCGAAGCCGCGGGTAACCCGTACCAAGACCCGTCCCGCCTGCGGGAATGGCCAGTTGTACGGCAATCCCGCGCGGGAGCCCCACCCAAGTACCGAGTTGAGGACAGTCATGAGCTTCGAACAGAAGATCAGGAACACGGCACAGGAACTCAAGGGCCGGATCACGCAGGGCATTGGCCGAGCCACCCGCAACAAGCGGCTGAAGAGGCAAGGGAAGACCGACCGAGTCGTCGGCTACCTGAAGCAGTCCGGCGGGAAGGCCAAGGACGCCTTCAGGCGCTGACCAGGACCGCCCCGGGTGGTGGTCACGTCGCGTGGGCATCACCCGGCAGGCAACGATGCTGGGCACGAGCCGAAAGGGGTTGATGGGAATGCAGCAGAGGAAAATGCAACACAAGAGCCAGAGAGGGCAGCCATGTTCACGGCCGTGATCATTGCCTTCGCGGTCGTTGTCGTGGCAGCCGCTCTCTTCGTCAGACTCGGCCGCGGCGGTGGCGGCCGCGGGTTGAAGCGGCGCTTCGGCCCCGAGTACGACCGTGCCGTCGCCCGCCACGACGGCGACACCAAGGCGGCAGAGCGGGAACTCGACGAGCGAGTGAAGCGGCACGGTTCCCTCGCTGAGCAGCCGCTGCCGCCCGAGGCCCGCGAGCAGTACGTGGCCCAGTGGGCCGGAATCCAAGAGCAGTTCGTGGAGTCGCCGCAGAAGGCGGTCACCGAGGCCGACGCGCTGCTGGCGCGGCTGGCGAAGGACCGGGGCTTCCCCGACGGCGAGCAGTTCGAGGAGCAGGCGGCCGCGATTTCGGTGCACCACGCCGACCATGTCGAGGGCTACCTCAGGATGCACACGGTGGCGCGTGGCCAAGGCGACACGGAAGAGATGCGGGTGGCCATGGTCGAGGCTCGAGGCCTCTTCGACGCACTGATCACAGAACAGTCGGCCGACTCGAGCCGACGCCGTCAGCAATCCCCCGACGACCAGCGACACACGCCGTGGACGCGTAGCCGGCGCCACGCGAAGGGAAGTGGCACGCGATGACGTACAACGCGGAGCACGCAGGGCAGCCCCCGGCCCAGAGCCCGGCTCCCGCTGAGCAGAACGCCCCACACGCACCTCGCACCGAATCGGCCCGGCAACCGCGCGATCCGGTCAGCAGCGCCGACAGCCCCGCCCGCACCCCGGGCTCGGAGCAGCAGTTGTTCCCTCAGGGGGAACGAGACAAGCTGGCCATGCGCCTCCAGCAAGCCCTCAACAACTTCGTGGACAGCCCGCGCCAGGCGGTGGATCAGGCAGACAGCGCCTTCGACGAAGTCGCCACCCACCTCACCGAGGCACTCGCCGAACGGCGGCGCGTCCTGCGAGCGAGCTGGCAGGGCCAGGACACCGAAGCGGAGACAGAGGAACTGCGGCTGGCCCTACGGCAGTACCGGGAGATCACCGAGCGGCTGCTTCGCATGTGAGTGGCCGGCCATGCAGGTCGGAGCGGGAGGCCGTCGGCGTCGAACTTGGAGGCAGTTGTTGATCTCCGAGCCGCGGCGCCGGCGGCAGACCGCATGATTCCCACCCGCCCCGAGCCGGTCAGATTCTCACCAGGCGAGGAAGCGGTGCCGCTTCGGGCCATGTGGCCGGAGCTGCACTGCTCACGCCCGTTCCTTGACGACGAAGGGTTCAGCTCGTCCTGGAAAGGGAGGGTGCCACCATCCCTTTCCAGTGGGAGGACCATGTCTCCTGCTACCGGCCGGGTCGGGCCCGGCCTCCCCCGAGGCGCTTCTCACACCAGCAACCTCGAAATCAAGCCCCAGAACTTCCCGGTCCTACTGATCCGTTGACAGGAGACATTGCCCGGCGTTGACTTACGACGACGGTGCAGGGCCTTGACGCTTCGGATTCTCCGGGCGAAGTCCTCCTCCTTCCGCTTCGCCGGGACCCCGCGGAACACAGGAAATTTTCCGCGACCTGGAGGCCCGACCATGCTTCTCTGGATTCTCCTTCTCCTGCTGATTCTGTTCGGATTCGGCCTACCGATGCTGATCCTTTGGTACGTCGCGGTCGTACTCCTGGCCATCTGGATCCTCAACTTCGCGGTCCGTGGCGGTAGCCGATCCGCCCACAGCCACCAGTGACAGCCGACGCATGACTTTCGCAGAGGAGGACCCGGGTGGTACGACGAAAGGCGCTCATTCCACTTCGGGATAGAACACGCCATCGAAGGGGACCAGGTCCCCCGCCGTGAGACGTAGACGGCCCCGCAGGGGCCCGGAAGGGATCTGCGCCTGTTGCGTCACGACTGCGCCGCGTCCTGGTGACCTCGGGCGGCCTCATCCTGGGTGGCGTGCCTGCGCGCCCAGCGCGGAAGTGGTGTACGGCCCCCGCGGCCGGGCACCGCGCACACGCCCATCGCCAACGAATGCTCGGCCTTGAACAGGGAAGCCGACTGGTAGCGGCGCAGCCACCGGGATCACGTGTGGTTCGCCGTCCATCGGCAGGAGAAGTCAGATGCTGGCATTCGCGGCGGCCGTGCTCTTCGTCATCGCCTTCGTCATTCACGTAACCGAGACGGCGACCGAGGCGATCTTCAGCCCGACGAGTCTGATGCTTGTCGGACTTGCCCTCCTCGCTGTGCACTCGGGCGGCGTGGGGTCCGGCTGGTCCCCCAGGGGGCGCGGACGCCGGCGCTGAGTGAGGTGACGGCTTGCACCCTTCGTAGGCAGCTCCGGCCACAGGGCCGCTGGGGTGCCGACCGGGCGCGCCCCCGTCGGAGCGTGCCGCCTCCAGGGCGGTGTCCAGGCCCTGAGAACAGACTCTGCCGAAGGTGGCCAAGTTCGCCGACCTCGTCCTGACCGGCAAGGCGGCTGGGCTGGTCTGGGATGCGCGCGTACAGCGGTGGTACCGCTTCGCGCTGAAGCGGGTGAACGAGAATCGAACTCGCGCTCTGAGCTTGGGAATCTCGGGCGCCTTGATCGGTGTGTGCGCGAGTCAGGCGGCCTGTGCTCAGGTCGATGGACGGCAGGGTGGGTCACCAAAGCTATCCGCTGCTGACCGTTGGATACCGCCCTGACTGGTGCGGCGGTCTGTTGCCAGATGTCGTTCCGCATTCGCCCTGGCGCAGTTCGGCCCGCTGGACTCCTTCGGTGAGTTGTCTGAGCGGTGTCCCGTCCACGTCGGAAGAGCAGGTGCGTGCGGCCTCTGGCATTGTCACGCCGCGTCAGGTGGGGGAATGGCCACTACTGCAGTGCGTGGACCGCAGCCGAGAACACCGGGGGCATGAGGGACGCTGCGGGGACGATGAGGTGGGCGGTGCGTGGACCGCGGCTCGCGGCCAGCAGGGCCCCGGTCAGCAGCCGGTGGCGCCGGGTCAGCCGGGCCCAGGCGCGTTCGTAGTCGTGCGGTCGGTCGGTGGCCAGGCAGCGGATGGCGGCTCCGGAGGTCGCCAGTGCGAGGGCGATGCCCTCACCGGTGAGGGCGTCCAGGTAGCCTGCGGCGTCGCCGACGAGCAGGACGCGTCCGGCGACTCTGCGCCGCACTCGTTGCCGCAGCGGTCCGGCCCCGCGCACGGGGGTCGCGGCCGGGCCGCGCAGGGACGCGGTGAGGGCCGGGAAGTCGGCCAGGTGCTCGTCGTAACCGCGGCGGCTGCGGCTGAGGACGGCGACGCCCACCAGGTCGTCGCCGACCGGTGTCACGTAGGCCTCGCTGTGCGCCGACCAGTGGACCTCGACGAAATCTGTCCACGGCTCGACTCGGTAGTGCCGGCGCAGTCCGTAGCGGCCATGGGCGGGGCCCGGCAGGTCCAGGCCCAGGCTGCGGCGCAGCGGGGAGTGCAGGCCGTCGGCGGCGATCAGCCAGCGGGCCGTGGTGCCGGCGGCGGTGACGGTGTCCGCGCTCTGGTGGACCTCGCCGACCTTGCCCGGCAGCATCCGCACGCCGAGGCCGATGGCGCGCTGGTGCAGTGCGGAGTGCAGCGCGGTGCGGCGGATTCCCAGCCCGCTATGGTCGCGGAAGGGCGCCTCGGCGTGTGCTGCGCCGTCCACGTAACGGATGCCGCGCAGTTCGCGGCCGGTGACCTCGACGCCCAGTGCTCGCAGCGCGGCGACACCGCCGGGCATGACGCCTTCTCCGCAGGCCTTGTCCACGGGCGTGGGCCGGGGTTCGACGACAACGGCCTCCAGGCCGGCGAGGGCGGCGTGGATGGCGGCGGCCAGCCCGGCGGGCCCGCCACCGGCCACCAGTACGTCGATCACGAGGGCATGGCCGCGGCGGCCAGCGCCCGGTTCTCGCAGCGGATGCGTACGGTGAGCAGGGCGGCGTTGAGGACCGTGAACACGGCCGCGGTGACCCAGGCGGTGTGTGCCAGTGGGAGGGCCACGCCCTCGGCGACGACGGCCACATAGTTCGGATGCCGCAGCCACTGCCACCGGTAGGGGCCGCCGGTCACCAGTGGCAGGCCGGGTACGACGATCACCCGGGTGTTCCAGCGGGGCCCCAGGGTGGCGATGCACCACCACCGCAGCGCCTGGGAGGCCGCCAGTACGGCCAGCATCGGCCAGGCCAGGGCGGGCACGAAGGGCCGGTCGGCCAGCCATACCTCGGCCAGGCAGCCTGCCAGCAGGCCGGTGTGGAGGGTGACCATCGCCGGGTAGTGGCCCTGCCCGGTCACGGTCGCGCCGCGGGCGGTGCTCCACCGCTCGTTACGGCGTGCGACGACGAGTTCGGCGACGCGCTCGGCGGCGACGGCGGCCACCAGCAGTCCGTACCAGATCATGTTTCCTGTGTCCTTCCACGGTCCGAACTACCAGCGCAGCAGAACGAGTTCGCACGCAAAGCCGGGCCCCATCGCCAGCAGCACACCCGGCGTTCCCGGCGGCGGCCGGCGTTCGGCCAGGGTGTCGCGCAGCACGTGGAGCACCGATGACGAGGACAGGTTGCCCACGTCGGCCAGATGACGCCAGGTCACATCGAGTGCGTCATCGGGCAGGTCGAGGGCCTCGGTGACGGCCTCCAAGACCTTGGGGCCTCCCGGGTGGCACACCCAGGCGGTCACGTCCCTCGGCTTCAGCCCGTGGTCGCCGAGGAACCCCTCGACGTCATCGGCGAGGTAACGGCGCACCACATCGGGGACCTTCGGGTCGAGGACGACCTGGAAGCCGGAGTCCTTGATGTCCCAGCCCATGACGCGCCCGGTGTCCGGATACAGGTGGCTGCGGGTGTCCACGATCGTCGGACCGGCGGTCTCATCCGGTCGGCCCGGTCGGCCGGCGCCGCACGCGACGACCGCGGCGGCGCCGTCGCCGAACAGCGCGGTGGCGACCAGGTTGGCCATGGAGGCGTCGTTGCGCTGGAAGGTGAGCGAGCACAGTTCGACCGACAGCAGCACCGCCACGTGGTCGGGCCGGCCCAGCAGGTAGTCGTGCATACGGGCCAGGCCGGCGGCCCCGCCTGCACAGCCCAGGCCGAACAGGGGCAGCCGTTTGACGTCGGGCCGCAGTCCGAGGCGGCCGACCAGCCGTGCGTCGATCGAGGGGGTGGCGATGCCGGTGACGGAAGTGAATATCAGCAGGTCCACGTCGGCGGCGGTCAGGCCGGCGGCGTGCAGAGCTCCCCGGACGGCCTTGGCGCCCAGGTCGGTGGCGGCGTCGATGAAGACGTCGTTGGCGGCGCCGAATCCGTCCAGTTCCTCGTACCGTTCGAGCGGCAGCGTCATGTGGCGCGAGCTGACCTTCGCGCTGCGGTGCAGCCGGTCCAGGACCCGGCGGTCGGTGCCCTCGGGCAGGCAGGTGCGGGCCACCATGTCCGTGATCTCGTGCTGGGTGTGACGATACGGTGCGAGGGCACCGTGAACAGCTGCGATCCGGGTCATACGGTTCCCGTCTGGTTCCTGCACTTGGCTGACCTGCTCTGCACGCCTTCCCCGGACCGGGGCTTCGACACCCTTGATCGCCCGTCCGGCCGTTCGTCCGGGGGCGCGGTGCTCCAGCCGGGTGGGGCCGTTGCGCTTACGATCGGCCGGGTGGGCACTCCTGAGCAGTCAACGGCCGGCGGCGCGGCCATGCGGTTGGCCGGCCGGGTGGGCGGCCTGGCCGGGTCGTGTCACCCAGGGCCTGTCGTGGCGGTCACCGTCTTGATGGTTGCTCTGGCCGTGACCGCCGGTCAGAGCGCCGTGCGTTGTGGGTTGACCGGCGCTGCCGTTCTGGCCGGGCAGTTGTCCGTCGGCTGGTGCAACGACGCGTTCGACGCGCGCCGGGACATCGCCGCCGGGCGCCATGGCAAACCCGTCGTCGACGGCGCGGTCGGTGTGACGGAGGTGTGGGCGGCCGCGTATGCCGCGCTGGTGCTGTGCGTGCCGCTGTCGTTCGCCTGTGGCCTGTGGGCGGGCGCTGTTCACCTGGCCGGGGTGGCGGCTGCGTGGGCGTACGACCTGCGGCTCAAGGCGACAGCGTGGTCCTGGGCGCCCTACGCGGTGGGTTTCGCCGCTCTCCCAGCGTTCGTGGCGCTGGGCCTGCCGGGGCATCCGTGGCCGGCCTGGTGGGTCGTCACCGCCGGGGCGTTGCTGGGGGTCGGCGCCCATCTGGGCGACGTGCTGCCGGACATCCGCGGGGATTTGGCGACGGGCGTACGGGGATGGCCGCACCGGCTGGGGCCGCACCGCGCGCGGCTGCTGTTGCCGGTGCCGCTGGCGGTGGCGTCCGCGGTTCTTGTGCTGGGGCCCGCCGGACCACCCGGCAGGTGGGGAGTGGCGGCGCTCGTGGTGGCCGCACTGGTCGCGGTGGCGGGGACGGTGCTGGGACGCCGCTGGGAGCGGGCGGCGTTCGCGGCAGCTGTCGCCGTGGCGGTGGTGGACGTGGCGTTGTTGCTGCTGCGCGGCACGGGGATCGCCTGACCACGCAGCCTCGCCGGCCGACTCTCACGGTACGAGAACCGGGAGCGGGAGTTCCTCGATCCTGTTGCGGTTGCCGTCAGTTCGCGAGTGCTGTCCCCGGTAGTAACCACGCTGCGGTCGAAGCCATCGCGTATGGCTTGACCGGTCCGGTGGACCGTGAGCGCGCGGTAATTCGTCGAGAACGAAAGTGTCAACAGCCGTGCTCATCTCCCTGTCGTGGGCGAGTCCCCGTCCCCTTACGCCCATCCCGTGAAGGCGCAACCAGGTTGAGGCGACCCATTCGATCGGCAGCACACATCGAATCTCCGGCCGGGGGCAGACGAGCGTAAGGGCTGCGTACTGCGCACCCACGTTTCCAGGAAAGGCATCATGACGTCGTCTCACGCGCACAGGTGGGGCCGCCGGACCGCGAGGCCCGCTGGGCGGCACCACTCAAAGGGACAGTCGGAAGGGAAAGAAGCGCTGACCGCCACTGGGCGGGCCGGCTTCGTCGCGCGGGGCGTCGTGTACGTCCTCGTCGGCGTTCTTGCCGTCCGGATCGCTCTCGGGAGCGGTGGCCAGGAGGCGGACCGTCAGGGTGCGCTGCAGCAGGTCGCTGCGCAGCCCTTCGGGAACGTGATGCTGTGGATGCTGGTTGTCGGATTCGGCTCTATGGCGATCTGGCGGGGTGCCCGGGCATTGATGACCAATGGGCCGCAGCGGAAGTCCGGTTCGCGGCTTCTCGACGGGGGCCGGGCGGTCTTCTACGCGTCGGTCTGCTGGGGGACTGCCGTCTTTGCCGCCGGGAGCGGCGGGGGCTCCAGTGGTGATGCGAAGTCGCAGGACTGGACGGCATCGGCGCTGAAGCTGCCCGGTGGCCAGGTGCTGGTGGGTCTCGCGGGCTGTGTGCTGATCGGCGTCGGCGTGGCCCTTGCGGTACGGGCGGCGATGCGACGCTGCCTCAGGGAGTTGGACACCGCCGCGATGGGCCGCCGCGCGCGTGAGGTCGTCACCGGTCTGGGCGTGGCCGGCGGCGTGGCACGTGGCATCGTGTTCGCCGGGGTGGGGGTCTTCGCCCTGGTGGCGGCCGTCCGCTTCGACCCGCGCGAGGCCAAGGGCATGGACGCGACGCTCCGTAGCTTCGCCCACACCCCGGTGGGGCCGTGGCTGCTGGTCGCGATTGCCGTCGGACTGATTCTCTTCGGTGGTTTCTCCTTCGCGTCGGCGCGCTGGCGCCGCCTATGAGTGGTTGCCCAGGGCCGCCCGCGATGCGCTGCCGCGGCGGCTGACGCCCTCACCAGCCAGGCGGGTGCCACTCGGCGGTCGTGGTCACTGCTTGAAAGCGTCCTTGGCCTTCTCGCCGGACTGCTTCAGGTTTCCGGTGGCACGGCCGCAGCCTTCCTTGATTCTGCCTTTGACTACCTGCGTCTTGTCTATGAACTTCGCTGCAAGGCTCATGGCTCTCCCATTCCCTGATCTCGTTTGCTGGGCCGGCGTCGGTCAGTGGCTCGGCGGTGGCGGCTGAAGCCGACGACCCAGACGACCAGGAGTACGGCCGCGGCGATCCAGGGCATGTGCGTGACCACTCACGGATATCGGCGGTCCGGGTCATGGCTTGTCCTTCTGAGCCCCACCCGGCCGGTGTGAACCGTCCCACGGGGTTGCAGCCCGCCGAGACCGGTAGCCGTGACGGTGGTGGAACCCGTCGGGGCCGACCAGCCTGACCGGCAAGACAGACACGCGCATCGGCGGCTTTGACCAGTTACCGCGCTCGGCATCACCGGCCGCGCGCTGGAGGCGCCGTGCGGCGCGGCGCTGCTGGTGTGCTGTCGTTGGCGGACGCCCGCTGTGGTGCGTCGTCGGCTGCGGGGCTGATCCCGGGCTCCGGTCCCTCGCCCTCGGCTGTTTCGCCGGACTGCACCGCCGTCGCCGTCTCTGTCGCTGTCCAGGCGGCGCAGTACAGCAGCAGCCTGGCCATGAGGTTGATCCACAGTACGACGGCGACCGGCACGGCGAAGGCGCCGTACATGCTCTTCGCCGCGACGCCTTGCAGATAGCTGGTCAGCAGCAGCTTGAGCAGTTCGAAGCCGACCGCGCCGATCAGGCCGGCGACCACGACCGCACGCCGGCCGGGATGCACTTGCGGCAGCCGGGTGAGCAGGTAGATCAACAGCAGGAAGTCGACGAGCAGGGCAATGGCAAGGCCGGCGAAGAACAGCAGCGCCCGTCCGGACCCGCCCTCGATCCCGACCTTGTCGGCGGCCCAGCCAACGGCAGTGTTCGCGAACACTGAACTGCCGATCGCAAGGAGCCCGACCGCTCCGAGGCCGATCAGCACCCCAGTGTCCTTGATCCTGAGCAGGATCGGATTTCCCGGATCCTGTTCCTTCTCCCACACCGCGCGCAGGCACCCACGCAGGGCGCCGACCCAGTTGATGCCGATCACGAGCAGCAGTACGCCCGCGATGAGCCCGACGGTTCCGGCGTGCGCGACGAGGGTGTTCAGGTCCAGCAGGTCGGAAAGGCCCGGCGCCTGGTCGGCGATCTTGTCCTGGAGATCCCCGAGCCGGTCCTCGCTCAGCAGCCTGGCGCCGATCGCCGCGCCCACGGTGATCAGCGGAAAGAGAGCGACGAAACTGGTGAAGGTGATAGCGGCGGCGAGCCGGGCCCAGTGGGCCGTGACCAGCCGCGCGTACGCCCGCCACACGTGCGTACGCATCAGCGGTGCGATCATAGGAAGCCGTGTCAGCCAATCCATGAAGAACACCCACCCTCAGCGTACCCACGCCGGGAGAAGAGGCATCCAGCGGCGAAACCCACCGCTGTACGTGGCGAGGCCGAGGCCCTGCGCGTGCGGCCTGAGGGCCGGGCCGCTCGTCCATGCCTCGTGTGCGGCGAACACCGAGATGGGCCGCCGCCCGGCCCGCCGCACCGCCCCCGGGCCCGCTGCGGTCACGCGGCCACGGACTCCCCGGGCACTGGCGGCGTGGCCGCGGTGAACATCCCGGGCACGTCCACACACGTCCACCCGCGGTCCGCCAGGCATTTCGCCTTCGACCGCACTCCCTCCACCTTCGCCGGGACCACCTCAAGCCCCAGCAGCCCGGTCAGTTGCCCGGCCCGCACCCCGCCCCGGCCGGCCTGCGACTCCAGGACCGCCACGATCCGCTGATACCCGGCGCCGGCACGGTCACCGGCTGCCCCGCATACGGTGCGGCACCACCAATCCCGCCACCGCCGTCCGCTTCGGCGCTACGACGTCCGCGCAGGCCACCGGAGCATCCGGGACCTGCCCGGCAGGCGGGGACAGACCCTCGGTCACCGTCTCGCCCGTTGGACCCCTTCGGTGAGTTGTCTGAGCGGCTTCCCGTCCACGTAGGGAACGGCCACTACTGCGCTATGAGGTCCGCTGCCCTGCCGAGTACGCGGCGTCGCCGTCGCACGGGGTGAACAACACCCACAGTCCCGCGCGCAGCCGGGCGGCGACGGCGTGTTCGGGGAGGCCTAGGGTCTTGGAGACCGTGGCGCAGGTGCGTTCACCGATGAGGTGCAGGGCTAGTTCGAGTCGGTCCAGTGGGGAGGAGGCGTCGTTGGGGCACTGGTCTCTGGGGGTGAGGAGGCGGGCGGGAGCGGACTGCGGGAGTGTCGGGAGTGTTCTGCGTTGTGGCGCGAGCGCAGCGGGAGGGTCCTCCCCTCGGCCGAAGGCTGGGGGGACTCCCGGAGCGCTGAGCAACTCTGTCAGGGCCGCAGTGACCACGTGCGGGTCGTTCGTCATGAGGGTGGACAGGGCGTGGATGGTCATCAAGTGACGGTCGCACCAGTCGCTGATCGAGCGCCTGCGGGTGAGGAGCTTGTCATCCTCGATGCCGCACAGCGGAGTGCCGGTACGTGACGTGCCCGGGGTGATCACCACAGTGGCCGGGGGTCTTGTGCCAGGGTCGAGACGGTTTTGAGGAAATGCGGCGTGTGGTGACGAGCGGTTGCCGCCGGGACCATCGGGTTCATCGTTGCTCCCCAGGTGCGGTTCCGTCCGGCGGGATGCCGGACGGTGGGCACGCCGGGGTCCGGGGCGATGAGTTGTCAGCGTAGTGGCGCGGGCGTGTCCGGGCCACGATGACCGTTGTGCCACCCGGCAGGCGCCCGGCGCGCCGTTCCCCGAACCTGAGCAGGCCGAAGACCTCCGGGCGAAAGTCGTTCGGGTGCCGCCCAGGCAGTCGTGGTCACTGCTTGAAGGCGTTCTTGGCCTTCTCGCCGGACTGCTTCAGGTTGCCCGTGACCCGGTCGGTCTTCCCTTCCCTCTTCAGCCGCCTGTTTCCGGTCGGCGGTGGCGGCTGAAGCCGAAGACCCAGACGACCAGGAGTACGGCCGCGGCGATCCAGAGCATGTGCGTGGTGAAGCCGAACCAGAACAGAACCAGCAGCAGGAGAACAATCCAGAGGATCATGACCGCGCCTCCACATGATCACAGGGAGATTCCCTGTGTTCCGCGGGGTCCGGGCGAAAACGGACGGGGGCGCGCCGCCCGGGTGCTTTCCGGGCCTGGGGTGGCCGCTGGTGGGAGGTGTCCGGGTGCTCCCGACTGATGCGATGCGATGTGCTGGGTTGCCGTCACGGGTGATCAGATCACCAGGCCGGTGAGGGGTTCGGTGCCGTCGACGAAGGCACGGGCCAGGTCGGACAGGCGGATGTTGCGTGCGCGGGCGTAGCCGCGTAGCGCGGTGAAGGCTGTTTCCATGTCGATGTTGAGCCGTTCGGCGAGTTTGCCCTTGGCCTGCTCGATCAGTACGCGGCTGTTCAAAGCGGACTGCAGTTGTTCGTTGAGGACGCTGCTGCGGAGGGTGGAACGCTGTTGCAGGAGGCTGATGGTGGCGACGTCGGCCAGGGCCTGCGCGACGGGTGCGTCCGCCGGGTCGAAAGGGCCGGGGCTGGAGCGGAAGAGGTTCAGGGCGCCGACGACCTCGTCCCGCAGGCGCATCGGATGGGCTTGCACGGCCGCGAACCCGCTCTGGTGGGCCTGCGCGACAAAGCGGGGCCAACGGTGGGCCTCGGCGGCCAGGTCGGGGACGGACACCGGTGTGCCGTGGTGGAAGCACTCCAGGCAGGGTCCTTCGTCGTTCTGGAGCTGGAAGAGTTCCAGCAGGCGTACCTGTTCGTCGGAGGCGGCCATCACCCGGAGTTTGCCGTCCCGGTCGGCGAGGAGTACGCCGGCGGCGCTGACGTCGAGCATGTCCACGCAGCGGTCGGTGAGCATCCGCAGGAAGTCGATCAGATCGAAGTCGGCGACGAGGCTGTCCGCCAGTTCGACGAATGTCTTGGAAAGGAGCTGCTGATCCATCGTGCACACCCTCTGTTGAGTTCGGCCAGCCGGGGCAGGACGTGGGGTCAGGCTTCTTTGTCAGTCTGAGGCTTGTCGGTGCCTTGGGGGAAGCGGAGGCGGCGGGCCACCACGTCGTCGGCCACGTCGGCCAGTCGGCGTCCGTGGGCGTAGGCGTGGGCGCGCAGCCGGATGAAGGCCTCCTCGATGCCGACACCGAGCTGTTCGGTGAGCATGCCGGTGGCCTGGCCGATCTCGGCCCGGTACCCGCCCAGGTCCCCGAGGCCTCCGTCTTCCGGTCCGTCGGTCCGGGTATCGAGCAGTACCAGGGTCGCGGTGTCGGCGAAGGCCATCGCATCGGCCAGCTCCTCTGTGTCCAGGCCGCCCGGGACGCTGGAGTACATGTCGAGTACGCCGGGGCTGATGGCCCCGATCTGCAGCGGGAACGCGAAGACCGCCCCCGCGCCGACGTCTGCAGCCGCTGGGGCGAACACGGGCCATCGGGCGTGTACGTCATCGGCCCGCAGGTCGGGCGTCAAAACGGCGCCGCCCAGGGCGAAGGCATCCACGCAGGGCCCCTCCCCCAGGGTGAGCTGCAGTTCTTCCAGCCGCTCGCTGATGTCGTCGGTGCTGCACAGCGGATGACTGGCCGTGGTCCGAGACATCGCCGATATCCCCGCTCCGCCGATCGGCAGCGCGGCCACTGCCGCGGCACATACGTCCATCACGCTGACGCGTGCACCCCGCCGGGCCGCCTGCTCGGCCACCAGCATCTGGATCCGGGCCGACCGGCTATCAGCCGTCACGGGGCGCACCTGCCGCCCCGTCGGTCATCCGGTGATCCTGGTGGCTCATCCCTGGTCTCCCTGCGGTCGCTCAGCCGGTGTGCGGTGTGCGGGGATGCCCGGCTTCGCCGCCGGCACCGGCGATTCCGCGACCAGCATGGCGAACCGGGGTACCGGAGGTCACCCGCGAGACGGTGGGGAAGTCCTCCCTGCTGCGGTGCTCCCAACCGGGCGCCGTGGCAGGAGGACTTCACATACAGGTCCGCCAAGTCCTCCCGCAGATCCTCGGCCTGTCGGCGGTTCAGCCCGCGCAAGCGCAACCTGCGCCTGGCGGGCGGATCGCGGTCCTCGGGTTTCCGTGGCCGGCCGGAGGGGGGCCGGACTACCACACCGCACCCCCGCTGAGAGCGAGCGCGGGCGCGGCGAGCGGGTCTCCCGTCTCATGGAAAGGGGAGGGCTGCTGCGGGGCCGGAACGCTCCCGGCGAGGGGGTTGGGAAGGCTGAGGAAGAGGGACCCGCTGCCGGTGATGGCGAAGAGCCGTTCCACCGCCGGACTCGGATAGTGAAGGCGCAGGTATCCGCCGGCTCCGGCGGTGCGCAGTGACGCGTACAGGAAGGCATTCAGGCCGCTGCAGTCGCAGAAGGTGACGTCGGTGAGGTCGACGTCGATGGCGCGGATGCCGTCGTGCAGGCACCGCTCCAGCGTCGCGCGGACCAAGGGTGCCGTGTCCAGGTCGATCTCACCGGACAGGGTGATCAGGGCCTGGTTGCGGATGTCGTGCCGTGAGACGTGCAGAGTGGGCAGGACGGTCGTGGGCATAATGCCTCGGTTCACGAGACCGGCCGGGCTTCCCGGTACGGTCGCACTCTCAGGTGGCAGGTGAATGACCGATCCAACAGCCGGTGTTCCGTGGCGTAGGACCCAGCCGGTTCCCCTCGGGGATGCCTGGGCGAACGGAATCAGATGATCCGCTCTCCGCGGCATATGTGCCAAGCAGAAGCTGGCCGCCGAGGTCTGGGACGTCCATGCAGCAGCATAGTCCTGGAGCGGGTCCCGTGGCCGGTCTGGAAGAGGGCATCAGGATGTTTACACGGTGGTTGCCGGGCCGCACCGCATGCCCTGCGGCTGTCAGAGCCAGTCCTTGCCTTTGAAGGTGACATACAGCAGTGCGGAGATGATCACGATGGCGCCGGTGGAGACGATGAATCCCGACTGGTGGGCGAAGCCGGGGTAGGGGAGGTTCTGCCCGTAGAAGCCGGTGATCGCGGTGGGTACGGCGATGATCGCGGCCCAGCTGGTCACCTTCTTCATGATCAGATTCATCCGGTTGGACTGGGCCGAGAGACTTGTCTCCATCGCAGAGTCCAGCATGTCCCGCACGGATTCCGTCTGTTCGGTGGCGCGCAGCACATGGTCGTAGACATCCTGGTAGTAAGGCACGAGATCTTCGGTGACCAGGTGCGTGCCGGGGCGCATGAGAGCGCTGACCACCTCTCGCATCGAAAGCGCCACGCGCCGCAGCCGGACCAGCGATTTGCGTAGCGCGTACAAACGGCGGTGCACGGTCCGGATCTGGTGGCGTCCTTCCTCGAAGAGCAGGCCCTCCAGCTCTTCGACGCTGTCGTCGAGCTGCTGCACCGCGGCGAAGTGCCCGTCGACGACGTGGTCCAGCAGGCCGTGCAGGAGGAACCCGACTCCGTGTCCGGCCAGGTCCGGGCTCTGGTCCCAGCGGGCGACGACGTTCTCGCGAAGGTGTCGTCCTGCCGGACGGTGATCAGTGCCTGGGCGGTAAGGAAAGCGACGGGGCGCAACGTGGTTCTGAGGGGCCAAAGTCAGCAATCGCGCGCATGGTTTCCTGTCGAGCAACTCCCCTTCGAGGAGATGTGGGACGACGCTCGGTACTGGTTGCCTCAAGTGCTTGCCGCGCAGGCGATCGAGGCCGAGATCGTCTTCGCCGAGGACTGCGAGACCGTGGCCGAGGCGACAGTCAACTCGGCCCAGGTGACAAGCCCTCAATAGCGCGGCATGTTCGGGATCGCCTTCTCCGCGAGTTCGATGAGCGCCTCCACCTTCACCAGGTCGGCCGCGACCTCCTCCGGCGTCACGGTGGGGGCCTCTGACGACCGGTACTCGACCTCGTTGCGCCGGGCGCGCATGCGATTGAAGGGGCGCAGAATGGACCCGAGCGGCGGATCGAGTTGGGCGCGCACGGCCTCGTAGATGGCGGTATGACCACCACGACTCGTAGCGCGCAGTCCCTGGTTCTGCAATACCGCTGCCAGCGCTCTGCGTGCGGCGTCATAAGCCAGTGTGTACGCGCCCTCCGGGTCCGTGGCCAGCAACTGCTGCACGGAGCCGACATGCTTACGCGCCCGGACCAATTCCGATTCAGCGGCTTGCTGGGAAGCGGGTACGCGTTCAAGCTCGCCACTGCCGATGAGTGCGTCGACCGTCGCCCGCCCTGGATTCCAACGCGTCATTGCGCCTCCTGGCCGAGGTTCAGCTGGACCAGCGGACGTTCGCGAACGCTGGTGAGGAATGGATCATCCGTGTGCGACTCCCACGCCTCGGCGGAAACCCGATGAACGTTGACCTCACGGCGCAGACGCCGGGAGACCTCCTCGACAAGGTCGAAGAGCGCGTCAGCATCGGGAGAACCCACAACGAGGACATCGACATCAGCGGGCGGCGGCCCGGGCTCACCGTTGTACCGAGCGGCCCAAGAACCGTAAATGTAGGCCCGCCGTACACCTTCGAGTCCCGCCAGCGCCTCGGCGAGCAGAGGCATGGGACCGAAGGAGACGGCCATGAGGTCGCTCAGCGGGCGAAACAGAGGCGTGTCCGTGCGAGCCCTGACCAGGCGGCTGCGTCCTACTCGCCGATCAGCCAGGATGCCACCGTCGACCAACCGGACCACCTCACGCAGGACAGCCGTGGGCGTCACGCTGAAATCGGTGGCGAGCTCGGTGATGCCGTACTCACGCTCCGGGTGCAGGAGCACCAGGGCGAGCAGCTCACCTTGCATACGGGACCGGAGGATGGGGAGCAGGCTCGGGGATACTTTCATTGCGCGCAGGATATCAAGCGCCCAACGAAAGTTACAATTCGCATTCGTTCACTCACCATAACGACATTAACCCCAACGGCGAGGCACCCTCCGAGGTCAGCACCAAGTCAGCACGGGATCACAGAAGGGGCCGGGCTCAGCGGAGCCCAACCCCTTCCGACCTGCACGCTTGACGGGTCACTTAGCGCACAGTAACGATGTAATTACACATTGAAGCGGAACTCGACCACGTCGCCGTCCTGCATGACGTAGTCCTTGCCCTCGATGCGCGCCTTGCCCTTGGCGCGGGCCTCCGCCACCGAACCCGTCTCCACCAGGTCGGCGAACGAGATCACCTCGGCCTTGATGAAGCCCTTCTGGAAGTCGGTGTGGATCACACCGGCCGCCTCCGGAGCCGTCGCGCCCTTCTTGATCGTCCAGGCGCGGGTCTCCTTCGGGCCCGCCGTCAGGTACGTCTGGAGACCCAGGATGTCGAAGCCGACCCGGCCCAGCGTGGCCAGGCCCGGCTCCTCCTGGCCCATCGCCTGGAGCAGTTCCAGCGCCTCCTCGTCGTCCAGCTCGATCAGCTCGGACTCGATCTTGGCGTTGAGGAAGATCGCCTCGGCCGGGGCCACCAGCGCGCGCTGCTCGTTCTTGAAGTCCTCGTCGACCAGCTCGTCCTCGTCCACATTGAAGACGTAGAGGAAGGGCTTGGTGGTGAGCAGGTGCAGCTCGTGGAGGAGACGGCCCTTCTCCGTACCGGCCGTGATGCCCGCCGCGAAAAGTGTCGTGCCCGATTCGAGGATCTTCTGCGCCTCCGCGACCGCCGCGAGGACCGCGACCTTTTCCTTCTGGAGGCGGGACTCCTTCTCCAGGCGCGGCACCGCCTTCTCGACCGACTGCATGTCGGCGAGGATCAGCTCCGTGTTGATCGTCTCGATGTCGTCCTTCGGCGATACCTTGCCGTCGACGTGTACGACATTCTCGTCCTTGAAGGCCCGGATGACCTGGCAGATCGCGTCGGACTCACGAATGTTCGCCAGGAACTTGTTGCCCAGGCCCTCACCCTCGCTCGCGCCGCGCACAATGCCCGCGATGTCGACGAAGTCCACCGTCGCCGGAAGGATCCGCTGCGAGCCGAAGATCTCGGCGAGCTTGGCGAGACGGGGATCCGGGACGCCGACGACGCCGATGTTCGGCTCGATCGTGGCGAACGGGTAGTTGGCCGCCAGCACGTCGTTCTTGGTCAGGGCGTTGAACAGGGTCGACTTGCCGACATTCGGCAGGCCGACGATTCCGATCGTGAGCGACACGTTGGCGACTTCCTGAAGTAAGGAGTGGGGAAAAGGGGGACGCCCGCAGGCGGGCCGATCCCCCAGTTTACGGGCGGGTCAAGCCGCTCCACGACGGCCGCCCGGAGTCGAATACAACGCCATGTTCACCGCAAGGGCGTGTCCCATGCCTGATTCCTCCCCCTTTTCGTCCTACGTTGTCAACGTGGAGCAGCACAGGAGAAGTCACCCTCAGCCCCGACAGCGGCCACAGGCCGCCCCTCTTCCCCCACAAGTCCCCCTCGCCCCGCAGGGCGCCCTCGCCGAAGGCGCGCTCGCCGAGAGCGCCCCCGTGTACCGGGTCGCCGCGCGGCCCGCCGCCCGCCCCGTGCCTCCCGTGGTGCTGGCGCTGCGCAGACTGCCCAGCCCCCGGCTGACCGGACTCGGCGGCGGGTTCTTCAGCGCCGTGACGATGTTCGTGCTCGGCTGCCTGGACTGGTTGCTCCTCGACGGCTCCGCCGTGGTGTACGGGCTGCTGTTCCTGCCGGTCTGCGCGCTGACCGCACTGTGGGTGCGGGAAGCCGACCTGGTCACCGCGCCGATCAGTGTGCCGATCGCCTTCGCCGTGGGGATCGTGCCGATCTCCGGCGGAACCGGAGGCATGGGCGGGCAGATCATGGCTGTGGTCACCGCGCTCGCCGTGCACGCGGGCTGGCTGTACGGCGGCACGCTGGTGGCCGGGTTGATCACCTGCGTACGGAAGGTACGGACGATGGGCCGCAGGCCGCGCCGCCGCCCGGCACCGCCCACCCGGCGCGGCTGAACGCAAGCCCTACGCGTATCGCCTACCGGCCCGCCGCCGCCATTGCCGCGCCCACGATCCCCGCGTCGTTCCGCAGTTCCGCCGGGACTATCTCCGCCCTGATGCCCTCGATCAGCGGCAGGAACTTCTCCGCCTTACGGCTCACTCCGCCGCCGATGATGAACAGCTCCGGCGAGAACAGCATCTCCACATGCGCCAGATACTTCTGGACCCGGTGCGCCCAGTGCTGCCAGCTGAGGTCCTCGTCCTCCTTGGCCTTCGTGGAGGCGTGGCTCTCCGCGTCGTGGCCGTGCAGCTCCAGGTGGCCCAGCTCGGTGTTGGGGACCAGCCGGCCGTCGATGAAGAGCGCGCTGCCGATCCCCGTACCGAAGGTCAGCAGGATCACCGTGCCCTTGCGGCCACGGCCCGCCCCGAACGTCACCTCCGCGACGCCCGCCGCGTCCGCGTCATTGAGCACCGTGACCGGCATGCCCCCGAGCCGGTCGCCGAGCAGCCGCGACGCGTCCATGTCGATCCAGCCCTTGTCGACATTGGCCGCCGTACGGGTGACGCCGCTCGTGACGACGCCGGGGAAGGTGATGCCGACCGGGCCCGACCAGCCGAAATTCCCGACCACCTCGGCGACGGCGTCCGCCACCGCGGCAGGCGACGAGGGCTGCGGGGTCAGGACTTTATGACGCTCCTGCGCCAGCTCACCCCGCTCAAGGTCCACAGGTGCGCCCTTGATGCCCGAACCGCCGATGTCCACTCCGAACACGTTCATGGACACAACGTTACGGGGAACCGCTGACAGTCACTCCGTCGGCCCCGACTGCTGCTTCGACAGCTCCGCCGCCTCCGCGCGCAGATCGCGGCGGAGCTCCTTGGGCAGCGAGAAAATGATCGACTCCTCGGCCGCCTTGACGATCTCGACATCCTCGAATCCGCGCTTGCCGAGCCACTCCAGTACGTCTTCGACCAGGACCTCCGGAACCGAGGCGCCGGACGTGAGCCCGACCGTCGAGACGCCCTCCAGCCACGCTTCGTCGATCTCCGAGGCGAAGTCCACCAGGCGGGCATCGCGCGCGCCCGCGCCCAGGGCCACCTCGACCAGCCGGATGGAGTTCGATGAGTTCTTCGAGCCGACGACGATGACCAGGTCCGCCTGGTCGCTCATCTGCTTGACCGCGATCTGGCGGTTCTGTGTGGCGTAACAGATGTCGTCGCTGGGCGGGGAGATCAGCTGCGGGAACTTCTCCTTCAGCTTGTCCACCGTCTCCATCGTCTCGTCCACCGAGAGCGTGGTCTGCGAGAGCCAGACCACCTTCGACTCGTCGCGCACCTTGATGTTGGCGACGTCCTTCGGACCGTCGACCAGAGTGATGTACTCGGGGGCCTCGCCGGACGTGCCGATGACTTCCTCGTGGCCGTCGTGGCCGATCAGCAGGATGTCGTAGTCCTCGTTCGCGAACCGGACGGCTTCCTTGTGAACCTTGGTGACCAGCGGGCAGGTCGCGTCGATGGTCGCGAGCCGGCGGTCGGCGGCTTCCTGGTGGACGACAGGAGCGACTCCGTGCGCCGAGAACATGACGATCGATCCCTCCGGGACCTCCGCCGTCTCCTCCACGAAGATCGCGCCCTTCCTCTCAAGGGTCTGTACGACGTATTTGTTGTGGACGATCTCGTGCCGGACATAAATGGGCGACCCGTACTGCTCCAGGGCCTTCTCCACGGCGATCACGGCACGGTCCACACCCGCGCAGTAGCCACGGGGAGCGGCGAGCAGGACGCGTCGGGCGGGAGTCGTAGCAGTCATGCCCACCATCGTAAGGCCGCCCGAAGACGCACTGAGCGGGAAGCGTTGTCGTACCCGGCCGATACGCTCGTTCGTATGGTTCTCAACACATCCGCGGAAGCTCCCCTGCCAGTCGGCGAGGTGTCACGGCTGATCGGGGGGTGGATCGACCGGCTCGGGGCGGTCTGGGTGGAGGGGCAGATCACCCAGCTGTCCCGGCGGCCGGGTGCCGGGGTTGTCTTCCTGACGCTGCGCGACCCCTCGTACGACATCTCCGTCGGCGTCACCTGCTTCCGGCAGGTCTTCGACGCGGTCGCGGATGTGGTGGCGGAGGGCGCGCGCGTCGTGGTGTACGCCAAGCCGGAGTGGTACGCGCCACGCGGGCAGCTGTCGCTGCGCGCCGTGGAGATACGGCCGGTGGGCATCGGCGAACTGCTGGCGCGGCTGGAGCAGCTGAAGCGGACCCTGGCGGCGGAGGGCCTGTTCGCCCTCGACCGGAAGAAGCCGCTGCCGTTCCTGCCGCACCGGGTGGGGCTGATCAGTGGCCGGGCCTCCGCCGCCGAACGCGACGTACTGGAAAACGCGCGGCGGCGGTGGCCCGCCGTCCGCTTCGAGGTGCGCAATGTGGCCGTGCAGGGCGTACACGCGGTGACCCAGGTCGTCCAGGCGGTCAAGGAGCTGGACGCGCTCCCGGAGGTCGACGTGATCATCGTGGCGCGGGGCGGGGGCAGCGTGGAGGATCTGCTGCCGTTCTCGGACGAGCAGCTGCTGCGCGCGGTGTCCGAGTGCCGTACGCCGGTGGTGTCGGCGATCGGGCACGAGCCGGACGCGCCGCTGCTGGACCTGGTCGCCGACCTGCGGGCGTCGACGCCGACCGACGCGGCGAAGAAGGTCGTCCCGGACGTGGGCGAGGAGCTGGACCGGGTCCGGCTGCTCCGGGACCGCGCGCTGCGCACCGTACAGGGGCTGCTCGACCGCGAGGAGCGGGGGCTCGCCCATGCGCTGGCCCGGCCGTCGATGGAGCGGCCCCACCGGATGGTGGACGAGCGCGAGACGGAGGTGGACGCGCTGGTGGCCCGCAGCCGGCGCGTGCTGGGGCACCTTCTGGACCGCGCGGACTCCGAGTTGTCGCACACCCGGGCACGGGTGCTCTCGCTGTCACCGGCGGCGACGCTGGAGCGGGGGTACGCGGTGCTGCAACGGGCGGACGGGAAGGTCGTCCGCTCTCCGGAGGACGTCGCGGCGGGCGACGAACTGCGGGCGCGGGTGTCGGAGGGGGAGTTCGCGGTGCGGGTCGCCGAGTGACCCCCGTTGCCGTACCGCGCCTACGCACTACCGCACGTACCGCACCCCCACACGTCAAGATCGCACGCTGAGACCGCACACATAGGGTGATTCGCATGGCAGCCAAGACAGAAGAGGGCACGCTCGGCTACGAGCAGGCACGGGACGAGCTGATCGAGGTCGTACGCCGCCTGGAGGCGGGCGGCACCACGCTGGAGGAGTCGCTGGCCCTGTGGGAGCGCGGCGAGGAGCTGGCCAAGGTCTGCCGCCACTGGCTTGAAGGCGCCCGCGCCCGCCTGGACGCGGCGCTGGCGGGGGCGGACAGCGAGGAACCCGCGGAGGGATAGCGGAGGGATAGCGGAGGGACGGAGGGCCGCCCGTCCGCGGCGGGGCGAGCCACGGGGACGCCCCCGTGACCCTCACATGGACCGCGTGCCGCGCCCCGGGCCCTGCTTCCGGGATGCCCGCGCCGCGCCGGGACATGGAGACCTGCTCAGGGCGTGTTCTTCGACTCCAGCGCCGCCGCCATCTCCGCCAGCCGCTCCGGCGACGCCGTCCCCGTGACCACCGTCGTCGAGCCCTTGTCCGCGCGCACCAGCGCGTCGTACTTCGTGCCCTCCCAGCGCCGCCAGGTCTCGCCGTCCACCTGTCGGCTCTGCTTCGTCTCCTGAGCATGCTGGCTGACCTTCGCGATGTACTTCCCGGCGGGCGCCGTGGACTGTTCAACCGCGACGTACTCGCCGTCCGGGTCCAGGAAGCCCAGATGCCAGGCATCCCCGTTCGCACGGCTGTACGAGACGGAGGTCGGCTTCCAGCCCGCCCCCAGGCCCTCCGGCGCCGCCACCGGGTACGGCGCCGCGCGCCGTACCGTCAGCAGCTCCACCTGGTAGTCGACCGCCTTGATCGGGTCCGCGTCCTCGTCATGCGGAATGAATATGTAGATCCCTGCCACGACGGCGCCGATCACCACCATCGACAGCATCATGTCCCGCACCGTCTGCCTGCCTCGCATACCTGCCACGCCTCCATGGTCGCATCACCATGGCGCGCTCAAACGTGGGCCCCTCTGCTCAATCTATCGATCTGGAGATAGAGTCACAGCACCGACTTTTCTGGCTCTTTCTCGTCTCTCCCGGCTCTCTTCCGGCCGTCGCCGTACAGAAGGGTGCGTTCCGATGACCGAGCACAACAATCTGCCCTCCCAGTTGGAGGTCTCACCCGAGGCTCCCGACCGCAACCTCGCCCTGGAGCTCGTCAGGGTCACCGAAGCCGCCGCCATGGCCGCCGGCAGGTGGGTAGGCCGCGGCGACAAGATCGGCGCGGACGGAGCCGCCGTCAAGGCCATGCGGACCCTCGTCTCCACCGTCTCGATGAACGGCATCGTCGTCATCGGCGAGGGCGAGAAGGACGAAGCCCCGATGCTGTTCAACGGCGAGCGGGTCGGCGACGGAACCGGCCCCGAGGTCGACATCGCCGTGGACCCGATCGACGGCACCACGCTCAACGCCAAGGGCATGCCCAACGCCATCGCCGTTCTCGCCGCCGCCGACCGCGGGGCCATGTTCGACCCGTCCGCGGTCTTCTACATGGACAAGCTGGTCACCGGCCCCGAGGCCGCCGACTTCGTGGACATCAACGCCCCCGTCGCCGTCAATATCCGCCGGCTCGCCAAGGCCAAGCACTCCACGCCCGACGACGTCACGGTCGTCATCCTCGACCGCCCCCGCCACGAAGGCATCGTCAAGGAGATCCGCGAGACCGGCGCGCGCATCAAATTCATCACGGACGGCGATGTCGCGGGCTCGGTCATGGCCGTACGCGAAGGCACAGGCGTCGACATGCTGATGGGCATCGGGGGCACGCCCGAGGGCATCATCTCCGCCTGCGCGATCAAGTGCCTCGGCGGCACGATCCAGGGCAAGCTGTGGCCGAAGGACGAGGCCGAGCGGCAGCGCGCGATCGACGCCGGGCACGATCTGGACCGGGTGCTGCACACGAACGACCTGGTCAGCGGCGACAACGTCTTCTTCGTCGCCACCGGCATCACGGACGGCGAGCTGCTGCGCGGGGTGCGGTACCGCTCGGAGACCGCGACCACCCAATCGCTGGTGATGCGCTCCAAGTCGGGCACGATCCGTCAGATCGACTCGACCCATCGTCTGTCGAAGCTGCGCGCGTACAGCGCCATCGACTTCGACCGCGCGCAATAAATCCGGAAGACCCGGAAGACCCGTAAGAAGCAGCAGAGCCGGAAGAGCCGGAGAACACCGAAGGGGCGCCCCCCGACCGCCGTGCGGTGGGAGCGCCCCTCCGGACCCCTAGTCCCTCTCTGCGTACGCCACGAATCAGGCCGCGTCAGGCCGCCGACGCGGGCTTCTCGACCTCGACCTCGACCTCGCGCCGCCTGCGCCGCGCCAGCACCACCCGGCGCTCGGCCGCGGTCAGCCCGCCCCACACCCCGTACGGTTCAGGCTGGAGCAGCGCGTGCTCCCGGCATTCGACCATCACGGGGCAGCGGGCGCAGACCCGCTTCGCGGCCTCCTCACGCGACAGCCTCGCGGCCGTCGGCTCCTTGGACGGCGCGAAGAACAGTCCGGCCTCGTCCCGGCGGCACACCGCCTCCGCATGCCAGGGGCCGGCCTGATCTTCCCGAGCAGGAATTCGCTGCGGCGTTACGGCGGCGACCTGCAAGGACTGATGCGGCAGTTGCAGCACGGTCTACTCCTGACGACGGCTTCGCGAGCGAGAGACGATGCAGCAGTCCCTACCCGCTGTGCGCACTCCTATTCATTGAGTGGCACTGAGTTCCGAGGTACGGAATTGCGGATGGGCGCTCGCGGCCGAAAAGCGCTCCGGCACGGAGTCGTCAGCCGAGGTGTTTCCGCAGGCGGTTGTGGAGATCGGCGATCAGGCGGCCCCGCTTCGGCTTGGCCTCGACGTTGCCGAAAACCGAATACCCGTTCACGACGACCACCGGGGCCTCCGGATCGGGAGCCTCCAGGGTGAGCACGTCGAAGTTGCCGAAGACCCCGCTGCCGCTGCCGCGCAGCGAGATGTTCTCCGGGACCGTCACTTCGACATTGCCGAAGATGGAGGTCGCGTTGATGACGGTCAGCCGCTGCCCGAAGAGCGCCTCGGTGAGATCGATCTCAATGTTGCCGAAGAGCGAGAACGCGTTGGTGCGGCGGCCGACGCGCCAGCGGCCCTTGCGGGTGGTGCTGGAGAAGACAGCGATCAGGTTCTCGGCGGGGCCGTCGGGCTCGTCAGGGCCGTACGCGTACGTACTGGTGTCCGTGCGCGTACGCGTCGTGGGCAGGTCCCGGACCAGCGGCTCCAGCTCCCCGACCGTCTTGGCCCGGTAGACGGCGTCGATCCGCTCGGAGTGCTCTTCGGCGTCCAGCCGGCCGTCGGCCAGGGCGTCCCGGAGAATGTCGGCGATCCGGTCACGGTCGGCATCCGAGGCACGGATGGCGTCCCCGGGCTCCGCGGGGGCGACCGGCTTCTGGGGGTGCTTTTCGAGGTCCACATAGCCAGCGTAGCGAAACGCGATAGATCGCGACTAGTGGTACGCGCCCGGGGGCGTCGCGCGGAGGGCAAGCGGACCGAACGCGGAGGGAGTTCCGCGCCGGGCTCTCGGGCGGGCCCCTGGGGCGAGTGAGCCTTACCTCACAAGCTGGCGCGGACCGCCGCGTTCTACGCTGAAGGGCGCGTTGGGCGCGTTGCCAATGGAGGCCGCGTCGCCGCCTGCCGAGTGAGGAATGGCCCGTAATGCCAGAGTTTACGTACTCCGATCTGCTCCCCCTGGGAGACGACACCACGCCCTACCGCCTGGTGACCGCCGAGGGGGTCTCCACCTTCGAGGCCGACGGGCGTACGTTCCTCAAGGTCGAGCCGGAGGCGCTGCGCACGCTCGCCGCCGAGGCCATGCACGACATCTCGCACTACCTGCGGCCCGCGCACCTCGCACAGCTGCGCCGCATCATCGACGACCCGGAGGCCTCCTCCAACGACAAGTTCGTCGCGCTCGACCTGCTGAAGAACGCGAACATCGCCGCCGCGGGCGTACTGCCCATGTGCCAGGACACCGGCACGGCGATCGTGATGGGCAAGCGCGGCCAGCACGTCCTGACGGCCGGCGGCGACGAGGAAGCGCTCTCGCACGGCATCTACGACGCGTACACCAAGCTCAACCTTCGCTACTCGCAGATGGCTCCCGTCACCATGTGGGAGGAGAAGAACACCGGCTCCAACCTCCCGGCGCAGATCGAGCTGTACGCGACGGACGGCGGCGCCTACAAATTCCTCTTCATGGCGAAGGGCGGCGGCTCCGCCAACAAGTCGTTCCTCTACCAGGAGACCAAGGCGGTCCTGAACGAGGCCTCCATGATGAAGTTCCTGGAGGAGAAGATCCGCTCGCTCGGCACGGCCGCGTGCCCGCCGTACCACCTCGCGATCGTCGTGGGCGGCACGTCCGCGGAGTTCGCGCTGAAGACCGCGAAGTACGCCTCCGCGCACTACCTGGACGAGCTGCCCGCCGAGGGGTCCCCGGCCGGTCACGGCTTCAGGGACAAGGAGCTGGAGGAGAAGGTCTTCGAACTCACGCAGAAAATCGGCATCGGCGCGCAGTTCGGCGGCAAGTACTTCTGCCACGACGTCCGGGTCGTCCGGCTGCCGCGCCACGGGGCGTCGCTACCGGTCGCGATCGCGGTCTCCTGCTCGGCGGACCGCCAGGCGACGGCGAAGATCACCGCGGAGGGTGTGTTCCTGGAGCAGCTGGAGACGGATCCCGCGCGGTTCCTGCCGGAGATGACGGATGAGCAGCTGGATGAGAGTGACGTCGTACGCGTCGACCTGAACCGGCCGATGGACGACGTGCTCGCCGAGCTGACGAAGTACCCGGTCAAGACGCGGCTGTCGCTGTCGGGGCCGCTGGTCGTGGCGCGCGACATCGCACACGCGAAGATCAAGGAGCGGCTGGACGCGGGCGAGGAGATGCCGCAGTACCTTCGCGACCACCCCGTCTACTACGCCGGTCCGGCCAAGACCCCCGAGGGCTACGCCTCGGGCTCCTTCGGCCCGACGACGGCGGGACGGATGGACTCGTACGTCGAGCAGTTCCAGGCGGCGGGGGGCTCGAAGGTAATGCTGGCCAAGGGGAACCGGTCGAAGCAGGTCACGGACGCGTGTGGGGCGCACGGGGGCTTCTACCTGGGCTCGATCGGCGGACCCGCGGCCAGGCTCGCGCAGGACTGCATCAAGAAGGTCGAGGTCGTCGAGTACGAGGAGCTGGGGATGGAGGCGGTGTGGAGGATCGAGGTCGAGGACTTCCCGGCGTTCATTGTCGTGGACGACAAGGGGAATGACTTCTTTACGGAGCCGGCGGCGGCGCCGACGTTCACCTCGATCCCGGTGCGGGGCCCGGGCCTCGGGTAGCCGCGAACTGGGGCGCTCCGCCCCAGACCCCGCGCCTCAATCGCCGGCGGGGCTCAGGTTGCCGGTGGCCCGGCAATTCAAGCCCGTCCGGCGTAGAGGGAGGGTTCGGGGGCAGCGCCCCCGACACGCCCCCGGCGCCGCTCGGGAACAAAGCCACCTCGCGCCCGCACTATAAGCCGTATGACCGGATACCGGACCGAGCACGACTCCATGGGCCCCGTACACGTCCCCGCCCACGCCAAATGGCGCGCCCAGACCCAGCGCGCCCTCGACAACTTCCCCATCTCCGGGCAGCGCCTCGAACGCGCCCACATCCAGGCCCTCGCCCGTATCAAGGCCGCCGCCGCCGGCGTCAACGCGCAGCTCGGCGTCGTCGACAAAGAGATCGCCGCGGCGATCATCCACGTCGCCGAAGAGGTCGCGGAAGGCCGCTGGGACGAGCACTTTCCGGTGGACGTCTTTCAGACAGGCTCCGGCACCTCCTCCAATATGAACACCAACGAGGTTCTCGCCACGCTCGCCACCGAGCGGCTCGGGCGCGCGGTGCATCCCAACGACCACGTCAACGCCTCCCAGTCGTCCAACGACGTCTTCCCCTCCTCCATCCACATCGCGGCGACCGCAGCCGTGACCGGTGATCTCATCCCGGCGCTCGCTCACCTCGCGGCCTCGCTGGAGCGCAAGTCCGCCGAGTTCGCGGACGTCGTCAAGTCCGGCCGTACGCATCTGATGGACGCGACGCCCGTCACCCTGGGCCAGGAGTTCGGCGGCTACGCGGCCCAGATCCGGTACGGCGTGGAGCGGCTTGAATCCGCCCTCCCCCGCCTCGCCGAACTGCCCCTCGGCGGTACGGCGGTGGGCACCGGCATCAACACCCCGCCCGGCTTCTCCGCCGCCGTCATCGCCGAGGTCGCCCGGATGACCGGGCTGCCGCTGACCGAGGCCCGCGACCACTTCGAGGCGCAGGGCGCGCGCGACGGGCTCGTGGAGACCTCCGGCCAGCTGCGTACGATCGCGGTCTCGCTCACCAAGATCTCCAACGACCTGCGCTGGATGGCGTCGGGCCCGCGCACGGGCCTCGCCGAGATCAATCTGCCCGACCTCCAGCCCGGCTCCTCGATCATGCCCGGCAAGGTCAACCCGGTCATCCCGGAGGCCGTGCTGATGGTGGCCGCCCAGGTGACCGGCAACGACACCACGGTCGCCACGGCCGGAGCCGCCGGGAACTTCGAGCTGAACGTCATGCTGCCGGTGATCGGCAAGAACCTGCTGGAGTCGGTCAGGCTCCTCGCCAACGTCTCGCGCCTGCTGGCGGACCGTACCGTCGACGGCATCACAGCCAACGTCGAGCGGGCCCGTGAGTACGCGGAGTCCTCACCCTCCGTCGTCACCCCGCTGAACAAGTACATCGGCTACGAGGAGGCGGCGAAGGTCGTCAAGAAGTCGCTGGCCGAGCGGAAGACGATCCGCGAGGTGGTCCTCGAGTCCGGCTATGTGGAGCGGGGCGATCTCACCACCGAGCAGTTGGACGAGGCGCTGGATGTGCTGCGTATGACGCGTCCGTGAGGCGGCGCCGGTGACGGGTGACGTGGGTCGCTGCGGGGCTCCCGCCCGTACTCCTAAGATCTGTTCATGACAGGTACGGAACGCGTCGCGCGCTGGACGCCCGGGGACCACATCCTCTGGCGCTACACCGGCCATGGCTCAGGCGGCCCCAGCGTGCACATCTGCCGGCCCGTCACCGTCGTACGCGACACGGACGAGCTGCTGGCCGTGTGGATGGCTCCGGGCACGGAGTGCGTGAAGCCCGTCCTCGCGGACGGCACGCCCGTGCATCAGGAGCCGCTCGACACCCGCTACACCGCCCCGCGCACGGTCGCCCGCGCCCGCTGGTCCGGCACGGGAGTGCTGAAGCTGGCGCGGCCCGGGCAGCCGTGGTCGGTGTGGCTGTTCTGGCAGCGGGGGTGGCGGTTCAAGAACTGGTACGTGAACCTGGAGGAGCCGCACACCCGTTGGGCGGGCGGCATCGACTCCGAGGATCACTTCCTGGACATCCTGGTCCAGCCGGACCGCAGTTGGCAGTGGCTGGACGAGGACGAGTTCGACCAGGCCCAGCAGGTCGGGCTGATGGACGCGGCGAAGGCCGAGCGGGTACGGGAGGCGGGGCAGGCCGCGGTCGAGGTGATCAGCGAGTGGGGCGCGCCGTTCTCCGAGGGGTGGGAGCGGTGGCGGCCGGACCCGGCGTGGCAGGTGCCGCGGCTGCCCGCGGACTGGGGCCGTACGCCCGCGAGGCTGGCCTCCTGACCACCCCGCCCGCCGAGAAGCCCGGCTCGCTGCCCGCGCGTGTGCCGCCTGCCAAGTGACTGATTTCGGCCCGCGAAGACCCTCCGGCGCAGAGGACCTCGTGAGACTCTTGATGAACCCCCAGGGGACAAACGTAGGATCGGCCTCCGCAACACTCGCCCTACCAGCAACTACCAGCGACTATTAACCGCAGCGCACGACCTGACCGTAAGTCACCACGAGTCATTGCAGGGGGTGGAGCAGTGCCGGATGCCCGCCACCCAGTCGACGGCGCCCGCAGAGCGGGTATACCGCCTCACGAGGCGATCGCATCGCATCACCGGCCCGGACGGACGGAATCCCACGCGTGACGGAGCACCCCACCTCCCACGAAGGCCGGCAGCCCCTGGCTGCCCGGCCGCAGGAACGCACCCGGCCGCGGGCGGAGGCGACCGGGGCCTCGGCTGTGCCCGCGCCCGCCGGGCCGCCGCCCCAGGATCTCGCCGGGACGGCGCGCCGCGAGGGCGACCGGCTGCGTTTCGTAGGGGCCGCCACCCGGCGTATCGCGCGGGGCATAGATCTGGACGAAATCGTGCTCGGGCTGTGCCGGGCGACCGTGCCGACGTTCTCGGATGCGATCCTCGTCTATCTGCGTGACCCGCTGCCAGTCGGCGACGAGCGGCCTGTCGAGCCGTTCGTGCTACGCCTGCGCCGTACCGACCGGCTGCGTTTAGCCGGTGAGGACGCCGATCCCGGCACCGCCGTCCCCATTCCGGGCATCGATCCGCAGACCGCCCTCACACCGGCGGCCGAGCGGTGCGAGGTGCGTTCCGGCGGGGCACTGTCCGAGGTGCTGCGTGGCGTACGGCCGGTGTTCGGCGATTCCGCGGCGGCTCGCGCCGCGCTGCCCGAACTGCTCGGCGACGGGCGCTCGGTGCCGGGCGGCCATCGCGCGATACTCGCCCCGCTCCGGGGCAGGCGGCGCGTGATCGGCGCGGCCGTGTTCCTGCGCAGGCCCGACCGGCCCGCCTTCGAGCCGAACGACCTGCTGGTGGCGGCTCAGCTGGCCACGCACACCGCGCTGGGCATCGACAAGGCCGTGCTGTACGGCCGCGAGGCGTACATCGCGGACGAGCTGCAGCGCACCATGCTGCCCGACTCGCTGCCGCAGCCCACCGGCGTACGGCTCGCTTCGCGCTATCTGCCCGCCGCCGAGACCGCGCGGGTCGGCGGCGACTGGTACGACGCGATCCCGCTGCCGGGCAGCCGCGTGGCGCTGGTCGTCGGCGACGTCATGGGCCACTCCATGACCTCCGCCGCGATCATGGGCCAGCTGCGCACCACCGCGCAGACGCTGGCCGGTCTCGACCTGCCGCCGCAGGAGGTCCTGCACCACCTCGACGAGCAGGCCCAGCGGCTCGGCACGGACCGGATGGCCACCTGCATGTACGCGGTGTACGACCCGGTCGCGCACCGCATCACCATCGCCAACGCGGGCCACCCGCCGCCCATCCTGCTGCACCTGGGCGGGCGGGCCGAGGTACTGCGCGTACCGCCCGGCGCCCCCATCGGCGTCGGCGGGGTGGACTTCGAGGCCGTGGAACTCGACGCCCCGGCCGGCGCGACGCTGCTGCTGTACACCGACGGTCTGGTCGAGTCCCGGCTGCGCGACGTATGGACGGGCATCGAGCAGCTGCGGGAGCGGCTCGCCGCCACCGCACAGCTGACCGGACCCGACCACCCGCCGCCCCTGGAAGCCCTCTGCGACGACGTCCTCGACGTGCTGGGCCCCGGCGACCGGGACGACGACATCGCGCTGCTCGCCGCCCGCTTCATCGGGATCGCGCCGAGCGATGTCGCCTACTGGTTCCTGGAGCCGGAGGACGCCGCGCCGGGCCGGGCGCGGCGGCTGGCCCGGCGGGCGCTGACCCGCTGGGGCTTGGAGGAGCTGAGCGACTCCGTGGAGCTGCTGGTCAGCGAGGTGGTGACCAACGCCGTCCGGTACGCCGAGCGGCCGGTGACGCTGCGTCTGCTGCGTACGGACGTACTGCGCTGCGAGGTCGGCGACGACTCCCCGCAGTTGCCGAGGCAGCGGCGGGCGCGGGACACGGACGAGGGCGGGCGCGGGCTCTTCCTGGTGAACCGGCTGGCCAGACGGTGGGGAGCGACGCGGCTGTCGAGCGGCAAGGTGGTGTGGTTCGAGCTGTCCACGCGCCCGTAGGCGACGCGCAGCTGCCGCCGTACGAGGCGTGAACCGCGGCTTGCCGACAACATGACCGTGCCCGCGGACGCTGAGGTCCGCGGGCACGGTCATGCCGTCAGGGCTGGAGGAGGCTGTCGCCCGGATCGCCGTCCGGCCCGCCGGGGTCGCCGTCGGCCGGGTCGGTCGGCGGGGTGGTCGTCGGCGTGGGCGGCGGCGTACTCGTAGGGGTCTTCGTCGGCGTGGGCGGCGGCGTACTCGTGGGCGTCTTCGTCGGCGTGGGCGGCGGAGTGTCCTCCGGCTCCCGGCTCGGACTCTTCGTGGCCGACTGGGACGGCGACCGGGTCGGCGTCGGGTCCGGGTCCGGGTCCGCGGTCGCGATCTCGTCGACCTCCAGGTCGAACTTGGCGTCGGAGCCGCCACCGAGCGCGCCCAGCGTGTAGTCCGCCCAGATCTTGGCGGGGAAGCCGCCGCCGTTGGCACGCCCGGAGTTGGCGGTACCGGTCAGTGTGACCTGCCCGCCGCCCTCGGCGGTCGACTCGCCGAACAGAGCGACCACTGTGGTGAGCTCGGGGGTGTAGCCCGCGAACCAGGCCGACTTGTTGTCCTCCGAGGTGCCGGTCTTGCCGGCCGCCTCGTAGGCGTTCGACTTGGCCTCGTCGCCGGAGCCGTTCTTGACCACGCCGGTCAGCACGCTGGTGACCGTGTCGGCCGTCTCGCGGCTGATCACCTGGCTGCCGATCGGATCGGCCGGCTCGACCTCGCGGTCCTTGTGCTCGGCCTTGGCGACGATGGTGGGCGTGACCTTCTTGCCGTGGTTGTCGAGGGTCGCGTACACCCCGGCCATGTCCCAGGTCGAGGCGCCCATGGTGCCCAGCGAGATCGCGGGGCGCTCGGGGAAGTCGTCGCCGTCCTTCATGCCGAGTTCGAGTGCGGTCTTCTTCACCTCGGCGGGGGTCACGTCCACGATCATCTGGGCGAAGACCGAGTTGATGGAGCTGTTCATGGCCTTCTGGACGTTGACGGGGCCGTAGTCGCGGTCGTCCTCGTTCTCGGGGTTGAAGGGGGTGTCGCTGCCGACGACCGGCCGCTTGCTGGTGCCGTCGTAGATCGTGTTGACGCCGATCTTGTCGCCGTCCTGCGTCTCGGAGTCGTTCTCCAGCGCGGAGGCGAACACGATCGGCTTGAAGGTCGACGCGGGCTGGTAGTCGCTGCGGGTGGCGTTGTTCAGATAGTGCTTCACGTAGTCCACACCGCCGTAGAGTGCGACAACCTTGCCCGTCTCGGGCTCGACGGAGGTCGCACCGGCCTGCACGGTCGCGTCGACCTTGTTGCCCTTGCGATCGAGATCGTCCTCCAGCTGTCGCTTGACCGACTCCTCCAGCGCCTTCTGCCGCTTGGAGTCGATGTTGAGCGTGATCGTCCAGCCGCCGGCGTTGATGTCCTCCTCGCTGACACCCTGGCTCGCGAGCTCCTTGTTGGCGGCCTCGACGAGGTAGCCGGTCTGTCCCTCCATGCCGGGGGCGCCCTTGGGTTCCTTCGGCGTGGGGAACTTGAGCGTGGCGCGCTCGGCGGAGTCGAGCCAGTCCTCCCCGACCATGTTGTCGAGTACGTAGTTCCAGCGCTCGGTCACCAGCTTCTTGCTGGTGGGCGAGGCGACGGCCCAGTCGTACTGGCTGGGGGCCTGGAGCAGCGCGGCAAGGTACGCGCCCTGGGCGACGTCCAGTTTGCCGGCGTCGACGCCGTAGTACGCCTGGGCGGCGGCCTGGATTCCGTACGCGTTGCGCCCGTAGTAACTGGTGTTGATGTACCCGGCGAGGATCTCGTTCTTGCTCTTCTTGCGGTCCACCTTGAGCGAGATCACCAGCTCTTTGAGCTTGCGGGTGACCGTCTGGTCCTGGTCGAGGTAGTAGTTCTTGACGTACTGCTGGGTGATGGTCGAGCCGCCCTGCTTGCCCTTGCCGGTGAGGGTGTTCATCAGGCCGCGGGTGGTGCCCTTGAGGTCCACTCCGGCGTCCTTGAAGAAGGTCTTGTTCTCGGCCGCGACAAAGGTGTACTGGACGTCCTTGGGGATCTTCTCCAGCTCGACGATCTCCCGGTTGACCTTGCCGGTGCGGGCGAGGATCTTGCCGTCGCTGTACTTGTAGACGTTGCTCTGCATCTCGGCCCGGGCGTTGGCCGAGGGCACCGGAACGATCAGATAGATCACGAAGAAGGTGCCTATCGCCAGCAGGCAGAAGCCGAAGAAGGTGCCGAGCAGCTTCTTCCAGGTGAAGAAGCGCCGTATGCCTGTGGGCTTGGGCTTCTCCGCCCGGCGCGCGCCGCGCTGCCGGGCTTGTCGCGCTTCCGCTCGGCCCATCGCTTCGTAGCTCCGCTCTTCGGTTCTTCCGGTCATATGTGATCTGTGGTCGCGCTGGTTACGTCGGATCAGCGCAGCAAGCTAACACCGGACTTGCAGACAAAGGGTTACCGATCCGGTCTTTTCCGGGCGTGACAATCCACACCCTGTCTCAAGGAACCGACTCATGACAGGCACGCAAGGTTGTGAAGAAAGTTAATGTGATATCACTTAGATAGTAGGTCGGCGGCTGTCGCCGACCGCGCGAACGGGGAGCGATCATGCCTGCCACCAGCACGCCGGCCACGGACGACGTCACATTGCGGGTGACGCCTCAGGTACGCGAACTTCCGGCGCACAGCGTCCACGGAGGCGCTGCGCTGCTGCTCGGCCTGATCGGAGTCGTCGGCGGGGCGGCACTCATTGTCGTCGGGGCGACGGTCTTCTCGGCGGGGGCGAAGGCCGGGCTGATCGCGGCCGGCGCCGTGGTCATGGCCGCCGCGTTCTTCGCGATGGGCGGGCTGAACACGGTCGCGCCCGGCGAGGCGCGAGTGGTCCAGCTCTTCGGGCGCTACCGGGGCACGATCCGTACAGACGGTCTGCGGTGGGTCAACCCGCTCACCTCGCGGGAGAAGATCTCGACGCGAGTGCGGAACCACGAGACCGCGGTGCTGAAGGTGAACGACGCGTACGGCAACCCGATCGAGCTGGCGGCGGTGGTGGTGTGGAAGGTCAAGGACACCGCGCAGGCGATGTTCGAGGTGGACGACTTCCTTGAGTTCGTCTCCACGCAGACGGAGGCGGCGGTACGGCACATCGCGATCGAGTACCCCTACGACTCGCACGACGAGGCCGGTCTGTCGCTGCGCGGCAACGCGGAGGAGATCACCGAGAAGCTGGCGGTCGAGCTGCGCGCGAGGGTCGAGGCGGCGGGCGTCCACATCATCGAGTCGCGCTTCACACACCTGGCGTACGCGCCGGAGATCGCGTCGGCGATGCTGCAACGCCAGCAGGCGGGCGCGGTGGTAGCGGCGCGGCGGGAGATCGTGGACGGTGCGGTGGGGATGGTCGAGGCGGCGCTGGCCAGGATCGAGGAGCGGGGGCTCGTGGAGCTGGACGGCGAGCGGAAGGCGGCGATGGTGTCGAATCTGCTGGTGGTGCTGTGCGGCGACCGCTCGGCTCAGCCGGTCCTCAACACGGGCACGCTCTACCAGTGACCCCGCCACCGGAGCGGAAGCAGGTGCTGCTGCGGCTGGATCCAGCGGTGTACGAGGCGCTGGCGCGGTGGGCATCGGACGAACTGCGGAGCGCGAACGCGCAGATCGAGTTCATTCTGCGCCGTGCCCTGGCGGAGGCGGGGCGGTTGCCGGGGGGTGTGCCGCCGGTGGCGCGCCGGGGGCGGCCGCCGAGGCGGCCACCGCCACCGGAGGGGGACGGGGAGTAGCGGGTACGAGGCACCCGATGCCCCCGTGCCGGGGGCCCACGCGTCAGCGGTGCACTGAGGCCTGGCCTGTGGTGCGCCTGCGGCGGGCCTTTCCCCACCCCGCCCTTTCCCGTAACTGGGGCTCCGCCCCAGACCCCGTACCGCCCTTCGGGCGGTGTCCTCAATCTCCCCCATAGCCTTCGGCATGGGAGGTACCCCCAGACGGGCTTGAATTGCCCAGCAATTCAAGCCTCGCCGGCGATTGAGGCGCTGGGGGTCCCCCCCACGCCCGCCAGGGCGTAGGGGGCGGGTTCGGGGGCGGAGCCCCCGACAAGGGCCCGAGGGGTCGCTAGACCGACAGCGGCACCGCGTGGATCTCCGCCGCCGGGTGGCCCGTTCGCTCGTGGATGCGCCGTACGGCGTCCGCCGACGGCGCCTCGGACAGGCAGTACACCACTCCGCCGTCGGGGTCCGCCCAGGCCCGCTCGAAGTGCACTCCCTCCTCCGCCTCGATCGCCAGGTCCGCCCGGTGCGCCGCCGAAAGCTGTTCGGCCGTAATGCCCTGCATGTTGTGGTGGACGTCCATGAATGTGGTCATCGCCCGCCACCTCCGGTTGCTCGTTGGCTCGTAGGGCCAAAGCCCTCCTCCCACCAGCGTGCATCTCCCGTCCCCCTGGGGCGAGCCGAGGGAAAGGCGGCCATACGCACCGCTATACACACCGCGTATACATGGTGTGTATAGTCCCACCCATGTCCATCGGTCACACTCTCCTCGGGCTCCTTGAGTCCGGCCCGCGCCACGGCTACGACCTCAAGCGCGCCTTCGACGAAAAATTCGGTCACGACCGGCCCCTCCACTACGGGCAGGTCTACGCGACCATGTCCCGCCTCCTCAAGAACGGCCTCGTCGAGGTCGACGGCATCGAGGCCGGCGGCGGGCCCGACCGTAAGCGGTATGCCATCACCGACGCCGGGATCACCGACGTCTCGCAGTGGCTCACGCAGCCCGAGAAACCCGAGCCCTACCTCCAGTCGACCCTCTACACCAAGGTCGTCCTCGCCCTGCTCACCGGCCGCGGCGCCGCCGAGCTGCTCGATACGCAGCGGGCCGAGCATCTGCGGCTGATGCGGGTCCTCACCGACCGCAAGCGCCGCGGCGACCTCGCCGATCAGCTCATCTGCGATCACGCCCTTTTCCACCTCGAAGCCGATCTCCGCTGGCTGGAACTGACCGCCGCCCGGCTCGACCAGCTCGGTCGGCAGGTGCGCGGATGACCCCCGTCGGCTCTCTCCTCGTCGCCGCCGGGCTGCACAAGGCGTACGGGGCCACCCCCGCACTCGACGGCGCGTCCTTCTCCATCCACCCCGGCGAGGTCGTCGCCGTGATGGGGCCCTCCGGGTCCGGCAAGTCCACGCTGCTGCACTGCCTCGCCGGGATCGTCCAGCCCGACTCCGGCACCATCACCTACGGCGGGCGCGACCTCACCGCTATGCCCGACGCCGGGCGCAGCGCCCTGCGCCGCAGCGACTACGGCTTCGTCTTCCAGTTCGGCCAGCTCGTTCCCGAGCTGACCTGCACCGAGAACGTCGCCCTGCCCCTGCGGCTGAACGGCACCCGCCGCAAGGACGCCGAGCGCGCCGCCCTGGAGTGGATGGAGCGCCTGGAGGTCGCCGAGGTCGGGCACAAGCGGCCCGGCGAAGTCTCCGGCGGCCAGGGGCAGCGCATCGCCGTCGCCCGCGCGCTCGTCACCTCGCCGCGCGTGCTCTTCGCCGATGAGCCCACCGGCGCCCTCGACTCGCTCAACGGCGAGCGCGTGATGCAGCTGCTCACCGACGCCGCCCGCGACACCAACGCCGCGGTCGTCCTGGTGACGCACGAGGCACGGGTGGCCGCGTACTCCGACCGCGAGGTCGTCGTCCGCGACGGCAAGGTGCGCGACATGGCGGGCGCCGCATGAGCGGAAGCGGCATCACCGGGCGAGGCCGCGCGTGGATACGCGATCTCAGTCTCGGCGCCCGGTTCGCCCTCACCGGTGGCCCGCGCGGCTGGACCCGTACGATCCTCACCGCCGTCGGCGTCGGCCTCGGCGTCTCTCTGCTCCTGGTCGCCGCCTCCATCCCGCATCTCGTCCAGAGCCGCGACACCCGCGTCTCGGAACGCAACGTCACCTTCGGCTATGGCGTGACCCCTTCCGAGCGCTCGTTCCTCTTCGCCGACACCCAAACCGACTACCGCGGGGACACCATCAGGGGCACGGCACTCCAGCCCGACGGCGGCGAGGCCCCCGTGCCGCCCGGCCTCGCCGAGCTCCCGGACCCCGGCGAGATGGCCGTCTCCCCCGCCCTCGGCAAGCTCCTCGCCTCCCCCGAAGGGGCCCTGCTGAAGGAACGGCTGCCGTACCGGATCAGCGCCACCATCCAGGACCGGGGACTGGTCGGCCCCAGCGAGCTCCGTTACTACGCGGGCAGTTCCACCCTCTCGCTGGAGAAGGCAGCCGGCCGCTCGGACAGCTTCGGCGGCAACACGGACGCGATAGAACCGATGAGCGCGGTGCTCCTGCTGGTCATCCTGATGGCCTGCGTGGCGCTGCTCCTGCCGGTGGCCGTGTTCATCGCCACCGCCGTACGCTTCGGCGGCGAACAGCGCGATCGGCGGCTCGCCGCGCTCCGCCTGGTCGGCTCCGACCAGGCGATGACCCGGCGGATCGCCGCCGGTGAGTCACTGTCCGGCGCGCTGCTCGGGCTGGCCGCGGGCGCCGGATTCCTCGCGCTGATCCGGCAGTTCGTCGGCTCGGTGACGGTCTGGGACGTCAATGCCTTTCCCTCCGACGTCGTGCCAGGCGCGGCGCTGACCGCACTGATCGTCCTCGCCGTACCTGCCTCCGCGATCGGCGTCACCCTCTTCACGCTGCGCAATGTGTCGATCGAGCCGCTCGGCGTCGTACGGAACACGGTCCCGCGCCGCCGCCGGGTGTGGTGGCGGGTGCTGCTGCCGGTCGCCGGTCTCGCCCTGCTGCTGCCGCAGATCGGCCAGGTCGGCCTGAGCGACACCGAGTTCGCCGCGCATCAGATCGCCGTTGGCGCGCTGCTGGTGCTGATCGGCGTCACCGCGCTGCTGCCGTGGCTGGTGGAGGCCGTGGTCGGCCGCCTGCGCGGTGGCCCTGTGTCGTGGCAACTGGCCGTCCGAAGGCTCCAGCTGAGCAGCGGTACGGCGGCCCGCGCGGTCAGCGGCATCGTCGTCGCGGCGGCCGGTGCGATCGCGCTCCAGATGCTGTTCGCCGCCGTGCAGAGCGACTTCATGAAGCCGACCGGCATGGACGCGGCCCGCGCCCAGCTGGAGACGACCGCGAACGCCGCCGACGGTTCCGCGGCCCGCGAGATGATCGAGAAGTACTCGGCGACCAAGGGCGTCCTGGGGGTGATCGGGATCATCGAAGCGTCCGTCGAGCGGGCGGGACCGCAGCGCGCGGGCGAATCTTTCACCCCCTCCACCGTGCTCACGGTCGGCGACTGCGCGTCCCTGCGGGAGCTGGCGACCCTGCCGTCGTGCAAGGACGGCGACGTCTTCATCGCCCAGCCCCATGGCCATCAGGGGCCCGACGACGCCTATCTCGCCGAGACCGCCAGGCCCGGCGCCCAGGTCAACCTGCGCCTGCCGCAGCGGGCGCCGGACGGCATGCCCGTCAAGACCGAGCCCTTGCTGTGGCGGCTGCCCGCCACCGCCCGGACCGTGGACTCGCGTACCGACCCGATGGGCGACATGTCCTTCGGCGTCATGGCCACGCCGTCCGCCATCGATGTGTCGCAGCTGGCGGCTCCCACGGCCACCGCGATGATCAGGCTCGACCCGAAGGTGGCGGACGCCGCCGAGTACGCCAGGAACACCGCGGCGGCCATCGACCCGCTGACCCGGGTCTCCACGCTCCAGAACCTCGAACGCGACAGCCAGTTCTCCAGCGTACGCACCGGCCTGTTCGTCGGCGCGACCGCGACGATGCTGCTGATCGCCGCCTCGATGCTCGTCTCCACACTGGAGCAACTGCGCGACCGCAAGCGGCTGCTGTCGGTGCTGGTCGCCTTCGGCACCCGGCGGTCCACGCTGAGCTGGTCGGTGCTGTGGCAGACCGCCGTCCCGATCGCGCTGGGGCTCGTCCTCGCGGTCACGGGCGGCATCGGCCTCGGGCTCGTCCTGCTGAAGCTGGTCGGCAAACAGGTCGCCGACTGGTGGGCGTTCCTGCCGATCACAGGCGTCGGGGCGGCGCTGATCCTGGTGGTGACCCTGCTCTCGCTGCCGCCGCTGTGGCACATGATGCGCCCGGACGGCCTGCGTACGGAGTAGGAGACGGAGCAGTAGTACGTCAGCTATTCGGGAGGGGGAGGAGCAGCAGGCGCAGGAGCAGGCGCCGCCCGCAGCGCCTGCTCCTTGCTGTACGCGCGCAGCGAGCCGACCACCGTATTGGTCACCGCCACCAGCGGCACCGCCACCACCGCGCCGCCGATGCCCGCCGTCAGCCCGCCCGCCGCGACCGAGAGGACGACGGCCAGCGGGTGGACGCGGACGGCCCGGCCCAGGATGAAGGGTTGCAGCACATGCCCTTCGAGCTGCTGCACGGCGAGGACCACTATCAGGACCATCAGGGCGGTGAACACGCCCTGGGTGACCAGCGCGACGACGACCGCCAGCGCGCCCGAGACGACCGCGCCGACCAGCGGGATGAAGGCGAACAGGAAGATGAAGACGGCCAGTGGCACGGCCATCGGCACATCGAGGAAGTAGATGCCGAGGCCGATGAAGATCGCGTCGATCAGAGCCACTATCACCGTGCCGCGCACATACGCGGTCAGCGTGCGCCACGCGCGCGGTCCCGCCGCCGCGACCCCGTCGCGGGCCTGCGCCGGGACCAGCTTGAGCGCCCAGTTCCAGATGCGCTTCCCGTCGTACAGCAGGAAGAGCGTGGAGAACATCGCCAGCAGCATCCCGGTGAGGATCTCGACCATCACCGTCACGCCCTGCAGACCGGCCGAGGTGATCTCCTCGGTGTTGGTCCCGATGGTGTCGCTCAGGTTCTTCGCGATGTCGTTGATCTGCTGCTCGGTGACATGGAACGGGCTGTCCAGCAGCCAGCGCTTGAGCTCCTCGATGCCGTCCCTGACCCGGTCGGAGAGGTCGTCGAGGTTGTCCATGACCTGCCAGACCACAAACCAGCCGACCAGGGCCATCAGGACGAACCCGGCGATCGCGGTGACGGCGGTGGCGAGCCCGCGCGGCAGACCCAGCTTCCTCAGCCGGGACACGGTGGGCTGGAGCATCGCGGTGACCAGCAGCGCCGAGACGAAGGCGAGCACCACCAGCTGTACGGCGCTGATGACGCGCATCAACACCCAGAGCGTGCCCGCCAGTACGAGCAGCCGCCAGCCGGCCTCGGCCCCGACGCGGAGGCCCCAGGGGATCGCGGCGACGGGGTCCGGCATGCGGGGGACGGCGGGAGCGTACGCGGGCGGCAGCGGGACGCTCTCCACCGCGGGCGGACCGGCAGGCGGACCAGCGGCCGGACCCGGACCGGACCCAGCAGGAGGCCCCGCCTCGGATCCCGGCTCGGATCCCGCCTGGGCCCCCGCCCCGGCCTTCGCGTCGGACCCCGCGTCAGGACCCGGGCGTTCCTCGTCGGATTCCTCGCTGCGGCGCGCCTCCAAGCGCTCCCCGATCCGGGACAGTCGTCCACCCAGCCCGGCGAGCCACCCTGGCAGTCTCGACATGATCGTTCCTCTTCCCCCCACGGCTCCCCCGGACCTTCCCGCTCGACCGTACACGCACAAAGCCCCTCACCGTAGGACGGCGAGGGGCTCCGTGAAGTTGAGCCGTGGGGGAACTCAGTAAGACTTGTTGGCCTGCCAGAACTCCCACGCGCCGCAGGGGCTGTCGTACCTCTCGTTCATGTACTTCAGGCCCCATTTGATCTGGGTCGCCGGGTTGGTCCGCCAGTCGTCGCCGACCGAGGACATCTTCGAACCCGGGTATGCCTGGACGAGACCGTACGCACCGGAGGACGGGTTCTGCGCGCGGTAGTTCCAGGTGGACTCGTGGTCCACGATGTTGCTGAAGCACTGGAACTGGTCCGCGGGGATTATCTGCCGCGCTATCGCCTTGACCTCGGCGACGGTGTACGAGGCCTGCTGGGTGAAGCTAGTGGTGTCGCCAATGGTGTCGCTCGCCGCGTCACGGCTTGCGCGCGCCTGCGCGGCCGCGCGATCGGCGGCGACCTTGTCGTCTGCGGCTTCCTTCTTGTCCAGGGCGGCCTTGGCCGCTTGGGCACGAGCCGCTTCCTCCGCGGACTTCCGCGCGGTGTCGTCGGCGGCAGCGGCCTGTGCGTCGGCCTGCTGCGCCAGGGACGAGACCTGAACCTGGGCCTGCTCACCCATGGGGATGTCCGCGAGGAGCGTCATATCCGCTGCGGACGTCTCAAGATTGTCGTTCGAGGGCAGGGTGTCGCCTGAGGCGACGCCCACGACAGCGCCAACGGTGGTGACCGCGGTGGCAGATGCCACGGCGAATCCCCGGACCGAGATCCGGCTCACACGGTTTCCTTCCAGCAACGCCCGCTTGAGTGACCTCGCGGGCGCAATCGTGCCCCTGACGCTGGCCTCCGTACTGGTCACGGGAGGCGCGGGCCCGGTGGGCAACTCCCCTGCGGGAGTCGCCGCGTAAAGCTCGCGGGCGGCATACGACGGCTGTTGTTGAGTTGTGTGGTGCTGTGCGCCTTGGGAGGTGCGGGAGTTGTCGTATGCGGGGCCTGACGGAAGCAAGACTCTGCCGGAAGCCCGCACCGCAAGGCAATTAATCGCCGGGTGTGAAAGCTCACACCCGGCGTGGGCCCGGTGCTTTTCGGGAAGCGGCGGACAGCGCGATGCCGCCCGGCTAAGCTTTCGCGCTTCGCCGGGCGGCAGCAACTTGTGCCGAGTTATACCTAGATGTGCCCGTCCTCCAGCATTTCGGTCACCAGCGCCGCGATCGGTGAGCGCTCGGAGCGGGTGAGGGTGACATGGGCGAACAGCGGATGGCCCTTCAACTTCTCGACGACGGCCACGACTCCGTCGTACCGGCCGACGCGCAGATTGTCCCGTTGCGCCACGTCATGCGTCAGGACGACCCGGGAGCCGGCGCCGATACGGGACAGAACGGTCAGCAGGACGTTCCGTTCCAGCGACTGGGCCTCGTCGACGATGACGAACGCGTCGTGCAGCGAACGACCGCGGATATGGGTGAGCGGCAGGACCTCCAGCATGCCGCGGCCCAGCACTTCCTCGATGATTTCACGGCCCGCCACGGCCGAGAGGGTGTCGAAGACCGCCTGCGCCCAAGGGCTCATCTTCTCGGCCTCGGTGCCCGGCAGATAGCCGAGCTCCTGCCCGCCGACCGCGTACAACGGCCGGAAGACCATCACCTTCTGATGCTGCCTGCGCTCCAGGACCGCCTCCAGACCCGCGCAGAGCGCGAGCGCCGACTTGCCGGTGCCCGCCCGGCCGCCGAGCGAGACGATGCCGACGTCCGGATCGAGGAGCAGATCGAGGGCGATGCGCTGCTCGGCGCTGCGGCCGTGGATGCCGAAGGCCTCCCGGTCGCCGCGGACCAGTTGCACATTGCCCTCGGCCGAGATCCGGCCCAGCGCCTTGCCCCGCTCGGACTGGAGGACCAGACCGGTGTGGACGGGGAGCGCGGATGCCTCCGGGACGTACAGCGTCTCCTCTCCGTACAGCAGGTCCACCTGATCGGCGGTGAGGGGCAGTTCGGCCATTCCGGTCCAGCCGGAGTCGGTGATGGCCAGCTCCGCCCGGTACTCCTCGGCCAGCAGGCCGACGGACGAGGCCTTGATACGGAGCGGCAGGTCCTTCGAGACGACCGTGACGTCGTACCCCTCGGCCTGCAGATTGCGCGCTACCGCCAGAATCCGCGAGTCGTTGTCCCCCAATCTAAAGCCGGCCGGAAGGACGCCGGGATCGGAGTGGTTGAGCTCGACGCGGAGCGTGCCGCCGAGGTCGCCCAGCGGGATGGGGGCGTCGAGGCGACCGAAGCGGATACGGAAGTCGTCCAGCAGGCGCAGCGCCTGGCGGGCGAAGTATCCGAGCTCCGGGTGGTGCCTCTTGGCCTCCAGTTCTGTGATCACCACGATCGGGAGCACTACTTCGTGCTCGTCGAAGCGGGTGAGGGCGCTGGGATCGGCCAGCAGGACGCTGGTGTCGAGAACGTAGGTGCGCCGGTCGGGCATGCGGCGCTTTGTGCTGTTCACCACGGAAGGACGTACCCCCTCGAATGAGGTTGGGGTGCGACGGCGTCGCGGACAGTGTCCCCTGCCTGAGAGCAGGAGACGGGCCGGGCTCGGGCCCCCGTGCGCGGGACCGGCTCCGGCCCTCCGCGTAGTCCGCACGCAGGGTGCGGTCCTTCGTGTGCAAGGGGCCTCCCGGGTGAGCGGACTCTGCCGCTCACTGAGAAACGACGTTCGTGGATCGGACGTCGACCTGGAAGGGGTATTCCCTCGAACACGCGCAGCCATGCCAGGGCATATGACGACACGCAGATGAACAGCCGGTGCACCCGCCACAGCGGACCCGTGCGGAGCGCCTTTTCTCGTGTCAGCCGCGCGTCAGCCGCCGTAGCGGCGGTGGCGCGCGGCGTAGTCACGCAGCGCGCGCAGGAAGTCGACCTTACGGAAGGCGGGCCAGAAGACTTCGCAGAAGTAGTACTCGGAGTGGGCGCTCTGCCAGAGCATGAATCCGGACAGACGCTGCTCGCCGCTGGTACGGATGACCAGGTCGGGGTCGGGCTGACCGCGGGTGTAGAGGTGCTCGGAGATGTGCTCGACGTCGACGATCTCGGCGAGCTCCTCGAAGCTCGTGCCCTTGTCGGAGTGTTCCAGCAGAAGGGAACGGACCGCGTCGGCGATCTCCTGTCGGCCGCCGTAACCGACGGCGACATTCACGAGTATGCCGTCTCTGCCGATTGTGTCCTGTTCCGCCTCTTTCAGTACGGACTGGGTACGGCCGGGCAGCAGGTCCAGCGTGCCGACGTGGTGCACACGCCAGCGGCCGTCCGCCGCGAGGTCGCGGACCGCGTTCTCGATGATGCCGAGGAGGGGGGTCAGTTCCACCTCGGGGCGGTCCAGGTTCTCCGTGGAGAGCATCCAGAGGGTGACGACCTCGACATCGGTCTCGGCGCACCAGCCCAGCATCTCCTGGATCTTGCTGGCGCCCGCCTTGTGCCCCTGCTCGGCCGTGCCGCCCGACGCCCTCGCCCAGCGACGGTTGCCGTCGAGGATGACACCGATGTGCTTGGGCACCTGGTCGTGGTCGAGGCGGGCTTCCACCCGGCGTGCGTAGAGCCCGTACACCAGGTCGCGCAAGTTCACTGAGTTCACCTCTCGGTTTCCGTCGGGCTGCCTGCCCGCTGCCCGGGGTCCGGGGGCCCGCGGCGCCGGCCGCTGCTGTCACAGCCCTCTGGCACGGTCCCCGCGAGACGCGACACAGGCCTTGATTCCGGCCATGCGGCAGTCCCCGGAGGCGCCACAGTACTGCTCACGGGCCTTGGGGGCCCAACCCGGCCTGTCACAAGTCCGTGATAGGGAGGGTTGTGTGACTGATACCCCTTCTTACCGAGCCGCCGCCGACCGCTACGAGTCGATGGAGTACCGGCGTACCGGCCGCTCCGGGCTCAAGCTCCCGGCGATCTCGCTCGGCCTCTGGCACAACTTCGGCGACGACCGGACGCTCGACTCGCAGCGCGCCCTGCTGCGCCGCGCTTTCGATCTCGGTGTGACGCACTTCGACCTGGCCAACAACTACGGTCCGCCGCCCGGCTCCGCAGAGCTGAACTTTGGGAAGATCTTCGCACAGGATTTTACCCCATACCGCGATGAACTGGTCATCTCGACCAAAGCCGGCTATCTGATGCACCCCGGGCCCTACGGCGAGTGGGGCTCGCGGAAGTACCTGCTCTCCTCGCTCGACGCGTCCCTGCAGCGGATGGGCCTGGAGTACGTCGACATCTTCTACTCGCACCGCTTCGACCCGCACACCCCGCTCGAAGAGACGATGGGGGCGCTGGCCAGCGCCGTACAGCAGGGCAAGGCGCTGTACGCGGGCGTGTCGTCGTACAACGCGGAGCAGACCGCCGAGGCGGCGCGGCTGCTCAAGGAGCTCGGTGTCCCGGCGCTGATCCACCAGCCCTCGTACTCGATGATCAACCGCTGGATCGAGGACGACGGACTGCTCGACACGCTGGAGTCCGCGGGCATGGGCTGCATCTCCTTCGTACCGCTCGCGCAGGGACTGCTCACCGGCAAGTACCTCAAGGGCATCCCGGAGGGCTCGCGGGCCACCCAGGGCAAGTCGCTGGACCCGGATCTGCTCTCGGGTGAGGTCGTACGGCGGCTGAACGGGCTGAACGACATCGCCGCCCGGCGCGGTCAGTCGCTGGCCCAGCTGGCGCTGTCCTGGGTGCTGCGGGACGAGCGGATGACCTCCGCGCTGATCGGCGCGTCCAGCGTGCGTCAGCTGGAGGAGAACATCGCCGCGCTGGCGGGAGCGCCGCTGAGCGACGAGGAGCTGCAGGAGATCGACGCCTTCGCCGTGGACACCGAGGGTACGAACATCTGGGCCGGGCGGGGCTGAGCCGGCGGGCGCGAGACCCCCGGGAACGGGAGAAATTAAAACGGGCCGGTCCGTGGGGGGGATACGGACCGGCCCGAGGGGGGGTTTCCACCATAACCCTTCGTAAGTGCTGCTGTGTGCCACGCCATGCCGTAACCACGCTCCGAATGGGTTCTACGGCGGTGTGGGCGCGGGTCCGGCCCGGTGAGTGGCTGGATCCGGGCCGGGCCGCGCACCCGGGCCCGTCCCCCACACGAGGGACCCCTGCTCACAGGCGCCGCATTGACGGCCCGGCCCGCCCGGGGCTTCTCAGGCCACGGGCTCCTTGGATTTATTGGCGAGAATCAGCTCCATGAAGGTGTCGCCCCACTCGCCGAGCGGCGTCAGCGCCGCGTTCAGGGCCTCGCCCAGCTCGGTGAGGGAGTACTCGACACGCGGCGGGACCTCCCGGTACACCTCGCGGTGCACGATGCCGTCGGCCTCCAGCTCGCGCAGCTGCTGGATCAGCATCTTCTCGCTGACGCCGCTCACATGGCGCTTCAGCTCCCCGAAGCGGTGCGTCCCGTCGTGCAGCGCCCACAGAATGAGCGGCTTCCACTTTCCGCCGACGACGTCCACCGCGGCGTCGAGACCGCAGGTGTAGGAAGGTTTGGCCTTGCTCATGGCAACTCCTCGACTTTTCAGTCACTTACCATTTCGGCAGTACTCCACAATACGGGAGTGAAGGGTGTGGACATTCACATCCGGGCCGCGGGCGTGGCAGCGGGAGCGGACCTGAGACGCAGCAGGGTGATGCCGTCGCGCCGCGCGACGCGCTCGTAGCCGTACGTCCGCTCCGCGGCGGCGAGCTCGGCCTCCTGCCGCTCGGCCGGGTAGGGCCAGTGGCCCGTACGGTACGGCCAGGCCTCCGGCGCACGGCTGTCGTGGATGATCCACTCGGCGGTGGGGCGGGGCAGCCGGGTCGTGTCGTACTCGTACAGCCGCGCGTCGACCGGGAACGCCGGGAAGAGGACGACGTGACAGCGCGAGGTGAGCTGCGGCACCAGGCGGTTGGAGGCGGCGACTCTCGCCCCGTCCGGGATCCGGGCCAGCAGCGCGCGGGCGGCCTCGACATGGGGCGTGGTGCGCCAGGTGGCGCGCTGGGCCAGCTGGGCGAGCGGGAACGACGGCAGCATGACGACGGTCACGGCCAGGACGGTGGCGAGCGAGGCGCGGACATGACGGGCGGCGATCGGGGTGGCGGGGGCGGCGGGCGAGCCGCGCCACTGCCGGAGCGTGTCGATGAGGCCGGCGAAGACGATGGGCATCAGTACGGCGCTGTAGTGGAACGCCGTGCCCCAGTGGAAGTCGATCTGCGACAGCATCCGCCAGGCCAGCGTGGGCAGCGCGAGGAGCGCGAGCGGCGAGCGCAGCGCGAGCAGCGCGGACGGGGCGAAGACCAGGACCAGGGTCATGGCCTTGATGTCGGGGCGCAGCGCGTCGAGCGGGGCGAAGGCGATGGTGGACAGGAGCGAGCTGTGGGCGCCCTCAGCGAGGTTGGCGCCGTGCGCGTAGCCGCCCGCCGGGTTGACGGCCGGTAGCAGCAGCTTGATCTCGACAGCCGATGCGGCCAGACCGGCCACGGCGGTGAGGGCGCCCAGGGGGCGCGGGCCCTTCCAGGCGATGTAGCAGCCGAGGGCGGCGACGGTGAGCCCCAGGTCCTCCTTGACCAGGACGAGCGGGGCCGCCCAGGCGACGGCGGGGCCCCAGCGCCGCCGCCCCAGCGCCGCCAGGGCGAAGGAGAGCAGCGGCACGGCGAGCGCGACCTCGTGGAAGTCGAAGGCGGCGGCCGAGGCGATGCCCCAGCTCAGGCCGTAGCCGAGGGCGACAGCATGGGCCGCGGGCCGGCCGAGCGTACGCATGGCCCAGCGGGCGAGGGGCACGACGGCGAGGGCGAGCAGCGCGGACTGGGCGAGGAGCAGGCAGAGCGGCGACGGCCAGAGCCGGTAGAGGGGCGCGAGGACGGCGAGCCCCGGGTGGAAGTGGTCGCCGAGCAGATTGAAGCCCTCGCCGCGCAACGGCACGATCGGGGAGCGCAGTTGGGCGTAGGCGCGTACGGCCTGTTCGAAGATGCCCAGGTCGTAGCCGGTGGTACGGAGCAGCGTGTGACGGCGTACGGCGACGGTGGCGTAGAGCGCGAAGAACACCGCGGCCCAGCCCCAGGGGAGCAGAGCCGCGGGAAAGCGGGCAGCGGCGCGGGAAACGGGCCCCGCGGAGGAGGCAGGGACGAGGGAGCACAGCGTGCCGCGCCGCATCGTCGCATTGTCAGAGAATGTCCGCATGTGCCCCGATGCTAGACGGGGGAATCGGTGCTAGTCGGGCTTGACTGCCTCGATGAGGAAACGCGTCGTGGTGGCGGCGAATCGCCCTTCGGACTGGATCTGGTCGTGGAGGGCGGCCAGTTGGGGGCGGTACTGGCCGACGGTGAAGCCGGGCACCATCCAGATGACTTTGCGCAGGAAGTAGACGACCGCCCCGATGTCGTAGAACTCCGTACGCAGCGACTCGGCGCGCAGGTCGATGACATCGAGACCCGCCGCCTCGGCCTCGGCCCTGGCGTTTTCCGGGTCGCGGGCTTGCCTGGACTCGGGCGGCTGCGGCCCGAGGAAGTACTCGACCAGTTCGAAGACGCTGGCCGGACCGACCTCCTGGGAGAAGTACGTACCGCCGGGACGCAGGACCCGGGCGATCTCGCCCCACCAGGCCCTGACGGGATGGCGGCTGACGACGAGATCGAATGCCTCGTCCGCGAAGGGCAGCGGGGGCTCGTCCGGGTCGGCGACGACCGCCACGCCGAGCGGGTGGAGGAGGGCGGTGGCGCGGGCGAGGTTCGGCGGCCAGGATTCCGTGGCCACGGTCAGCGGCGGCAGCTTCGGCGCGGAGGCGAGGACTTCGCCCCCGCCGGTCTGGATGTCGAGGGCGGCGGAGGCGCGCGCCAGCCGCTCGGCCATCGAGCGGGCGTAGCCCCAGGAGGGGCGCTGCTCGGTGGCCCGGCCCTCCAGCCAGGAGAAGTCCCAGCCGTCGACGGAGACGGCTTCGGCCTCGGCGATGAGCTCGTCGAACGTACGCTTGGGGTCGGCCATGAGTTCCATGGTGACGCGGGGGCGGGCGCGTTGTCCTGTGGTTTACGCGCGCCCGTCATGCCCTTCCGGCGAGGGCTCCGAGCAGCAGCCCGGCCAGCGCGCCCACGATCATGAACGGCCCGAACGGGATCCCCGTCTTGCGGTTCGCGCGGCCCAGGACCAGCAGCCCGATCCCGTACAGCGAACCCAGCACAAAGCCCGCGAAGGCGCCGGCGAAGAGGACCGCCCAGCCGTACCAGCCGAGGGCGACGCCGAGCGAGAGGGCGAGTTTGACGTCGCCGAAACCCATGCCGTTCGGGTGGATCAGAAAGAGCACGAGGTAGGCGGCGCCGAGGACGAGCCCGCCGAGCAGGGCGGCGGGCCAGGAGCCCGCGCCGCCGGGGAGCAGCGCGGCGAGCCCGAGCAGTACGGCCGCCGCGGCGGCGAGCGGCAGCGTCACCTGGTCGGGCAGGCGGTGGACGCGGCGGTCGACGAGGGCGAGGAGCACGGCGAAGGGCGCGAGGAGCAGCCAGGCGGCGAGCTCGGGACGTGGGCCGGTGGCGGCGGCGAGGACGGCGCAGGAGAGGGCGAGGAGGGCGGGGACGAGGAGGCGTCCGGGGAGTGCCGCCCTGTCGGCGGGGCCCGCGGGGCCGGCGGGGTCGCGGAGTTCGCCTGGACCACCAGGATCCGCAGGGTCCCCCAGGGTCGCGGGGTTCGCCGGGTTGGCCGGGGTGACGGGGTCTGCCGGAGTTGCGAGGTCCGCCGGGTCGCCCGTACGGGGCGCCGCCGCGACGGGCACGGCGGCGGCAGCCACACAGACCGGGCAGCGCGCGGGCCCGAGCCAGCCGCGCGCGGGCCCGGTGAAGGCGTGCCCTGCGGGGCAGGCGGTGCGCCACGGCTCCTCCGGCTCGACAGAGAGCCGGTACGCGGCGCGCGGGACGAGAAGCCCCGCGGCGGCGCCCCAGAGGGCGGCGACGGCGATCAGCGTGACGTACACGGCAGCGAGCGTAGGCGGACCTGCCCGTCCGGTCATGGGCCCGGGGACCCATTGCCGGTGCTGAGCGCTACGGTCTACGACCATGGGTCGACGGCGGCAATGGCACAACGGCACGGGGACGTTGCGCATTACTGAGGCATCGGTGCCGGTGCCGGTTTCGGTGGAAATCGCGGCGACGTACGGGCCGCGACGGCGCGGGCTGCTGGGGCGGGACGGAATCAAGGGCGCGATCCTGCTGACCCCGTGCAACAGCGTGCACACCTTCCGGATGCGCTTCACCATCGATGTGGCGTACCTGGACGAGAAGTTGCGGGTCATCGACGTCCACACGATCAAGCCGGGGCGGCTCGGCAGGCCCCGGTTCCGGGCCCGGCATGTGCTGGAGGCGGAGGCCGGGGCGATGGCGGAGTGGGGCCTGCGTCCGGGCGTACAGCTGACGATCAGCGGCTGAGCTTGGCGACCTGGGCGGTGAGCAGGGCGGGCGGGACCCGCGGTGTCCGCGGCCCCTCGAAGTTCGCGGTGTAGAAGGTCGCCAGCGTGGAGCCGGAGCGTACGACCTCGAAGACGAGGGGCACGGGCGCGCCCGCGAAGTCGCCGGTCACCTGGTAGGCGACCGCGTCGTCCCCGACCCTGGCGACGGGCAGCGCTTTCACGCCGGTGTACGTCGACGGCCCTTCGGCGCCAGTCGCCTTGAAGCCGCCCTCGCACGCCTCGACGGCGGCCCGCAGCCGGCTGAGCACACTCACCGCGCCCTGTTGGCCATGGGCGGTGAGGAACTCCGAGACGGCGGGCCGGTCGTCCTTGGGGCCGGTGAGCTGACGGTAGGCGGAGGCCTGGGCGAGGGGCTCGGGCCTGCCGCTGATGACGGAGGTGAGCGGGGCGCACTCGGCCTTGTCGGGGGTCTCGCCCTGGGGCGGTGGGGCGTCCATCGGCCCGACGTTGAAGCCGGGCACATCGCCCTTGGCGAGGATCGCCTTGTCCAGTTCGGCCTGGGAGAGGTTCTTGGGGGCAGCCCCCGTGGGCGTGGCCGAGGTCTCCGGCTCTGGCGTTGGCTTGGGCTTCGGCTGTTCGGCCTTCGGACTCGTCGTATGGGCGGCCTTGTCGCTGCTACTGCCGCCGCCGTCCTCGCTCCCGGCGCCGCAGGCGGCCGTAAGCCCCATCGCCAGGGCGAGGGCCGCTGCCGCCACTGCCGTGCGCTGCCTCATCCGCGCCCCACTTCCCGCGTCGTCGTCGTCGCCGCACGCACGCTAACAGCGCTGTTCCCGCCACCACATGGGCCCACGGGCCCAAACCACGCCCTTCTACGGCCGACGGCTCGGGGCCGCCGCGAGCGCGGCCCAGCACTCGCGCATGCGCCGCCGCAGCTCCGTACCGACCCGGCTCAGTCCGCCCAGCGTGTCGCTGCCCTCGGTCATCCGGGCGACGACCCCGAGCCGGTGCAGCAGCCGCTCGCGCGCGCTCACCGTCCCCCACGTCCAGTCGCCTTCCACGGCCCGCGCCAGCTGGTCGACGGTCCCCCGGTGCGCGCGCTCGACCAGCGCGTCGCCCCGGATGAGCCAGCCAGCGCAGGCGTCGGCGAGCTCGCCCTCGACGTCCGTACCGGTCGCCTCGCGCCAGGTGGTGCGGTACGCCGCTTCGGCCTCGGCCAGCAGCGGTTCGGGGGCGGCGGTCACACACCAGCAGGTCGGAAAGCCGATGCGCAGATACGCGAGTTCCATGAGGCCGTTACCCAGACATGCCTGCTCGAAGTCGACGAAGCGGATTCCGTCGGCGGTGTGCAGATCGTTGCCGGGACACGGGTCGCCGTGCAGCAGAGCGGTCCGCCCGCTGAACCTGCCCAGCCGCACGACGAGTTGGTTCAGCTCGTCCTCGACCCGCGCCGGTACGCCGACCCCGAGCTCGCCCGCGAACCCCAGAAAGGAGGCGACGTCTCCCGCGCCGGGCCCCGCCCAGGGCGGCAGTTCACTTCCCGGCCTGCCTTCACCCTCACCCTCACCCGCCGCGTGCAGCCGGGCGAGTGCTGTCGCGTACGCGACCTCCCACCCCTTGCGGGGCCGCTCGTGCTCGACGTACTCCAGCACCAGTACGCGCGTGTCCGCGTCCACCCCGAGCAGCCGCGGCACGACGGGTGGATCGACCCTGGCGGCGAGCCGCAGCGAGGTCACCTCGCGCGCGTACCGGTCCTCGGCGTCCGCGCCGGCGACGAGCTGCTTGACGACGGCGGGGCCGCCGGGCAGCTCGACGCGCCATACGGCGGACCGCGGACTGCTGTCGAGCAGCCGCACCCGCCGGGGCGTACCCAGCTCGTCCCGCAGCCGCGCCCCGAACGGCACGTCAAAAGGCACGCCGACCGTTGTCATTCACCCTCCGCCCCAGGGGACGCGCCGCGGCCGGCGGCATCGCCACCATCCACCGCTGCCTTCGCCCGGACTCGTATGCGCGCGGAACAGGGCGTCGACCTGCTCCAGTGCCGTATGGAAGGGTCGCACATACGCCTCGGGCAGCCGCGGGCCAAGCACTTCCAGCTCGTCGCGCGCGGCCAGATCCTCTTCGTACAGATCCGCGCGATACCGCCCGGACGGGGCCCAGTCCCGTTCCAGCCGCCGCGCCAGCCGCTCCCAGATCAGCAGCCCGACGCGGGCGGCGTCCGCTTCGCTTCCCGCGGAACTGTCCGGGACCGCCGCGTTGAACGCGTCGGTCACCGGAAGGGGGATGCTCTCCTCGCGCAGGATCTCCGGCAGTACGGTCACCTCGGCGCCGGGCAGCTCCGGCACCGGCGCCTCGACCGCGTCGACGGTGTACGGATCCCCGTCCTCGTCCGGGTCCAGCAGCCTGGCGCGCGTCACCAGACCGTCTGGGGTCACCGCCCAGTACGCGCTCGGCGGGAACGGTTCGGCCGGATACAGCACGGTCGTCCCGCCCCGCGCCGCGAGCCGCCGCGCCAGCTCGGGCTCGGTGAGCGACGGACCGGGGGCCTTCTCCTCCGCGACGTACACATCGAGCAGCAGACCGAGCCCGCCAGCGGGCAGCCGGGTGTACGCGCACAACACCGGCGCGTCCCACCTCCGCCTCTCCTGGTCCTTGTCCGCATCGGCCACATCGACCTCGGTGGGGCTTACGCCCACGGCCTCGGCAAGGGCCGCCACCAGCTCAGCAGGGGCGAGCACGCCCACCGTGAACAGATCACCCGTCATGGATAGGTCCCGTCGTAGATCTTCTTCGCTTTCGCCACCATCTCGGGAGTGAACTTCGGGTCCCTCGTCAACGGAGGCAAGTCCGTTCTACCGCCTGCCTTGGCGATCTCCTTGAGCGCCGCGTACTCGAACCGGTCCAGCTGCACCAGCCCGTCGCCCCCGATCGGGAAGGTCCGGCCGCTCTCCTCGACACCGTACTTGCGGCCATTGATCTCGTACGCGTTGCCGTTGTCGACGAGCTTGGCCTTGCCCTCCGCGATGCCCTTGATGTCGGCGTCGATCTCCGCCTCGCGGCCCTTGAGGATGATGGTGTTCTTCGGCTTCACTATGCCGTTCTTCGCACCGGCGACGGTATGACGCTTATGCGGAGGCTTGAGCGTCTTCCCGGCCGCGGGCCCCCTGACGCCGGGATCTGCGGCCCACTCCTTACAGGGATCGTTGTTGTGCACGAGGGCGTACGCGGACCCGATCCCCACGTAATACGCGTGGACGTCTGCGACCGCCAGGTCGTGGGTGGTCTGCCGCTGGGTGTACCGGGAGACCGCGGTGACCTTGAGCGGGGTCCCGTCCGGCAGGCGCAGTTCATCGCCGGCCGCGAGCGCGCCCGCTTCGGCCCACCGCCGCTCGTCGGGGAGCCAGAAGGGGTGCGTGTCCGTGGCCGTGACCGCGCCTACGGGGGTACTGATCCGGGTGAAGTGCTTGTCGTCGTATGTCGTGAAGGTCTGGGTGACGCGGCGCGACGCCGTGACACCATTCGCCGGATCGGTCGCGATGACCCGGTCCCCCACGCGTACCGCTTGGATGGGGACGCTGAGTCCGCCCGCGAGGAGCACCGGCGTACCGGGCAGGAAGCTGTGGCCGACCGGACACGCGGCCGGTTTTTCCTTCTTCTCCGCGTCGAGCTTCCTCTTTGCGTCGGCAAGCTTGTCCTCGGCGTCCCCGACCCGCTTACGGTTCTTGATGAGACCCCTGAGACCGTCATACAGATCGCCGCCGTGTTTCTTGAGCTTCTGGACGAGCTCGACGGCTTTCTTCCACTTCCAGGGCGCGCCGTACTTCGCGGCGAGTTTTCCGACCGCGCCGCCGACCAGGCTGAGGAGCACATTGACGAGCGTCTCGGTGCAGGCGCCCATGTCGCCCTTGGTGATGCAGTCGAGCGCATCGGTGATCCCGAGCTCGTCGGCGAGGATCTTCGCGAGTTCCTTGGCGGCCTCGATGGCTTTGTCGCGATCGGCCTTCTCGGCGGCCTGGGCGTCCTGGAGCTCTTTGAGGGCGTTCTCGTAGTCGATCGCGGTCTGGGTCTTCTGCCCGCCGTCGCCTTCGTCGTCGGTGACCGGGTCGCCGTTGGGGTCGGGGTCGGGGTTACCCGGGTCGTCGCCCTGGTCGCCCTGCACCTGGGTGTCTACCCCGTCGTCGGCGCCGCAGCTCCCGCCGACCGCCTGGCAGATCTTGTTCCCGAGCGCCTTGCCCGCCTCGGGAACGCCACCGGTCGCCACCAGCGCGCCCATGATCGCGATCACCACCACGACCAGACCGATGTACTCCACGGCCGTCTGCCCCGACTGCGTTCGCCGCAGCCCCAACGCCCGGGCATCTGTTCGCGGCATCAACGCACGCAACCGCCGTCGAAGCTGACGCACTACCCCCATACGCGACATGCGCCTGACGCTATGACAGCTGCCGTGCGCAGTCGTGGGCCCCAGGGCCCAAAGCCAGCAGTGGGCCCCACCGCAAGAAATCCGCGGCGGGGCCCGCTGGCTCGGATCGCTAGGAGGCCGCTCCGCGAGGGAAGGACACCTCGACCCGCCGGTTCTTCTTGCGGTTCTCCTCGGAGTTGTTCTCGGCGATCGGGAACTGTTCGCCGTAGCCCCGGATCTCGTAGCTGATGCCCGCCGCGGCGAGTTCCCGCGAGAGCACCCCGTGCACGGCAGTGGCACGCTGCTTGGAGAGCACATCTCCGTGCGCCGCCGACCCCAGGTCGTCCGTAAAGCCGAACACCCGGACCTTTTTGGCGTTCTGCTTCTTGATCTCATCCGCGATCGCCCTGATGCGGGCGTTGGCGTCGCTGCTCAGTTTGGCGCTGTCCTTCCCGAACAGGACTTCGGCCTGAAGGCTGAACTTGACCTCGGAGTTGGAATCCTCGCGCTGCTCGCTACCCGCCTCGTCGCCGACGACCTGCTTGATCTCCAGAACCTTGCCCGGAGCGAGCGTCGCACCGTCGACCATCTTGAGGTCGGGGTCGGTGACGTCGATCTCTCCCTGGAAGACCGAGGTGGCCTTGGGGCGGGGTCCGTCTTCGGCGCTTGCGGACGGGAGGGCGACCACGGTCAGAGCGAGGGCGAGGGAGCCGATGAACACGGCCCTGCCACGAACGAATCCTGAACTGACTTTCATGCCGTTACTCGCTTCCGAGGCGGAGCGTCACGGCCTGGAAGGTCGGCAGCGAGAACAGAACCTGATTCACCGTCTCGGGAGGCGCCGGGAACTGCATGAAGACCGGGACGGTGGACTTGGCCTTGACGCTGCCGAGTGTGGTGACGAGCGGCCTGTTCTCAGTGTCCCGGAGAACGTAGTAGCGCTTCTTCTCCTTGGAATCCACCAGGGTCGCCCCGGCCAGCGAGCCGCCGCCGACAGCCTGAGAGATCTCCAGCTCGGACCCGCGCCAGGCCGCGGTCTCGAAGAAATCCTCGCCCGTCGTATTCCGAAGGTTTCCCTGCACCGTCACGAAGCCGCCGGAGTCCCGGACCGCGGCGGTGATATCCAGCTCGATTCCCTTTGTGCCGTTCAGGGTGGCGATGACCTTGTCCGGTAGCGCGTTCGCGCTGCCCGGGTCTCCACTCTGCCCCTTGTCGACCGCGCCCCCGTTGTCGGGAGCCGACGACTGGCCGGCGGTGGTGCTCTTCTCGGGCTTGTCACCGTCGCTGCCGCACGCGGCCAGCGCGAAGGTCAGCGCCGCTGCCGCGGTGACGGCCGCCGCCGCCCTGTGCGCCCGTGAGATCTGCCGCATGCTCATCTCTGCGTTTCCTCTGCTAGGTGTCACGTGGTCTAGGTGTCACGTGGTCAGTTCGGGTCGATCAGACGGACAGTGAAGAGATCAGCCAGATCCGGCACGCTACCGAGATCACTGGGGTCGATCAACGAGCCAAGGCCGTCGCAATCGAGTTTCGCGTCGCTCACCAAACATTTCGGCACCACGACACCTGTGGCCTCGGCTGTCCCCTTCTCGTCCGCTGTACCCGGGATGACCGAATCACCGAGGGTCTTCTGGGTTTCGACGCCGACGGTGAAGCCCCAGTACTCCCCGAAATAGGCCTCACAGCGGCGGCCAGCAAGGTCCGAGCCGTTCTTGTTCGCGTAGTCAACGGCAGCGCCACATGGGCCAAAGGTGTCGAAGTTCCCCCGCCCCAGGATGAGATCCGCCCAGTTCTTGGGAAGCTCCTCCGCGAGCAGGTCACCCACCAGCTGATCCCGCGCCTCCCGCGCCGCCGCCAGCGCGGCGGCGTCAGCAGCGCCCTGGGCGCCATTGCGCTGGTCGGCGGACGCGCCGACCACGAAATACGCGAACGCGAGGAAGAGCAGGCCCGCCACCACCGTGATGTAGATGGGGAAAGCCTGCCCTGCCTCGCGCTGCCTGCTCGTTACTCCAGCGATTAGCCGCCGGACTTGCCGGACGTGCCAATGACTGTCTTGATCTTGGTGCCGATCGCGTCGCCGATGTCCGAACTCATGGTCGCGACAATCGCGATGATCGCGATGACCGCCACCAGCATGCCGATGTACTCCACCGAGGTCTGACCCTTGTCCGCCCTGCGGTTCAGCCGCTCGATCGCGGTGTTCTTCCAGCCGCTCACACGAAGCTGCGTCGCGACGGCCGCCTTGAGCGCGGTGTTCTTCGACATGGTGTTCCCCTCCGGGTCCGGCCGGCCGCACACCGGCCGGTTCGCAAGTCTCCTGGGCGCCTTCCGCGTTTCCGGCTTCCTCCTGGCCGGTGCCGCTTCCAGCACGAGAAACGTACGCTGGATCGCCCGCCCTGCAAGAGGGCCCCAGGGCCCAATCCGAGGCCCAAAGGGGAAATTGGGCCTCTCCGCTCAACAGCCGGGAGGTCCCTGGGCCCGCGCCCCGCTTCGCCATCCTGTCCGTCATGGCCTGCCTCCCCCCTCGGGCGCACCGCCGCCGCCGTGACCCCGTGCCGTGCCGAGCCATACGGCGATGGCCTCACTGCGGCTGGTGCTCTGCAATTTGGCGAAGATGCGGTTGATGTGGTTCTTGACCGTCTTCTCGCTGATGAAGCAGGTGGCGGCGATCTGCTGGTTGGTCATGCCCGACGCGATCAGATCCATGACCTCCACCTCTCGCGAACTCAGACCGAACCCGTCTCTAGACTGTCCCATAGTTGATTGCATACGCGAAGTCTCATGCGGCGACTGAAACGAGCTCGATACATTTGCCGCGTATGGCCCGCCCCTGAGGCTGGAGTTGATAGCCCACGGCGGATCAGTTTGCGATGGCGGAGCGTGTGCAGTCGCACCTTGCGTCGTGAAGGCCTGCCCCAGACCCTCCGGCAGCGGCTGCGGTTCCGTCGACGCCGCCTCGCCCCGCACATGGGCCAGCAGCGCGTTCGCCGCCGTGACCGTGAAGTGGGCCCCGCCGTGCCGGGTGTCCCGTACGGCGTCGACGAGCTGGTCCGCGCTGAACTCCCCGTGGACCAGGTAGCCGCCCGCCCCCAGGCGCAACGCCTCCTGCACGATCTCGCTCTCGCGGCTGTACGTCAGCATCATCACCGGTGCGATGCGCACCAGATGCGGCAGCGCCGAAATACCGTCGACGCCCGGCATCCGCACATCGAGCAGCACCACGTCCGGGCGGTGCTGCCGGGCCATCTCGTAAGCCTCGCGCCCATCGGCGGCCTCGGCGACCACCGCGATGTCCTCGCGGCCGGAGAGCAGGACGCGCAGCCCCGCTCGTACGACCGGGTTGTCGTCGGCGACGACGACCCGCAGAATCGCCGATGCCGCCGGAGTGGGGAGGGCGGGGAACCCTCCGGATGCCGCCGCCGGCGGGGGAAGTGGTACCTGGGCAGGCGTGTGCTCCGAGCGCATCGGGGTGCTGTGCGGTGACGTGTGCTGGGACACGTGCGACGTCGGGCTCTGCTGTCCGGATGTGTACGACGAATCGTCCGGCATGGTGCGGCCTCCTTTCAAAGCGTGTCGTGGACGGTTGGATGGTGATCGGAGGGCCGGCTACCGCGCGAGCGTGGTTCGGGTGTCGGCCGGCAGGCCACGGGGCACGAGCGCGTTGACGGGTATCTCCAGGCGGACTTCGGTTCCTTTGGTCGCCCGGCCGCGTCCGATCCGGATGCGGGCGCCTATTCCGGCCGCGCGCTCGACCATGCCGACCAGACCGAAGTGGCCCGCTCTTCTGAGGTCGTCGAGCGAGGTGCCGGGCGGCAGCCCGCGCCCGTCGTCGTAGACGCTGATCCGCAGCGTTCCGTCCACCACGCCTATGGATACGTCCACATACGTGGGACGCCCGTGCCGGTGGGCGTTCTCCATCGCCTCGGAGGCGATGGTCAGCAACTGGCGGGCGACGGCCTGCGGCACCTCGGGCACCGGTCCGCTGCCGAGGGTCCGCCAGGTCGCCCGCAGTCCGGTCCGGCGGGCGAAGTCGTCCGTACGGGATCCCAGTTCGCCGGCCACGTCCACGCCGCGGGCTCCCGGGTCGGTCCGGCGGCGCAGGTCGGAGAGCAGTTCGCGGGACTCGGCGGCGGCGCGGCGGGCGGATCTGGCGACCATGTCCGCCTGGTGCTTGACGGTGAGCGGGTCCATCCGGTCGGCGGACGAGGCGAGACCGTCGGCGGCCAGGGCCACACCGTGCAGGGTCTTGGCCACGGAGTCGTGCATCTCGCGCGCCAGCCGGGCGCGTTCGCCCTCGACGGCCTCGGTCACGGCCAGCCGCGAGCGTACGTCGCTGAGCGCCTGGGTCGCTGTGCCGAACCGGAGCATCAGCTGACGCAGGCTGACGCCGACCGCGCCCAGGACGGCACAGAGGCCGGGCAGCAGCGTGGAACCGGCGAGCGAGACCTCCAGGTCGCTGTTCGCCGCGTACGCGACGAAAATGATCAGGATGGTCAGCGAGGCGAAGACGCCCGCGCCCCGCCAGCCGTAGACAAGGCCGGCCAGCAGCGGCGTGCAGATCGTGACATAGCTCAGCGGGCTGTCGGGGGTCGCGGTGATCAGCAGCAGCGCGCCGAAGGCCGCGTCGATGCCCAGCAGCCAGGGGTGCTTGAGCAGCAGCGGGCCGAACCGCTCCCAGTCGCGGAAGAGGACGTACGAGCCCATGAAGGTGACCAGGATGGCGAGGCCGACCAGAATGGTCGGCCAGCCCTTCGCCGTACCCCCGATGGCGAACGGGGTGGCGAGCGCGATCATCGCCAGGCGGAAGCCGAAGACCTGGCGGCACATGGCCTGGAGCGCGCTCAGCTGGATCTTGAGCGCGGGCGCGGCGGGCGGCGCGCTGTCGCCGAAGGCCACGCCCAGCACTCCGTCCGCCGTGATGGCGCCGGCCGGACCGGCGGGCACCGGGTGCATTGCCATGGGCCCCTCCCCCTCCCTCTCGTTCCCCTCAGTCAGCCGCCGATACTCATGCCCGACCCCAGGAACATGCCCGCGCCGATCAGCAGGATGGTCGCCGGGACCATGAGCATGGTGACGATGCCCGTCGCCTGCGGCACCGCCTTGGCCGCCCTGCGGCGGGCGTTCTGGGCGTCCGTACGGCGCATGTCGTTGGCTATGGCGATCAGCGTGTCGACGATCGGCGCGCCGAGCTCCTCGCCCTGCTGGAGCGCGCTGACGAACTGGGCGACCTGCTCGGACTCGTTGCGCCTACGGAGCTGCTCGAAGGCGTCGCGACGGCTGACGCCCATGTCCATCTGGCGCAGGGTGATCTTGAGCTCGTCGGCCCAGGGGCCCTGGTACCGCTCCGCCACTCGGTCGAGCGCCTGACGGAAGGCGAGGCCCGCGGAGACGACAACCGCCAGGACGTCGAGGAAGTCGGGCAGTGTGCGCTCGATGGCTGCCTTGCGCGCCCGGGTCGCCGTCCAGATGCCGACCTCGGACCACCAGATGCCGAAGGCCACGAAGATGAGGGCATAGAACGGGCGCGCGCTGATGAGGAGGGCGAACGCCCCCACAGCGCCGATGAATCCGTACACGGCCCGGCGGGCGGCGTAGCGGTCCACGGTCAGGCCGCCGGGATTGCCCGCCTTGTCGATCCGTACGCGGAGCTTGTTGACCCGCTTGGGTCCCATCATGCGCAGCACGGCGGGCGCGTACCGCATGCCCAGGCGGTCGACGCCGCCGCCCACGGCGCTGGTGCGGGTCGAGCCCACTTCCAGGGCGAGGGCGAGGTCCGAGGGGAGCTTGGCGTCGGCGCGGTACAGCCTGATTCCGTAGAACATGCCGGTGACGCACAGCCCCGCGGCGAGTGCGAGCAGAAGATCCATCACGACCGGCCTCTCAGACTTCGATCTTGGCGAGACGGCGGACGAGGAGGAAGCCGACCAGATACAGGCTCAGCGAGACCAGGACGGTGATCTGCCCCATCGTATTTCCGGTGATCTTGTCGAGCGCGCCGTCCCAGACGCTGTCCATGAACATCAGCATCGCGAGTCCCATCGCGGGGACGATGTAGGCGGTCAGCGTCACCTGCGACAGCTGGGTGCGCACTTCGCGCCGGGTCTCCTTGCGCTCCTCCAGGGTCTGCGTGAGGTTGCGCAGGGAACTGACGATCGCGCCGCCGGAGCGGTTGGAGAGGACGAGGGTGGTGACCAGGACGCCCAGCTCGCGGGAGGGCAGCCGGTCCGCCAGTTCGCCGAGGGCGTCGTCGATGGAGTGCCCGAGCGCGAGCGCGTTCGCGACCTTGGCCAGTTCGTCTCCGGCGGGCTCCTCCAGTTCCTCGGCGGCCATGCTGATCGCCATCCGCAGCGCCAGGCCCGCCTGGGTGGCGTTGGCGATGATGCGGGAGAGCTCGGGGAGCTGGTTGATGAACTTCTCGATGCGTTTCTGGCGCTGCCAGTTGAGGAACGCGAACGCGGACCAGAGGGCGATCAGAGCGGCGATCGGCCCGAAGAAGGAGGCAAGTACCGAGCTGGCGAGGAGCCAGCAGCCCGCGACGGCGGCGAGCATGTAGACGAAGAACTCACCCGGGGTCAGATCGAGGCCGGTGGCGGAGAGCCGCCGTTCGATCCTCTTGCCGAGGCGGGTCTGTTTCAGCCTGCGGTCGACACCCTGGAAGCGCCGTAGCCGGCCGGTGGTGTCGGTGATCTGCTGCGTCGACGAGAGGCGCTTTTCCAGCGCCTCTCGCTGGGCCCTGCCCGACGCGTACGTATGCACGCCCGCGATCAGAAGCGCACTGAAGAGCAGTGTGGCGCCGATCGTCAGCTGATCGAGTCGAGTCATTTCTTGGCACCTGCTCGTTACTTGGCTTCTCTGGAGGCGAGTTGTTCGTCGGACCGGGCGATGCCGAAGGCCTGGGGGACGGGCTGGCCCGCCATATAGAAGCGGTCGGCGACCCGGCGGGTCACCGGGAAGTACGCGAAGTGGCCGCGGATCTTGCCGTCGGCGCCCATCGGTTCGGCGAGGAAGCGGCACACCGAGACGATCCGGAAGGGCTCGCGGCCGTGCGAGTCGAGAATCGCGATCTCGGTGATCTTCCGGGAGCCGTCGGCGTGCCGGGTCAGCTGTACGAGGACGTCGACGGCGGAGTTGATCTGGTCCTGGAGGGCGGCGAAGGGAACCTCGACCTCGGACATCGAGGCGAGGGTCTGGAGTCGCATCAGCGCGTCCTCGGCGCTGTTGGCGTGGACGGTGGCGAGCGAGCCGTCGTGGCCGGTGGACATGGCCTGGAGCATGTCGAGGGTCTCGCCGCCGCGGACCTCGCCGACGATGATGCGGTCCGGGCGCATACGCAGCGAGTTGCGGACGAGATCGCGGATGGTGATCTGCCCCTTGCCCTCGACGTTCGCGGGGCGGGACTCCAGCCGGATCACATGCGCCTGCTGCAGCTGGAGCTCGGCGGAGTCCTCGATGGTGATGACGCGCTCGCCCTCCGGGATCAGGCCGGAGAGCGCGTTGAGCAGCGTCGTCTTGCCGGTACCTGTGGCGCCCGACACGATGATGTTCATCTTGGACTGCACCAGCGCCGACAGCAGATACAGCATGGGCTCGTCGAGAGAGTCGAGATCGATCAGTTCGCGCAGCGTGAAGGCCCGGGGGAAGCGGCGGATGGTGAGGATCGCGCCGGTCAGCGAGAGCGGCGGGATGATCACGTTGACGCGCTCGCCGCTGGGGAGGCGGGCGTCGACCATCGGATTGGACTCGTCCACGCGGCGGTTGACGGTGGAGACGATACGTTCGATGGTCTGCATCAGCTGGTCGTTGGAGGCGAACCTCATCGGCAGCTGTTCGACCCGGCCGCCGCGCTCCACAAAGATCTGGTCCGGGCCATTGACCATGATCTCGGAGACGGACGCGTCTTCGAGGAGCGGTTCCAGGATGCCGAGGCCGAGCGCCTCGTCCACGACCCTGCGGATCAGCTGGGCGCGCTCGACGGTGGAGAGGACGGGGCCTTCGCGGCTGATGATGTGGCCCAGTACGCGCTCCAGGCGCACGCGCCGCTCCACCGCGGCAAGGGCCGACATCTCCGCGAGGTCGATCTCCTGAAGCAGCTTCGCCCGGTAGGTCGCGACGAGATGGCCGTCTTCGCGGTTACCGCCGTTCTCCTCGGGGGCGCCTCGGCGCTCCAGAAGGCTCATTCAGTACTCCCACTCAGTCGCGCGGCATGACGGATGTACGTTGCACGGGGTCGAAGCTGAACCCCGGGATGACGGAGGGGATCTCGACGGTGGCCGTCGCCCTGGCATCCTCGAAGGAACCACCGCTCATGTCGACCTCGGTGTTCCCTTGGAGGAACTCGCTGACGGCCGACTCGCCGGCCGCCACGCCCGCCGCGTCGTCGTCGCTCTGGGAGCTGATACGGGCGGCGGTGCGGGCGGCCGTACCGGCCTGCTGGATGGTGTACGCGGCGAGGCCGAACTGCACCAGGCAGATCCCGATGAGGATCAGGATCGGCAGGAATCCGATGTACTCGACGGCGGTCACGCCTTTGTCGTTTCTGCGCCTGGTCATCAGTCCTCCCCCTCCAGCGGCGAACTGGCTTCGCCTTTCACCTTGCCGAACGAGAAGCTGGCCAGGCCGGGGATGAGCACGGGGACCTTCACCTTGACGGTCGCCCGCATGGTGTTGCTCCCCGCAACGCAGTCCGCCTCGACGTCGTCGTTGTAGTCCTCGTCGGCGACGCCCAGGCGCGCGCCCTCGTCGCACTGGGCGTCCTTGTCCTCCGGATGGTTGATGGCCGCCTCGTGGGCCGCGCGGTCCGCCCCATTGCCCGCCAGGGTGTACGCGTATCCGAAGAGCACGGCCTGCCAGAGCAGCACACACGTCATGAGGATGATCGGCAGCATGCCGATGAACTCGACGGCGACCTGGCCGCGGTCGCCCCCGCGACCTCGTAAGCGCACGTTGGTTTTCATCCGCCTGCCCCCCTCTTCCCGTCCCTCGACGCGTCACCACGCGGACGGCGGCCGAACGCCAGCGACCCCCGGTCGTTCGCCGTCCTTCCGCCCTTCGCCCTGCCCTTGCCCTCGTTCTCCGCGGTTCGCACCACGCCGAGCTCTCCGGCGAGGCTCCACAGCGCCTGCTTGACGGTGCTCTTGGCTTCCAGGTCCTGCATCCGGCCCGCGTCGACCACGGCCTGGAGTTCCTTGAAGTTCGACGGGACGGCGACGCGCGCCACCCGGGTACCGGTGATCCGTTCGACCAGCGGCGGCTGGATCTCGGAGTTGCGCATGTACCGGTTGACCAGGGTCACGGTCTCTTCCGCCTTGCGGATCTGGAGCCGGTCCCAGAGCCTGACCATGCGCTTGGCCCCGCGTACCGCGACCACGTCCGGGGTGGTCACCAGCAGCGCCTTCTCCGCCATCTCGACGGCGGTGGCGTTCGCGCTGCTCATCTGCGAGCCGCAGTCGATGACGACAACCTGGTAGCGCTGGCGCAGGGCGCTGACGATCTGCCGCGCCGCGCGGTCGGTGACCTCCTCGCCGCGTTCACCCTCGCCCGGGGCGAGCAGCAGGCCGAGCCCGGTCTCGTGGTGGAAGACCGCGTCCTGGAGTACCCGGGGCGAGATGTCCTGGATGGCCGCCAGGTCCACGATCGAGCGGCGGAACTGCACATCCAGATACGAGGCGATGTCGCCGGCCTGCAGGTCCATGTCCACCAGCGCCGTCTGATGGCCCGAGGCCTGTGCCGCCAGGGCCAGCTGGACCGCGGTCAGCGTGGTGCCGACGCCCCCCTTGCCGCCCGCGACGGCCACGACCGTCCCGCCCGGACCGGCGAAGACGTCCGGGCCCTGCCCGAGGTGACGGCGTACGCCGATGGACCAGCCCGCCGCCGCCTGGACCCGGGTGACCAGCTCCTCGTAGCTCAGCGGCAGCCCGATCAGGCCGCGCGCGCCCGAGTCCATGGCCGCCGAGAACAGCCCGGGGCTGGCGTCGGAGGTGACGAGCACGACCCCGACCGCAGGGAAGCGGAGGGCTACTTCCCGGATCAGCTCCAGCGCGGGCACCGGGCCGATCCGCTCGTGTACGAGGACGACTTCGGGCAGCTCGTCTATCGACTCGCCCGCCAGCCGGGCCAGGGTGTCCAGGAGCGTGGTCGAGTCACCCACCGGACCTGCCGGTTCCGCGTCCGGGACCTGGCTGAGCAGCGTGATGATGGATCGGGCGGCGTCGGCGTCGCCGACTACCGGGATGATTCGCGTGGTCATGCAGCCCTCACTTGTTCTTGTCTTCTTCGAGGGTGTACGTCCCGTCCCCCGGGCGCAGCGTTCCGGGAGTGCCGTTGCCGAGGAGGGCGAGGCGGACGTGTTCGGCGAAGGACTCGGCGTACGCGAGGCGCTGGGCGTCCGTGGCGTTGAGGGCGAAGGTGATCGGCACCGCCTGGGTCAGTCCGTTGGTCCGGTCCTTCTGGTCGGGCTTGAGCGCGGTGATGCGGCCCACGTCGATGACCTTGGCGTTGGGGACGATGATGCGGGACTGGTCCGCCTCACCGTCACTCTTTCCGGCGAAGGTGGCGAAGATATTGACCAGGGCGCCGGGCGTGATTTTTCCGGCGACGCCGGTGGCCGCGTCGATCATGATGGCGATCTCCTGTTCGCCATTGCCCACGGCGGGCTTCTTCACCATCATGTCGTCCTGCAACAGCGAGCCCCGCTTGAGCTGGGTGACGGCGATCTTGCCCTGCACCACGGCGAGATCGGTGACCGCGGTCCGGGAAAGCCAGCGCTTGGGCATCGAAATCTTCTCGAACTGTCCTTTTTCCAGCAAGGTGTACGGCGCGACGTCGGATTTGATCCGGTACGCGGTGACCTCGGGACCGACCTTGGAATTCACGTCACCGATGACGGACAAGACACCGACGAACACACCGAAGGCGCAGAGAACCGACAGGAGCAGAAGTACGACGCCACGGCGCTGACGTGAATTCATGGGCGGGGAGACCTCGTTCAGAAGCGTTGACGGAGCTGACGGGCGAGCGGACAGAATCGGAACTGTGCACGTACCTGAGCTGCTGAGGGACCGTTACGAGCGCTGACGCACGGGGGCCCCTTGGTTCAGGACACCGGGGGTGTGCGTTTGGTTCTCGGCAGGGACCAGCGGAGCCGAGCAGAATCCGCAGCGGTCACCGATGAGTTCGATTCCGCACCAGGTGCACACCTCTCGCCGTACGGACGACACCAGCTGATAGAGCACCGAGATATCCGGCAGATAGGCCGCGAATTCGATCATCCTTGCGGTGCCCCACCAGCGCGGTGATTCGGCCGGCAGCGGCAGCTCCTGTACGCCCTGCACCTGCCAGGCGGGGGCGACAGTGGAGGTGATCCACTCGGACTGCAATTGCCCTTTCGCCACCAGAAGTTGCGTACTGAACTGGGGCCCGGTGAGCTCTCCCGTGCCGACCCTGATCAACTGCGGGGCGGGATTGGCCAGTACGCCGAATTGGGAGCCCGGCACCCAGGACTTGGCATGCGACTTCAGGCTCACCGGGACCCGGTCGAGCTTGGTCACGGAGTTGAGCAGCGCGCCCGCGTAGATGTAGTGGGAGAGCAGCCGGGCGGCGGAGGCGACGACTCCGGCGCTGAAGTCGCAGATCGACAGCTGCCGCAACTGGCGTACCAGCACGGCCACGCCGAGCGGCGGTAGATCCGATTTGAGCAACGCGATCCGGTCGCTCTCCAGGACCGACCGCAGGGTGTGCAGGCGGCGCTCGTGGGCCACGGAGATGGAGGCGGGGTAGAGCGCGATCACATATCCGTGCTGCTCCAGCAGGACGGATATGTCGGCGATCGCGGCGTCCAGCGGCTGAACGTCGGGCGCCTGCAGCAGGGCCGCGGTCGGGGTCTGGTGGTCGGTCGGCGGTAGCACCAGATCGGCGCTGGTGACGGCTATTGCGGTCGGCACGCTGGTTCCCCGTTCCGCTCCGGACGCCGGGGATCCGGCGACCGCAGATACCTACAGCTCCGAGCTTCTCCAGCACTTTATCCGCGCCGCACCAGGCAGAGAACACCTTTCAGATCTCTGGGCCACAACTCGCACACGCTCCGCACAGGCGAAACGGGCGAAGGCGACAGAGGTTAACCCTCGTCTCACTGCCGCGGGTTGACGGCGGACGCATTCCAGGAGGCCAGTGGTATACGAATCGGCGCCAGAGGTCTTGACAACCAGATTGGTCTGGACCACCTTGTGCGCAGCGGTGGCCACCGTTCCCATATCCCCTCCTCGCATTCCTCTCTCCCCCCACCGGAGGCACCAAGTGGAGCGCACCACACGTTCACGGAGACGGCTCACGCCCGGTTGGCCGGCCGGTGCCCTGGCGCTCGCCCTCGGGGCCGGGCTCGCCCTCATGGGCGGAGCGGGCACCGCGCAGGCGGCCGACATCAATGTCGCCAGGAACGCCGGTTTCGAGTCCGGTCTCGCCAACTGGACCTGTTCCGCCGGCAGCGGCACCACCACCGGCTCCCCCGTGCACAGCGGCGCGTCCGCCCTCAAGGCGACGCCCGCCGGGCAGGACAACGCCAAGTGCACACAGACCGTGGCGGTGCGGCCCAACTCCACGTACACCCTCAGTGCCTGGGTCCAGGGCGGGTACGCCTACCTGGGCGCCAGTGGGACCGGCACGACCGACGTCTCCACCTGGACGCCGACGACCGGAAGCTGGACCCGGCTGACGACCAGCTTCCGGACCGGGGCGAACACCTCGTCCGTGACCCTGTACACGCATGGCTGGTACGGGCAGCCCGCGTACTACGCCGACGATGTGAGCGTCTTCGGACCGGACGGGGGCGGCGGCGGTGACCCCGACCCCGTGGTGCCCGCAGCGCCCTCCGGAGTGACGGTCGGTTCCGTGACGTCGTCGTCCGTGGCGCTGAGCTGGGGTCCGGTGTCCGGGGCGACCGGGTACAACGTCTACCGCAACGGCACCAAGGTCCAGGCGGCCACGGGAAGCCCGGCGACCGTGACGGGGCTGGCGGCGAGCACCTCGTACCAGTTCCAGGTGACCGCGACCAACACGGCCGGTGAGTCCGCCAAGTCCACGACCGTGACCGGCACCACCTCGCCCACCGGCGGCGGGGGCGGCGGGACCGTACCCAAGCACGCGGTGACCGGGTACTGGCAGAACTTCAACAACGGCGCCACGGTCCAGAAGATCAGCGCCGTACCCGCCAACTACGACATCATCGCCGTCTCCTTCGCCGACGCGACCGGCACACCGGGCGGGGTCACCTTCAACCTCGACACGGCCGGGCTCGGCGGCTACACCGTCGACCAGTTCAAGGCCGACATCAAGGCCAAGCAGGCGGCGGGCAAGTCCGTGATCATCTCGATCGGCGGCCAGAACGGCACCGTCACGATCAACAACGCCGCCTCCGCCACAAACTTCGCGAACTCCGTCTACGCGATGATGCAGACGTACGGCTTCGACGGCGTCGACATCGACCTGGAGAACGGCCTCAACTCCACGTATATGACGCAGGCGCTGCGCTCGCTGTCGGCGAAGGCGGGCTCCAAGCTCGTCATTACGATGGCGCCGCAGACCATCGACATGCAGTCGACGTCGAATGAGTACTTCAGGACGGCGCTCAACATCAAGGACATCCTGACCGTCGTCAATATGCAGTACTACAACAGCGGTTCGATGCTCGGCTGCGACGGCAAGGTGTACTCGCAGGGCTCGGTGGACTTCCTCACCGCGCTCGCCTGCATCCAGCTGGAGGGCGGTCTCGCGGCGTCGCAGGTCGGTCTGGGCCTGCCCGCGTCGACCAGCGGCGCGGGCAGTGGCTATGTGGCGCCGTCGATCGTGAACAACGCCCTGGACTGCCTCGCCCGGGGCACGAACTGCGGTTCGTTCAAGCCGGCCAGGACGTATCCGGCGCTGCGTGGCGCGATGACCTGGTCCACGAACTGGGACGCGAAGTCGGGCAACGCGTGGTCGAACGCGGTCGGACCGCACGTCCACAACCTGCCGTAGTACGGAAACCGTGCCGCAGGGCCGTCGCCGGCTTCTCAGCGGCGGCCCTGCCGCACGTTTTTTCTTCGGTCAGATTTCTTCGGTCAGAAGAATTCGGACCACGGCTGGTCGACGATCTGCTTCACGCACAGCACCAGGAACAGCAGCCCGGCGACCACCAGCATCGTGTTGCTGAGTATCCCGTTACGCCATTCCCTCGGCGTTCGAGCGGAGTTGAGCAGCCAGACGAGCGTCAGCGCCAGGAACGGCATGAACGCCGCGCCCAGCACCCCGTAAATGATCACCAGCCGGAACGGCTGGCCCTCGAAGAGCAGCACCATCGGCGGGAAGGTCAGCCACAGCAGATACGCCCGGAACGGCAGCGACTTCTCGCGCTTGCCCGCCGCCACCTCCTCGCCGCTGGACCCCGTGTCCTCCGCGCTCACCCGGTCCTTGCGGTAGCGCTCGCAGAAGTCCGCGAACATCAGGCTCACGCCGTGCCAGACGCCGATCAGCGAGGTGAACGAGGTCGCGAAGAAGCCGATGAGGAAGAGCTTGGCGGTGCCCTCGCCGTAACGGTCCGCCAGGATGTCACTGAGCTGGACCAGCCCCTTGTCGCCGCCCGCGATGGCGACGCCCGAGGCGTGCAGCATCTCCGCGCCGACGAAGAGCATCGCCACGACGAAGACGCCGGTGGTGATGTAGGCGACGCGGTTGTCCAGGCGCATCACCTTCATCCAGCCGGTGTTGGTCCAGCCCTTGGCGTTGACCCAGTAGCCGTACGCGGCAATGGTGATGGTGCCGCCGACGCCGCCGATCAGGCCGAGGGTGTTGAGGATCGAGTCCGTCTCGTCGGGCAGGACGGGCAGCAGTCCGGCGAAGGCGTCGCCGAGATTCGGTGTGACGCGGATCGCCAGATAGACGGTGACCACGAACATCACGCCGACCAGGACCGTCATGACCTTTTCGAAGACCGCGTACTTGTTGAACCAGACGAAGACCAGGCCGACCAGACCGGTCAGGATCGCCCACCACTTCAGGTCCATGACGTCGGGGAAGAGCGCCTGCAGCGGCAGTCCGCTGGACGACATCGCCGCCGCGCCGTACACAAAGCCCCAGATGACGACGTATACGACGAAGAACCAGCTGGTCCACTTGCCCAGGTCGGCCCAGCCGTCGAAGAGCGTGCGGCCGGTGGACAGGTGCCAGCGGCCCGCCGCCTCGGCGAGGGAGATCTTGACCAGGCAGCCGAGCACGGCGGCCCACAGCAGCGTGTAGCCGAAGTTGCTGCCCGCGATGAGCGTCGCGACCAGGTCCCCGGCTCCCACGCCGGTCGCGGCGACGACGATGCCGGGTCCGATGTATTTCCAACTTGATTTACGGGGGCGGGAGACGGATTCGTCCGACTCGCCCGACTCGTTCGTACTGCGATCGGTGGTGCCTGCCATGAGCGTGATCGCCTTCCCACTCGGCCCGGGTTGTGACTGAAGTCACCAAACCGGTGTCAGAGTGATCGCGCAAGGGGGTCGGCCGATCCGGGCCCTCTTGACCCGAGCATGCCAGGCCTCCACGATGTGTCCGCGTCTGTTCTCACCCCCCACCCCCACTCTCCATACCGGGAGACAGCATGCGACTTCGCATTCGCGGCAGCGGAAGCACCGGCAGGAACGGCAGAAAGACCGCCACTCTCGCGGCCTTCATCGCGCTCGCGGTGGCCGCCCCCTTCACCGCCAGCGCCTCACCTTCGGACACGGCGTCCGCCCCCTCCGACGCGACGGCCCCGGTCGTCTCCGCCGAGGAGGAGCAGCAGACCCGGCAGTACGAGATCCAGGGCCCCGCCACCGTGGCGGCCCGTACCGCCATCGCCGCCACCGGCGTCTCCATCGACGAGGTGGACACGCGGTCGGTCGTCGTCAGCGCCGACGCCGCCCAGGCGAAGCGGCTGCGCGCGCTCGGGCACAAGCTCGTCGCGTTGCCCGGGCCGCCGGCCAGGAACAAGAGCGGTGTGGCCGTAGAGCCGTTCGACTTCCCGTCGGCCGACTCGCGCTACCACAACTACGCCGAGATGAACACGGAGATCAATCAGCGGATCGCCGCGTACCCGAGCATCATGAGCAAGCGGGTCATCGGCAAGAGCTACCAGGGCCGGGACATCGTCGCCATCAAGATCAGCGACAATGTCGCGACGGACGAGAACGAGCCCGAGGTGCTCTTCACGCACCACCAGCACGCACGTGAGCACCTGACCGTCGAGATGGCGCTGTATCTGCTGCGTGAGCTCGGCGAGGACTACGGAACCGACTCGCGGATCACCAACGCCGTGAACGGCCGCGAAATCTGGATAGTCCCCGATCTCAACCCGGACGGCGGCGAGTACGACGTCGCGACCGGCTCGTACCGCAGCTGGCGCAAGAACCGCCAGCCGAACTCCGGTTCGTCGTACGTCGGTACGGACATGAACCGCAACTGGAACTACCAGTGGGGCTGCTGCGGCGGTTCCTCCGGTTCGACCAGCTCCGATACGTACCGCGGCGCGAGCGCCGAGTCCGCGCCCGAGGTCAAGGTGGTCGCCGACTTCACCCGCAGCCGGGTGGTGGGCGGCAAGCAGCAGATCAAGTCGGCCATCGACTTCCACACGTACAGCGAGCTGGTGCTCTGGCCGTACGGCTACACCACCGCCAACACCGCGCCGGGGCTGACTCTGGACGACCGGAACGCCTTCGCCGCGGTCGGCGGGAAGATGGCCGCGAGCAACGGCTACACACCGGAGCAGGCGAGCGACCTCTACATCACGGACGGGTCGATCGACGACTGGCTGTGGGGCAACCAGAAGATCTTCGCGTACACCTTCGAGATGTACCCGGGGTCCTCGGGCGGCGGCGGTTTCTACCCGCCGGACGAGGTGATCGAGCGCGAGACGAGCCGCAACCGCGACGCGGTGCTCCAATTGCTGGAAAATTCGGACTGCATGTACCGCTCCATCGGCAAGGAGGCGCAGTACTGCACGAGCTGATGCAGACATAGAAGGGGCGCCCCGGTCCGCCGGGGCGCCCCTTTTGCATGTCCGCTTATACGACCAGGCTCAGCGCCGCCGCCATCACGAAGCCCGCTACCGACAGGACGGACTCCAGCACCGTCCAGGACTTCAGCGTGTCGCGCTCCGAGATCCCGAAGTACTTCGCGACGATCCAGAAGCCTCCGTCGTTGACGTGCGAGGCGAAGATCGAGCCCGCCGAGATCGCCATGATGACCAGCGCCAGGAACGCCTGCGAGTGGTCGCCGTTCTCCACCAGCGGCAGCACGATGCCCGCCGTCGTGACGATCGCGACCGTCGCCGAGCCCTGGGCCACGCGCAGCACCAGCGAGATCAGGTAGGCCAGGACGATGACCGGCAGTCCGATGCCGTTGAAGGTGTCGGAGAGCGCCTGCGCGACCCCGCTGCCCTTCAGTACGGCTCCGAAGACGCCGCCCGCGCCGACCACGAGCAGGATGTTGCCGACCGGCTTCAGCGAGGAGGTCGACACCGTCTCCAGGGATTTGCGGGACCAGCCGCGCCGCAGGCCCAGCAGGTAGTACGCCATCAGCAGCGCGATCGTCAGGGCCACGAACGGGTTGCCGAAGAACTCGATGACCGAGCGCAGGGTGGACGGGTCGAGGGCTATGGAGGAGAAGGTCGCGGCCAGGATCAGGGCCAGCGGCGTGCCGATGATGGCCAGCACCGTGCCGAGGGACGCCGGGCTCTCGTGCGGGGTGCGGCCCGCGGCCGTCTGCTCGGCGGCGATGGCGGCCTTCGCGTCCTCGGCGGCCTCCAGCATGTCCTGCGGGACCTCGACGAACAGCCGCTTTCCGATCCAGGCGGCGTAGCCCCAGGCGGCCAGAACCGCGGGGAGACCGACGAGGATGCCCATCAGGATGACCCAGCCGAGCGAGACGTTGAGCAGCCCGGCCGCGGCGACGGGGCCCGGGTGCGGCGGCAGGAAGGCGTGCGTCATCGACAGACCGGCCAGCAGCGGCATCGCGTACAGAATGATCGACTTGCCGGACCGCTTGGCCGCGGCGTACACGATCGGCGCGAGAACGAAGATGCCGACGTCGAAGAAGACCGGGATGCCGAAGATGAGGCCGGTCAGGCCCATGGCGAGCGGGGCACGCTTCTCGCCGAAGAGGTTCAGCAGGCGGGTGCTCAGCACCTCGGCGCCGCCCGACACTTCGAGGATCGCGCCGAGCATGGTGCCCAGGCCGATGATGATCGCTACGTGTCCGAGGATGCCGCCCATGCCGCTCTCGATGACCGAGACGGCGGCGGATCTCTGGACCGTGCCGAAGAGCTCGGTGACGGAGAGGCCCGCGGCGAGTCCCACGGCGATGGAGACGGCGAGCAGGGCGACGAACGGCTGGAGCCTGACCTTGATGATCAGGAAGAGGAGCAGTGCGATGCCGAGGGCGGCGACGGTCAGCAGACCCGCGGTGCCGTCGATGAGGAGGAGCAGGCCGCCGGTGTGCGGCGGGGCGGGTGGTGGCGCGTCAGCGGCGAGCATCATGGCGGGGAGACCTTGTCGTTCGGGAGGCTGGGGCGGGGGCTGGAACAGAGGCTGGAGCGGTTCGGGCGTGGCGGATCGCGGCACGGCGCTTGGGGAAAGCACGCCGTGCCGTGAGATACGGAGTCAGGCTGACGTCAGCAGAGGACGGCCAAGGCGTCGATTTCGATGAGGAGCCCCGCGGGCAGGCCGACGTAGACCGTCGTTCGGGCGGAGGCGGGCTCCTTGAGGCCCTGCTCCTCGAAGTACGCGTTGTAGATCGCGTTCATCTCCGCGAAGTGGTCGACGTCGGTGAGGTAGACGCGCGTCATCATGACGTCGTCCCAGCTCGCGCCGCCCGCTTCGAGGACCGCCTTGACGTTGGCGAGGGTCTGCAGGGTCTGCTCGCGCAGGGTCGGTCCGGCGGGCGTCGGCGGCTCGCCCTCGACGGCGGGCAGGAAGCCGACCTGCCCGGCGACCTGGAGGATGTTGCCCTTGCGGACGCCGTGGGAGAACTTCGCGGGCGGGGCGGTGTGCGTGCTCGGCGTGATCGCGGTCTTGATCACGGTCTGGGTCGCGTTGCCGTCGGTCATGCTGTGCTCATTTCTGAGGGGTTGCCCGTTGTGGGGTGTGTCCTGAGTACTCCCGGCTGATGGTCTCGGCGGTGCGGCGCACGAGCGGGAGAAGAGTGAGGAGCTCCTCGGCGGTGACGACGACATTCGGCGCGGAGACCGACATGGCGGCGACAGCCCTGCCGTCCGCGCCCCGGATGGGCGCGGCGACGCAGTTGATGGACTCCTCGTGGCCGCCGAGGTCGGTGGCCCATCCCTGTTCGCGTACCACGGCGAGTTCCTTCAGGAACGCGGCGTGGTTGGGGATCGAACGGGATGTGTACATGGGGTAGTCGAGCTTCTCGGCGATGGCGCGCCGCTCCGGCTCGGGCAGGTCGGCGAGCAGCAGCTTGGCGACGGCCGCGACGGTGATCGCGACGGGCTTGCCGATCCGCGAGTACATCCGTACGGGGTAGCGGCTCTCGACCTTGTCGATATAGAGGACCTCGCTCTCCTCGTACACCGCGAGGTGGATGGTGTGCCCGATCTGCTCGTTCAGCGTGACGAGGTGGGGGTGTGCGATCTCCCGTACGTCGAGATTCTCGACGGCCTCCTGCGCGAGGGCGAAGAGGCGGGCGCCGAGGCGGTAGCGCTGGTCCTGCTGGCGGTAGACGAGTCCGTGCTCGTGCAGCGTACGGAGCAGCCGCAGCGCGGTGGACTTGTGCACGCCGAGGCGCTCGGCGACCTGCCCGAGGTCGGCGGGTCCCTGGGCGAGCAGGGGAAGGATGGAGAGCGCGCGGTCGACGGTCTGGCTCATGCGGTACGTACCTCCTGCGGGTCCTGCGCCACGACCGCGGTCCAGCCGGGGCCGAGTCGCAGTGTGCCCCAGGCGCGGTCGTCGAGTGCGGCCAACCTGTCGGCGTGGGCGCGGGAGGGCGGCTCGGCGAGGTCTCCGGGGACGGTGAGGGTGGCGGCGGCCATCAGGTGGCCGTGGCGCAGCCGGTCCTGGGCGGTCAGCCCGCGCAGGGTGGCGGAGAGGAATCCAGCGGCGAAGGCGTCACCGGCGCCGACGGGTGCGACGACGTCGACGTCGAGGGCGGGTACGGAGGTGACGGCGTCCGTGCCGTCCTCCCCGCCGCGTACGTATGCGGTCGCCCCCTGCCCGCCCTGCTTGACGACAAGCGCCTCGGGCTCGGGGAGCGCGGCCCGGATCGCGGGCGCGCCGCGCAGGCCCCATGCCGCGTACGCCTCGTCCTCGCCGACGAAGACGAGGTCCGCGCCGCGTGCGAGGTCGAGGAGGATGCGGGGGCCGTCGGCGTCGCGGCCGTCGGCGTCACGCCACAGGCTCATGCGGTAATTCACGTCGAAGGAGATCAGCGGGCGGCCGGGGGCGCGGGCGGTCAGGGTTCGCATGAGGGCGAGGCAGTCGGCGGAGAGCGCCGCGGTGATCCCGGAGAGATGGAGGATCCGCCCGGACCAGAGCTCGTCGGCGGGCATGGTGGACGGGGACATGGCGGAGGCGGCGGATCCGGCCCGGTAGTAGACGACCTCCGCGAGCTCCTGAAGCCCCTGAAGCCCCTGAAGCCCCTGACTGTCCGCCTGTTCGCCTGTCGCGCGCTCGCCGGCCGTACGGAAGTAGATCCCGGTGGGGCGGTGCGCGTCGCGCTGCACCGCCGACGTGTCGACTCCGTACGACGCGATCGCCGCGACGAGATGCTCGCCGAAGCCGTCCTCGCCGACCCGGCCGACCCACTTCGCGCTGTGCCCCGACGACGCCAGACCGCACGCCACATTGGACTCGGCTCCGCCGATGCCCCGTACGAAGGACGGCACGTCGGCGAGCCGTCCCGGCCGCGTGGGCAGGAACGTGACCATGGACTCGCCAAGACAGACGACATCAACAAGCCCGGTCGCGGTCACAGTCGGTCAAGCTCCTCGTTGGTGGGCCGCCGCCGGACACCATTGACCCGGCGCTGGCTCGGATGTTAGACAGCGGTACGCGAGATGCGCAATGACTGTTGCAGAGAATGCAACGCCTTTGAGGAGGCCCTCATGCTCGATCGGCTCGAACGGCTTGACCGGCTCGCCGACGAACCGGTCGATCACCGCTTCAAGGGGCTCCCGCCCGACGCCGAAGCCTCGGGCCTGACCATCGGCGGGCTCGCGGCCGAGCGCCGCAACCTGTTCACCGGCGGCTTCACCACCCCCGTACTCGCCCTCTCCGCCGAGTCCGTCGAGCACAACCTCGCCCTCCTGGAGACGTACTCCGCACGCCATGGCCTCGCCTTCGCCCCGCACGGCAAGACCTCCATGTCGCCGCAGCTCTTCGCCCGCCAGCTGGAGCACGGCGCGTGGGGCATCACCGCCGCCGTACCCCACCAGGCCCGCGTCTACCGCGCGTACGGCATCCAGCGGATCTTCCTCGCCAACGAGGTGGTCGACCCGGCCGCCCTGCGCTGGCTCGCGCACGAGCTCGACACCGACCCCGGCTTCCGCTTCATCTGTTACGTCGACTCCGTGCGCGGCGTCGAGCTGATGGACGAGGCGCTACGGGGTACGAGCCGCCCCGTGGACGTCGTGGTCGAACTCGGCGCGGGCGAGGGAGCCCGCACCGGCGCGCGTACGGAGGCGGAGTGCGCGGCCGTCGCGGACGCGGTGGCAGCGGTGACGTCCCTCCGCCTCGTCGGCGTCGCGGGCTACGAGGGCGAGGTCCCCCAGGCCGACACCGACCGCGTGCACGCCTGGCTGCGCCGCCTCACCGCGCTCGCGGCCGACTTCGACAAGGCCGGCCGCTTCGCCGCCGCGGAGGAGATCGTCATCAGCGCGGGCGGCAGCGCGTGGTTCGACGCGGTCGCGGACGTCTTCGCCGGGATCCCCGAACTCTCCCTCCCGGTACTGAAACTGCTGCGCTCCGGCGCGTACGTCTCACACGACGACGGCCACTACCGCCACCTCACCCCCTTCAACCGCATCCCCCAGGAGGGCGCGCTCCAGCCCGCCTTCCGCCTCTGGGCGCAGGTGATCTCGCGCCCGTCGCCGGACCAGGCTTTCGTCAACGCGGGGAAGCGCGACGCGGCGTACGACTTGGACCTGCCGGAGGCGCAGGTCGTCCGCGACGCGCGCACGGGGGAGATCCGGCCGGCGGCGGGCGTCACGGTGAGCGGTCTTTCGGACCAGCACGGGTGGGTTCGTACGACGGCGGAGGCGGAGCTCGATGTGGGGGACTGGGTGGGGATGGGGTTGTCGCATCCGTGCACGAGCTTTGACAAGTGGCAGTTGATTCCGGTGGTGGAGGCGGACGGAACGGTCACGGATTTCATCCGTACGTTCTTTTAGGCCCGAACCTGCCTGAACCCCCTGGGACTCCGCCCCGATCCAGCCCGTCCGGCGATTGAGGACACTCCCCCTACGCCCCAAGGGGCGTGGGCGAACCCCCACCCGAAGGGCGGTACGGGGGTCTGGGGGCGGAGCCCCAAGTTACGGGAAAGGGCGGGTAGGGGACAGCCCGCCGCAGGCGCCACCCGCACCCGCCGCAACCCGCACCACACCCCACCCCCAGAAAGGCCACCCCATGGACCTGGTCATCCGCGCCGCCCGCGTCATCGACGGGTCCGGTGCCCCCTCCTACCTCGCCGACGTCGGCATAGCCAACGGCCGCATCACCGCCATCCAGCCGCCGGACAAAAACGCCCGCCTCTCCGCCCCCCGCGTCCTCGACGCCACCGGCCTCGCCCTCTCCCCCGGCTTCATCGACATGCACGCCCACAGCGACCTCGCCCTGCTCCGCGACCCCGACCACTCTGCCAAGGCCGCCCAGGGCGTCACCCTCGAAGTCCTCGGCCAGGACGGCCTCTCGTACGCCCCGGTGGACGACCGCACCCTCGCCGAGGTCCGCAGGACCATCACCGGCTGGAACGGCGGCGGCCCCACCGGCACGGCCACCGACCCCACTGTCGACTTCGACTGGCGCACCGTCGGCGAGTACCTCGACCGCCTCGACCGCGGCATCGCCGTCAACGCCGCCTACCTCGTCCCCCAGGGCACCGTCCGCATGTACGCCATGGGCTGGGACGACCGCCCCGCCACCCCCGCCGAGCTCACCCGCATGAAGCAGCTCGTCGCCGAGGGCCTCGAACAGGGCGCGGTCGGCATGTCCTCCGGACTCACCTACACGCCCGGGATGTACGCCGACGACGCCGAGCTCGCCGAGCTCTGCCGCGTCGTGGCCCGCTACGGCGGCTACTACTGCCCGCACCACCGCTCGTACGGCGCCGGTGCCCTCCAGGCGTACGAGGAAATGGTCACCCTCACCCGTGACGCGGGCTGCGCCCTCCACCTCGCCCACGCCACCATGAACTTCGGCGTGAACAAGGACCGAGCCCCCGACCTCCTCGCCCTCCTCGACAACGCTCTCGCCTCCGGCGCGGACATCAGCCTCGACACCTATCCGTACACCCCCGGCTGCACCACGCTCGTCGCGATGCTGCCCAGCTGGGCGAGCGAGGGCGGCCCGGACGCGACCCTGGCGCGGCTGCGCGACGACGGTACGGCCGAGAAGATCCGCCACCACATGGAGGAAATCGGCGCGGACGGCTGCCACGGCGTCCCCATCGAGTGGGACACCATCGAGATCTCGGGCGTCAGCGACCCGGTGTTCGCGGGCCACGTGGGCCGTACGGTCGCGCAGTCGGCCGCGACCCGCGGCGAGGCCCCCTGGGACACCGCCCGCCGGCTGCTCATCGGCGACCGGCTCGGTTCCACAATCCTCCAGCACGTCGGACACGAGGAGAACGTCCGGCAGATCATGCGCCACCGGGTCCACATGGGCGGCAGCGACGGCATCCTCCAGGGCGACAAGCCGCACCCCCGCGCGTACGGCACGTTTCCGCACTATCTCGGCCGGTACGCACGGGAGTTGGGCATCCTGAGCCTGGAGGAGACGGTGGCCCACCTCACCTCCCGCCCGGCTGCCCGTCTGCGCCTGCCCGACCGCGGCCTGGTCCGCGAGGGCTACCGCGCGGACCTGGTCCTGTTCGACCCGGACACGGTCGCCGCGGGCTCGACCTTCGAGGCCCCGCGGACGCTGCCGGTGGGCATCCCCTACGTACTGATCGACGGCAGGTTCGTGATCGAGGACGGACGGCGTACGGATGTGCTGGCGGGCCGCTCCGTACGCCGCGCTCGTTCGTAGCTACGGCTATGGCTACGGTTTCGACTACGGCTTCGGCAGCGCGCAGCCCGCCCTCCCCAGGTCGATCTTGTTGTCGAGCCCGACGCACGGCACTATCCCGTACGTCTGCTGGCCGTAATTGATCCCCGGCCGCACGGTCACCGTCCCGTTCGCGGCGACCTCGCACGGGTTGTTGTCGGTGCAGCGCCCGCCGTCCTCATTGCCCGTGTTGTTGACCGCGACGACCTTCCCGGTCGCGTTGTCGATGACGGGCGAACCGGACGTACCGCCGATGGTGTTGCAGCTGGAGGTGTAGCGGACCGAGTCCTTCCAGGTCCACTGGCCCTCCTTCAGGCGGTACGCGAAGCCGTCGATGTTGCAGCTGTAGATGCGCTTCCAGTACCCGGAGACGACCTTGATGGCCGTGCCCGCCACCGGGCGCGCGGCGTTCAGCTCAAGGGCGCTGATGCCGTAGCTGCTCTGTATCTGGGCGTATGTGCTGGTGAGTTGGTAGAGCGAGACGTCGGTGTCCGTCATCGTCGCGTATGCGATCTTGCTGGCCCGCAGCGTGGCGACCCTGGTGCCCGCCGAGTTGAGAAGTCCGAAAGTACGGCTGGACGGCTGGTCGACGATGACTTGGCCCGCCGCCGGGAAGCCGCTCTCGATGCAGTGCCCGTTGGACAGTACGAGGGCGGGGTCGTCGGACTCCGACGCGGGCATCCGCACCACCGAGCCGGAACAGTTGCTGAGCGCCACCGTACCCGCGAAGTCGACGGCTTTGACTCTGACTTGGGGGTCTGCGGAGGCGTTGACCGCGACCGCGGGTGCCGCGCCAGCCCCGAGGAATGCCAGGGCGAGCAGCGCACCGACGAGAGGCTTGTTCATGTGGGGGTCCCCTCTTGCGACTTCAGTGACCGAAGAGAGCCTTCGGTTTGTCATGCGCATTGTTGGGGGCCTTCGTCGCAGCCGACAAGGGACGGAATCCGGTCAGCGGGCCTGTGCCGTGGGTGGGTAGTTTGGTCCCGATCCGTTACCGGTTATCCGTTACGGCGTTGAACGAGCATGAAGGCCGCAAGCCCTGCGGCAGAGCTCATCGTGCAAGGAGAACTGATGTCGCGTATCGCGAAGGCAGCCGCCGTCGTCGTCGGCTCGAGTGCCATCATGGCCGGCAGCGCCGGAATGGCCGCCGCTGACGCCGGAGCGTATGCCGCCGCCGCCCACTCGCCGGGTGTCATTTCGGGGAACGCCCTCCAGGTTCCCATCAACATCCCGATCCAGCTCTGCGGCAACACCGTGGACATCATCGCGCTGCTCAACCCGGCTTTCGGCAACCCCTGCGCGGTTGTGGACACCAAGAAGAAGCAGAAGAACAACGGCTACTGAGACGCCGCGCGTCGCGGCCTCCCCTTGTGCGCACAAGGCACGTACAAGAGGGAGGCCGCTGGCATGTCACAAGCGGCGGGATGGGCGAACCGTCGCCGGACCAGCTGGAGCCGGGCCAGACGCGCAGCCCCCAGCCCGGCACCCGCAGCCTCTTCCATCCCGGCGAGAAGGTGGTGCTCCACTACCCCAATCCGCACCTTGAGGGCAGGAGATGAAGGCGCTGTGCCATGAACCGCTCACCAGATCCCGGGAGCTGCGCGCGGTGGGCCTGCCCGAGCTGGTCGACTCAGGCTTCGACAGCCGGGTCCGCGCGCTGCCCTTCGCTTTCGCCTCACGCAACCAACGCGACTAACGGACTAACGCAACTTGCTCACCGGCAGCAGCACATGCGCGGCGGTGGCGAGCGTCTTCTCGTCGCCGATGTAGGACCGCAGGGCGTCCTCGGTGACGGGCTTCCCGGGGGCCGCCTCCGGCCAGGGGCGGCTGGCCAACAGGAAGTACGCGTGCCCGCGCTCCTCGACCGCGTACAGCCACTCCGGCGGTACGGGGCACTGCCCGCTCAGATACGGCATGGTGATGGCGGCCTGACCGGCTTCGACGATCAGCTTGATCCTTGAGTTGTTCGCCCGGGTCCAGTCGGTCAGGCCGCCGCCCACCGTGAGGCGCAGCTCCTCGATCATCGCGAGGATGGCTTCCTCCCCGGCCTCGGCGCCGCCCGAGCCGTCGCCGAGAGAGTAGGCGACCAGGCAGGGCAGGTCCTGTCCCTCCTCGGGATCACCGGTCCACGCGAGAACCGAAAGGGTGCCCAAATGGCTGCGATTGACGATGCTTTTGGAAGCGTTGGCTGTGGTCATGGCTCGGCACCCTAATTGCCCGGCCGGGCCCCCTCACCTCAGCCGTTGGCCGGTTCACCTGGATGGCGGAACCCCGGGGCCTTCGGCCGGGAATCATCTCACCGGCGCGGGCGGCGGGGTCGAAAGACCGTTCCTTGCGTACCCCGCCTCACCGCCCCGGCAGTGACTTACCCCGTCGGCGCGCGTTGGCCGACTTGTGACTCCTCACCCTCCCGAGGGAGGGAGGGGGGCTTCTCACTCGGCCTCCGTGGCGACCTCATGACGGCCAAGTCCTGACCGGCGCCCGACGGCGCGATACACGCTGTAGCGAACCGGGAGCACTCCGCGCCAGCCGGAGCCAAGGGATCGTATTCTCCCCCAGCCTGACAGCTGGGTGGGGGTCCCCCGGCGAAGCCATGAGAGTGCTCCCCACCACCGGCTGAAGCCGGTGGTTCCCCGCGAAGGAGAACGGATGGCAAGGACTACCGCACCTGCCCGATGGCAGCGCGTCCAGACACTCGCCCCTCCGAGTCCGGCGAGTGCGCCCGTCGGCAGCAGCCCGATCTACGAACAGCTCACCCGGGAGTGGGCCGCCGAGGGCCGCACCCTGCCCGGGCTGCCCGATCTGGAGTGGAACCGGCTCTCCCACTATCCACCGCGCCCGGGCGGTGAAACCGACACCCGGCCGGCTTCCGCGCCATCGCGCCGGGGCTGGCTCCACGGGCGCGGCTGACGCTGCTCCTACTGGTGACGGCGGGTCACCTGGATGGACCCGATGCGGGTGCGTCGCGTCACGAATGGCCTACTGACCAACAGCCGGAAAGGCCATTTGTCGGATTTTGCGCCTACTGTCGTGTCGTCGTCGCGGCTCAGGCAAGGAGGAGTCATGCCCCATCGGCGCCGTCTCACCGGCACCCGCATTGGGACAGTCGCCGCCGCTCTCCTCCTCTCGGCCGGAGCGGCACCCGCACCCGCACCTGTACCCGCACCCGGGAGGTACGACCCGGCCGGCGTCCAGCGAATGGCGGAGCTGTCGCGCCGGCTCGGCGGTACGGAACCCAGGGTCGGCCACACGTACCTGCCGGGCGACGTCTGGTCCAATTTCGAGGGCGCGCCCCGCTTCCTGGAGTCCTGGGCCGCGTGGCGGCGCGGCGCGGACGACCGGATGTTCGTGCTCAACGTGCCCATGCTGGAGCGGAGCGAGGACCACCTCCCCGATTCCGCGGTCCGCCGACTGCTGCGGGCAGGGGCCGACGGCCGGTTCGATCACCACTTCCAGAAGCTCGCCAGGCGTCTGGTGCGGCTCGGCGTACCGGACACGGTGATCGTCCTGGGCTGGGAGATGAACAGCGTCACCTATACGCACCGCTGCGGACCCGACCCCGAATCCTGGAAGGCGTACTGGAATCGCATCGTCACCGCGATGCGCTCCGTGCCCGGCCAGCGCTTCCGCTTCGACTTCGCGCCGAAGCGCGGAGTGAACGCGATTCCGTGGACCGAGTGCTACCCCGGTGACGAGGTCGTGGACATCATCGGGATGGACTCGTACGACCAGCCCCCCGGCGAGACCTTCGACGAGCAGGTGACGGCCCCGTACGGACTGCGGAGGCAGGTCGAGTTCGCCGCCGCGCACAAGAAGGCGATCTCGTATCCGGAGTGGGGGCTCTTCCGGAACGGCGACAACTCCGAGTACATGAGGCGAATGCTGGAGTGGATGGACCGGCACCGGCCGCTCTACCAGACGATCACGGACTACTGTCCGCACGGCGTTTGGCAGTGCGAGGACAACCCTGAGTCGGCAGAGGTGTTCCGCTCGGAGTTGTTCGGAGACCGGGATCCGGTGCCGAAACCGGCCGAGCTCACGGCCCCCACGCCCGTGCCCACACCGACGAAGCCCGCCCCCGCCGAGGAGCCGGTCCCGGCCGCACCGACGCCCAAGCCGACGCCGCCGCCCCCGATCTCCGTTCCGCCCAGGCCCACCAAGCCCGCACCCGATCCCCACCCCTCCCCCTGGTGTGTCCCGCTGGATCTGGGCGACTGGGGCAACTGGGACGACCTGGTCAACCAGTGGCTGTCCGGCCGCGATGCGATCTGCGTGCGGCGGCCGGGAGCCGCGCCCTGACGGTCCTGACGGTCCTGGCCGCCCGGTCCCGCCAGTCCACCACCGACGCGTGCAGCCGCAGCAGACGCGCGACGCGATGACGGGGCACGCGCGGTGCAGGACGGGCAGCCCGGCGACCGGCGCCTCGGCCACGGCGAGACCGAAGGCCTCTTCCCGGAACGTCGAGACGAAGGCGTCCATGGCCGAGAGCAGCGCGGGTACACCGTGGGCCTCGCACTCGCCCGGGACCTCACCTGCCGAAGCGGTGCCGCAGCCGCCTGGCCCAGAGGCGTACGGCCCGGTCGGCGTGGCTGATGTGCGTACGGGGCAGGGCGTGCGTACCGGTCAGCGCGCCGGGCGCGATGGCGCAGCCGTACGCGTAGCCCGCGTTCCGTACGGCGCTGACGGTCCGCTCGTCGAGCGTGCCGTACGGATAGCAGAAGCCCGCGGGGGTGGTGCCGGTGATCTCCGTCGCGGCGGCGAAGTGCCGCACGTCCACGCCGTTGCGGATCACGGCCTTCCAGGTGAAAAACCGTCAGTTCGCGGACCACAAGGTGCCGGAAGGGGATTGCGGAGCGGCCGAAAGCGCCGGGCAGAACATTGCGGCTCTCCCTGTTCGGGCAACATAACGAAAACAGATGTGCACCTTGTCAGAAGGCAAGTTGAAAATCACGTCTGACTCGCTTGTGACGCCTTCTGGAGTCACCCGGATACCCGGATACGCGTTGTCCGTGAGAAAGACTGGGGAGCGGGGTTTCTCCCACGGCCAGAACTCGTTACGCAGATCGACGGCGGCGACGAACGCCGCCGGAGGAAGGGATTCGAAGAGATGAAGTACGTGAGGGCTGCTGCGGTCGTTGTCGGCTCCGTCGCTGCTATGGCGGCTTCTCCGGCATACGCCGCAAGCACGACGTCCATGCCTCCCATGAGCCTCAACGGCGGCCTCGCCCACACCTTCGGCGAGGTGGCGGTGGTAGGTACGAAACTGGCCGAGGACACCTCCACGGTGAGCAGGGTCACGAGTACCGCCATGGAGCTGAACAACATCAAGGGCGATGCGCCGCAGCAGGTCCTCAAGACGGGCGCCTCGGCGCTCGGCGAGGTCGCCCCTCTGCTGGGCAGCATCGATCTGGGCAACTGAATCCGCGCACAAGGTCTCACACAAGATCTCGCACAGGTTTCAGCGGCCGCACACACAAGGGTGGCGCCACCGGTCAGGACCGGTGGCGCCACCCTTGTGTGTTACGCGTATGCGTCGAACCAGACTCAGTCGGCGATGCAGGCGTTGCCGAACGCCGGGTTCAGCAGGCCGATGATGTCGATGGTGTTGCCGCAGACCTGAATCGGAATGTGGAGCGGGATCTCCAGCACATTCCCGGAAATCACGCCGGGAGAGCCGACAGCGGCACCCTTCGCATGGGAGTCGGCGAATGCGGACCCTGCGGTGGTCCCGGCGACGAAACCAGCGGCGACCAGCACCAGACCGGCCTTCTTGGCAGTCTTCATGGAAATAGCACCTTCTTTTCGATGTTTCGCCCAACATCAGGGCTCACACGGATCGAAACGGTTTACGCACCCAGATGACACGGCCCACCGCGCCGGTAACCCCTGTTCGGCCCAATGGACTTGCCGGGCCGCCCTGCCGTGCCATGGCGTGCCCTGCCGTCGGCGCGGCAGCCGTTCCGTTCGGCCGCACCCATCGGCGCGGGCCATTTGAGTGAACCCGCGGAACTAATCCCGCCGACCACTGTTTGTCAGGGCGCTCCAGTAGCGGGCATCCACGCGACAGAAGGACGGAACATGCTCAAGAAGGTTATGGCGACTGCCGCGATCACCCTCTCCGTGGCGGCCACGGGCGCGACGATGGCTCCGCAGGCTATGGCCATCGGCAGCGAGGAGGAGACAACGGCTCTGAGCGGCAATGGCTCCAGCCAGGCCCACGGAAACTTCGTCACGGACGGCGACCTGAGCGCGCAGGCCGGCCTCGTTCAAGGCACGCTCAACGACCCCTGCATCGCGATCATTCCGGGCAAGCTCAACGTGGGCTCCGTCGTCGGCCTCATCCCGATCACGGTCCAGGACATCCTCACGTCCCAGCAGGTCCAGGCTTGCGCCGACAACTCCACCCAGGAGAAGGGCGACGACCTGCTGTCGAACATTCTCAGCAACATCCCGATCCTCACGGGGAACGGCGTGGAGAACGAGTGACCCGTGGCCTGCGGACAGCAGTGACGTAAAGCCGAAGACCCCGGCACCCGCCAGTTGGTGCCGGGGTCTTCGGGCTGTCTGTTGCTGCGTACGACTCTGTGCGCCGCGCATGGTCCAGAACCAGCCACTTCCCTCCGTTTCTCCCTCGAATTCATTCGGCAAACGGGTGAATACCGGCTCGCCCGACCGGCCGGTGATGGTGAAATTGCCGCGCAGACCGTGCAGGAGAACTACTCCGGCTGCACGCCTCCAGCCGGCGGCGCATCGCGTCGTGGGGCGGTCGTGTTTTCTGTTGGCACGGCGCATCCGGAGACGGCGATCTGCCCATCGGCGGAGGGCCTTTACCGGCCCTCCGCCGATACATACGGTCAGACGACGAGGCCACGCAAAGACATTGCGGCATTCGGGTGAGGGCACGGAACCAAACCCACCGGAACGCAGTTGATCAGTCTGCTCCACGATCGATTGTTCATAGCGAAGAAGGACACAAAGTGATCAAGAAGATTCTGGCTACCGCAGCGGTCACCGCTTCGATGGTGGGCACCGGTGCCGCGATGGCTCCGCAGGCTATGGCCATCGGCAGCGAAGAGGAATTGACGGCCCTGAGCGGCAACGGCGCCTCGCAGACGTACGGCAATTTCGCCACCGCCGGCGACATGAGCCCGCAGATCGGCCTCATCCAGGGCTCTCTGAACAAGCCCTGCATCGGCCTGCCGGCCAAGCTCAACGTGGGCTCCGTCGTCGGTCTCATCCCGATCACGGTTCAGGACATCCTCACGTCCCAGCAGGTCCAGCAGTGCACCGAGAACTCCACCCAGGAGAAGGGCGACGACCTGCTGTCGCACATTCTGGATGACATCCCGATCCTCTCGGGCAACGGCGCGGGCAACGAGTAGTTCTTCGCCGCATTCGAAATGGCCGCCGCGGCGTATGTGCTGCATACGAGTGGCTTTTCGAACTGACGGCCATGTGGTGCCCCCTCTGCGGGAACCGATTCATTACCAGTCCCGCAGAGGCGTCCACGAACAGGAAACTGGGCTGCGTGGCGCGAAGGTCGCGTACGCGCACGGCACCACTGCTGAAAGGATCGAAAATGAAGCGCATGAAGGCCGCTGCCGCCGTAGCGGGCATCCTCCTCGCCATTGGCAGCGCCGCGCCCGCCATGGCGAGCGGGGGCGACGGGGGCGAGGACGGTGCGTCTGCGACAGGTTTCGCCGCCGGCTCCCCCGGATTGATTTCCGGGAACACGATTCAGGTTCCGATCCACATTCCGCTTCAGGTCTGCGGCAACACCATCGACATCATCGGCCTGCTGAACCCGGCCGCAGGCAACACCTGCGCCGCCAGGTGACCTTCAGTACGGCTGCGGCCCCGAGGAGCACGAAGGTGCTCCTCGGGGCCGCTTGGCCTTCGCAGGTCCCACAAACCTCCTTCACCCGGTCTTTACGCGGCTGATAACCGACTGTCCAGCATCCGCTTCGGAGCCTATGATTCCCCTCGATCCGGCTCTTCAGGCAAACACAAGAATGCTTGAAGAGATGACATGGCCATGGCTTTTTCATGCCTGTTCCGGACGAAACCCCTCACATTTCCCCGATGGGAGAATCATGTCCCGTGCACTTATCGCGGGTGGCGCGACGGCGGCAATTGTCGCTTCGCTGCTGGCCGTTCAGAACGCTGCCGCGGTCAGCATCGCGCCGCCGGACAAAATCACGATCGACGTCGCGACGGTCAACGGATCGGGCTGCCGCCCGGGGAGCGCCGCCACATCCGTGTCCGAGGACAACACGGCCTTCACCGTCACCTACAGCGAATACCTCGCCAAGGTAGGCCGGGGCGCCACGGCGACCGACATGCGCAAGAACTGTCAGCTCAGCCTCGTCGTCCATGTCCCGCAAGGCTTCACCTACGCGATCGCAAGCGTCGACTACCGCGGCTACGCGAACCTCATGACCGGCGCCACCGCGACCCAGAAGGCGTCGTACTACTTCCAGGGCTCGCCGGACACGGCGTCCCGCAGTCACCCGTTCCGCGGGCCGCTCGACGACAACTGGCAGGCCACCGACTCCACGGAATGGGGACAGATGGTCTGGGCACCGTGCGGAGTGAAGCGGAACTTCAACATCAACACCGAAGTGCGGGTCAACATCGGCACGTCCGACCCAAGGACCACGACAAGTTTCATGACCATGGACTCGACGGACGGTGAAATCAACACCATCTACCGGCTCGCCTGGAAGGAATGCGACGCCTGAGCCACGACCGAGCCAGGGGGAACGCGCACCGCCCCGACCGGCGGCCGGGGCGGTGCGGAGCCGCAATGGACGCCGTACGCGAGCTCCTCGACGGCGCGAAGCCCGCTGTGCCGTGAGGTGACGAGGACAACATCCACGCGCCGCCCCACCACCCCCGCCGCGTAAACCGCAGGTGTCTCCACCATCGGAACAAGGCTTTCGAAGGAAGCGGACCGCTCTCACCGGCCAAAGCGCCAAAGCGGACATTCACCGCACCGCCGAGTGGCCGAAAACTCGAAGCGATCAGCTTTACGCGCCCGTATCCTCACGGACATGCAGGTGATCCAGTCCACGAAACTCGCCAACGTCTGTTACGAAATCCGGGGCCCGGTTCTTGAGGAGGCGATGCGGCTTGAGGCAGCAGGTCACCGCATCCTCAAACTCAACACCGGCAATCCGGCAGCCTTCGGTTTCGAGTGCCCGCCCGAGATTCTTGAGGACATTCTCCGCAACCTCGGGACCGCGCACGGTTACGGCGATGCGAAGGGGCTGCTGTCCGCACGCCGCGCGGTGATGCAGCACTACCAGACCAAGGGCATCGACCTGAACGTCGAGGACATCTACCTCGGCAACGGCGTCTCCGAGCTGATCCAGATGTCGATGCAGGCGCTGCTGGACGACGGCGACGAGGTCCTCGTACCCGCCCCGGACTATCCGCTGTGGACCGCCTCCGTGGCGCTCGCGGGCGGGACCGCCGTGCACTACCGCTGTGACGAGCAGTCCGACTGGATGCCCGACCTCGCCGATATCGAGCGGAAGATCACCGATCGCACGAAGGCGATCGTGATCATCAACCCGAACAATCCCACCGGCGCGGTATACGACGACGAGATGCTGCGCTCCCTCACGGAGATCGCGCGCCGTCACAATCTGATCGTCTGCTCGGACGAGATCTACGACAGGATCCTCTACGACGGCGCCACGCACACACCGACCGCCGCGCTCGCCCCGGACCTGATGGTCCTCACCTTCAACGGCCTCTCCAAGAACTACCGGGTGGCCGGCTACCGCTCCGGGTGGATGGCGGTCTGCGGCCCGAAGGCGCACGCCACCTCGTACATCGAGGGGCTGACCATCCTCGCCAATATGCGCCTGTGCGCGAACATGCCCTCGCAGCACGCGGTGGCCACGGCGCTCGGCGGCCGGCAGTCGATTGACGACCTGGTGCTGCCGGGCGGCCGGATCCTGGAGCAGCGGGATGTCGCGTACGACCTGCTCACCCAGATCCCGGGTGTGACCTGCGTAAAGCCGAAGGGCGCGCTGTATCTCTTCCCGCGGCTGGACCCCACGGTCTACAAAATCAAGGACGACCGGCAGATGGTGCTCGATCTGCTGCGGAGCGAGAAAATCATGGTCGTGCACGGTACGGGCTTCAACTGGCCGGAGCCCGATCACTTCCGGATCGTGACGCTTCCGTCGGCGAAGGACCTGGCGGACGCGGTGACGCGGATCGGCCGGTTCCTGGACGGCTACAGCCAGCCCTGAGCCCGAAACCACAGTTTGACTCAAGCCTGGCCGGGGTCCGGCCGGAGTCCGGGCCATCTCGCGGCAAAGGATCACGAACGGGCTCAACTTTAGACTGAATCCAAGCTAGGATGGTCTCCTGACGCTGAGCAGGAGGCCATCCCCATGTACGAGCCGATTCGCACCAGGTCCGTCCACTCGGTGGCTGACGATGCCCCGTACCCTCACCGCACGCGCGAAGAGGAACTGGACATTCAGCTCGCCGGCCATCTCTCCGCGCTGCTCGCCGTCACCGACGAGCTCGGTCTTGATGAGGCCGCCGAGCACATCGCCGACCAGGTGGCCAGGTTGCGCGGCGCGACGCCCGCCCGTCACAAAGGCACCAGCGGCGCCGACCCCGCGGGCCTGCACCGCCGGGCGCACGCCCTCGCGGGCCGCGCCCTCGTCGTCGCGGCGTCCCGCGCGGACACCGCCGCCGCGATCCTCTCCGCCGAGCGGATGGACGCCCACACCGCCGCGCTGACCGAACCGCGTCTGGTCAGCGCCCCCTGACGGCCCCGGTCCGCGGGCCGCGAAGGCGCGCGGACCGGGTGCCACACAATTTCTTGCGCTGCGAGAGCCGATCACCGACAGTGATCAGTGATCAGCCAAGGCGGGCGACCAGCGCGCGGTACTCGTCCCACAGCTCCTTCGGCGCGTGGTCACCGAAGGTGTTGAGGTGCTCGGGCACCAGCGACGCCTCCTCGCGCCACACCTCCTTGTCCACCGAGAGCAGGAAGTCCAGATCCTCGGCGGGCAGTTCGAGGCCGTGCGTGTCGAGCGCCTCGCGCGTCGGCAGAATGCCGATCGGCGTCTCGACGCCCTCGGCCCTGCCCTCCAGCCGCTCCACGATCCACTTCAGTACGCGGCTGTTCTCGCCGAATCCCGGCCACACGAACTTGCCCGCGTCATTCTTGCGGAACCAGTTCACGTAGTAGATCTTGGGCAGCTTGGCCGCGGAGCCCAGCTCGGCGGCGTTCTTGCCGACCTTGATCCAGTGGGCCATGTAGTCGCCCATGTTGTAGCCGCAGAACGGCAGCATCGCGAAGGGGTCGCGGCGCAGCTCGCCGACCTTGCCCTCGGCGGCGGCGGTCTTCTCGGACGCGACGTTCGCGCCGAGGAAGACGCCGTGCTGCCAGTCGAAGGACTCCGTTACCAGCGGTACGGCACTGGCGCGACGGCCGCCGAAGAGGATCGCCGAAATCGGCACGCCCTTGGGGTCCTCCCACTCGGGCGCGATGATCGGGCACTGCCCGGCGGGAACGGTGAAGCGGGCGTTGGGGTGGGCGGCCGGGGTCGGGGACTCGGGCGTCCAGTCGTTGCCCTTCCAGTCGGTGAGGTGCGCGGGCAGCTCCTCGGTCATGCCCTCCCACCAGACATCGCCGTCGTCGGTCAGCGCGACGTTCGTGAAGATGGAGTTGCCCCACATGGTCTTCATGGCGTTGGCGTTGGTGTGCTCGCCGGTGCCGGGAGCGACGCCGAAGAAGCCCGCCTCCGGGTTGATCGCGTACAGCTGCCCGTCGTCGCCGAACCGCATCCAGGCGATGTCGTCGCCGATGGTCTCCACGGTCCAGCCGGAGATGGTGGGCTCCAGCATGGCGAGGTTGGTCTTTCCGCAGGCGCTCGGGAAGGCCGCGGTGACGTATTTGGGCTCGCCCTTCGGCGGCGTCAGCTTCAGGATCAGCATGTGCTCGGCGAGCCAGCCCTCGTCGCGGGCCATGACGGAGGCGATGCGCAGGGCGTAGCACTTCTTGCCGAGCAGGGCGTTGCCGCCGTAGCCGGAGCCGTACGACCAGATCTCGCGACTCTCGGGGAAGTGCGAGATGTACTTGGTGGTGTTGCACGGCCACGGGACGTCCGCCTGGCCCTGCTCCAGCGGGGCGCCCAGGGTGTGGACTGCCTTGACGAAGTCACCGTCGGCGCCGAGCTCCTCGAGTACGGGGCTGCCCATGCGGGTCATCGTGCGCATGGAGACGGCGACGTACGGGGAGTCGGTGATCTCCACGCCCATCGCGGAGAGCGGCGAGCCGAGCGGGCCCATGCAGAAGGGCACGACGTACATGGTCCGGCCGCGCATGGAACCACGGAAGACGCCGTTGTCGCCGGTGAAGATGGCCCGCATCTCGGCGGGGGCCTTCCAGTGGTTGGTCGGGCCCGCGTCCTCCTCCTTCTCGGAGCAGATGAAGGTCCGGTCCTCGACGCGGGCGACGTCGCTCGGGTCGGAGGCGGCGTAGTAGGAGTTCGGGCGCTTGATCGGGTCCAGCTTCGTAAAAGTGCCCTTGGCGACGAGCTCCCCGCACAGGCGCTCGTACTCGGCTTCGGATCCGTCACACCAGACGACGCTGTCCGGCTGGGTTATCGCTGCGATCTCGTCGACCCAGGAGAGGAGTTCCTGGTGGTTGGTGGGGACGGTGCTGGGAGCCGCGATGTCTCGCGCCACGATCGCTCCTAAGTGAGGGTTTGTAGGTTGATTGCCCCGTGGGGGCCGCGACCCGGACGCTTCGAACCTTTTGCCGCTTTGCTTGGCGCTCATCCGGTGTCGACCGCACTCATCTGATCATCGGTGGACTCTGCCCATATGTCCAGAGGAGCACTCACGTGAGCGCACGTGAGCATCGCCACTCGGAACGTGACGGGGTCGACGGAAGGGAGGCTGACCAGGTTTCCCGTTACCTACGGTTCCGTAGGTAACATCTCGGCATGACTGCTGCAGCCTCAGAAGAGACCGACATACACGCGACGCCGGTGAAACCGAGGCTTCGCGGCTGGCTGCACGCGGGGATGTTCCCCGCCGTGCTCGTCGCGGGGCTCGTACTCACGGCCCTGGCCGACACACCTCGGGCGCGGATCGCCTGCGCCATCTACGTCTTCACGGCATGCCTGCTGTTCGGTGTGAGCGCGATATATCACCGGGGGACGTGGGGACCGCGCGGCGAAGCCGTACTGCGGCGCCTCGACCACGCCAATATCTTCCTCATCATCGCGGGCACGTACACGCCGCTGACGATGCTCCTGCTGCCGGACTCCAGCGGCCGGCCGCTGCTGTGGGCGGTGTGGGTGGCGGCCGTGTCGGGGATCGCGTTCCGCGTCTTCTGGGTGGGGGCGCCGCGGTGGCTCTACACGCCGTGCTACATCGCGATGGGGTGGGCGGCGGTGTTCTTCCTGCCGGAGTTCATGCGGGCAGGAGGGATCACGGTGCTGGTGTGCGTGATTGTCGGGGGGCTGCTGTACAGCGCGGGTGGAGTGATTTACGGGATGAAGAGGCCGAATCCGTCACCGCGGTGGTTCGGCTTTCATGAGGTTTTCCACTCCCTGACGTTGGCGGCGTTCATTGTGCATTATGTGGGGATTTCGATGGTGGTGTACGGGCAGGCGTAAGCGAGGCGGGGCGGCGCGGTGCGGCGGGGCTTGGGTTGCCGGCGTTCAGTTACCGAGTTTCCGGACAAGGTCTGACGGGTCCGTGGTGGGTGCGTCGCAGGTGAAGTTCCGGCAGACGTACGCCGCCGGGCCGCCGTCCACCAGCGGGCGGTCCCGCAGCAGCGGAAACTCCTCGCTGCCCGGCTCGCCCACCGCGACCACCAGCCCCGGAGCGGTCGCCAGCAGCGCCGTACGATGCAGCTCCCGGGTCGCCGCGGCGCCGTCGGGCCCGACGACCGCCGCCTCGCGCGGCCCGTCCAGCAGCGCTTCGGCGACCGCGAGCCCCCAGCCGATGAACCGCGGCGCGCGCGGGCCGAGCGCCCGCACCACGCCCAACGCGCCCTCGGCGGCCGTGCGATGGGCCTCGGAGCCGGTGTGCGCGGCGTACGAGAGGAGCGCGCCCGCCGCGGCCGACCAGCCGGACGGGGTGGCGCTGTCCGTCGGGTCCTGCGGGCGGCGGATCAGCCGCTCGGCGTCGTCGGCGGTGTCGTACAGCGCCCCGCCCTCGCCGACGAACTGGTCGATGACGATGTCGAGCAGGAACCCCGCGAACTCCAGCCACACGCCCTCACCGGTCACCGCCGCGAGCGTCAGGAAGCCCTCGGCGACATCCGCGTAGTCCTCCAGCACGCCCGCGTTCGCGCCGACCCGGCCGTCCTTGGAGGTACGGGAGAGCCGCGCCGCCTCGTCCATGTGCAGCCGCACCAGCAGATCGGCCGCCTCGGTCGCGCGCTCGACGAGGTCCGGGCGTTCGAAGTACGCCCCGGCCTCCGCCAGCGCGGCAATCGCGAGGCCGTTCCAGGCGGCGACCACCTTGTCGTCACGACCCGGCCGCGGACGCCGCGCGCGGGCCTCGAACAGCCGCTCCTTGAGCTCCGCATCCGCTTCGCCGGACGGGAGTTGCAGAACCGACGCGCCCTCCTCGAAGGTGCCCTGCTCGGTGACGGCGAACAGCTCGGCCGCCCGCTCCGCGTCCTTCTCCCCCAGCGCCTCGACCAGTTGCCCCGGCGTCCAGGCGTAGAACGCGCCCTCGACATGCCTTCCCGTGCCGTCGTCACTGTCGGCGTCGAGCGCCGAGGCGAAGCCGCCCTCTTCCGTACGCAGCTCCCGCACCATGAAGTCCGCGGTCTCCAGCGCCACCCGCCGGGCCTCCTCAGAACCGGTGGCCCGCCACAGATGCGCGTACACCCGGCACAACAGCGCATTGTCGTAGAGCATCTTCTCGAAGTGCGGCACCGTCCACTCCCGGTCCACCGAGTACCGCGCGAAACCGCCCCCGAGCTGGTCGTACATCCCGCCGCGCGCCATCGCCGCACAGGTGTCCGCAGCCATCTGCAACGCACCGTCGGAGCCGGTACGGGCGTAGTGCCGCAGCAGGAATTCCACGGCCATCGACGGCGGGAACTTGGGTGCCCCGCCGAAGCCGCCGTGCCGCTCGTCGTACTCCCGCGTCAGCGCGAGCAGCGCCTGCGCCAGCTCCTCCTCGCCGGGTACGCCGCCGTCCCCGCCGAAGGCGAGCGACCTGCCCGCCAGATCCCGGACGATCTTGCCGGCGACCTCGCCGACCTCGTCCCGGCGGTCGCTCCAGGCGGCCGTGACGCCTTCCAGCACCTGCCGGAAGGACGCCATGCCGTGCCGGGGCTCGGGCGGGAAGTACGTACCGAAGTAGAAGGGCTCCGCGTCCGCGGTGAGGAAGACGGTCATGGGCCAGCCGCCGTGCCCGGTGGCCGACTGCACGGCCTCCATATAGACGGCGTCGACATCGGGCCGCTCCTCACGGTCGACCTTGATGCTGACGAAGTGGGCGTTCAGATACGCCGCGGTCTCCTCGTCCTCGAAGGACTCGTGCGCCATCACATGGCACCAGTGGCAGCTCGAATAGCCGACGCTGAGCAGCACCGGCACCCCGCGCCTGCGCGCCTCGTCGAAAGCGTCGCCCGACCATGGCCACCAGTCGACCGGGTTGTCGGCGTGCTGGAGGAGGTAGGGGGAGGTCTCGTGTGCAAGGCGGTTCGGCATACCGCCATCCTCTCTCAGGGTGTGGTTGATCGCCGGACTCCCTCGCGCTGACGCGCCGTACGCAGGACACTTGTCGCCAGACCGGCACAGGAAGCGGAGCTCTCCGAGGGGGTCGCACATGCGGGACAGCCATCGGGCGGAAGCCGAGAGGCTGTTGGTACGCGCCGTAGAGGAAGAACTACGGCGTTCCGGCGGTTCCGGCGAAAGATCGGACTCGGGCGTGCTGCTGGCACGCGGCCGGGCGGCCCTGGACACCATGGCGGCGAACGCCGCCGAGGAGTACGCCGCGTACGAGCAGGCACTGACCGAGGCGGAGGCCTGGCAGCAGCCCCTGTCCGAGCGCTTCAGCCGGCAGAACATCTCGACGCCCGCGCTGGTGACGGCGGTTGCGGCCCTCGCCGCGATCGGCACGGACCTCGTGCTCGGCACCGGCCCGGGCACCGCGATCGGCGCGGGCGCGATCGTCGCCGTCGCCGGGGCGGCGACCACCGTCCTCAGGGTGACCGCGTCGCACTGGCCTGCCGCGAACCGCAGAGCCGGTGCGCTGGGCCAGCCGGGCGGGGCCGATCAGCTGCGGCTCCAATGGCTGACGGCGCTGGAGGTACGGGGAATCCGCCCGTTCCTGGACCAGCAGCGGATGCTGGCCTCCTCCGCCCGTACGGCCCGTAACACGCGTAACGCCAAGAAGACCACGGCCGCGCCGGTGCTGCGCGGCGTGGACCGCAGCGCGGCGGCGCGCCGCAGGTCCGTGCTGGAGCAGTCGTTCGGGCTGCTGCCGGAGCCGGAGGGGGTGTTCGCGGGCCGCCGCGAGTCGATGACGCGGATCGCGCAGTGGGTGCACGCCGCGCGCGCGTCGACGGAGACCAGACCGACGGTGGTGGTGCTGTACGGAGCGCCGGGCGCGGGGCGCACCGAGCTCGCGGTGCGGGCCTCGCACCACCTCAGGGACCAGTTCCGGGGCGCGTGCGTGGTCGATCTGCGCGGCGACAGCGAGCATCCGCTCGCCACCCGGGACGCGTTGCTGCATCTGCTGAACCGGCTGGGCGCGCCGCGCGAACAACTGCTGTTCCGGGAGCGGTCCTCGGCAGAACAGCAGGTCAAGCGGTTGAGCGACGTGTACCACCAGCATCTGACCGGGCTGCCGGTGACGGTGGTGCTCGACGACGCGAACGACCCGGCGCAGGTGCGCACGCTGCTCCCGGAGCGCTCGGACAGCCTGGTGCTGGTCACGGCGCGCAAGCGGCTGGACCTGCCGGACGACACCCCGGCGTGGGTGCACCAGCTGCCCGTCGAGGCGCTGGACGCGGTGAGCGCGGAGGAACTGCTGCGCGCCTCGGCCGAAAGCCCGGCCACCGGCCCGTACGACGCCCACTCGGCAGACGCCGTACGGGAGTTGTGCGGCAGGCTGCCGCTCGCGCTGCGGATCGCGGGCTCCGCCCTCGGCCCGCGCACCGACCGGCAACTCGCCTCGGACCTGGCCGCCTACGATGCGCCGGACCCGGTCGAGCGCGCCCTGCGGCTGCGCTACGCCGATCTGCCCGAGCAGGCGCGGCGGCTGCTGCGCAGGCTCGCGCTGGCCGGGCGGGCGTCGCTGGGCGCGGCGGCTGCGGCGGCGCTGCTGGACACGGACGAGAAGGGGGCGCAGGGGCTGCTCGCGAAGCTCGCGCAGACGGGCCTGATCGTTCAGGTACGGGCCGGCCGCTACCGGCTGCACGATGCCGTACGGGCCTTCGCCCGCGCCCGGCTCGTGGACGAGGAGGCGGCTGCGGAGCGTACCGCCGCACAGGAGCGGCTGATCCAGAACTACGCGGACCTGGCCGGCGCGGTGATCCGGATGGTGGACGGCAAGAGATCCACACGCGCGGGCGACTTCGGGTCGCACGGCTTCTCCTCCCTGGACGCGGCGCTGCGCTGGCTGGACGACGAGTCCAGCTTCATCACCTCGGCGCTGCGCTACGCGGAGGGCGTGAACCAGCAGACCGTGCTCAATCTGCTGGGCGCGCTGTGCGACTACTGCCTGCTGCGTGGCGACCTCTACCGGCTGGGCGAGATCAGCGAGCTGTCGCAGGCGGTGGACCAGGGCCTGCTGGAGCGTTCCGTACGGTGGCGTACAGGCATCGCGGCCCGCCAGCTCGGCGAGCTCGACAAGGCCCGCACCACGCTCTCCTCGGTCGTCGGCCTCTACCGCGAGGCGCAGAACGACGCGGGGGCGGCGCTGGCGCTCGGCTCGCTCGGGATCACCCTGCACCACCAGGGCAATCTGACCGAGGCGGCGGCGAAGCTGAACGAGGCGCTCGGCCTCCAGTCCTCGGAGGAGCAGGCCGCGGACCGGGCGTGGACGATGCACGCGCTGGCCGCGGTGGAGCGCGACCGCGCCAACCTCAACAAGGCGCTGGGTCTGCTGGCGGAGGCGCTCGACCTGCACCGGGAGGGTGAGTCCCTGCACGGCGAGGCGTGGACGCGGCTCCAGCTGGGCCAGGTCTGCCTGCGGATGGGCGATGTGGAGCGCGCGGAGGAGGAGCTGCGTACGGCCCTGGACCTGTACGGCCGCACCCACGACGAGCGCGGCGAGGCCTGGGCGCTGACCCAGCTGGCCAGGGCCCGCCTGGTGGACGGCGACCCGGCACTGGCCGTCGACCAGCTCCGTCATGCCCTGACCCGCCACCGCGACAGCGAGGACGCGCGCGGCGAGGCGTGGACGCTGTACTACCTGGGCCAGGCGCTGGAGGAGCGCGGCGACCGCGACGAGGCGGTACGCGAGCTGGAGCGGGCGCGCACGATGTTCTCGCGGATGCGCGACGTGTACGGCCTGGCCTGCGCCCGCCACCACTCGGGCCGCGTGACCCGCGACCAGCGCGCCGCCCAGACGGGCAATCTGCGCAACTCCGGCTTCGCCCGCCAACTCCTGATGGACGCGCGCGCGGACTTCCGCCGCATCGGCGTGGCACACGGCGAGGCCTGGACGTGCCTGGAGCTCGCGATGATCGACGGCGGCAACAACCGCCCGGTACAGGCGCTGGCCCTGTGCGACGCGGCGACGGCGCTCTTCACCTCGTACGAGGACCACCGCGGCGCGGACTGGTCCCGCTTCCTGCGCTGCACGCTGCTGCCGTACGCCTCGCCGGGGGGCATCGAGGTCGGCACGGTGGTGGCCCAGGAGGAACTGTCCGAACTGATGGAGACGACGCACCGCTCGCGCGACGGCAAGCTGGAGGACTGCGCGGAGGCACTGGCGCTGATGCTGGAACGGGGCGTGCACCTGGAGGACGGCTGGCAGGCCTGGCAACTGGGCATGGTCCCGAACCGCCACGCGAGGGAGGTAATGGGCGTCCCGATCCCGACGACCTGACGTACCGGGGCCGCTCGGCACTCGGTTCGCCCTCAATCGCCAGGCGGGCTGGTTCCCCAGTTCACCGGATACTTCCAGCGCGCCGGCGGACAATCCAGCCTCGCGGGGGCACCTCCCATGCCGAAGGCCATGGGTGAGTTCGAGGCGCGGGACTTGGGGCGGAGCCCCGACAAGCACCCGGGCTCACGCCTCCGGCGAAAACCAGCCCCGTGGGGGCACCCTCCCATGCCGAAGGCCATGGGGAGATTGAGGCGCGGGGCGCGGGGCGGAGCCCCGACAAGGGCCCGGGCGCACGCAGCGCCCGGGTTTCCCGTGCCCCGCGCAACGCCGCAAGGGGACCGGGGGAACCAGACGCGCCCCGACCCCCTCACGCCGCACCCTCACGCAGACGCCGCGCCCCGTCCCCGCTCGCCGCCATCCTTCGGAGACGCTCCCGATGGATCCGGCGCCTCCTCGAAGTTGATCCTGCCCATATGGCGGTTCATCGACTTCATCAGAAGCCACACCCCCACCGCCAACGCCGCGAAGACGATGAAGCCGAGAACCCCAGGGGTCACCTTGTTGTCGTCGACCTCCTTGGCAAGAGGGACGAGGTGCGTCAGTGCCAGGTTTGCGCTTGCGCTCATATCAGGCATTGTCCCGGATGCCCGCGAAGAGGTCGTCCTCGGGGAGGGAGGTGTCGACCAGAGACTTCACCAGCTCGTACTCCTCCGTGGGCCACACCTTCTGCTGGATGTCCATCGGCACCCGGAACCAGCCCCCGTCCGGGTCGATCTGCGTCGCGTGCGCGATCAGCGCCTTGTCGCGGATCCCGAAGAAGTCCGCGCACGGAACGAACGTGGTCAGCGTGCGCTCGTCGCGCTGGAACTCCTTCCAGCGCTCCAGCCACTCCCCGTACGGCGACTCCAGCCCGCGCTCTATCAGCGCCTCGTGCAGCGCGACCGTACGCGGACGGTTGAAGCCCTGGTTGTAGTACAGCTTCTGCGGCTCCCACACCGGCCCGAACTCCGACTCCGGGTACTTCTCGGCGTCGGCCGCTCCGTCGAAGGCCACCATCGTGATCTTGTGGGTCATGATGTGGTCGGGGTGCGGGTATCCCCCGTTCTCGTCGTACGTCGTAATCACCTGCGGACGGAACGCGCGGATGGACTTCACCAGACGTCCCGCCGCCACCTCCACGTCCTCCAGGGCGAAACACCCCTGGGGCAGCGGCGGCAGCGGGTCGCCCTCGGGCAGGCCGGAGTCGACGAAGCCGAGCCACTCCTGCCCGACGCCGAGGATCTGCCGCGCCTCGTCCATCTCTTTCTTGCGTACCTCGTGGATGTGCTCCTCGATATACGCGTCGCCCTGGAGCTTCGGGTTGAGGATGGAGCCGCGCTCGCCCCCTGTGCAGGTCACGACCAGCACGTCCACCCCCTCGGACACATACTTGGCCATCGTGGCCGCGCCCTTGCTCGACTCATCGTCGGGGTGGGCGTGAACGGCCATCAGTCGCAGCTGCTCAGTCAAGAGTCGATCCTCAATGATTCGTCACGTTGGGCGGCTTCTATAGTGACCGAATCGGCGGGCGGAAAATTCCGCCGTCCGCCCCTGGAGAGGAAAGATCATGACCGCGGTTCGCGAAGAGCTCCCGGAAGGCCGCTACGGCCGCTCGGTGGACGAGCGCGCCGACCGCAAGCTCAGGATCCTGGGCGCGGTGCTCGGCGTCGCGCTTCTCGGGATGACCGGCTGGTTCGGTTATGACTACATCGCGAGTCAGAAGATCAGCGGCGAAGTGATCAAATTTGACGTCACTTCGGACACCGAGGTCCAGGTGCACCTGGAGGTGCGCAAGGACGCGGGCGCCACCGGCACCTGCACCCTGCGCTCCCGCGCGGAGGACGGCAGCGAGGTGGGCCGCGTGGACGTTGCCGTGGATCAGCGCGGCGACAAGCGGACCGATCAGGTCGTCAAGGTGCGCACGACGGCGCGCGCGACCAGCGCCGAACTGGTGGAGTGCGCCGCACGCTGATCCTCGGGTCTCCGCGAGTCTCCATGCTGACCTGCGAAGATGTAATTCTGATGGCATTCGTCCTCCCCCTTCGGCCACGAAATTGTTAGGCTCGTGGTTTCGCCCACCCGGGGAGGCACATCCTTTGGGTAGGGCGATGCTTTGTATTCCCAGTACCTACGAGGAGCACCTGTGACCCAGACCAGCGAGAACGTCACCTGGCTCACCCAGGAGGCGTACAACCAGCTGAAGGCCGAGCTGGAGTACCTGTCTGGTCCCGCGCGCACCGAGATCTCGAAGAAGATCGAGGCGGCGCGCGAGGAGGGCGACCTGCGCGAGAACGGCGGGTACCACGCAGCCAAGGAAGAGCAGGGCAAGCAGGAGCTCCGTGTGCGCCAGCTGACCCAGCTTCTGGACAACGCCAAGGTCGGCGAGGCGCCTGCGGACACCGGCGTCGTCGGCCCCGGCATGGTCGTCACGATCGCCTTCGGCGGCGATCCGGACGACACCGTGACCTTCCTGATGGCATCGCGTGAGTACGCGAGTACGGACATCGAGACGTACTCGCCGCAGTCCCCCCTGGGGTCCGCCGTGAACGGCAAGAAGGTCGGCGAGGACGCGCAGTACGAGCTGCCGAACGGCAACAAGGCCTCGGTGAAGATCCTCGAGGCCAAGCCGTACACCGGCTGAGGCCGGCCGCGCAGAGACAAACCCCGAAGGGGCCGGACCGCTCGCTGCGGTCCGGCCCCTTTGCCACGTTGTTCGCAACGTGTACGCCACGCGCCCCTCAGACGGTCGCCGAGCGGTACTTCCGCACCGCCAGCGTCCGGAACAGCACGATAATCACGATCGACCAGATGATCGAGGCCAGCACCGGGTGCTGCATCGGCCAGGCGTCGGACGGCGGGACTCCCGGGTTGCCGAAAAGCTCACGGCAGGCCCGGACCGTGGCACTGAACGGGTTCCACTCGGCGATGTGCCGCAGCCAGGGGGGCAGCTTGCTGGAGTCCACGAACGCGTTCGAGATGAATGTGACCGGGAAGAGCCAGACCAGACCGCCGGAGGTGGCCGCCTCGGGCGTACGGACCGAGAGGCCGATCAGCGCGCCGATCCACGAGAAGGCGTAGCCGAGGAGCAGCAACAGGGCGAACCCGCCGAGCGCCTTGGGGATGCCCTCGTGGACTCGCCAGCCGACGAGCAGGGCGACGATCGCGAGGACCACGACGGTCAGCGCGGTCTGCACGAGGTCGGCGAGCGTACGGCCGGTGAGGACCGCGCCGCGCGCCATCGGCAGCGAGCGGAACCGGTCGATGAGGCCCTTGTGCATATCGTCGGCGATGCCCGCGCCCGCCCCCGCCGTGGCGAAGGTGACGGTCTGCGCGAAGATCCCGGCCATCAGGAACTCGCGGTAGACCTCCGGGGACGTCGAGGAGCCGATCTGCATGGAGCCGCCGAAGACGTAGCTGAACAGGACCACGAACATGATCGGCTGGATCAGCCCGAAGATGATCATCTCCGGGATCCGGGTCATCCTGATCAGATTGCGCTTGGCGATGACGAGTGAGTCGTTGACCGACTGCACGATGCCGCCGCGCGGCCGGGGGGCCGCGAGCGGAGGAGCTTTGGTGGTCGTGGTCACTTCGCCGTCTCCTTCCCGGATGTTTTCGACGCCTTGGCGTCCTGCGGCTTGTCGGTTTCCTCGGTCTCCTCGGTCTCCTCGGCCGCCAGCTCGGCGGCATGGCCGGTGAGGGAGATGAAGACGTCGTCGAGGGTGGGGCGGCGCAGGCCGATGTCGTCGATCTCGACACCACGGGCGTCCAGTTCGCGAATGACCTCGGCGAGCAGCTTGGCGCCGCCGGTGACCGGGACGGTGAGCTTGCGGCTGAGCTGGACGACGGTGACCTCGCCCTTGCCGAAACCGGCCAGCACGGCCTGGGCCGGGGCCATCTGGTCGGGCTGGTGCACGACGACCTCGACGCGCTCGCCGCCCGTACGTGCCTTGAGCTCGTCGGAGGTGCCGCGGGCGATGACCTTGCCGTGGTCGATGACGCAGATGTCATGGGCGAGGCGGTCGGCCTCTTCGAGGTACTGGGTGGTGAGCAGCAGTGTCGTACCGCCGGCGACCAGTTCCTCGATGACCTCCCACAACTGCTGGCGGTTGCGCGGGTCGAGCCCGGTGGTCGGCTCGTCCATGAACATCACGGGCGGGGAGACGACAAGGGCGGCGGCGAGGTCGAGCCTGCGGCGCATACCGCCGGAGTACGTCTTGGCGGGGCGGTCGGCGGCGTCGGCGAGGTTGAACCGGTCGAGCAGGGTGACCGCCCGCGCCTTGGCGTCCCGGGAGCTCATCTGGTACAGCTGACCGACCATCTGGAGGTTCTCACGGCCGGTCAGATACTCGTCCACCGCGGCGAACTGGCCGGAGAGGCCGATGACGCGGCGCACCTCGTTCGGGTGCTTGAGGACGTCGATACCGGCGACGACGGCCTTGCCGCTGTCGGGCTGCAGCAAGGTGGTCAGGACGCGCACGGCGGTGGTCTTGCCGGCTCCGTTGGGGCCGAGCAGTCCCAGGACCGTGCCTTCGGGGACGTCGAGATCGACGCCGTCCAAAGCCCTTACAGCGCCGAAGGTCTTCACCAGGCCTTCGGCGTAAATGGCGCCTGGCATATGGGTTCTCCCAAGGTGGCGGGTGGGTGGGTTACTTGGTGCGAAAGCAGGAATGCGTGTGGGTGTACGTGGGGGCGTGTGCGGGGGTGCGCGCGTGAGGGTGTGTACGGGCGCGGGCGTCTGGCAGGTGCATGGCAGGACGCCGCGCCGAGCCGGGGCCGAGCGGACAACACCGTAACGCGATACATCGCGATACTCAACCCCCCGGTAGCGCTTCAGGCCATGACCGTGTAACCCGCCTCGCGGAGCATCGTCGCGACCTCCCCGCAGTGCTCCGGCCCCTTCGTCTCCAGATGCAACTCCACCTCCGCCTCTGTGAGTCCGAGCCGCGGATCCGTCCGTACATGACTCACGTCAAGGACGTTAGCGTCCACCACTGACAACACCCCCAGCAGAGCGGCCAGCGCCCCGGGCCGGTCCGTCAGGCGCAGCCGCAGCGAGAGATACCGCCCCGCCGCCGACATGCCGTGCCGCAGGATGCGCTGCAACAGCAGCGGGTCCACGTTCCCGCCCGACAAGAGGGCGACCACGGGCCCCTGGAACGCCCCCGGATCGCTCATCAGCGCCGCCACCGGACTCGCCCCGGCCGGCTCGACCACCATCTTGGCCCGCTCCAGGCAGAGCAGCAGCGCACTGGAGAGCGCGTCCTCGGAGACCGTACGGACCTCGTCCAGGAGATCGCCAATTATTTTGAACGGCAGGTCTCCGGGGCGGCCCACCTTGATGCCGTCCGCCATCGTCGAAAGCCCCTCTATCGAGACCGGATGCCCGGCAGCCAGCGAGGGCGGGTACGCCGCCGCGCCCTCCGCCTGCACGCCGATCACCTTCACATCGGGGCGCACCGACTTCACCGCCACCGCGACCCCGGCCGCGAGCCCGCCGCCGCCGACCCCGACGATGATCGTCCGCACCTCCGGGCACTGCTCCAGGATCTCCAGGCCGACCGTGCCCTGCCCGGCGATGATGTCCGGGTGGTCGAAGGGGTGGATGAAGACCGCACCCGTCTCGCGGGCGTACTCCTGCGCGGCGGCCAGGGTCTCGTCCACGACCTGTCCGTACATACGCACCTGAGCGCCGTACTCGGCCGTCGCGGCGACCTTCGGCAGCGGTGCGCCGACCGGCATGAACACGGTGGACCGCACGCCGAGCAGCGAGGAGGCCAGGGCCACGCCCTGCGCGTGATTTCCGGCCGAGGCGGCGACGACGCCCGCCGCCCGCTCCTCCGGGGAGAGGCCCGCGATCCGTACGTACGCGCCGCGCAGCTTGAAGGACCCGGTCCGCTGAAGGTTCTCGCACTTCAGGTGCACGGGCGAGCCGACGAGCTGCGACAGATGCCTGCTGCCCTCCATGGCGGTCATGCGGGCCACGCCCGACAGCATCTTCTGCGCCCCCCTGATGTCGTCGAGGATGACGGGACGGAAGGTGCCGGGCGTGCTGAAGCTCATGGCGTCAAGTCTCGCAGCTCACCGCCGGGACGGCGTCCGCGTCACAGGCCGCGTCACAGGCCGCGTCACCGGCTGCGTCACGACCGCTGTCACCACCCGCGTCACGACCCGTATCAAACAAGGCCTCACGGCCCGGATCGTAGCCGGATCATGGCCCGAATCGGCCTCACACCAAGGTTCCTCATGGGTTTACGCAGCGCAGGTACGCACCGGGTCCCGGCCGCGTACTCTGTCCCCCACCAACCGCCCACCGCACGAGAGAGCCCCCTCAGCCATGCCCACTTCTCAGGACATGACGACCCGTCTCGACCCCGGTCTCCTCGATGCCCTCCAGCACCAGGTGGCCGTCTTCGCACGCCGCGCGGAACAGACTCGGCTCGGCGGGGTCGGCCAGGTCCGCAACTCCATGGACCGTGCCGCGTATCTGCTGCTCAACCGGCTCGACCTGGAAGGCCCCATGGGCGTGAAAGCGCTGGCCGCGGGGATGGGCATCGACTCGTCGACCGTCACTCGCCAGGTCGCGCCGCTCGTCGACACCGGCCTGGTCAAACGCACCTCGCACCCGGAGGACGGCCGCGCGGTCGTGCTCCAGCTGTCCCCGCGCGGGCAGTCCCGGCTCGAAGAGGTGCGCTCGTCGCGGCGCGAGCTGATGGCGCAGGTGACGGACGGCTGGACGGAGACGGAGCGCGAGTCGTTCTGCACCTTGCTCACCCGCTTCAACACCGCGCTCTCCGCCCGCCAGGCGGGGCTGCCGCCCGTGGAGACGGTGGAGACGGTGGAGACGGGGACGCCGCCGAGCTCTTGACCCTGGCTGTGCGACTGCCTCTATATGAGGACGTGAGCGAGCGGCAGACGGCCAAGACGCGTCGCCGGGCCCGCCGGGTCCGGCGGGCCCGGGAGTTCGACGCGTTCGTCGCGGGCGCGGCCGGCCGGTTGTTGCATGCCGCCACCCTGCTGACGGCCGAGACACCGGGCATCAACCCGCAGGCACAGCGACTGCTGACGGCCGCGCTCGCGCGTACGTACGCGGACTGGGACCGGCTGCGCGGGGAGGATCCGTACGACCGCACCCGCCGGGAACTGGTCTCCCGCTTCGCGCTCAGCGCCTGGCGCCACCACAAGGCACGCGGCGGGATCCTGGCCCGCCTCGGCCCCCAGGAGCGCCTGATCCTGGTGCTGCGGCTGTACGAAGGGGTGGCCGAGGAGCAGACGGCGGCACTGATCGGGCTGCCGGTGGAACGGGTCCGGGCGGTCTGCGCCCGCGCGGTCGCGACGATGCGCAGGGCCCCGCGACCGCCGCCGCACGCACGGGTGGAGACGGCGCCATGAGCCGCGCGGACCGCAAGGAGGACGAGGTCCGGCGGATGATGGAGACCCGGTACCCGCCGGTCCCGGCCGACCTGGCATCCCGCGCGGCGGACCGGGGCAACCGGCTGCTGCGCCGCCACCGGGCGGTACGGCGAGTGGGGTGGCTGCTGCTGGCAGCCGCGGCGATCGCGTTCGCGGTGTGGGCGTCGGTGGCGGAACCGTGGGTGTCGCCGCCGATGGATGTGACGCCGCCGCTGGAGGGCTGGTAGCCGGGGGAACCGCCGCTTTGTCCGGTTCTATGCTGGAAGAAGCGGCGTACAGATCCCGCGAAGGAGGTCGTTATGACCAGGAAAGTAGCCGACTGCCGCAAGTTCCCGAGTGAGACGAACTGCTCTCTCACCATCTCCGGTGAGGAGGAGGAAGTCGTACGGGCCGCCAGCGAGCACGCGGTCTCCGTCCACGGCCACACGGACAGCCTGGACCTTCGGGCGCAGATCCGCGAGATGCTCGAGGACGAGAAGGTCAGTGCTTGACGTGCTTCCCGGCCTGAGGTCCGGGGATTCCTGCCACGGTCGTCGGACCGTCTGGGTGGCTTCCTGCTTCAACGCGCTGTGCCGGGACTTTCGCCCTGGTCTTACCTGCGCTCTGCGAGGCGTTTAGCCTGTCCGCCCGTCCGGCGGCCAGGGTGTTCTTGGAGGCGTTGTCGTCGCGGTCGTGGACGGTCCCGCACTCCTGCACGTCCATTCCCGGACGTGCAGGGGTTTCGGTCCGTCCTTGAGGCCGCACACGGAGCAGATCTGGGAGGTCGGCTCGAACCGGCCGATCTTGCCGAAGTACCGGCCATGTTTGGCGGCCTTGTACTCCAGCATGCTCACGAAGGTGGACCATCCGGCGTCGTGCACGGACTTGGCCAGCCGGGCCCTGCCCAGACCGGACACCGCGAGGTCTTCCACATACACCGCTTGGTTGTCGCGGATGATCCGGGTGGATGCCTTGTGGTGGAAGCCCCGGCGGCGATCGGCCACCCGCGCGTGCTGCCGGGCGACCTTGATACGGGCCCTGGCCCGGTTCTTCGACGCCTTGGCCTTACGGGACAAGTCCTTCCGCAACCTTTTGAGTTTCTTCTCCGCACGGCGCAGGAACTTCGGGGAGCGGATGCGGGTGCCGTCGGACAGGACAGCAAAGGTGGTCAGGCCGAGGTCGATACCCACCTCGGCGTCCAGCTCGGGCAGGATGTCCGGCTCGGTGTCCACGACAAAGCTCATGAAGTACCGGCCGCTGGAATCCTTGGTGATCGTCAGAGAGGTGGGTGAGCAGACCAGAGATGCGTTTCATCCCCGGCCTGAAGGCCGGGGCTTTCACGCAAGACCATCGGTAAGGGGAGCGAGTAGCGGACCCTTCCGTGACCGGCCCGGGATCCACCTGTCCAAGGAGCCCGGGCCGCCCCCTCCCGCCCTCCCCCTTACCCCAGCGCCTGCGTCAGGTCCGCCAGCAGGTCGTCGCCCGACTCGATGCCCACCGACAGGCGCACCAGATCCGCCGGAACCTCCAGCGCCGAGCCCGCCACCGACGCGTGCGTCATCCGTCCCGGGTGCTCGATCAGCGACTCCACACCCCCCAGCGACTCGCCCAGCGTGAACAGCTTCGCGCGGTTGCAGACCTCGACCGCCGCCTCCTCGCCCCCGTCGACCCGGAACGAGACCATGCCGCCGAACGCCTTCATCTGCTTCGCGGCCGTCTCGTGCCCCGGGTGCTCCGACAGCCCCGGGTAGAGCACCGACGTCACCCGCGGGTGCTTGGTCAGCAGCTCGGCGACCCGGCCCGCGTTCTCGCTGTGCCGGTCCATACGGACAGGCAGCGTCTTGATGCCGCGCAGCACCAGCCACGCGTCGAACGGGCCCGCCACCGCCCCCATCGCGTTCTGGTGGTACGCCAGTTCCTCGCCCACCGTCTCGTCCGCCGCGATCAGCGCACCGCCGACGACGTCCGAGTGCCCGCCCATGTACTTGGTGAGGGAGTGCACGACGATGTCCGCGCCGAGCGCGAGCGGCTGCTGAAGATAAGGAGTGGCGAAGGTGTTGTCCACGACCAGCTTCGCGCCCGCGCCGCGCGCGATGGCCGCCACCGCCGTGATGTCGGTGATACCGAGCAGCGGATTGGAGGGGGTCTCGACCCAGATCACCTTGGTCTTCGGGGTGATCGCGGCGCGGACCGCCGCCGGGTCGGAGGTGTCGGCCACCGACCACTCCACGCCCCACCGCGAGACCACCTTCGCGAAGAGCCGGAAGGTGCCGCCGTACGCGTCGTTGGGGATCACCACATGGTCGCCCGGCGCGAGCAGCGTGCGCAGCAGGCAGTCCTCCGCCGCGAGCCCGGACGCGAAGGCGAGCCCGCGCCGGCCGCCCTCCAGAGCGGCGAGGTTCTCCTCCAGCGCGGTGCGCGTCGGGTTGGCGCTGCGGCTGTACTCGTAACCGCCGCGCAGTCCGCCCACTCCGTCCTGCTTGTACGTGGACACCTGGTAAATGGGCGGGACGACGGCACCGGTCAGTGGGTCCGCGGCGTTGCCCGCGTGGATGGCGAGTGTCTCGAAACTGTGCAAACTGTGCTGGTCGCTCATGGGCTCCGAGGGTAGCCCGGCCCGCGCCCTGTACGCGGACCCCCCGTCCCGGACGGGAAACGGGCGTGGCCCGCACCGTCCCCCGTCCGGGACAATGGGCCCATGGAGATTCTCTGGTTCCTGATCGCGATGGCCTTGCTGGCCGCGGCCTTCGGCCCGTACCTGATGCGCCGCCGCTCCGGCATCCGGCTGGTGGCCCCGGGCTCGCCCGACGCCGCCGACCCCGACACGTACGGATTCGTACGCCAGGAGGAGCTGGACATCCGGCTGCCGGGACCGGACCAGGACCTCCTTGACGTACTCGATGTCGTCCAGCGCACCCAGGAGTGGCAGGCGGCGGCGCAGCTGCTCGCCGGCACCCCGAAGGAGGGCGAGGTGCGCTGGCAGCGCGTCCAGTCCTTCGCGGGCGCCGCGTCGCTGGAGCTCCAGCGGAAGCCGGGCGTCGGCGGGGCGTGGCTGCGTGCCTGGCGCTCCGAGTCCCCGAAGGACGCGGGCGCCGCGCAGGTGCACGCCGAGTTCCTGGTGCAGCAGGCGTGGCGGTCCTCGACGGCGGGGACGGACGACTTCCGGATCATCCTGGAGGAGGCCCGTACGGTCTGCGGCGAGGCGGCGCTGCTCGCGCCCGGCGACCCGATCCCGTACATCGTCGAACTCGCCGTCGCACGCGGACTGGGCTACAGCCACGAGCAGTTCGACCAGCTGTGGGCGAAGGTGATCGACCGCGCGCCGGAGCACATGGGCGCGCATCTGGCCGCGCTGCGCTACTGGTGCGAGAAGTGGCACGGCTCCCGCGAGGAGGCGGACCACTTCGCGACGACGGCCGCGGCCCGCGCACCCCGGGGCTCGCTGCTGGCCGCCCTCCCCCTGTTCGCGGTGTACGAGCACATCCCGGACGTGGTGCTGGTGCAGGGCTTCTACCAGAGCACGGTGGTCACGAAGGCGGTGGAGGGCGCGCTCTACACGGTGCACTCCGCCCGCGCCGACGACCCGATGCTGGCGCACGTACGCCATCTGCTGATCCTCTTCCTCGTACGGTCGGAGAGGTGGGCCGAGGCGATGAACCAGCTGGTACGGGTGGACGGCTACATCGGCGCGCTGCCGTGGACGCAGGGCGGGGACCCGGCGGCGGAGTACGCGGTGTACCGGGCGCTGGCGGTGGCGGGCTACGAGGCGAACGGCGGCAGCCCGGCGACGCTGCCGCACTGACCTCCGCCTTTTCATTTGCCTTCCCCCTCGGCGGCGGGCGATACTCCGCTTCCATTCCTGTGGGGGGAATCTGTTCAATGGGCTCAACTCTGCGCGCCCTGCGTGCTCTTGTCCTGCTCGCCGGCTTCTATCTGCTCGGTCTGATCATGCTGGTCGCACTCGCCGGTATCGACTGGGCGGCGACGCTCTGGACCCCGGGCAGCGTCTATCTGAAGCTGTACTTTCTCAGCGCCGTACTGGCGGTCCCGGTCGTGCGCGGCATGTTCATGCTCCGTACGCCCAAGGACGACGGCGAGGACGGGCCCGCCGGACTGCCGGTCAGCGAGGCGCAACAGCCACGGCTGTGGCAGACCGCCCGCGAACTCGCGGCGGGCGTCTCCACCCGCGCGCCCGACGAGATCCGGCTGACCGCCGACATGAACGCGGCGGTGAGCGAGGACGCCCGCTTCCTGGGCCTGCTGTCCGGCACGCGTCGTCTGTACCTCGGCGTACCGCTGATGACGGGGTTGACCGAGGCCCAGCTGCGCGCCGTGCTCGCCCACGAGATGGGCCACTACAGCAACGCCGACACCCGCCTCGCCTCGATCGCCGTACGCGGACGCGTCCAGGTCCTCCGTACGATCGGGCATTTCGAGGAGCGCGCGGGCAGCAAGGTCGCCAAGGAGCGCGCCCGGCAGGAGAAGAAGGCTGAGAAGGCCCTCGCCAAAGGCAAGGGGGCGAAGGAGATCGACACGGCCGGAGCCGGTATCACGTACCGGGCGATGGCCTGGATCTACACGGCGTACGCGAAGCTCTACATCCGCGCCACCGAGTCCGGCTCCCGCCGCCAGGAACTGGCCGCCGACCTCGCCGCCGCCCGGATCGCGGGGCGCGACGCGACCGCCTCCGCGCTGCGCGAGATCCCCGTACTGGACGGCGCGCACGACTTCTACCTGCGGTCGTACGCGACGATGGGCGTCGGCGCGGGTCTGCTGCCGCCGCGGGGCGAGGTGTTCGGCGGCGTACGGCATCTGCTGGCGGCCCGGACCGCGGAACTGGACGAGCTGCGGCGCGACCTGCCGACGGAGCGGTCGTCGCCGTACGACACGCATCCGCCGATCGCCGAGCGGGTGGCGCGGATCGAGGCGCTGCCGGACGACGGGCGGGCTTCCGAGCAGTCGGGCCCCGCGCTGGCGCTGCTGCACTCCCTCGACGACACGCTCGCCGCCGTCGAGGAGTCCGCGCTCACCGCGGAGGCGCTGGGGCTGCGCCGCGTGGACTGGCCGGAGCTGGTGCACGAGTCGATGACGGCGTACGTCGAGGCGGACGCGGAGCCGCTGCGGCGGGCGACGGCCGAGCTGACGGGCGACCCGTCACTGGTGTCACTGCTGAACGCTGTCGACGCGGGGGCACTGTGGCAGATCGCCGAGCGGCTGCCCAAGTCGGCGGAGGCCGCAGCCGCATCGGGCCGCGCGGCCCACGAGTTCGCCCGCCCCGCCGTGCGGCACGGTCTGTCGAAGCTGGCGTCGGGCCGGCTCATCGCCGACGGCCGGGCCCGCTGGCAGCTCTCGTGGTCCGAGTCGGCGAGCCTGCGACTGCCGCAGGGGTACGAGGAGTTGCTGCCAGCCGCCCTGGACGCGGCCGTCGCCGACCTCCCCGACACCCAGCCGCTGCGCAAACTGCTCGCCGCACACTGAACTCGACACTCCACACGTGACCTCGATCGGACTTCCATGGCCTTCTTCAGCCGCTTACGCAAGCCCGCCGCCTCCGCCCCAGGCCTCATGGACGCACCCGTCACGCCCCAGGAGCTCGCCGCCCACGGCTTCCTGCCACCCGAGCGGCTGAATCCGGACCGTCCCATGCCCGACCCGGAACTCGACCACATCGTGGCCGCCGCGCAGGCGGGCGACTGGCGTCCGGGCGCGGATTTTCTCGTGGCCACGGGCAGCTACTGGGAGCGCCGCACGGCGGCGATCGACAATCTCGCCGGGGTGGCCGCCAAGGACGACAGCTGGCTCCTGGCGTGGGAGTCCGCGCGCCCCGACGACCCGGACGCGGCGGCCGTAGAAGCGGCTTCCATGATCAAGCTTGCCTGGTCCATCCGCGGCGGCGCCCGGGCCCATATGACGACGGGCGAGCAGTTCGAGGGCTTCCTCAACGTCCTGGGGCGCTCGGGCGAAACCATCGAGCGGGCCAAGGCCCTGAACCCGGCGGACCCCTCCGCATACGTCACCGACATCTGGCTCGGCGTCGGCCAAGGCCGCCCGCACGAAGAAATGCACCACCTCTGGTCGCAGCTCACCGCCAGGGATCCGTACCACTACGAAGCGCACCGCAGCGCACTGCAGTACTGGTGCGCGAAGTGGCGCGGCTCGCGTGAGCTGGCCTTCGATTTTGCCGAGCGTGCGGCGGCAGGAGCCCCACCCGGCACGCTGCTGAGCGCGCTGCGCCTGACGGCACGGTGGGAGCACCGCCCCAGGGACGGCACACGTATGGATTACGGGACCCTGGAGTTGAGGGCAGCGGTGGACGCGACGCTCAACGATGTGGCGGCGGCGCCCTCGCACCACCCCTATCTGGCGGATGTACGGCACATGCTGGCGTATTTCCTCGTGGTGCAGGACCGGCCGGGCCTGGCCCTGGAACAGTTCCGGCACGTAGACGGTTACGTGGGTGCGTTCCCGTGGGTGAACGGCGGGACGGCGGTGGAGACGTACTGCGACATCCGCGACCTGGCGATTCGCCACGCACGCAGCCGCTGACCTGGCCGGACGGCATGCCGGGGGCACCCGGGAATCCCGGACCCCGCGCCATACGTTCTCCTGTCACCGACTGTCACGACCGCTGTCCGAGGAGCCCCGCATGTTCCTGAGCAACCGCACCCCCCAGCTCCCCACCCCCGACCAGGCCCTCCGCGGCCGCCCGGCCCCGGAGTTCACCGTCCCGTCCCACCACACGGTCCTGGGCAACCCACTGCTGGGCCCGTACCCGGAGGGCCTGGAGGTCGCGGACTTCGGCCTGGGCTGTTTCTGGGGAGCGGAGCGGAAGTTCTGGCAGACCGAGGGCGTCTGGACGACGCTGGTCGGCTACCAGGGCGGATACACCGAGAACCCGGTGTACGAAGAGGCCTGCTCGGGCCTGACGGGCCACACGGAGGCGGTCCGCGTGGTCTTCGACCCGTCAAAGGTGTCGTACGAATCGCTGCTGAAGCTGTTCTGGGAGTCCCACAACCCGACGCAGGGCTTCCGCCAGGGCAACGACGTGGGCACGCAGTACCGCTCGGCGATCTACACCCACTCGGCGGCCCAGGCGGAGGCCGCGGCGGCGTCGCGGGATGCGTACCAGAAGGTCCTGACCGGCTCCGGGTACGGCACGATCACGACGGAGATCCTCCCGGCGGAGGGCCGCCCGTTCTACCCGGCGGAGGGGTACCACCAGCAATACCTGGACAAGAACCCGGCGGGCTACTGCGGCATCGGCGGCACGGGCGTCTCCTGCCCGATCGGCGTCGCGAAGGCCGAGGGGTGACGTCCAGCTTCACCCCCGAGCTACTGGCGGGGCTGTGGCAGGAGCGGCGGCCGTCCGGTCCGCCCATCGCCCACACGTTCCGCAGTACGTACGCGGACCGCTGGGTGCGCTTCCACAGCCTCCCCGGCTCGAAGCGCTACCCGGAGTCCGAGGACGAGTACGCGATCGTGCTGGACCGGTACAACACGGTCCTCGACGAATTGTTCGCGGGCACGGACGTGTTCGTGGTGACCAAGGACTGGTCGAACACTCCGACCGAGCCCGCGGCCTACCTGACGCGGCAGGCACTCCACCCCGAGGGAACCCGCTGGTGGACCGAGCCGCACCTGGACGACCCCGACCCAAAGTTTCACACCTATACACGTCTGTACGCCGACCGGCGCCCGTGGGAACGCGGCTGCGCCGATGAACTGCTGCGCGCCGTCGCGGACGAAGTGCTTGTCGAAGTGTTCTTCGCCGATACGGAACTCCGGCGCGTCCACCATCCCTACGACGGCGGCGCGGACGTCATCCTGACCACACCTGAAGAGCGCGACCGACTCCGCGACCTCCACGGCGGCTGGCTCTCAAGCCATCCGGCTGGTTTGTGAAAGAGGAGCAGGTACTGCGAGGCACCCCACCGAGCTGACACCAGCAGTACCTCGACAAGAACCCGGCGGGCTACTGCGGCATCGGCGGCACGAGGGTCAAGCCAAGTGCCCGTCAGAGATGAACTGGGGACAGTCCTGCCCTACGGGTATCGCGCCCGCGGAGGACTGCACCAGAGGCATCACCCCAGGTAGGGCCGATCTCGTTGCTCCAGGAAGTGCTGGATGCGGAACCGCTGTGTGTAGTGCATGGGCAGATCTGCGAGGTCGCCCGGGGCAATGAACCGCAGCTCGGTGGATTCGTCCGAGATCGCGAGTTCCCCACCGGTCACGCGCGCGGTGAAGCACACATTGAACTGCCGGCGCACTTCGCCGTCCGTGTAGGCGATCACGTGGCGGGGATCGGTGTAGGTGCCGACCAGCCCCATGATCTTCACGTCGAGTCCCGTTTCCTCCTTGACCTCGCGCACCGCCGTGCCCGGGAGGGAGTCCGTCATCTCCATGCCGCCGCCGGGCAGCGCCCATAGATCGTTGTCGCATCGGCGCTGGAGCAGAATGCGCCCCTGGTCGTCGGTCACTACGGCTGATGCGGCGACAACCAAGCTGTTCGGTTCGGGGGCATCCGGGTCGTCGTAGTACCCGGTACGCGCCAAGGGGGTCACTTCTCCGGTACGGGGGTCGCTGTCTCCCATGCCGCGTCGAAGCTCTGGGCGTAGGTGTCGAAGATCCCTCCTGTGCCGTTGCGACGCAGGTGCCAGACGGGTGCTCCGTAGGCGTTCACTCCCCAGAGGTGGGTGTTGGCCAACAACTGATCGTCTGCCCGGTAGATGGAGTTGTACAGCGTCGTCCGGTGGGTGCGGATTTCGATGCCCGATACGTCGGCCAATGGCCGGTAGTGCATCAGAGCCAGTCGGCATCTCGACTCGATGCCGTGGCCGAACCGCTCCTCTTCGCCGCGCTGCCGAACGTACTCGCTCTCGGCGTCGCCCAGGGCGATCCGCACGGAGCAGCCGTCGGCGGCGCGCTCGCGCAGAAGGTCATTGAGGCGCGGGTACGCCTCGACCGAGCAACGGACGAGTCCCCTCCCACGAACCACGCGGCGTGTGCTCACGACGTCCGCCAGTCACACCGATACGGAACTCCGGCACATCCACCATCCCGGCGACAGCGGCGCGGACGTCATCCTGACCACATCCGAAGAGCGCGACCGACTTCGCGAGCTTCACTCCGGGTGGCTCTCCAGCCACCCCTTGGGGGTCTGACGGACGGAAAGGACGCAGGCCCGAGTCGCCCGCAGTGCCGTATGACTCATCACGTACCGCTATACCGCCAGACCGTCCGCGCCCGCGGGTTCGGCGTCGTTGGCCGACCGGGCGGCAGGTACCAACGCCCCGTCGGCCACCAAGTCCGATACCGCGTCTGGGTGCTTACGAATGAGGTAGTCGACGGCGTGCTGACGCCCCGACTGGTACTCCAGCTCCTCCCGGTAGAACCGCAGCCGTTCCTCGCAGTCCTGGATGATCTCGCCCCATGTCCGTACCCACAGCCGCCACGTCCCCTGGTCCAGCGCGCAGCCGGGTGCGCGGTCGCTCTGGCTGGCCATCGAGCGCAGGCTTGCGGACATGTCATTGCCCACCAGCCAGAAGTCCCACGTCACCCGCGTATCCCGGAACCGGTCGTCGCTCATCACAGCCTGCGCGTAGCTGCTCAGCTGCTCGAACTCCCCCATGCCGAGGGTGAGTTTCGGGCGCTTGAGCTCGACTACCAAGTGATGGCGCTCGCCCTTCCGCAGCAATCCCGCCCGGGAGAGCATCAGGTCAACGACCCCCTGCCGCCCGTCCTCGCGGAGCACTGGCCCGCCGCCGGGCGCGTCCCGCCCGAGCAGCGCGCAGTGCCGACGCAGCACCTCGGTCAGGCTGCGGTCACTGACGAACAGCCCGTACTCCTCGCCGAAGACCCAGGATTCGTTCTCCAGGATGCGGTGAAGTTCCGTTCGCTCCCGCACGCGTCCCTTCAGCTCCGGTTCGAAGACCAGCAGTTCCAGTGCGGCCAGGAAGTCGAAGCGATCGGTGACCGCCGTGGATGCCTGAATGAGAGAGGAGAGCCGCGTCCGGTCGAGCAGCCGCGCCAAGTCCACCTGTTCCTGCTTGGTGAGGGAGAACAGCTCTTCAAGGAGCCGCACCGTGTGCGTCGGCTCATGTGCCACCGCCGAGCGCAGCAGGCCGAGGATGGCACGGCGCGCGCTCTTCGCCTTCGGCAGATGCTTGACGACGGTGGTCGCCACGGTGTCAAACGTCTCGCGCTCGGCACGTTCGCGACCGTCCGCCGGCTCGCTGTTGTACGGATAGACCCCTTCGTCGCGCCAGGCCTTGACGATGTCCTGACGTCGCTGCTCCGCGCGCATACGGAAGTGCATGCGCAGCCGCTCCCGGGCCGCGGCCACCACTTCCGCTTCTTCGGTGTCCGGTGTCCAGTCCGCGAACATCAGGTCGTCCGGTGAACGCTCGAAACCCGACCAGGAGACGTACGCGGTGAAGTCAAAGCCGGGTGCCTGGATCTCCGGTTTCAGCCGGGCCAGGGGCATCCCTCGTACATCGCACAGAATCAGCTCCCGGTTCACGGGACGCCGCCACTCAATGATCTTCAGCCGAGGTGCCTCGGGCGTACCCTCTGAGGCGGCACCGATCGGGTACTCCGCCACATTGGCCTGCATCGCAGCCGGATCCAGCCGCTCCCCGTCGTAGATCACAGAGATGTCGGGATAGGCCTCCAGATGCACGGCAAAGGCTGCTGTGAGCGTGGTCAGTGTCCTGCGATCGGTAAGCCGCTGGAGTTCGGAGCCGCCAAACGCCTCGAAAACCGTTCCGGTGGGGGCCGTCACCGCCTCCGCCTCGCTGATGTCGTACTCGTGCATGGCGCCGCGATCCGCCTCGATGGCAACTCGCTGTCTGCCGCCCGACCCCTCAGCCACACTGGTCCACCGCACCTCATTGCCGAGGGCGAAGGCCCGGATACGGCCTCGGCCGTTCTTGCCGTGCAGCACGCGCTTCTTCACCACGCTGACGCCGGCAGAACTCTTCCACGACTTGCCGATGGGCTGGAAGTACTCGGCACAGGCATCGGCCACCATGCCTGTGCCGTCGTCTGTGACCGTGACGGTTTCCACGCCCCCGAGGTCGTTCGTTCCCAGCTCGACCACGACGTGCTCGGCATCCGCGTCCAGGCCATTCCAGATCAGTTCCTCGACCGCGCCCACTGGGTCGCCGAGGCGCGCGAGCTGTGCGACGTGGTCCTGGCCGACCGTCAGCGTGACCCTCACCATGCGAAACCCCTTTATCTGTACGGCGCGCAGGCCCGGCCAGGGTAGCGGCCGGTACTGACACGCAGCGTGCGATGACCTGGGTGGCACCCCGTACGGGTGATCACCGTTTCTGCCAAGCAGTCAGGCCGACGGGTGGGCAAGGCCCGACTGATGGAGTCTGAGTGGGGGTGGCGTCGTCGTGTCGAGCTCCGCCCAGCTCGTCTTGCCGACCGGGTCGCGGTCAGCGCGCGTGCGCACGCCGGACCTCCGTTGCTGAACCTGTACGGGGTCACCGATGAGGCGCGCATCGAGTCGTTCATCGCGATGGCCCGCCAAGGGCGACAGTCCGGATGGTGGGAGCGGCACGCAGATGGGCTGCGCCCCTCGTACACCGACTTCATCGCCTTGGAAGCCGAGGCCACAGAGATCCGGAGCTACCAGCCCTTGCTCATCCCGGGCTTGCTCCAGACGCCCGACTACGCCCGCGCCATCATCAGCGCTCACCCCACGGTCACGACCGAGACCGAACTGACTCGGCGGGTAGAGGTCCGCGCCAACCGACAGCAGCTTTTGACGGACGGCAGAGGCGTGCGCTTCTGGGCGATCATCGGCGGGGGAGCACTACGCAGCTCTGTCGGCGGCGAGCGCACGATGTGTGAGCAGCTGCGGCACCTACTGGACGTCGCCGAGCTGCCCAACGTCAACATCCAGGTACTGCCGTGCGATGTCGGCGAACACCATGGGGGCAACGGTCCGTTCGTCGTCGTCACATTCCCGCTTCCGGAGGAGAGCCACATCGTCTGCGAAGAGGGCCTGCTCACGTCCGTCTACCTCGACAGCACGGATGAGGTGAAGGCGTACGCTGAGGCGTTCAACGCACTGCGATCAGCGGCTCTGAGCCCTCGCAAGTCCCGTGACGCGGCTACTGCGGGCGGCTGGCGTAAGTCCAGTTACAGCGGCGGAGAAGGGGACTGCGTCGAGGTGGCCGACCTGGCCGCGGGAGCTGTCTGGGTCCGCGACTCTAAACGGGCTTCCGGACCAGCCCTGATGATCTCGGGCGCGTCGTGGGGCGCGTTCGTGGCCGGCGTACGCAGAGGACTCAGCGAAAGCTGAACAGTGTGCCGCAAGCACGTGCTCTGAAAATCGGGCGGGGACACACATGTCGCTGGGCAGCTAGTCAGAAGAGACTCGGGCTCCGCGGCGGCGGGCTTGGCTCGAACGGCCTTCCCAGGCTTGGCGGCGCCGCCCTTACCTTCATCTTCGTCAAGGCGTCGCCGATGACCCCGCCAGGTTTAAGGACGCCACCGCAACGAACACCGGAACCACTACAGTGAAAGCATGTCCGGTGAACTGGTGCCCGATCGCGGCGAACTGCGCGCGTCCCACGAGGATCGCGACCAGGTCGTGGAGCTGCTACGCGTCGCCGCCGGAGACGGTCGGCTGACCGCGGAGGAGCTGGACGAACGGCTTGATGTGGCGCTGACGGCCCGTACATACGGGGAGCTTGAGGCGCTGCTCACGGATCTACCGGCGGCCGGACCTGCGTTGGCGGTCGGTGTCGCGCCCGTTGCTCCGAAGGACCTGTCGCGGATCCAGGTCGACAGCGCGAGCGCGCAGCGAGATGGCGCTTGGGTAGTACCGCAGCGCATGGAGATCGAGTCCAAGAGCGGCTCCGTCAAACTTGATTTCACCAGCGCGGTCATCACGTTGCCCACGTTGGAGATCAGCGTGTCGGTGCGCAGCGGGTCGGTGACTCTGGTGGTTCCGCCGGACGTTTACGTGGACGTCGATGATGTGACGGTGAGCAGCGGCAGCGTGCGCAATCGAGCCCAGCTCGACCCCTCGTCGCCAGCCCGGCTGCGCGTCCATGTGACGGGGAAAGTGCACAGCGGCAGCGTCACGGTACGGCCGCCCAAGCCACCCCGCCGCAGTTTCTGGCAGTGGCTGCTGCGGCGCCCGCGGCCGATGACGGCGCTCGCTCGCTGACCGATCAGGACGAACGTACCGGGTCAGGCTTTTTTGACCACGCTGGACTTGAGCTGCATGGCACCGAAGCCGTCGACCTTGCAGTCGATGTCGTGACCGTCCACGCCGTCCACGAGACGGATATTGCGCACCTTGGTCCCTGCCTTGATGCCGGCCGGGCTGCCCTTGACCTTGAGGCTTTTGATCACGGTGACCGTGTCGCCGTCGGCCAGCACGTTGCCGACCGCGTCCCTGATCACTCCCTCTTCGGCGGTGCTCGCGGGTGCGGCGGACGTGGGAGCCCACTCGTGCGCGCACTCGGGGCAGACCAGGAGTGAACCCATCTCGTAGGTGTACGGGCTGGAGCACTGGGGACAGGGGGGCAGGGTTTCGGTCACCGGGAAAGTGTATTCGAAGCCATTGGACGGCCGAGCTGAACGGTTTCCGTTCCGGCTCGGCCGTCCAAGCGCGTCGTCGTCCGGGTCACGCGCCGTTTTCACGTTCGGTCGGCGGTCCACGCTCAGAGGACCGGTGAACTAGCCGATGTGTGTTCACCGGGTGCACCACGACCGTGTGGCTACCGCCAACCAACAGGTGGTAGCCACCCGGTGCATCCCGAAGGCCCAGGACCGCGGTCCTTGATCCCCTCCCGGCGTGGCTCCCCACGGCCGAGAGGACCCCCCTCGTGCGACACCTCGCCACCTCCCCACGCCGCCGTTCCGCCTCGACGAGCCGCTCGCGTACGACCCGATTGGCGCCGGCCTCAGCCCTCGTGGCCACCGCCCTGTTCACCACTCTGACGCCGGGCACCGCCGCCCAGGCCGCCGACAACCCGTACGAGCGCGGTCCCGCCCCGACCGTCTCCAGCATCGAGGCCTCCCGCGGCTCCTACGCCGTGTCGCAGACCTCAGTCTCCTCGTCGAGCGTCTCGGGCTTCGGCGGCGGCACCATCTACTACCCGACGTCCACCGCGGACGGCACCTTCGGGGCCATCGCCATCTCGCCCGGTTTCACCGCCTCCCAGTCCAGCGTCTCCTGGCTCGGTCCGCGCCTTGCCTCCCAGGGCTTCGTCGTCTTCACCATCGACACCAACTCCGGGTTCGACCAGCCCGCGAGCCGGGGGCGGCAGCTCCTCGCCGCGCTCGACTATCTGACCGGGAGCAGTTCGGTCCGCGCCCGGATCGACAGCACACGGCTCGGTGTCATGGGCCACTCGATGGGTGGAGGCGGCAGTCTGGAGGCCGCCAAGAGCCGTCCGTCGCTACAGGCGGCGATCCCCCTGACCGGTTGGAACACCGACAAGACGTGGCCCGAACTGCGGACACCCACCCTGGTGGTGGGCGCTGACGGGGACACCGTCGCTTCCGTCTCCTCGCACTCGGAGCCGTTCTACAACTCGCTGCCCAGCACCCTCGACAAGGCGTATCTGGAGCTCAACGGCGCCACTCACTCCACGCCGAACACGTCGAACACGACCATCGCGAAGTACAGCGTCTCCTGGCTGAAGCGGTTCATCGACAACGACACCCGCTACGAGCAGTTCCTCTGCCCGCTGCCGAGTCCGAGCGCGACCATCGAGGAGTACCGGGGCAACTGCCCGCACACCTCCTGACGATCGACGTCAGGCGCGTGGCCGTACGAAGCCACCCGGGCGCCTGCGGCTGTGTCCCCGCACAGCCGCAGGCGCGCCTGGTTGGGAGCCGGTCCAATATGTTCCCGGCGCCCGCGGTACGGGCGGACGCGAGGCTTCCAGGCCTGGTTACGCGGAAGTAACGTAACAGGCCATGACCTCATCGACGACCGTGCGCAGTCCCCTCCGGCTGTACGGCCGAAGCGGTGAACTCGCGGCTCTGGACACCCTGTTGGCCCGCCTGAGAGACGGTAGCGGCAGCACGCTCGTACTCACCGCACCACCCGGTCTCGGCCGCACCGCCCTCTTGCGGCACACCATGGACAGCTACGGCGACGGGCCCGTGCTGTACGCCGCCGCCACGCCCGCCGAACAACTGCTGCCCTACAGCGGTCTGCACGCGCTGCTCTGCTCGGCCCCCGTACCGCTGCCCGTGGTGGCCACCGACGCCCTGCGCGCCGGCCTGGCGCCCACCGCGCTCCTCGACCTGCTGCGCACCCTCGGGGCCCGTCGCCCGCTGCTGGTCTGCGTCGACGACGCCCACGTGTGGGACCGCGACTCGCGGGCGGCGCTCGGCTTCGCCGCCCGTCGGCTCGAACCCGGCCTCGGGGTCGCCGTACTGATCAGCGAAGCCCAACGCCACGGCGAACAGGATGCGTTCGGAGGCCTTGCCCGCCTCCATCCCGGCCCGCTCGACGACCACGCCGCCACCGCTCTCATCGACCGGCTGACGGACGGCCGGACCGATCCCGCCGTACGGGAGGAGCTGCGGCGCGCGGCTGCCGGGAATCCGCTGATCCTCACTGCGGCGGCCGGTCGGCTCACCCGGGACCAGTTGGCCGGTCGCGCCCCGCTGCCCCGCCCGCTGCCGGGCGCCGAGCGCGTACTGGAGGCGTACGCCGCCCTCCTCGACTCGCTCCCCGAGGACACCCGCCTGCTGCTGTTGTTCGCCGCCGCCGCGCAGGAGCACGAGCCCCACGAAGCCGGCGCGGACGGAGCGCTGCTGATGCGCGCCGGGCAGGTGGCCGGGCTCGATCCCGGCGACCTGGGACCGGCCGAGCGGGCGGGCGCGGTCCACGACGACGGCGTACGGATCCGCTTCACCCATCCGCTGCTGCGAACCGCCCTCCTGCGCCGCACCCCGCTCGCCCGCCGCCGTGCCGTACACGTCCTGCTGGCCACACTGCTCGACGGCCCGCACCGGACACTGCCACGGCTGGTCCAGCGGGCCTGTGCGGCGGACCGCTACGACCCGGCGCTCGCGGAGGCGCTGGCACGGGCGGCCGTCGCACCCCGGCCGCACGCGGAGCGAGCCGTGGCTCTCGCCCGGTCCGCCGCGCTCTCTCCCGACGAGGCGCTTCGCGGCGACCGGCTGGCCGCCGCGGCGGAGCACGCCTGGCTCGGCGGGGACCCCGGGCGGGCCCGCGACCTGCTGGCCCAGGTGCGTGTCGTACCGGCGCCCGGCCGCGCCCACTACGTACGCGGGTTGCTCGCCCTGCGCGACGGGCCGGTGGCCGACGCCCGGGAGGCGCTGCTCACCGCGGCGGCGCTGCTCGCTCCGCGCGACGCCGAGCGGACCGTGGAAGCCCTGATCGGCGCGGCCGAGGCCGCCTGGGCAATGGGGGACGCGCCCGCTTGCCTCGACGCGTGGAGCCGGATACCGGCGCCGCAGCCCGACCCGGCGCTGGAGCGATACCGGGCGGGCATGTACGCGGTGTTCGGCGAAGGGCGGCGGCGGCGCGAGGGCGGCCGCGTCCTGTTGCGTGGCTGCCTCGACTCCGCGGCCGCCGCTACCGGCGATCCGGCCGCGCTGCTGCGTACGGCGCTCGCCGCGCTCGTCCTCGGTGAGATCGACGCGGCCTGCCGGGCGGGAGCCAGAGCGCTTGCCGCCGTCCGCGTCCACGGACCGGAGTCGCTGCTGCCGCAGGCGCTGGAGCACCTCGCGTACGGCGAACTGCGTGCGGGCCGGCACGCGCGCGCCCGCGTCCACGCGACGGAGGGGCTGCTCGCCGCCCACCGGCTGGGCCAGCGCAACAAGGCGGCCCACCTGCACGCCGTGCTCGCGCTCGCCGCCTCCGTGGAGGGCGGCGCGGCCGCCTGCGCCGAGCATGCCGAGGCCACCGCGAAGGACGCGGGGCCGCACGGCCTCGCCCAGGCCGCGACCCTCGCCACCTGGGCGGTCGCCCGCGCGGACCTGGCCGAGGGAAGATCCGCCGAGGCCGCCGCGCGGCTCTTCCCGCTGGTCGGTCCCGGACCCCTGCGTGGTCACTTCGCGGCCCGGATGCTGCTGGCGCCGTGCTTCGTGGAGGCCGCGGTGCTCGCGGGCCGCGCACCGGAGGCGGCGACGGTGGTCGAGGAGTTCGCGGTGTGGACCGCCGGAACCGCCGACCCCCAGGCCCCCGCCCAACTGGCCCGTTGCCGGGCGCTGCTGGCTCCTCCCCAGGAAGCCGACGCCCGGTACCAGGAGGCGCTCGCCCACCACGCGCGCGCGGGCGGCGACTTCGAGGGCGCCCGCACGCAGTTGCTGTACGGGCAGTGGCTGCGCCGACAGCGCAGGACCCGGGAAGCGCGCGGGCCGCTGCGTGACGCCCTGGTGGCCTTCGAACGCTGTGGCGCCCGGGTGTGGGCGGAGCGCGCCTCGGGGGAACTGCGCGCCGCCGGTGAGGCGGTGTCGGGGAACACCGACACCGGCCCGCTGGGCCTGCTGACTCCGCAGCAGGAGCGCATAGCCCGGTGCGTGGCGCAGGGCGCGACCAATCGGGAGGTGGCGATCCGGCTCTCGTTGAGCCCGCGCACCGTCGACCACCATCTGCGGAACGTCTTCGCTCTCCTGGGGGTGCGTTCACGCGTCGAACTGGCCCGTTTACTGGACCGCGATTAGCGAATTCCCGTGGGTCCCCTCGGCCGGCAGCTGCGGGAACCCACCGACCGACGAGCCGTGGCGGACACCTTCGCCCGTACGCGGCTGTCGACCGTGGCGGGCGAGCTTGACTGGACCTGCGGGCCCACGCCCAATATCGCCTGCCTTCCGCTGATCGGCGGTCAGTGGATCCCGGGTCGCCACCACACGCTTGACCTGGCCCTGGTCACCAACGCCGCGCTGCCCGCCGTACGAACCGACCGAGAGCCGGCGCGATGCTCTGCCGTCAGCGAATCTGCTGCGGGCCTACATTCCTGACGTGGTGCCACAAGCGGCCCGACAGTGGGGAGACCGCCGCGACAGCAGTCGCGCCGTCACCCCGTGGAGGACCGATGGCACCACTCACCCTGACCCCACGAGCCGCCGAGGACGACACGCCACCGACCCGGTTCGACGACCACCTCGCCGCGCAGCTGCTCACCCAGCGGATCGTCTTCCTCGGCACCCAGGTCGACGAGGTCTCCGCGAACCGCGTCTGCGCGCAGCTGCTCCTCCTCTCCGCCGAGGACCCGCAGACCGACATCAGCCTCTACATCAACAGCCCGGGCGGGTCGGTGACGGCGGGGCTGGCGATCTACGACACGATGCGGCTGATCCCGAACGACGTATCCACCCTCGCCATGGGGTTCGCCGCCAGCATGGGGCAGTTCCTCCTCAGCGTCGGCACGGCCGGGAAGCGCTACGCGCTGCCGAACGCGCGCATCATGATGCACCAGCCGTCGGCGGGCATCGGCGGAACCGCCGCCGACATCGCTATCCAGGCCGAGAACCTCGAATTCACGAAGAAGGCCATCGAGCGGATCACCGCCGAGCACACCGGTCAGACCGAGGAGACGATCTCCCGCGACGGCGACCGCGACCGGTGGTTCACGGCCGAGCAGGCGAAGGAGTACGGCATGGTCGACAGCGTCGTGGAGTCGCTCGCGGACGTCCGCCCGGCCGCCGCGCGGCGACGGATAGGGCTGGGTGTCTGACATGGGCCAGTACACGATCCCGAACGTCGTCGAGCGCACGCCTTCAGGGGAGCGGTCGTACGACGTCTTCAGCAGGCTGCTGGCCGAGCGGATCATCTTCCTCGGCACCGAGATCGATGACGGCGTGGCAAACGTCGTCATCGCGCAGTTGCTCCATCTGGAGTCCGCGAGCCCCGAAAGCGAGGTCGCGATCTACATCAACTCGCCGGGCGGCTCGTTCACTTCGCTCATGGCGATCTACGACACGATGACCTACATCGGCGCGCCCATCTCGACGTTCTGCGTCGGACAGGCGGCCTCGACCGCGGCCGTGCTCCTGGCCGGGGGAGACCCCGGGCGGCGGTTCATCCTGGAGCACGCCCGGGTGCTGATGGGCCAGCCCGCGAGCGGCGGCCGGCAGGGGACGGTCTCGGACCTCAGCCTCCAGGCCAAGGAGATGCTCCGGATCCGCTCCCAGGTGGAGGAGGTCCTGTCCCGGCATACGAAGCACGATGTCGCGACCCTGCGGGCGGACATGGACCGCGACAAGGTCTTCACCGCGGAGGAGGCGGTGGCGTACGGACTCGCGGACGAGGTTGTCAGCCGGCGGCGGGTAGCCGCCTGACGCGCTCGGCGCGCTCGTCCCTCAGGCGGCGAGGCGCACTTCGCCCTGCCGCGAGGCCGTCCGCGCCGACGCCTGCGAGCTGAGGTCGTGCTGCGAAGTGGTACGGGTCCTGGCCACCCTCGCCCGCGCGAGGCGGGCCAGCTCGTCCTGCCCCAGCGCGAGCAGATCGGCGAGCCCGAGGCCAAGGGCGCGGGCGGCAGCCGCGAGGACCTCGGACGAGGCCTCCTTGCGGCCGCGCTCCAGCTCGGAGAGATACGGCGTCGAGATCCGCGCCGTGTCGGCCACGTCCTTGAGCGTACGTTCCTGGGCGAGGCGCTCGCGGCGCAGTACGTCACCGACGACGTCCCGCCAGAGAGGCTCTCTGACCGCGGGAGCCGCAGGGGCTGCCGGGGCCGCTGTAGCCGGGCGCAGTGGAATGACGCGGGCTTGGTTCGACGCGTGGCTGCTCACCGCTTCAGGGTATGAGCGTTCCGCGCCACTGGGAGGGCGCGGCGTTCTGCCACCCGCGAAATCACGTGAGGCGGCGCGGTGTTGACACACCGCGTCGGCGTCGGTGAACACCTACGCTTCGCCGTCACGGCGAGTCGCCGTCGCGCTTGATCCACACCACCGACGACTGGGGCGCTCCGCCCGGGCCGAGTGTGGCCACTGTGGCGAAGTTCTTGCCGTCCAGCAGCAACACCACACCGGGGAAAAAACCATTCCCGGTCCGGCGGGAGGCCATGGTTCACTGGATCCCATGGGTTCACATTCGCACTACTTCTTTCTCTGATCCGGGGCGTGCTTCTCCGCCTGTCCGGAAGAACCCAGCTCTTGCCAGGGAAAGATCATGCGCGTTCGCGCCCAATTGACCATGAAAGACGTCTCCAAGGCGTACGGAGACCGAGCCGTCCTCGATCAGGTGTCGCTGACCGTCCGCCCCGGCGAGCGCGCCGGCGTCATCGGGGAGAACGGTTCCGGCAAGTCCACTCTGCTGCGGCTGCTCGCCGGGGACGAGCCGCCGGACTCCGGTGAGATCACCGTTCAGGCCCCCGGCGGTACCGGCCACCTCGCCCAGACCCTCGCCCAGACGTTCCGCGTCGGCCCCGAACACACCGTCCAGGACACCGTCGACGCCGCGCTCGCGGACCTGCGTGACCTGGAGCGGCGGATACGCCAGGCTGAGGAAACTCTGGTCAACGCCACCGACAGCGCCCTCACCGCGTACGGGAATCTGCTCACCGCCTACGAGGAGCGCGGCGGCTACGAGGCCGACGCCCGCGTCGACGCCGCCCTCCATGGGCTCGGCCTCGCCCACCTCACCCGCGAGCGGCCCCTCGCCACCCTCTCCGGCGGGGAGCAGTCACGGCTCGCGCTCGCCTGTGTGCTGGCCGCCTCCCCCGAACTGCTGCTGCTCGACGAGCCCACCAACCACCTCGACCAGCAGGCCACCGAGTGGCTGGAGGAGCGGCTGCGGTCGCACCGTGGCAGCGTCGTCGCCGTCACCCACGACCGGGCCTTCCTCGAATGCGTCGCCACCACGATCCTCGACGTCGACCGGGACACCCGCGCGGTCACACGGTACGGCGACGGCTGGGCGGGCTACCGCACCGCGAAGGCCGCCGCCCGCCGCCGCTGGGAGCAGGACCGCCAGGAGTGGCTGGCCGACCTCGCCCGTACGGAAGAGCTCGTGGCCGCCGCCGGGCAGCGGCTCGCGTCCACCGGGAAGGACCCTCAGCAGGGGTTCGGCAAGCACCGCCGCTCACATGAGGCCAAGCTGTCCGGGCAGGTCAGGGCGGCCCGGCAGCGGCTGGAAGGGCTGCGGCGGGAGCCCGTCCAGGCGCCGCCCGAGCCGCTGCGCTTCACGGCGCGACCGACGACGACCGGCCGCCCCGAAGACAGCGGGACGGGGCCGCTCGCCGAGCTGACGGACATCGCCGTCGGCGACCGGCTGCGCCTGGACGGGCGGCTGCGCCTGAAACCCGGCGGGCGGCTCCTCGTCACCGGCCCCAACGGCGCGGGCAAAACCACCCTGTTGCGCGTACTCGCCGGAGTTCTGTGCCCGGACAGGGGTACGGTCCGCCGCGCCGGCCAGGCCACGATCGGCTATCTCCCGCAGGAGCTGCCCGCCGCGCCCTCGCGCAGGCCGCTGCTGACCGCCTTCGCCGCGGGCCGTCGCGGACTGCCGGAGGAGTATGCGGCGGAGCTGCTGGCCCTCGGCCTGTTTCGCGAGGAGGACCTGAACGTCCCCGTCGCGGCCCTCTCGATCGGCCAGCAGCGGCGGCTGGAACTGGCCCGGCTGATGAGCGCCCCCGCCGACCTTCTCGTACTCGACGAACCGACCAACCATGTGGCGCTGAGCCTGGTGGAGGAGCTGGAGGAGGCCCTCGCCCAGTACGAGGGCGCCGTGGTCGCGGTCTCGCACGACCGGCGCTTCCGCAGCGGGTTCCCGGGCGAGCGGTTGGAGTTGAGAGCGCCCCGCATGGACGCGTAGGGCCCCCATTAGGGTTTGCCGCGTGGGGATCAGCGAAAAGACTGAGCAGGCAGCGGGCGTCATGGTGCGGGACGCGTCACCAGCGTGGTGGTGGCGCGTCCCGCTCATCGCGACCGCCGTCGCCCTGCCCCTGTACGTCGTGTGGGCCATCTGGCTCGCGACCGGCGGCGGCGATCTGGCCGCGCAGCTCGCCTGGGCCGGGTTCGCGGAGCGCCACCCCACCTCGGCGTACAACCTCTCCTGGTACGGCGGCACGCACACCGCGAACTACAGCCTGCTGACTCCCCCGCTGATGGCCGTCCTCGGCGTGCGCACGGTGTCCGTCGCCGCCGGTCTGGCCGGGACCTGGGTGCTGGGCCTCCTGTTCGTACGCAGCGGAGTGCGGCGGCCGGTGTGGCCCGCGCTGCTGGGGGCGCTGGCGCTCTGGTGCAACGTCGCCTCCGGTCGTACGACCTTCGCGCTGGGCGTCGCGATCGGGCTGCTCGCCGTGGTGGTGTGCCTGCGGCGCGGGACGGCCGCCGCGGCCGGGTGCGCGGCGCTCGCGACCATGGCGAGCCCGGTCGCCGGGCTCTTCCTGGCGGTGGCGGGGGCGGCGTATCTCCTGGACCGGCAGTGGCGCAAGGGAGCCGCGCTCGCGCTGCCGCCGTTCTGCGTCATCGCCGTGGTGACGCTGCTCTTCCCCTTCCAGGGCGAGCAGCCCATGGCGACGGGCAAACTGTGGATGCCACTGGCCGCATCCGCCGCCGTGGCGATCGCGGCGCCGCGCGCCTGGCGGGTGGTGCGGTACGGGGCCGGTGTGTACGGCGTCGGCGTCGTCCTGACGTATCTCATCGCCTCGCCCATCGGTACGAACGTCGAGCGCCTGGTGGGTCTGGTGGGGCCGCCGGTGCTGCTGGCGGCGATCATGGCGCACGGGCTGGGCAGGCTGAACAGGCTGAACAGGGTCCTGCCCGCCGCCGTACTCGCGGGCGCGCTCGCCATGAACACGCACTGGCTGATCGACAAGACCGAGGACGACCTGGTCGTCTCCAACACAGTGCCCGCGTGGGCCTCGCACACCGACGGTCTCGTACGGGAGCTGGAGCGCCTCGGCGCGGACCGTACGCGTGTCGAGGTCGTCCCCGCCCGCAACCACCGCGAGGCGACCCTCCTCGCCCCGCACATCAATATGGCGCGGGGCTGGAACCGGCAGCTCGACGTCGAGCGCGGGCGGCTCTTCTACGACGGTTCGCTGACCCCGGCGACGTACCGGCAGTGGCTGGACCGCTGGGCGGTCGGCCTGGTGGTGCTGCACCACGGGCAGCCGGACGGGCCCGCCGAGGGTGAGGCGGCGATCGTCAGGAGCGGCCCGGACTGGCTGGAGCGGGTCTGGCAGGACGACGGATGGACGGTCTACCGGGTCCGGGACGCGGTCGCGCTGGCCGGCGCCCCGGCCACGGTCGTACGCGGCGACGACGCGGAGCTGGTCGTACGGATGCCCGCGGCCGGGTCGGTGACGGTGCGGATCGCGTACTCGCCGTGGCTGCGGGCGAAGGGGGCCTGCCTGCGGCAGGAGGGTGAGTGGACGCGGCTGACGGTGGAGCGGGCGGGCGAATACCGGCTGGACTCGGCGTACCGGCTGACGCGCCGTTCTCCCTGCTGAAGGCCTGCTGAGGCCCCGCCGAGGTCCTGCTGAGGGCCGATTGTCAGTGGCGTCTGTCACGCTGGACGCATGATTGATCACATTTCTGTACAGGTGGAGGACCCGGCGGCGAGTGCCGCCTTCTACGACAGGGTGCTCGCTCCGCTCGGCGGAAAGCGGCTGCTCGACTTCGGTGAGGTGATCGGATTCGGCACGGCGCAGCCGACGTTCTGGATCGGCCCGGTGACGACAGAGGGCCGGGCGCGCGAGGTGCACATCGCCTTCACGGCGGCCACCCGCGCTGGGGTGCGGGCGTTCCACGCGGCGGCCGTCGAGGCGGGGGGGGAGGTGCTGCACGAGCCCCGGGTGTGGCCGGAGTACCACCCGGACTACTACGGCGCGTTCGTCAGGGACCTGGACGGCAACAACGTGGAGGCGGTGTGCCATGTGCCGGAGTGAGGGCCCGGCCGGGCCCCTCACACCATCCGGCGGCCCCCGCACGCCCCGAGCGCGGGGCGCAAGCCCCGCCTGGCTCCTGGATCGTCCTAGATCGTCGCGGTGTCGATCACGAAGCGGTAGCGGACGTCGCTCGCGAGCACCCGCTCGTACGCCTCGTTGATCTCGTCCGCGCGGATCAGTTCGATCTCCGCGCCCAAGCCGTGTTCGGCGCAGAAATCGAGCATCTCCTGCGTCTCCTGGATGCCGCCGATCCCCGAGCCCGCGAGGCTCTTCCGGCCCCCGATGACGGAGAACAGGTTGAGCGAGACGGGCTCCTCGGGAGCGCCCACGTTCACCAGCGCGCCGTCCGTCTTCAGCAGGCTCAGGTACTGGTCCAGCGGGAGCGGCGCGGACACCGTCGAGAGGATCAGATCGAAGGTCGACGCGAGCTTCTCGAAGGTCGCTTCGTCGCTGGTCGCGTAGTAGTGGTCGGCGCCCAGCTTCAGCCCGTCCTCCTGCTTGCGCAGCGTCTGGCTGAGCACGGTCACCTCGGCGCCCAGCGCGTGCGCGATCTTGACGCCCATGTGGCCGAGGCCGCCCAGGCCGACGATGGCGACCTTCTTGCCGGGGCCCGCCTGCCAGTGGGCGAGCGGCGAGTAGAGCGTGATGCCCGCGCACAGCAGCGGGGCAGCCACATCCAGCGAAAGCCCGTCGGGGATGCGCAGCGTGAACGCCTCGTCGACGACGATGTGGGTGGAGTAGCCGCCGTAGGTCGGCTCGCCCTCCTTGTCGAGCCCGTTGTACGTGGCGACGGAGCCGCCCGAGCAGTACTGCTCCAGGCCCGCCTCGCAGTTGTCGCACTCACGGCAGGAGTCGACCAGACAGCCGACGCCCACCCGGTCGCCGACCGCGAACTTCGTCACCCCGGGGCCGACTTCGGCGACGATGCCCGCTATCTCGTGGCCCGGCACCATCGGGAAGATGCCCTCGCCCCAGCCGTCGCGGGCCTGGTGGATGTCGGAGTGGCAGATGCCCGCGAACTTGATCTCAATGAGGACATCGTGCTCGCGCACAGCGCGGCGCGGGACGGTGGTCCGCTCCAGCGCAGCGTTGGCGGCGGGCGCGGCGTACGCCGGGTAGGCGGTGATCGTGGATGGTGCGGTGTCCGGGGAAACGGTGGTGGTCATGGTGGACAGCCTGCCTCGTGATCGGCCGTCCACCCAGCCCTCTGCTGTGCCTACGCCCAGTGTGCGTACTACTGGCAGGGACAGGATCTTCTGTCTCCCGCGACGGTGAACCGCGATACTGGCTGCCATGGACCAGCGCGCCGAACTCAGCGAATTCCTCCGCTCCCGCCGCGCCCGGCTGCGACCGCAGGACGTGGGTCTGCCGCAGCTGGGCCGCTACCGCCGCGTCCCCGGGCTGCGCCGCGAAGAGCTCGCGCAGCTCGCCGGGGTCTCCGTCGCGTACTACACACGCCTTGAGCAGGGCAACGGCCGCAATGTCTCCACCGAAGTCCTGGACGCGATCGCACGGGCGCTGCGGCTGTCCGAAACCGAGCGCGGCCATCTCACCCACCTCGCCAAGCCGAAGCTGAAGAAGGAGCGGTGCGTACGACGGCCGAAGCAGTTGCGCCCGGGGGTGCGGCATCTGCTGGACGCGATGGAGGGGGTGGTGCCGGCGTACGTACTGGGGCCGAGCCTGGACATCCTGGGCTGGAACCGGCTGGCCCGCGCGCTGCTCGGCGACTTCGCCGCGCTGCCGCCGCAGGAGCGGAACATGGCGCGGCTCGTCTTCCTCGACCCCAACTCCCCCGACCTGTACGTCGACTGGGAGTCCAAGGCAACGGATGTGGTGAGCGCGCTGCGGATCTACGCGGGGTGCGCGGCCGACGATCCGCAGCTGACCGCGCTGATCGGCGAGCTGTCGGTCAAGAGCGAGGAGTTCCGCATGCTCTGGGCCGCGCACACCGTCCAGGACAAGGGCCACGGGACCAAGCGGCTGCGCCATCCGCTCGTGGGCGAGTTGACGTTGTCCTGCGAGGCCTTGCAGCTGTCCGGCGAACACGAGCTGACGATGGTCACCTACCAGGCGGAGCCGGGGACCCCGTCGGCTGATTCGCTGCGGCTGCTGGCGGGCTGGGGCACGGACGGAGCAGAGGGAGCAGAGGGAGGGGACGGAGCGGACACGGCGGCGGACGCCGACGCGGCCTAGCTTCCACAGACGAAGGCGGCGGCACCCTTCACAGGGTGCCGCCGCCTTCGTCTGTTGTTCAGACCGCGGAGTTCGCCTTCCACTGCGCCCAGCTCAGGTTCCAGCCGTTGAGGCCGTTGTCCGGCTGGATGGTCTTGTCCTTGGAGTTCTTGACGATCACGACATCGCCGACGATCGAGTTGTTGAACAGCCAGGCGGCCTGCTGCTTCGGGTCGCCCGCGCCCTTGACGTCGTTGAGGCCCACACAGCCGTGGCTGGTGTTCGCGCTCCCGAAGATCGAGTCGGCGCCCCAGTAGTTGCCGTGGATGAACGTGCCCGACGTGGACAGCCGCATGGCGTGCGGGACGTCCTTGATGTCGTACTCGCCCTTGCCGTCGTCATCCGTGAAGCCGACCGTCGCGCCGTTCATCCGGGTCTCCGTGAACTTCTCGGAGATCACCATCTGCCCGTTGTACGTCGGGTTCTCCGCGGAGCCCGCGGAGATCGGGATGGTCCTGACCGTCTTGCCGTCCTGGGTGACCGTCATCGTCTTGGCGCTGGCGTCGACGGTGGAGACCTGGTTGCGGCCGATCTTGAAAGTGACCGTCTTCTTCTGGACGCCGAAGACGCCTTCGGCGCCCTCGACCCCGTCGAGGTTCAGGGTCAGGGTGACGGTCGAGCCCTCCTGCCAGTACTGGTCGGGGCGGAAGTCAAGACGCTGCCCGTTGAACCAGTGGCCGACGACCTCCTGGCCGCTGCTCGACTTCACAGTGATCCCGGACTGGACGGCCTTCTTGTCCGTGATCGCCTTGTTGAAGTTGATCGACACCGGCATGCCGACGCCGACGGTGGAACCGTCTTCCGGCGTGAAGTTGCCGATGAAGCTGTTGGCGGGCGAGACCGTGGTGAAGGACGAGTTCTCGTGGGCCTCCAGGCCCGCGGTGTCCTTCGCGGTGGCGGCGATCTTGTACGCCGTGGAGCGCTCGAGCTGCGCGTCGGGCTTCCAGCTCTTGCTGTCGGCGGCCATCGTGCCCTTGACGGCCTCGCCACCCGCGGTGGTCATCGTGACCGTGGTCAGGGTGCCATCGGTGACGGTGACCTTGGCGTCGTCGTTGATGCCCGCGTTGGTCGTACCGTTCTTCGGCAGAATGACTATTCGGGCCTTCGAGGTCTCCTTCGCCGCTGCCTCGTCGACCTGGGCCTGCGACCCCTTCGAGCCCTCGGCTGCGCCCTTGTCCCCGCCCTTGTCCCCGTCGCTGCTACTGCAGCCCGACAACACCAGCACGCCGCCGAGCATCGCGGACGTGACCATAAGGCCCCTGCGCCGCTTGCTGTCCGTGATCACACGTTTCTCCATCGTCGCTGAATCCCCTGCCCACTGCGCCAACTGCTCTGGACATTCTTGAAAACACCGATTCCCGGCCATCCGGTTCCACACCCGCCCAAGATGTGGGCAACACCACTCCCAGAAACTCCGGAAAACTCCGGCCGGGTTCCGATTCACTGTCGCGGCGGCCCCGGCTCCGAGTCGGCCTTCGCGTCCTGTTCGCTGTACGCGTCGCCCTCGCCATCTTCCTCGTCCTGGTCCCACTCCTCCGCATCGGGGTCGAACTCGATGCCCTCGGGGCCGTGGTCGACCTGCTCGGTGCTCCAGGACGCCTGCGCGAGCTCCACCCCCGGCATCTCACTGACCAGGTCGAAGGGGTCGATGAGATAGGCGATGGCCTCCGCTCCCTCCTCGCGTACCGCAGACTGGGCGTGGGCGCGCTCCTCGTCCGGCATGGTCTCGTCGGCCGCGATGCGGTCGAGCGCTTCACTGGTCAGCTCGCCGGAGTCCACGATCTCCAGCACCAATTCCACCCGTAGACGCACATACCGTGAAACTTCAGAAGCGGTCATACAACGGAGCGTAAAGCTCTTGCCGCCGCGGCTATCCCACGACCCGCTGCTTTCATTAACATCAGCGCACCAGGCCCATTCGAGGTTGCCTCAAGGAGGCTCGAGTCTGTGTCCATCGCACGTCGACCGCTGCTGACCGCCACTGCCGCAGGGACTCTGCTGTGCGCGCTGTGGTTTGTTCCCTCCGCGAATGCCACGTCCGAGCAGGAGGCCGCGCCGAGACAGCAGAACGGCATCGGCGCGACCTCGGGAGAGCTCAGGCTGGCCGACACCGGGAGCGTGGAGACCACCCCGTATCTGATCGGCGGTACGGGGTTCCTGGGCGTCGGCGCGGGATTCGTGGCGTACTCGGTGCGCAAGCGCGGGCCCCTGCTCCCCCTCTGACACCGACAACACCGACGACACCCGCGGCTCAGGCGGCTCAGGCGAGCGGTCCAGTCACCCGCTCCACTGCCTCGATGAGCTTCCCGTCCCGTACGAACGCGTCCGCGGCCGCCAGGTCCGGCGCGAGGAAACGGTCCGGACCTGGGCCCTGGACTCCCGCCGCGCGCAGCGCCGTGATGGCGGCCCGTGAGGCGGGCGCGGGGGTCAGCCCGTCCCTGAGCTCGATGGCGCGGGTCGCGGCGTACAACTCGACCGCGATGATCCGGTTCAGGGCGTCGACGGCGGTACGCAGCTTGCGCGCGGCCGACCAGCCCATGGAGACATGGTCCTCCTGCATCGCGGAGGACGGGATCGAGTCGGCCGATGCCGGGACGGCGAGCCGCTTCATCTCGCTGACCAGGGCCGCCTGCGTGTACTGAGCGATCATCAGGCCCGAGTCGACGCCCGCGTCCCCCGCGAGGAACGGCGGCAGGCCGTGCGAGCGGTTCTTGTCGAGCAGCCGGTCGGTGCGGCGCTCGGTGATGGATCCGAGGTCGGCGGCGGCGATGGCGAGGAAGTCCAGGACGTACGCGACGGGCGCGCCGTGGAAGTTGCCGTTGGATTCCACTCGCCCGTCGCGCAGGATCACCGGGTTGTCGACGGCCGCGGCGAGCTCGCGGCCGGCCACCAGGCGGGCGTGGGCGAGAGTGTCCCGGCCCGCGCCGGCGACCTGCGGGGCGCAGCGTACGGAGTACGCGTCCTGGACGCGCGGCGCGGCGTCGTGCTGGTAGTGGCCCGTGAGCCCGGAGCCCTTGAGTACCGCGCTCATATTGGCGGCGGCGACGGCCTGGCCGGGGTGCGGGCGCAGGGCGTGCAGCTCGGCGGCGAGGACCTTGTCCGTGCCGAGCAGCGCTTCGAGGGTGAGGGCGGCGGTGATATCGGCGGAGGTGTAGAGGCGCTGGAGGTCGGCGAGGGCCATGACCAGCATGCCGAGCATGCCGTCGGTGCCGTTGAGGAGGGCGAGGCCCTCCTTCTCGCGCAGCTCTACGGGAGCGATGCCGTGCGCGGCGAGCAGTTCGCCCGCGGGCCTGACCTCGCCGTCGGGGCCCTCGGCGTCACCCTCCCCCATCAGCGTCAGCGCGCAGTGCGAGAGCGGGGCGAGGTCGCCGGAGCAGCCGAGGGATCCGTACTCGTGGACGACGGGTGTGATGCCCGCGTTCAGTACGTCCGCCATGGTCTGGGCGACCTCGGGGCGTACGCCGGTGTGGCCGGAGGCAACGGTCTTCAGGCGGAGGAACATCAGCGCGCGGACAACCTCGCGCTCGACGCGCGGGCCCATGCCCGCCGCGTGCGAGCGGACGATGTTGCGCTGCAACTGGGCGCGGAGCTCGGGGCTGATGTGCCGGGTGGCGAGCGCGCCGAAGCCGGTGGAGACGCCGTAGACGGGCTCGGGCTTGGCGGCCAGGGCATCCACGATTTCGCGAGCGGCGGCGAGGGCGGCGACGGCCTCGCCGGAGAGCTCGATGCGGGCGTCCTCGCGGGCCACGGCGATGACGTCATCGGCGGTGGTACCGGACGTCCCCACCACGACTGTATGCATATTCATATTCAGAAGCGTACGGACTGAATTATGACCTGTCACTAGCGGTCTCCCAGTTGACCCCTTACCGCAACGTCACACCACGGGTCTCAGGGCTCACTCCACGGTTCAGCGGCGGCGTCCTCCGGACTGGCGTCCCGGAACCGCCGCCGGTCCTGCGGCTTGGTCGGCGGGGTGTCGGCCAGCTGGATCACCGTGCCGTCGCGCCCCGCCACCACCGGCTTCTGCGAGCGCGCCGCCTTCGCCCGGTACTGGGCCGCGTCCGCCAGCCGGAACAGCCGACGGGCCGAGCGGACCTCGCCGATCGGATCGCCGGTCGAGGCGACCCCGCAGGCCACGCCCTCGCCGAGTTCCAGCTCCCCTGCCCGTACGCACAGCTCGTCGGCCGCCCGGACCACCTCGTCCGAGGAAGGGCCGACCGACAGGAGACAGAACTCGTCCCCGCCGAGGCGCGCCACCAGCGCCCCGGGCACTATCGCGCCGCACAGCGAGAGAACCGAGCCGAAGCGCTCCAGCAGCCGGTCGCCGACCGCGTGGCCGTGGGTGTCGTTGACGCGCTTGAGCCCATTGAGGTCGCACACCACCAGGCTGACGACCGAGCCGTCCGCCCGGTGGAGCTCGATCGCCTCGTCAAGCCTCACGTCGACCGCGCGGCGGTTGGCGAGCCCGGTCAGCGGGTCGGTGAAGGCGAGCCTGCGGACCTCTTCGAGCCGCTCGGTCTGGGCGATCCCGGACGCCACGACGGAGGCGAGAACAGTCGCGAAGTCCGCGTCGTCCCGGCCGAAGACAGGCACGCCCTGCGGCCTGGCCACGTACAGCTCGCCCCAGGCCCGCCCGTGCAGCACGATCGGCGCGACGACACAGCAGCCGCGCCCGCGGCGGCGCAGGGCGGCGACCCGCTCGTGGCAGTAGCCGTGCCGGGCGGCGTCCGCCGGCCCCTCCGCGGTCTCCACCCAGGCGTCCGGCTCACCGCCGCCCGCCCACCGCTCGTGCAGAAACTCGGCGATCTCGGGGAAGCGATGGACGGGGTACGTCTCGGACTCGGGGAATTCCTCTTCCCCGGGGGCACACTCCCCCGCGTTCACGAGCACTTTGAGCCGCCCGAGCTCGCGCTCCCACACCGAGAGCGCGGCGAAGGAACCCGCCAGCGCCTCGCACGCCCCGGCCGCCGCTGCCCGCCAGGATTCGCGCGGGGTACGGGCGGCAGCCATCGCCTGCGCCAGTGCCACCACGGCCCGCAGCCGCCGATCCTCACCCATCAGTCCAGTTTAGGAGTTTTGACCCGATGCGATCGGCCGAGTCGCGGACCGACCCACTCGCGACTCACTCGCCGGGCCACTGCGGCTTCCGCTTCTCGTTGAACGCCGCCACACCCTCCGCCCGGTCCCCGGAGAAGGCCACGGACCGCCAGGCCGCGTCCTCCACCTCCAGACCGGCCCGCAGATCCAGCCCCTGCCCCAGCCGCAGCGCCCGCTTGGCCGCGCGCAGCCCGACCGGGGAGTTCTCCGCGATCCTGGCCGCCAGCTCCAGCGCACCGGTCCGGGCGTCGTCCGCCAGCAGGTCGACAAGACCCAGCTCCCGCGCCTCGGCCGCCGCCACCCGCCGCGCCGTGAAGACCAGCTCGGCGGCGCGCGCGGCACCGACCCGGCGCGGCAGGAGCTGCGTACCGCCGCCGCCGGGAATCACACCGACGGACACCTCGGGCAGCCCGACCACGGCGGTGGCGTCGGCGACGATCAGATCGCAGGCGAGCGCGAGCTCGAACCCGCCGCCGAGCGCGAAGCCGTGCACCGCGGCGACGGTGGGCATCGGCAGTTCAAGGACTCCGGTGTACGCGGCCCGGGCGGTCGGCCGCTGCCGTACCAGTTCGGCGTCGGAGAGGGAGTTGCGCTCCTTGAGATCGGCGCCGACGCAGAAGGCGCGCTCGTGGGTGGAGGTCAGCACGGCGACGCGTACATCCGGGTCGGCGGCGAGAGCGTCGCAGGCGGCGGCGAGGGAGCGGGCCATCGCGGTGGAGACGGCGTTCATGGCCTTGGGCCGGTCGAGCACGAGTTCCGCGACATGCGCGTGCCTGCGTACGACGACGAATTCCCCGAACCGCTGCTCGGACATGACGGCCACCCCCATAGACACTGGACACAGAGCACGAAGATCTACCGGATCATAGGCGCGCGGCCCAGCTCCCGACCTGTCAGGAACTCGTCCGGCGCGACAGCAGCCACGGCTCCACCAAGCCAAGACCGCGCACCGGCCGCTGCCACATCGGCTGAAGCGCGAAGCGGTACGACGGGGGCTCCTCGCCCTCCTTCTCCGCGGCCGCGGCGGCCTCCGCCGCCTCGGTCTCGGAGGCGGGCGCGTCCCCGGTCCGTACGAGCTCCTCCGCGAACGCCCCGTCGACCAGCACCGCGTCCTTCAGCGCTATCGAGGTGAGCCGGCTGGCCAGATTCACCGTCGTACCGAACACATCGCCCATCCGCGTCGTGACCGTCCCGAAAGCCATGCCGACGCGCAACGCCGGCATCGTCTCGTCGTGGGTCATCGTTTCGATGAGGCGCAGCGCGATCTCCGCCGCCGTGCCCGCGTCGTCCGCCGCGTACAGGACCTCGTCGCCGAGGGTCTTGATCAGGCGGCCGCCGTGCGCGGCCACCAGGTCCGCCGAGGTGGTCTCGAACGTCTCGACCAGCTCGCCCAGCTCCTCTTCCTCGAGCCGCCGAGTCAGCCGGGTGAAGCCCACCAGGTCCGCGAAGCCGACCGCGAGCCGCCGGTCGACCATCTCCTCGTCGTCGGCGGCCTGGACCACCCGCCCGGTGGCCGCGGCGAGCTGCCGCCGCCAGACGTACACCAGGAACTCCTCCAGCTCGGGCAGGAGCAGCTCGACCAGGGGATAGGTGACTTCGGTACGGGTCATCCCGGGCTCGGGCGGCTCGGTGAGGCCCTCCAGGAACGAATCGATCTGCCACTCCGCCAGCCGGGCCGTGGTCTGCCCGGTCGACCGGGCCACCTGGATGGCCATCGGCTCGCTCAGCAGGCCCGCCTCGACGAGACCCGCGAGCCGCCGCAGGGCCAGGACGTCCGCCTCGGTCAGCGCCTTCGCCTGCCCTATGTCGGCGAAGCCCATGGCCCGCCAGAAGCGGGAGGCGAGCTCCATCGACACTCCGGCGGTACGGGCGGCCTGGAAGGCGGTGTAGCGCCGGTCGGCCCCGAGAATGAGCTGCTCAAGACGGATGGCCAGAGGGTCGTCGCTCGGCTCCGCCGTGTGGTTGACGGCATGGTGCGGCGTCGGATGCGCGGAGGACGCGGCGTACGAATACTTGTGTCCCTTGGGAGTTTCTCCGTTGGACGTCTCTCCGTTGGGCGGGGCGGCGGACGCGCCGGACGAAGAGTCCGACGGGGGCCGCGCGCCCGCGCCGGAATTCGTGTCACCGACGGTCACCGGCCGCCTCCTGCCCATTCCCTGCGCACTGCCCTGCCGATCCTGCCGATCTGTCGCTCGATCGCCTCAACGATACGGCAGGTGTGCCCCAGCTCACGTCCGCGCCGCCGCCAAGGTTCACCCATGCCTCCGTCCGATCTCAGTCCGATCCGCGCAGGTGCACGATGTCGCCCGCGCTGATCGCCTGCCGCTCGCCGTTCCCGGTGGCCACCACCAGGCGCCCGGCGCCGTCCAGCGCGACCGCTTCCCCGGTGACGGAGCGGTCGCCGGGGAGCTGCGCCCGTACGGTACGGCCCAGCGTCGCGCAGCCCGCCGCGTACGCCGCCTGGAGCCCCGAGAGGCCTGGGTCACCGCCCGCCGCGCGCCAGTCCCCGTACCACTGCTCCAGCGAGCGCAGCACGGCCCGCAGCAGCGGATCCCGGTCGGTGGAGACCGCGTTCGCCAGCGCGAGGGAACCCGCGGCCGGGACGGGGAGCTCGTCGGCGCGCAGCGTGACATTGAGACCGATGCCGATGACGACCGCGCCCCCACTCGCCCGCTCCGCGAGGATCCCGCCGGTCTTGCGCTCCTCACCCTCGACCTTCACCAGCAGGTCATTGGGCCATTTGAGGAACATGTCGACGCCGGCGGCCCGGGCGAGGCCGGTCGCCGCCGCGACTCCGGCGAGCAGCGGCAGCCAGGTCCAGCGCTCCTCGGGCACGTCGGCGCCGGGCCGCAGCAGTACGGAGAAGAACAGCCCGGAGCGCGCGGGCGCGGTCCAGCTCCGGTCCAGCCGCCCGCGGCCCGCGGTCTGCTCCTCGGCGACGAGCACCGCGCCCTCCTCCAGGTCGGCGGCCCGCGCCACGAGGTCGGAGTTGGTGGAGCCGGTCTCCGGCACGATGTCGAGCGAGGTCCACAGCCCGCCGGGCACAAGCAGCGCACGGCGCAGCGCGGGCACGTTCAGCGGTGGCCGGTCCAGATTGGACCAGCGGCTTCCGTTTCCGCTCTCAGATGCGTTCTCAGGCGTCATGCAAGCCAGGTTAGGTGTGTCAAACGCCGCACTGCCGAGTGCCATGCGCGCCGATACGCTACGTGTCAGTAGCCAGTCGGTTGACGTTGACCAGGACAGGGAGCCGCATCCCGATGTCGCAGTCCGAGATTGACCTCCACACGACCGCGGGGAAGCTCGCGGATCTGCAGCGCCGCGTTGACGAAGCGACGCACGCGGGCTCGGCGCGCGCGGTGGAGAAACAGCACGCCAAGGGCAAGCTGACCGCCCGGGAACGGGTGGATCTGCTGCTGGACGAGGACTCGTTCGTAGAGCTCGACGAGTTCGCCAGGCACCGGTCGACAAATTTCGGCATCGAGAAGAACCGCCCGTACGGCGATGGCGTGGTCACGGGCTACGGCACCGTCGACGGCCGCCCGGTCTGCGTCTACTCCCAGGACTTCACGATCTTCGGCGGCTCGCTCGGCGAGGTGTACGGCGAGAAGATCGTCAAGGTCATGGACTTCGCGCTGAAGACGGGCTGCCCGGTCATCGGCATCAACGACGGCGGCGGCGCGCGCATCCAGGAGGGTGTGGTCGCTCTCGGCCTGTTCGCCGAGATCTTCCGGCGGAATGTGCACGCCTCGGGCGTCATCCCGCAGATCTCGCTGATCGTCGGCCCGTGCGCGGGCGGCGCGGTCTACTCCCCCGCGATCACGGACTTCACGGTGATGGTCGACCAGACCTCGCACATGTTCATCACCGGACCCGATGTCATCAAGACGGTGACGGGCGAGGACGTCGGCTTCGAGGAGCTGGGCGGAGCCCGTACGCACAACACCACCTCGGGCGTCGCGCACCATATGGCGGGCGACGAGAAGGACGCCATCGAGTACGTCAAGTCGCTGCTGTCGTATCTGCCGTCGAACAACCTCTCCGAGCCGCCCACCTTCCCGGAGGAGGCGGACCTGACGACGACCGACGAGGACCGCGAGCTCAGCCACCTCATCCCGGACTCGGCGAACCAGCCCTACGACATGCACACCGCGATCGAGCATGTGCTGGACGAGGGCGAGTTCCTGGAGACGCAGGCGATGTTCGCGCCGAACATCATCACCGGCTTCGGGCGGGTCGAGGGCTTCCCGGTCGGCATAGTCGCCAACCAGCCGATGCAGTTCGCGGGCTGCCTGGACATCAACGCCTCCGAGAAGGCGGCGCGCTTCGTGCGCACCTGCGACGCGTTCAACGTCCCGGTGATCACCTTCGTGGACGTGCCGGGCTTCCTGCCCGGCGTGGACCAGGAGTACGGCGGCATCATCCGGCGCGGCGCGAAGCTGATCTACGCGTACGCGGAGGCGACGGTCCCGCTGATCACGGTGATCACGCGGAAGGCCTTCGGCGGCGCGTACGACGTGATGGGCTCCAAGCACCTGGGCGCGGACCTGAACCTGGCGTGGCCGACCGCGCAGATCGCGGTGATGGGCGCGCAGGGCGCGGTGAACATCCTGCACCGCAGGACGATCGCGGCGGCCGAGGACCAGGAGGCGGCGCGCGCGGAGCTGATCCAGGAGTACGAGGACGCCCTCCTCAACCCGTACGTGGCGGCGGAGCGCGGCTATGTCGACGCGGTGATCATGCCGTCGGAGACGCGGGCGCACATTGTGCGGGGCCTGCGTCAGCTGCGTACGAAGCGGGAAAGCCTGCCTCCCAAGAAGCACGGCAACATCCCCCTCTAGGCCTCCAGGAAGGGACCCTGACGATGATCAAAGTCATACGAGGAAACCCGACTCCGGAGGAGCTGGCCGCCGCCCTGGCGGTGGTCCAGGCGCGCGCCGCGGCAACGGCCTCCGCCGCGGAGGGAACGCCCCCACTGATCCCGGAACAGTGGTCGGACCCTGCGCGCATCGCCCGAACCCGGAGGCCCAACCCGGGCCCAAGGTCGTGGGCCCGCACGTACTGGCCGGTGTAACCCAGCCCCGCCGGCGTTTGAGGCGCGGGGTTCGGGGCGGAGCCCCGACAAGGGCCCGGGCTCGCAGCGCCCCCGACCAGGGCCCGGGGCCAAGTTGAGTACCCGTACTCACGCGCCGCCCCCACCCCCGCCCCCAGGATCGATCGCATGCTGTGGTCCGACCCGGAGAACGAACCCCCCAAAGAGCTGCGCGACGTACAGGCCATGATGCGCCGCGTAGGCCTCGTGCTGGCGCTGGCCATGGTGCTGGCGATGTTCGTGGTCGGCCTGCACTGAGACCGAGGCGACCGGGGACCGAGGCGACCGAGGCCGGCGGCGTCCACCTACCATGACCCCCATGACCGCCATGACCGCTCCGCGCCCCCGCCCCCGCCTCGTCCTCGCCTCCGCCTCCCCCGCCCGCCTCGCCCTCCTGCGCCAGGCCGGACTCGCCCCCGAGGTGATCGTCAGCGGCGTCGACGAGGACGCGCTGAGCGCCCCGAGCCCCGCCGCACTCGCGCTGCTCCTCGCCGAGGCGAAGGCCGCCGCCGTGGCCGGCCGCCCCGAGGCCGCCGGAGCGCTCGTCATCGGCTGCGACTCGGTGCTCGAACTCGACGGTGAGGCCCTCGGCAAGCCCGCCGACGCCGAGGAGGCCACCAGCCGCTGGAAGGCGATGCGCGGCCGTACGGGCATCCTGCGGACCGGCCACTGCGTGACGGACACGGCGACGGGCCGCAGCGCATCGGCGACCGCGTCAACCACGGTGCACTTCGGCGACCCGACGGACGCCGAGATCGCCGCGTATGTCGCGAGCGGCGAACCGCTGCATGTGGCGGGCGCGTTCACGCTGGACGGCCGCTCGGCTCCGTTCATCGACTCCATCGAGGGCGACCACGGGAACGTCATCGGGCTGTCCCTGCCGCTGCTGCGCAGGCTGCTGGCCGAGCTGGGCCACTCGATCACAGACCTCTGGGCCTAGCGGTCAGGCGGTCAGGCGGTCAGGCGGTGACCGGAGCCCCGCTCTCGGCGGCACCCCGCTCCGTCCCGTACGCCAGCAGCGTCAGCACAATCAGCCCCAGCACCACCATCATGAACGCGAACGCGCTCCACCCCACCAGCCCCACCGTCAGCGCCCCCAGCACCCCGTGGACGACCGCGCAGCTGATGAGCATGATCCTGGCGACGCGGCCCGGCCCCCGGTCCCGTACGCCCATCAGGAGCAGCGCCACGCCGCACGCCGCGAGGTAGAGCCCCATGACGCCGCCCATCGCCCAGGTGCCGGTGACCATCGCGTCCGGGTCCAGGTGCGCCAGCGACATGTTCTGCTTGCCGACGAAGGTGGCGAGAATGCCGTTGAGGATCACGATGCCCACGGCTTCCACGAGCAGAACAAGCGCGGCCACGACAGCTACCGGTCTCCGCGCCACAGTTTGCTCCCACTCCTCGGTTACGTACGACATCTCGAACGCTACTCACGGGTAAACGCAGGGACAAGAGTCCCGGCACGCCCGATGTCCGGCAGCCGACCGGCCGTCCTCCGGCAAAGAATCATTCGGCCATTCGTAGGGACTCGACAAAGAAACCACCCCTGCCGATAACCCCTTGAACAGAGACCTGGGCCGGGCAACCGGGCTACTGTGCGAGGGAGGTACCCGTCGTACCGTGGTGCGACAAGGGATTTCGCGACTTGCGCGAGCCTCGAATCACGCTCCGTGTGGGCAAGCTCACCATTGGGGACGGGTCGAAGGACCGTGTCGGCAGTCCCTAAACTCAGCTTGTTTCAAGGAGGGAGCCATCGTGCGCAAGGTGCTCATCGCCAACCGAGGCGAAATCGCTGTCCGCGTTGCCCGTGCCTGCCGGGACGCCGGGATCGCGAGCGTAGCCGTCTACGCCGATCCGGACCGGGACGCTCTGCATGTCCGCGCGGCCGACGAGGCGTTCGCCCTGGGCGGTGACACCCCGGCCGCCAGTTATCTGGACATGGCCAAGGTGCTCCAGGCGGCAAAGGATTCCGGGGCGGACGCCGTCCACCCCGGTTACGGTTTTCTTTCCGAGAACGCCGAATTCGCCCAGGCCGTCATGGACGCCGGTCTGACCTGGATCGGACCACCGCCGCAGGCGATCCGATCCCTGGGGGACAAGGTCGCCGCCCGGCATATCGCCCAGCGCGCCGGCGCCCCGCTGGTGGCCGGGACGCCCAACCCCGTGTCGGGCGCGGACGAGGTCGTGGTCTTCGCCGAGGAGCATGGCCTGCCGATCGCGATCAAGGCCGCGTTCGGCGGTGGCGGGCGGGGTCTGAAGGTCGCCCGCACGCTCGAAGAGGTGCCGGAGCTGTACGACTCGGCGGTACGTGAGGCCGTCGCCGCCTTCGGGCGCGGCGAGTGCTTCGTCGAGCGGTATCTGGACAAGCCGCGCCACGTCGAGACCCAGTGCCTGGCCGACACCCACGGCAATGTCGTCGTCGTGTCCACGCGTGACTGCTCGCTCCAGCGCCGCCACCAGAAGCTGGTGGAGGAGGCCCCGGCCCCGTTCCTGACGGACGAGCAGAACGCCGAGCTGTACCGCTCCTCCAAGGCCATCCTCAAGGAGGCCGGATACGTGGGCGCGGGCACCGTCGAGTTCCTCGTCGGCGTCGACGGCACGATCTCCTTCCTGGAGGTCAACACGCGTCTGCAGGTCGAGCACCCGGTCACCGAAGAGGTCACCGGCATCGACCTGGTCCGTGAGATGTTCCGGATCGCCGACGGCGAGGAGCTCGGCTACGGCGACCCGGCCGTGCGCGGGCACTCCATCGAGTTCCGGATCAACGGCGAGGACCCGGGCCGCGGCTTCCTCCCCGCCCCCGGCACGGTCACCGTCTTCGCGCCGCCGACCGGCCCCGGGGTCCGCCTCGACGCGGGTGTCGAGACCGGCAGCGTCATCGGCCCGGCCTGGGACTCGCTCCTCGCCAAGCTGATCGTCACCGGCGCGACCCGGCAGCAGGCGTTGCAGCGCGCGGCGCGGGCGCTGGCGGAGTTCAATGTGGAGGGCATGGCCACCGCCATCCCGTTCCACCGCGCGGTCGTCGCCGACCCGGCGTTCACCTCGAACCCGTTCACGATCCACACCCGGTGGATCGAGACCGAGTTCGTCAACGAAATCAAGCCCTACATCGTGGCGGCGGACGGCGACGAGGACGAGTCCGGTCGCGAGACCATTGTCGTCGAGGTCGGCGGCAAGCGCCTGGAGGTCTCGCTGCCGTCGTCGCTGGGCATGACGCTGGCCCGCACCGGCCTGGCCGCGGGCGCCAAGCCCAAGCGGCGCGCCGCCAAGAAGTCCGCGTCGACGGCTTCCGGCGACACCCTCGCCTCGCCGATGCAGGGCACGATCGTGAAGGTGGCGGTCGAGGAGGGCCAGCAGGTCAAGGAGGGCGACCTCGTCGTCGTACTCGAAGCGATGAAGATGGAACAGCCGCTGAACGCGCACCGCTCGGGCACCATCAAGGGCCTGGCGGCGGAGGTCGGCGCGTCGCTCACCTCGGGCGCGGCGATCTGCGAGATCAAGGACTGATCTGATCCCAGCTGATCTGTGTGTGGGGCCTTCCCGGTCGCAAGTGACCGGGAAGGCCCCACACGTATGAATACGGTGAATACGGCCGGTCAGCGGCGGCGGAGGTCCGCCACTCGCGCCGCCCGCTCGGTCCCCGGGCCCTGGTCTCCCGACAGCGCCCCGCCGGCCGCGCTCCGCAGCTGTGGCCCCGGCCCGCCGCGCGTACGGCGCTGGCCCGGCAGCGGTACGTCACGGCGGGGCTGCCGCCCCGGCGGGACACCCTCACCCGCCGCGCCGCCCGCCCCCGTTCCCGTCCCCGTCCCCGCGCCCGTTGCCGTACCGGCCACGGCGATCTGTACTCCCTGGTCGGCCAGGGCCTGCAGTTCGGTGGCGGCGCGGTCGTCGTGCGCGGGCGGCTCGTCCGTGACGAGCCGCATGATCACATCCGTGGGCACGGTCTGGAACATCGTGTCGGTGCCGAGCTTGGTGTGGTCCGCGAGGACGACCACCTCCGACGCGGCTTGAACCAGTGCCCTGTCGACGCTCGCCGACAGCATGTTGGAGGTCGACAGGCCACGCTCCGCGGTCAGCCCGCTCCCGGAGAGGAAGGCGCGGGAGACCCGCAGCCCCTGCAGGGACTGCTCGGCCCCGCTGCCCACGAGCGCGTAGTTGGAGCCGCGCAGCGTCCCGCCGGTCATGACGACTTCGACCCGGTTGGCATGCGCCAGCGCCTGGGCCACGAGCAGGGAGTTGGTGACGACGGTCAGTCCGGGGACGCGCGCGAGCCGGCGGGCCAGCTCCTGCGTCGTCGTCCCCGCTCCGACCACGATGGCCTCGCCCTCTTCGACGAGGCTCGCGGCGAGATCGGCGATGGCGGTCTTCTCGGCGGTCGCGGACAGGGATTTCTGCGGAAAGCCGGACTCCCGCGTAAAACCGCCCGGCAGCACCGCACCGCCGTGCCGGCGGTCGAGGAGTCCTTCTGCCTCCAGCGCCCGCACATCCCGCCGTACGGTCACTTCGGAGGTCTGGACGACACGGGCGAGCTCACGGAGCGACACAGCCCCGTTGGCGCGCACCATTTCAAGGATCAATTGGCGACGTTCTGCAGCGAACACGAAACTGACAGTAACCCCACCGCCCGATTGGTTTCAGCACTATTCGCCGAATTAAGGAAGTTGGGCACGCCAGGGGCTGCTGAGTGGTATGAAACCCCCGAAGTTGATCGGTCCGTGCACCAAGTGCGCAGCGCTTGTGGGTGTTTGTCGGATTTACGCCTCGCCCGCCGCCTTGCGGGTATGCAACTGCCGTGCCACCTCGGCGATCGAGCCCGACAGAGACGGGTACACCGTGAAGGCGTTTGCGATCTGTTCTACCGTCAGGTTGTTGTCGACCGCGATCGAGATCGGATGGATCAGCTCACTGGCGCGCGGCGCGACGACACAGCCGCCGACCACGATGCCCGTGCCCGGACGGCAGAAGATCTTGACGAAGCCGTCCCGGATCCCCTGCATCTTGGCGCGCGGATTGCGCAGCAGCGGCAGCTTGACGGAGCGGGCGTCGATCCGGCCCGCGTCCACGTCCGCCTGGCTGTAGCCGACCGTCGCGATCTCCGGGTCGGTGAAGACATTCGACGAGACGGTCTTCAGGTTCAGCGGCTGCACCGCGTCGCCGAGGAAGTGGTACATCGCGATACGGCCCTGCATGGCCGCGACGGAGGCGAGCGCGAAGATGCCGGTGACGTCCCCGGCCGCGTACACACCGGGCACGTTCGTACGGGAGACCCTGTCGGTCTTGATGTGGCCCGAGTCCTTCAGCCGTACCCCGGCCTCCTCCAGGCCCATGCCCGCGGTGTTCGGGATCGCGCCGACCGCCATCAGGCAGTGCGTGCCGGAGATGACCCGGCCGTCGGACAGCGTCACCTCCACCCGGTCACCGGCACGCTTGGCGGACTCGGCGCGGGAGCGGGCCATGACGTTCATGCCGCGGCGACGGAAGACGTCCTCCAGGACGGCGGCGGCGTCCGGGTCCTCGCCGGGCAGCACGCGGTCGCGGGAGGAGACGAGCGTGACCCGGGAGCCGAGCGCCTGGTAGGCGCCGGCGAACTCGGCGCCGGTGACACCGGAGCCGACCACGATGAGCTCCTGGGGCAGCTCGTCCAGGTCGTACACCTGCGTCCAGTTCAGGATGCGCTGACCGTCGGGCAGGGCGTCCGGGATCTCGCGCGGGTGGCCGCCGGTCGCGATCAGCACGGCGTCGGCGGTCAGCGTCTCCTCCGTGCCGTCCGCGGCGCGCACGATCACCTGGCGGGAGCCGTCCATCGCCTGCTGGCCCGACAGCCGGCCACGGCCGCGCAGCACGCGCGCGCCGGCCCGGGTGACGGAGGCGGTGATGTCGTGGGACTGGGCGAGGGCGAGCCGCTTCACCCGTCGGTTGACCTTGCCGAGGTCGACGCCGACGACGCGGGCCGCCTGTTCGACGTGCGGGGTGTCGTCGGCCACGATGATGCCCAGCTCTTCGTACGAAGAGTCGAAGGTGGTCATCACCTCGGCCGTGGCGATCAGGGTCTTGGACGGTACGCAGTCGGTGAGCACGGATGCCCCGCCGAGACCGTCACAGTCGACGACGGTCACCTCCGCGCCGAGCTGGGCGCCCACGAGGGCCGCCTCATAACCGCCGGGTCCGCCGCCGATGATCACGATCCGGGTCACGAAAAAGTCCGCCTCGTATGGTCAATCCCGGCGCGCCTGCCCGCCCGACCGGGGGTCCGGGGGGTGCCCCGGGGGATGCAGTACGTACTCCATTGTCCCGCACGGCGCGGATTGCTTCGCCCGCGGGGCTCGGTAGGGCGTGTGGCCCGCCGTACACCTGCCGTATGTGGTGCCGTGCGCGGTGCTGTGCGCCTGGCGTATCCGTGTACGACTCCGCCGTATGGGCCGCCTCCGCGTCCCCTCCCGTACCCTCGATCACATGTCGCTCTACGCCGCGTACGCCGGCAACCTCGACGCGCGGCTGATGTCCCGCCGCGCACCGCACTCACCGCTGCGCGGGACCGGCTGGCTGAACGGCCACCGGCTGACTTTCGGCGGCGAGCACATGGGCTGGGAAGGCGCGCTGGCCACGATCGTGGAGGCGCCGCGTTCGCAGGTATTCGTCGCGTTGTACGACATCGCGCCGATGGACGAGGACTCCATGGACCGCTGGGAGGGCGTCGGACTCGACATATACCGGCGGATGCGGGTCCGGGTGGACACGCTGGACGGCGAGGAGCCGGCCTGGCTGTACGTACTGAACGGGTACGAGGGCGGGCTTCCTTCGGCGCGGTATCTGGGCGAGCTCGCGGACGCGGCGGAGTCGGCGGGCGCGCCGCACGACTATGTGATGGAGCTGCGCAAGCGTCCCTGCTGACGCGTGCGTGTGTTTCCCGGCCGTTCCCTTCCCGGAAACGACAAGGCAACGATCCGGAGATCGCCGAGGCGTAATCTACGCGCGTAGGGCCGGACCGGTTACGCTCGTCAATGTGAACGCATCTGTGAATCCGGACCTCAACGGCGCTGCCGCCGACCCCCACGCCGTAGCCGACGCCGCCGCCGCGCGCCTGCGCGAGCTCACCGGCGCCGAGACGCACGACGTAGCACTGGTGATGGGCTCCGGCTGGGCGCCGGCTGTCGACGCGCTCGGCGCGCCCGAGGCCGGATTCCCGGTCACCGAGCTGCCCGGTTTCCCGCCGCCGATGGTCGAGGGCCACGGCGGCACGATCCGCTCGTACAAGATCGGCGGCAAGAGGGTGCTGGTCTTCCTCGGCCGGACGCACTACTACGAGGGCCGCGGGGTGGCGGCGGTGGCGCACGGGGTGCGCACGGCCGTGGCGGCGGGCTGCAAGACGATCGTCCTGACGAACGGCTGCGGCGGCCTGCGCGAGGGCATGCGCCCCGGCCAGCCGGTTCTGATCAGCGACCACATCAACCTGACGGCGACGTCGCCGATCGCCGGGGCGAATTTCGTGGACCTGACGGACCTGTACTCGCCGCGGCTGCGGGCGCTGTGCAAGGAGATCGACGCGTCGCTGGAGGAGGGCGTGTACGTGCAGTTCCCCGGCCCGCACTACGAAACGCCCGCGGAGATCAACATGGTCCGCGTGCTCGGCGGCGACCTGGTCGGCATGTCGACGGTGCTGGAGGCGATCGCGGCACGGGAGGCGGGCGCGGAGGTGCTGGGCATCTCGCTGGTGACGAACCTGGCGGCGGGGCTGTCGGGCGAGCCGCTGAACCACGAAGAGGTGCTGCAGGCGGGGCGGGACTCGGCGGCGCGGATGGGCGAGCTGCTGACGAGGGTGCTGAACCGGATCTGAGGGGCGGCCCCCTCACCCCGGGGCGTTCAGTTCCAGCCACTCCGGCCTATCCATGCCCTCGGGCTTCATTTCCAGCCTCTCCGGCGATTGAGGAGCGGGGCTCGGGGCAGAGCCCCGACCAGGACCCGGGCCGTGCCCCAGATCTCAGGCCCTTGTCGGGGGCGCTGCCCCCTCACCCTCCCCCTACGCCCTGACGGCGTGGGGGGACCCCTAGCGCCTCAAACGCCGGCGGGGCTGGTTCTTCCGGCGAGGTCGGACTTCTGGCCACGGTCATGGCTCGGTGGGCCGCTTCGCCGCCGCGGATCGCGGGTACAGGACAGCCCCCGGCCCCACCGGGTCACACACAACACCGACCACGTCACACGAGAGGCGGACCAACCGTGCAGCAGGACCTCATCGCGCGAGCCAGCGCGTGGCTGGCCGAGGACCCGGACAACGAGACTCGTGAGGAGCTCGCCAAGCTCATCGACGCCCAGGACCTCGACGCGCTCGCCGAGCGGTTCAGCGGGACGCTGCAGTTCGGTACGGCCGGGCTCCGCGGGGAGCTCGGGGCCGGGCCCATGCGGATGAACCGCGCCGTCGTCATCCGCGCGGCCGCCGGGCTCGCCGCGTATCTCCGGGCGAAGGGCCAGGGCCAAGGCCAGGACCAGGGCCACGGCGACGGCCTCGTCGTCATCGGCTACGACGCCCGCTACAAGTCCGCCGACTTCGCGCGCGACACCGCCGCCGTCATGGTCGGCGCCGGATTCCGCGCCGCCGTGCTCCCCCGGCCGCTGCCCACCCCCGTACTGGCCTTCGCCATCAGGCACCTGGGCGCCGTCGCCGGTGTCGAGGTCACCGCCAGCCACAACCCCCCGCGCGACAACGGCTACAAGGTCTACCTCGGCGACGGCTCCCAGATCGTGCCGCCCGCCGACGCGGAGATCGCCGCCGAGATCGCCGCCGTCCGCGGCCTCCAGGAAGTGCCGCGTGCCGAGACCGGCTGGGAGATCCTCGGCGACGACGTCCTGGCCGCCTATCTGGCGCGTACGGACGCCGTGCTCACTGCCGCGTCGCCGCGCACCGCCCGTACCGTCTACACCCCCCTGCACGGCGTCGGCAAGGACGTGCTGACCGCGGCCTTCGCCCGCGCGGGCTTCCCCGCGCCCACGCTCGTACAGGAGCAGGCCGAGCCCGACCCGGCTTTCCCGACCGTCGCGTTCCCCAATCCGGAGGAACCGGGGGCGATGGATCTCGCCTTCGAGACTGCCCGCCGGGTGCAGCCGGACCTCGTCATCGCCAACGACCCGGACGCGGACCGGTGCGCGGTCGCCGTGCCCGACGACGACATGCCGGGCGGCTGGCGCATGCTCCGCGGCGACGAGGTCGGCGCGCTGCTCGCCGCCCACCTGGTCCACAAAGGCGCGCGCGGCACGTTCGCCGAGTCGATCGTGTCCTCGTCCCTGCTGGGGCGGATCGCGGACGCGGCCGGGCTGCCGTACGAGGAGACGCTGACCGGTTTCAAGTGGATCGCGCGCGTGGAGGGACTGCGGTACGGCTACGAGGAGGCGCTCGGCTACTGCGTCGACCCCGACGGCGTACGCGACAAGGACGGCATCACCGCCGCGCTGCTGATCGCCGAGCTGGCCTCGGAACTGAAGGCTCAGGGACGTACGCTCTCCGACCTCCTCGACGACCTCGCCGTCGCGCACGGACTGCACGGCACCGATCAGCTGTCGGTCCGGGTCGAGGACCTGAGCGTCATCGCCGACGCGATGCGCAGGCTGCGCGAGCGGCCGCCGACGGTCCTCGCCGGGCTGCGGGTGATCAGCGCCGAGGACCTGAACCGCGGCACGGACAGGCTGCCGCCGACGGACGGGCTGCGGTACCACCTCGACGGCGCGTTCCAGGCGCGGGTCATCGTCCGCCCGAGCGGTACCGAGCCCAAGCTCAAGTGCTATCTGGAGGTCGTCGTTCCGGTGGCGGACGCCTCGGAACTGACCCCGGCGCGGGTGCGGGCCGGGGAACTCCTCGCCGGCATCAAGAGGGACCTGTCGGTGGCGGCCGGAATCTGAGGTTCGTTACGCCGTTTGCGTACGTCCCTACGGGTGATTCCCGTACGGAGTCGAGGCAGCGGAACGCGCTCCGGCGGACCGTCCGGGACAAGGTGACGCTGTGTCCCGCGCCACGACTGTTCGTCCCACCGTCCCCGCGTCCCGCCGCCACTCGGAGGCGGGACGTGGCGGCGCGACGGACGTAAGGACCCGGCTGCTGCGCGCCCTGCGCCGCGCCGCGCCCGCGCTGCTCGGCTATCTCGCGGTGCGGCTGTGCGGCCTGCTGGTCCTGGCCAGATGGGCGCATGCGGCTCGCCAGGGCGTCTGGCCGACGCTGGCGACGTCCTGGGACTCGCGCTGGTACCTGGAGATCGCCGGCCATGGGTACGCCGACGCGCTGAGCACCCGGCCGGACGCCAACAACCTGGCGTTCTTCCCGCTCTACCCGGCTCTGGTGAAGGCGGTCGCCGCTGTCACCCCGGGCTCCCTGGCCACGGCCGGGCTGCTCGTCGCGGTGGGTTTCTCGTTCGTCGCGGCGTGGGGGGTGTTCGCGGTGGGCGACCGGCTGTACGGGCGGCGGGTGGGCACGGTGCTCACGGTGCTGTGGGGCGTACTGCCGGTCGCGATCGTGCAGTGGATGGGCTACACGGAGTCGGTGTTCACGGCATTCGCGGCGTGGGGGCTGTACGCGGTGCTCACGGGGCGATGGGTGTGGGCGGGCTGGCTGGCCGTGCTGGCGGGGCTGACCCGGCCCACGGGCATCGCGGTCGCGGCGGCGGTGACGGTGACGGCGCTGCGCGCGGCCTGCCGGGGGGAGCGGCGCGCGCTGGCGGGGGCGGTGATCGCGCCGCTGGGGTGGCTGGGGTTCGTCGCGTGGGTGGGGCTGCGGCTGGGGCGCGTGGACGGCTACTTCGCCGTACAGAGGCTGTGGCGGAACGAGTGGGACGGCGGGCGGACGACACTGCGCTCGCTGCGCCGGTTCCTGATGTATCTGACGACTCCTCAGCTCTTCCTGGTGGCGGTGTCGCTGATGCTGGTCGTGTCGGTGGTGCTGTTCCTGCTCTGCGTCGCGGACCGTCAGCCGCCGGCGCTGCTGGTCTTCACGGGCGTACTGCTGCTGGTGGTCCTGGGCAGCGGCGGCGTCTTCTTCCCGCGCGCCCGCTTTCTGCTGCCGGGCTTTCCGCTGCTGCTGCCGCCCGCGCTGGCACTGGCGAGGGCGCGGCGGGCGGCGACGGTGGTTGTGGTGCTGGGGGCGGCCACGGTGTCGTCGGCGTGGCTGGGGGCGTACATGCTGCTGGCGTGGAAGGGCCCGCCCTGACCCTGCGTAAGAGGGTCGGTCAGTCCGAATCCTCCACGAGCCCGAAGCTGCTGGGGAATCCCTCCAGAAACTCCCGCCGCGCTGGATCGCTCTCGGCCCGGGCCATCGTCCCGAGCAGATCCAGCAACTCACTCCGCTGACCACCCGACAGGTGGTCCAGCCCGGCAGCGACACCCTCAAGCGCCTTGACCGCATCGTCCGGATCCATCTGTTCGTCGTCAGCACCTTCGACGAACCAGGCGAGGTCGACCAGAGTCCCGGCCAGGGCATGAGTCAGGGACGGGTATGCAGGCTGCACGGCGGGCTCCCGGTGTTGATCTTCTACAGGTCCTGGCCATCCCACCACCTGCCACTGACAGTGCGGACTGGCCCTGGCCGGTTCCCCGCTCGGTGGCTGAAAAGGGTTCTTCCAACGCTCACCTTCCGTTGGGCAATGGACCAGGAGTTCGCTCCTAGGGTGACTCCCGCCGCCCCCAGTCCGCTGCACCGAGAGGATTCCCATGACAGGCAAGTCCGCTGGAAGAGCGACTGGTGCCGGTTTTGAACGACGCACCCTCCTGCGCGGGGCTGCCGTGGCCGCGGCCGCGTCCGTCCCCTTCCAGGCTCTCGCCGCGAGGACGGCGGCAGCCGCGCCGGTCAAGCGCGCGTTCGATCCCGGGTACGGCCCGCTGAGCCCGGTCAAGGACCAGGCGACCGGCCTGGAGTTGCTGCAGTTGCCGCGCGGGTTCGAGTACATCACCTACGGCTGGACGAACGACCTCATGGACGACGGGGTACGCACACCGGGCGCGCATGACGGCATGGCGGCCTTCCGCTACGGGGACCGGGTCCACCTCGTACGGAACCACGAGCTCGGCGCCGGACCCGCCTTCACCGCTCCCGCCTACAATCCCGAGGCCGGCGGCGGCACCATCACCATGGTCTTCGACCCGGACGCCGGCCAGTGGCTGGAGTCCTACGGCAGCCTCGGCGGCACGATCCGCAACTGCGCCGGTGGGCCCACCCCGTGGAACACCTGGCTCACCTGCGAGGAGACCTTCTCCACGACTGCCGGCAAGCGCCACGGCTACGTCTTCGAGGTGGCGTCGGAGGGCAAGGGCAACCCTGAGCCCTACAGGGCCATGGGCCGGTTCAACCACGAGGCCATCGCCATCGACCCGGCGACCGGCTACGTCTACGAGACCGAGGACCGGGGTGACGCGTCGCTGTACCGGTTCGTTCCGGCGGTGCCGGGCGACCTGTCCAAGGGCGGCCGGCTCGAAGCGATGCGCATAGGCGCCACGACGTACGACACCCGCCGCGACGGGGAGAAGGCGTACGGCACCGTTTCCTGGGTGCCGGTCGACGAGGTCGACCCGGCGGCGGACACGGTGCGGCTCCAGGCGCAGGCGAACGGCGCCGCAGTGTTCAGCCGCCTTGAGGGCGCCTGGTACGGCAACGACCGCATCTACGTGATCACGACCGACGGCGGCCCGGCCCGCCAGGGCCAAGTCTTCGAACTCGACCCGGCCACCGACGAGTTCCAGGTGCTCTTCGCCTCCCCGGGCGCCGATGTGCTCAACGCGCCGGACAACATGTGCGTCAGCCCCCGCGGCGGCCTGGTGCTCTGCGAGGACGGCAGCGGCACCGAGTACGTCCATGGGCTGACCACGGACGGCGAGATCTTCCGCTTCGCCGCCAACAACGCCGATCTGCGCGGCGGGACAGCGGGCAAGAACGTCCCGGCCGCCGACCACAGGGGTTCCGAGTGGGCGGGCTCGGTGTTCGAACCGAAGAACGGCAACTGGCTGTTCGTGAACGTCCAGACCCCCGGCATCACATTCGCGATCACCGGCCCCTGGCACCAGGGCGCGCTCTGATCCGTCCACGCAGGGCTGCCGGACCGAAGCCAGAAATGGGTCCGGCAGCCCTCGGCCGACTCGGCTGATGGTCCCGAGGGCCGGGAATTCTCACCACATGACCGGCCCCGCACATCAGCCACTGCCTGTCGACGGCTTCGGCAATGCTCTTGTCTCCTTCACCGGCGGCACGGAGGACGCGCTCCCTGGCACCGATGGCTCGCCGCTGCCCTTGTGGCCCTGATGGTCTTCGATCGATCCCGGCAACCCTGGGACCTGCCGGGCGCACCGAGCACGGAGCCCTGTTCACCGGCCGGACCGCGAACCCCCGTCGCTTCGAGGCGAACGCCGAGATCTCCGCGGCCCACTGGTGGGACACCCGCGAGGCCCTGCCCGGCCGCGTCCAGCAGTGGTCCGGTGGCGTACGGGTCGGCCCCCGCGAGGTCGCCGCTGTCCAGCAGATGACACAGGTCCTCGGCGACGCGGCGGCTGAGCTCGGCGGCGGTTCATGCCCGGTATCTGGCCGAGCGTTATCCGACCGAGGACGTCGGCCGCTGGTTGGACGGCACCTGTACGGATGTACGGACCAGACCGGCCGGGTTCTGTTCGGCGCGGCCTCGCAGCTTGTGCACCTTGCCGGATGGATGGCTCAGGACGAGGGCGATCAAGGGTTGGCTCAGCGCTACTACGCCCACGCGTACAGGCTCGCGGCAGAGGCCGGCGCCCCGGAATTGTCGGCGACTGGCCTCCGGGGGCCGGCCGTGCGGTCCATTGGCCTCGGGCGAAATTCGGGGCTGCGGCGCTGCGGTTGTCGGAGCGGTGCGTGGCCGAGCGAAGACGCTGGATGATCCGCGGGCCCTCTCGTACTACCGGACCGCTCTTGCTACCAGACCACTCTTGCCGATGCCGCCGCGCTGGACGGCGACCGCCGCTTGGCCACCAGCTCGCTTGCGGCCTCCCCGGACCGCGATCGAGAAGACCCCCGACGCCCCGCCGGGCGAATCTCAGCCGATCGCCAGCAGTACGACGAGCAGCGCCGCCCCCGCCGCGGCCGGTGCCACGATCTCGTATGCCCACCGGATCTCCGGCTCCCCCTGCGCCCCCGGGCTCGACGCCTTGGTCTCCGCCAGTTCCCGAAGGTCCGCGATCGTCCGGTCCGCCGAAGCCGTGCGCGCCCGCGCGTCCGAGACGTCGGCCGACACCGAGGTCCTGCCGTGCGGGTCGTCGCTCGCCTTCTGAATCTGGCGGCGCGAGGCCTTCTTGCGCTGGCGCAGTGAGACCGGGACGGCCCAGAGCTGGTACTTCGCGCCCGTCTGCGTGAAGACCTCGCAGGAGTACCCGGCCCGCAGATCCGCCACGGACCCCCACGGCAGCGTGATCGTCCGGAACGGGTTCCTGATCCGCAGCCGGTCGTCGTTGGCGAAGACAGCGGGCCGCAGCGAGAACGCGACCACCAGCGGCACCGCCAGCAGCGCCCCGGCCAGGGCGAGCCACGGCGTACGGCCCTCGCCCCGGACGATCGCGTCCCCGGCGATCCAGACGGCCAGCGCGAGCAGCAGTCCGCCGCCGACCATGCCCGCGGGCGACCGGAAAATCCGGTCGGCGTAGGCAGGCTCGGTGGCAGGCTCGGTGGTAGGCGCAGAAGGCTGAGATCCAGAAGCCTGAGCGCCAGAAGGCTCAGGTTCCGGGCCGGTCTCCGGACGCTCAGGCTCCGGGCTCGGGTTGGGGCTCGTCATGTGTCCGATTCTGCCGTACGGCTCCGGCCTCCCGCCCCGCCCGTCCCCACAGGCGTACGCGTAGCCCCCTGTACAGGCTGCTACGCGCGTAGATATGCTCATCTGGTGACCATGCCGACCACCACTCCCACCATCCCCGCCAAAGCCTCACCCGCCTTCGCCGACGTAGCCGCGTCCGACAGCACGCTGCGCCGCTACCTCCACGGACTCCCGGGCGTCGACCCCGTCGGCCTGGAGGCCCGCGCCGCCGGGCTCGGTACGCGTTCGATCAAGACCACTGCCAAGGCGTACGCCATCGATCTGGCCATCTCCATGATCGACCTGACGACACTGGAAGGCGCGGACACCCCGGGCAAGGTCCGGTCCCTCGCCGCCAAGGCCGTGCGCCCCGATCCGACCGACCGTACGGCCCCCTCCACCGCCGCGCTCTGCGTCTACCCCGACATGGCCGCCACCGCCAAGGAGGCCCTCCAGGGCTCCGGCGTCAAGGTCGCCTCCGTCGCCACCGCCTTCCCGGCCGGCCGTGCCGCGCTCGGCGTGAAGCTCGCGGACACCCGCGACGCCGTCGCCGCCGGAGCCGACGAGATCGACATGGTGATCGACCGCGGTGCCTTCCTCTCCGGCCGTTACCTCAAGGTGTACGAGGAGATCCGCGCCGTGAAGGAGGCCGCGGGGGCCGCCCGCCTGAAGGTCATCTTCGAGACCGGCGAGCTCTCCACGTACGACAACATCCGCCGCGCCTCCTGGCTCGGCATGATCGCGGGCGCGGACTTCATCAAGACCTCGACCGGCAAGGTGGCGGTCAACGCCACCCCCGCCAACACCCTCCTCATGCTGGAGGCCGTGCGCGATTTCCGGGCGCAGACTGGGATACAGGTCGGAGTGAAGCCCGCGGGCGGCATCCGTACCAGCAAGGACGCGATCAAGTTCCTGGTGCTGGTCAACGAGACGGCCGGCGCGGACTGGCTGGACAGCCACTGGTTCCGCTTCGGGGCGTCCAGCCTGCTCAACGACCTGCTCATGCAGCGCCAGAAACTGGCCACCGGCCGCTACTCCGGGCCCGACTACGTGACGGTGGACTGAGAAAGCCATGACCCACACACCAACCAGCGGCACCAGCAGCCCCTTCGCCTACGCGCCCGCGCCCGAGTCGCGGTCGATCGTCGACATCGCCCCCTCGTACGGCCTCTTCATCGACGGCGAGTTCGCCGACGCCGCGGGCGGCAAGGTCTTCAAGACCGTCTCGCCGTCCACCGAGGAGGTCCTCTCCGAGGTCGCCCAGGCCGGCGCCGAGGACGTGGACCGCGCCGTGAAGGCGGCCCGCAAGGCGTACGAGAAGTGGTCGGCGCTGCCCGGTTCGGAGCGCGCGAAGTATCTGTTCCGTATCGCGCGGATCATCCAGGAGCGCTCGCGCGAACTGGCCGTCCTGGAGACGCTCGACAACGGCAAGCCGATCAAGGAGACCCGCGACGCGGACCTCCCGCTGGTCGCCGCGCACTTCTTCTACTACGCGGGCTGGGCCGACAAGCTCGACCACGCCGGATACGGCCCGAACCCGCGCTCGCTCGGCGTCGCGGGCCAGGTCATCCCCTGGAACTTCCCGCTCCTCATGCTGGCGTGGAAGATCGCCCCGGCGCTCGCGACGGGCAATACGGTGGTCCTCAAGCCCGCCGAGACGACCCCGCTGTCCGCCCTGTTCTTCGCGGACATCTGCCGCCAGGCGGGCCTGCCCCGCGGCGTCGTCAACATCCTGCCGGGTTACGGGGACGCGGGCGCCGCCCTCGTCGCGCACCCCGACGTCAACAAGGTCGCCTTCACCGGCTCGACCGCCGTCGGCAAGGCCATCGCCCGCCAGATCGCGGGCACCGGCAAGAAGGTCACCCTGGAGCTGGGCGGCAAGGGCGCGAACATCGTCTTCGACGACGCCCCCATCGACCAGGCCGTCGAGGGCATCGTCGGCGGCATCTTCTTCAACCAGGGTCAGGTCTGCTGCGCGGGCTCGCGCCTGCTGGTCCAGGAGTCGATCCAGGAAGAGCTGCTCGACTCGCTGAAGCGGCGGCTGTCCACGCTCCGCATCGGCGACCCGCTGGACAAGAACACCGACCTGGGCGCGATCAACTCCGCCGAGCAACTGGCCCGGATCAAGGAGCTGACCGACACGGGCGAGGCGGAGGGCGCCGAGCGCTGGTCGCCGCCGTGCGAGCTGCCGAGCTCCGGCTACTGGTTCGCGCCGACGCTCTTCACGAACGTCACCCAGGCGCACACCATCGCGCGCGACGAGATCTTCGGCCCGGTGCTGTCCGTGCTGTCGTTCCGTACGCCGGACGAGGCGGTCGCCAAGGCCAACAACAGCCAGTACGGCCTCTCCGCCGGCATCTGGACGGAGAAGGGCTCCCGCATCCTGGCGGTGGCCAACAAGCTCCGCGCGGGTGTGGTGTGGGCCAACACCTTCAACAAGTTCGACCCGACCTCGCCCTTCGGCGGCTACAAGGAGTCGGGCTTCGGCCGCGAGGGCGGTCGCCACGGCCTGGAGGCTTACCTCGATGTCTGAGCGCACCACTGAGCGACTGAGCGTCTTCAAGACCTACAAGCTGTACGTCGGGGGCAAGTTCCCCCGCTCCGAGAGCGGCCGGGTGTACGAAGTGACGACGGCAACATCAGCCGCTGACGCGGCGGGCAAGGGAAAGTGGCTGGCCAACGCCCCGCTGTCGTCACGCAAGGACGCGCGTGACGCGGTCGTCGCCGCCCGCAAGGCGTTCGGCGGCTGGTCGGGCGCGACCGCGTACAACCGCGGCCAGGTCCTCTACCGCATCGCCGAGATGCTGGAGGGCCGCAAAGACCAGTTCGTACGGGAAGTGGCGGACGCGGAGGGCCTGTCGAAGTCGAAGGCCGCGGCCGTCGTGGACGCGGCGATCGACCGCTGGGTCTGGTACGCGGGCTGGACCGACAAGATCGGCCAGATCGTGGGCGGGGCGAACCCGGTCGCGGGCCCGTTCCTCAACCTCTCCACGCCGGAGCCGACGGGCGTGGTGACCGTCGTCGCGCCCCAGGAGTCGTCCTTCCTGGGCCTGGTCTCGGTGCTCGCTCCGGTGATCGCGACGGGCAACACGGCGATCGTCATCGCGAGCGAGAAGGCCCCGCTGCCCGCCCTCTCGCTGGGCGAGGTGCTGGCCACGTCGGACCTCCCCGGTGGCGTGGTGAACATCCTCTCGGGCCGGACCGCCGAGCTCGCGACTCCGCTCGCCGCGCACCAGGACGTCAACGCGATCGACCTCACCGGCGCCGACGACGTACTCGCCAAGGAGCTGGAGGTCGCGGCGGCCGACAACCTCAAGCGCGTCCTTCGTCCACAGCCTGTGGATTTCTCGGCCGACCCGGGTACGCGGCGGCTGACGGCCTTCCTGGAGACGAAGACGGTCTGGCACCCGACGGGCTCGCTCGGCGCGTCCGGCTCGGCGTACTGACCTTCCTCCACGCCTCCGCACCGCCCCCTGCCGAGCCCCCTGCCGCCCCGTCCGGCGGCAGGGGGCTCACCCGGGCAGCAGCCCGGTCAGCTCACCCGCCAGCGGAAGGTCCCGCAGCGCCCCGCCCTTGGTCAGCGGGTCCGTGGCAATCGCACTGCTGAGCGGCTTGAAGTCCGCGATCTGCGTACCCACGACGTTGTCCAGCGGGTCGACGCCGGTATTCGCCAAGGGGTCGAGCTGGAGGTCCTTGACGGGGCCCAGCGCACCCGGCAGGGCGTGCTCGAACGCGGCCATCACATTCAGGTTGTCCCCCAGACTGTCCACCGGCATCAGCGGCGCCGCCGGCGCCGCTGATGCCGGTGCCGCCTGCGCCGCCGTGCCGCCCGCGCCGAGTGCGGCGCCCGCCGCGACGACGGTGAGACCGAGGCGCAGCAGGCCGCGCCGCTGGTTGTTGGAAATTGCGTGACGAGCCATGAATTTCCCCACCTGGACAAGTAATCAATAGAGCACGCAGGGTAATCGAAGTGTGATCTGGATACCAACAGTCCACCCCGCGTCCACCCCGGGGGTTCCCTGCACGAGTCAATGCCGCACACTTGTCTCCCGTGAGTTCCCAACACCTCCCGACCCGCGTCGTGCTGCTCGCGGGCCCCTCCGGCTCCGGAAAGTCCTCCCTCGCCGCCCGCACCGGTCTGCCGGTGCTGCGCCTGGACGACTTCTACAAAGAGGGCGACGACCCGACACTTCCGCTGGTCACGGCCAGTACGGACATCGACTGGGACTCCCCGCTGTCCTGGGACGCGGACGCGGCGGTGGAGGCGATCGTGGAGCTGTGCCGTACGGGACGTACGACCGTCCCCGTGTACGACATCGCCACGAGCGCGCGAGTCGACCGGGAGGCTTTCGAGGTCGGTCATACGCCGCTGTTCGTGGCGGAGGGCATCTTCGCCGCGGACGTGGTGCGGCGCTGCCAGGAGCTCGGCGTACTGGCGGACGCGCTGTGCCTGCGCGGCCGTCCGTCAACGACCTTCCGGCGTCGGCTGGTGCGGGACCTGCGGGAGGGCCGGAAGTCGGTGGGCTTCCTGCTGCGCAGGGGCTGGCGGCTGATGCGCGCGGAACGCGGGATCGTGGCCAGACAGACCGCGCTGGGCGCGCACCCGTGCGACAAGGCGGAGGCGCTGGGCCGCCTGTCCGCAGCGGCGGGCCACTGCGACGCAATGCCCCCGGCACGGACCTTGGCGTAACGCCCCGCCGCCCCTTGCCTCGGTCCCCGAGCACCCTGCGGGCTGCGGGGCGAAGCCCCAGCTCTGACCTCAGCGGCCATTGAGGAACCGTTCCTTGTCACCGAGCAGGAGCGTGTCCTCTCGGCGGCGCTGCCCCGAACGGTCTTGGGCAGGCTGGTCGTCCGCTTTCTCGTCCTGGGCGGCGACGCATATCGTGTATGCGGTCCGTTCCAGGTGAGCGGATTCCCTGACGACCTGGCCATGTGGGTGTGGCCAGAGACGGCGGGGAGGCCCCGAACCATCTCACTGGTGGAGCGGGGGCCCCGCACGCTGGCGCCACACCCGGCGTCCCAGATCGCACAGCACACGCTACACACGCCCGCCGGACGGACGCACCGATCACCGGAACGTTTCACCCGGACGCACTAAAAGTCACTAAAGCGGCATGTATGCCGAGCAGTTGTGAACCGCCATGGTGAGCAACCACCTCTGCGAGAGCGGGTGCCGGCTTAGGCACAAAGAAGCGCGGGACCGGACAAGACCCCCCGGCCTGTCCGATCCCGCGCCGTTTCCCCCGTATCCCCGTTCACCCCGGCGTCCCCCGTGGTCCCCCGATTACCGCCGTCTCCCCCGAAACAGCGGCCCCGTTCCCCCGTTCCCCCCGTTGCCCTCAGGCCACCAGCTCGCCGAAGGACTCCTCCTCGTCACGGCCGAAGCTGAGGACCTCGTCCTCACGCAGCCGACGGAGCGACCGCCAGATGCTCGACTTCACCGTGCCGACACTGATGTCCAGGATCTCCGCGATCTCCGGGTCGGTGTGGCCCTCGTAGTAACGAAGGACCAGCATCGTCCGCTGGAGTTCGGGAAGCCTGGCCAGCGCCTGCCAGAGCACCGCGCGCAGCTCCGTACCCCGCATCGCGTCGGTGTCGCTCGCCGTCTCCGGCAGCTCCTCCGTCGGGTACTCGTTGAGCTTGCGCCGGCGCCAGGCGCTGATGTGCAGATTGGTCATCGTGCGGCGCAGGTAGCCCCCGACCGCCGCCTTGTCGCTGATCCTGTCCCAGGCCCGGTACGTCGAGAAGAGGGCGCTCTGCAGCAGGTCCTCCGCCTCGAACCGGTCGCCGGTCAGGTGGTAGGCGGTTGCGTACAGGGAGGCGCGGCGCTCCTGTACGTAGGCGGTGAACTCCGCCTCCGACAGGCTGCTCCGTCCCCCTGTTGCCTCCCCGTACGCCGCCCCGCTGCCCCTCACAGGCGCGTCAACCACCGTCATGTAGGGCTGCGTACGCCCCTGGTCCGAAGACGACGGCTTGTGCTGACGCCCGGCGCCGCGAACGCACCCCCGCCCGTTCACGGCGCCGGACTTCTCGGTGGTCCTCACCACGTCGTGGAGACGCGTGACAACTGCGCTTGAGGTGGTGCTGTGCAGTGCGTTCATCTCGCGCCCCCCGTCGAGTGGAGTGTGTTTCGGTCTGTGTGCCACGAGACTGCCCGGGCAGTTTCATGACGGTGTCCGTCGACTGTCACAGCCCTGTCACAGGGGCCTGCCGGGGTTCCCGAAGCCCCGGAAACGGGCCCACAAAAGGGGTCGGAGCGGGCAGTCGGGTGAGCAGTCAAAAGAGCTCGAAAAGCGTCTCACTGGCGGAGGAGTCGTGTGGGAGCGCTCCAACGGTCGAACTCCGGCTCGCCCATGGGCCAGAATGACGTCCGTGCCTTTCCTGTTGCTGATCGAGGACGACGACGCCATCCGCACGGCCCTCGAACTCTCGCTGTCACGCCAGGGCCACCGAGTGGCCACCGCGGCGACGGGAGAGGACGGCCTGAAACTGCTGCGCGAGCAGCGGCCGGATCTGATCGTGCTGGATGTAATGCTGCCTGGGATCGACGGTTTTGAGGTGTGCCGGCGGATCAGGCGCACCGACCAGCTGCCGATCATCCTGCTGACCGCGCGCAGCGATGACATCGATGTGGTCGTGGGTCTCGAATCGGGCGCGGACGACTATGTCGTCAAGCCCGTACAGGGTCGGGTGCTGGACGCCCGGATCCGCGCGGTGCTGCGGCGCGGTGAGCGCGAGTCCACCGACTCGGCGACCTTCGGCTCGCTGGTGATCGACCGTTCCGCGATGACGGTCACCAAGAACGGCGAGGATCTCCAGCTCACGCCGACCGAGCTGCGGCTGCTGCTGGAGCTGAGCCGCAGACCCGGGCAGGCCCTGTCGCGGCAGCAGTTGCTCCGGCTGGTGTGGGAGCACGACTACCTCGGCGACTCGCGTCTGGTGGACGCGTGCGTACAGCGGCTGCGGGCGAAGGTGGAGGACGTGCCGTCCTCGCCGACCCTGATCCGTACAGTGCGTGGCGTCGGCTACCGGCTGGACGTTCCACAGTGACCACAGTGAGTCCCCTAGCGCTCACGGACGGAACCCCTAGGTGAGCAGTGCCGCAAAGCGCGCGATAGTCGCCGGACTTCGCCTGACGAGCCTCAGGCTCCGCCTTGTCGTGGTCTTCGCCCTCGTCGCGCTGACCGCCGCTGTCTCCGCGTCGGGCATCGCGTACTGGCTCAACCGTGAGGCCGTGCTGACCCGTACGCAGGACGCGGCGCTCGGGGACTTCCGGCAGGGGATGCAGAACCGGGCGGCGGCCCTGCCGTTGCGGCCCACGCAGGGCGAACTGCAGGAGACCGCCGAGGAGATGGCGGGCGGCAGCGCCGGTTACGACGTACTGCTCGTCGGCGAGCGCGACGCGGGCAAGCCGATCGTCACCACATCGGACGCGGACAGCTTCACGCTCGCCGATGTGCCGACGAGTCTGCAGGAAGCGGTGAACGAGCGTCAGGACGTCGGGGCGGGCAACTCCGTTCCGTACCACCTCTACTGGCAGCGCACCGTGCGCGGCGGAAAGCCGTATCTCGTCGGCGGCAGCAAGATCGTCAACGGCGGGCCGACCGGCTATCTGTTCAAGTCGCTGGACCAGGAGCGCCAGGACCTCAACTCGCTCGGCTGGTCGCTGGCGATCGCCACCGCGCTCGCGCTCATAGGCTCCGCGCTGCTCGCGCAGGCCGCCGCCACGACCGTCCTCAAGCCGGTGCACCGGCTGGGCGAGGCGGCGCGGCGGCTCGGGGAGGGCAAGCTCGACACCCGGCTGCGGGTCTCCGGCACGGACGAGCTCGCCGAGCTGGCGAGGACGTTCAACAAGACCGCGGAGTCGCTGGAGAAGAAGGTCGCGGACATGAGCGCGCGGGATGAGTCCAGCCGTCGCTTCGTCGCGGACATGTCCCACGAGCTGCGTACGCCGCTGACCGCGCTCACCGCCGTCACCGAGGTACTGGAGGACGAGGTCGCCAACCTCGACCCGATGATCGCGCCCGCCGTGAACCTGGTGGTGAGCGAGACGCGGCGGCTGGGCGATCTGGTGGAGAACCTGATGGAGGTCACCCGCTTCGACGCGGGCACGGCCCGGCTCGTACTGGACACGGTGGACGTCGCCGACCAGGTCACCGCCTGCATCGACGCGCGCGCCTGGCTGGACGCGGTGGATCTGGACGCCGAGCGCGGCATCATGGCGCATCTCGATCCGCGCCGGCTGGATGTGATCCTCGCCAATCTGATCGGCAACGCGCTCAAGCACGGCGGTTCGCCGGTACGGGTGTCGGTGCGGCCGGTCGACCACGAGCTGATGATCGAGGTACGGGACCACGGGCCCGGCATCCCCGAGGACGTGCTGCCGCATGTCTTCGACCGCTTCTACAAGGCGAGCGCCTCGCGACCGCGCTCCGAGGGCAGCGGTCTCGGCCTGTCCATCGCGATGGAGAACGCCCATATCCACGGCGGCGACATCACCGCGGCGAACTCGGCGGACGGTGACGGCGCGGTGTTCGTACTGCGGCTGCCGCGCGGCGGGGACACAGAGCCGGACGATATGGACGAGAACGACGAGAACGCGGAGCAGGCCGTGGAACAGGACCGCGGCACCCGCGACAGCGGCATCGGCCGCGGCCCGGAAAAGGAAGGCGCGCAGTGACGCCGAAGGGCCGTATCCGGCGGACGGCAGCCGCTCTCGCCGTGCTCATCAGCGTGGTCGCGCTCGCCGGCTGCGGGATCAGGACGACCCGGATACCGGTCGACGCCGGGCCCGCGCCCTCACGGGCCGCCTGCGAGGTGTCGGGGGACGACATCACCCCCCGGGCGCAGCTGCAGGGCATCCCCGTCCGCGTCTACCTGGTCTGCGCCTCGCAGCTGGCGTCCGTGGACCGTACGGCCGAGGTGCCGGAAGCCCGGGCCGGCGACCACGTGCTGGTCGCGCAGGCGCTCCTGGAGGAGCTCCAGCGGGCGCCCTCCGCGCAGGAGCAGGCGGCGGGCTTCACCACGTACGTACGCGAGTCGCTGTCCCTGAGCGGAGCGCGGGCGGGCGATCCGGCGGGCACGCTGCGCCTGAGCAGCCAGCCGGAGGATCTGCCGGGCCCGGGGCTCGCGCAGCTCGTCTGCACCTTCGCGGAGAGCAGGGCCGCCACGACGGACGGTCCGGTGCTGCTGGGCGGGCCCGGGGAGTACCCGCCCAGGCGGTACCAGTGCTCCACCGCGACCAAGGAGCGGCCGGAGGAGACCGTGCCGACGCTCGGTCCTGTGCCCTCTGCGTCGCCCTGAGCCTGCGGCTGCGCCGATCCCGGGTTCGCCGGTTCGTGGGCCGGATCGGGGGCGCGCCTCCGGATCCGGGCATCCGCTGTCAAGCGCCAGGGAACCGATCCCCTCGCGGCGTGCGTCTTGTGGGGCGTGCAGCGTCAAGGTCTGGACGGCAGTGCCGTCATCCGCTTCCGCGCGGCGGGGATCACTCTCCTCCTCGCTCACCTGCTGCTCGTCGGATGGCTGACGCTGCGCCCGATCGACGTGCTGTGGGTGACCGCCGCGAATCTGGAGCCCCTCGCCGGGATCAAGGCGGATCTCGCGCTCGGCCCGGTGGAGGCGGCGCGCCGGATCGGCGAGGGTCTGCTGCTGCTGTCCCCGCTGGGGATACTGCTGCCGATGGCGGGCGGCCGGCTCACTGTCTCCCCGCTGGCGTCACTGGCCCGTACGGTCGCGGCCGGGGCCATGCTGTCGCTGGCCATCGAACTCCTGCAGACCGGGGTGCCCGGACAGGTCGTCGACGTGGATTCGCTGCTGCTGAACACGGCCGGGGTGGCCCTGGCCCATCTGGCGTTCGTGCCCGCGGGCCGGGCGCGGCTGCGCCGCAGGCGGCAGCAGCTGACCGCGCGCTCGGGCGGGGCCCGGCGGCAGCACGGTGCCATGCTCCGGGAGGAGGCGTCTCAGGGGGCGACCCCGACGATTTCCAGGGTCGGTATCGCCCCATAGAGCGATGCTTTGCCCCACCTCCTGGAGCCATCATGGAGACATCGGGAGCACGCCGAAGTCGCTCCCCGGAAGGTTCTCGCGAAGGAGCCCACCATGGCCGCACTTGTCCGCCCCCAGCAGGGACGCATGATCGGTGGGGTGTGCGCAGCGCTGGCACGGCGCTTCGGCACCTCGGCGAACACGATGCGTGTGATCTTCGTTCTCTCATGTCTGCTGCCCGGACCGCAGTTCCTGCTCTACCTCGGGCTGTGGATATTCCTGCCGGCGGAGAAGACGGCCACGACAAGGTGGTAGCCGCTCTCAGCGAGGGCACAAAAAGGTGGGGCGCACACCCGGATCCGGGAGTGCGCCCCACTTCTCGTTCCTGTCCCGTGCGTACGGGACCCTACGGTCCCGTACGGGACCTTCCTCAGCCGAGGCCGGGGAGGCCCGCGCCGACCGGCAGGCTCCCGAGCGGGAGGCCGCCGACCAGCTTGTTCACCGGGCTGCTTTCGCCCGCGGGCAGCACCTGCGACGTGGCCTGGGACGAGACCTGCTCGACGGTCGCCGGCAGCGTGGATACACCGCTGCTGACGACGTCGAGCTGCGTGGCGGAGGCGGGAGCGGGCAGCACGGAGGGGGCGGCGGCGGCCGTGCCCGCCGCGGCGGCGGCGAAAGCGGCGCCGAGAGCGGTGACACCGAGCGTCTTGGCAGCAGACTGCTTCATCAGTGTTGAGTCCTTGGGACGGGGATATGAGCGGCTCTGCAAGCTAGCCACGCCCACCTGGGGGCCGCAAACACGGCGAAGCGGCCGGAAGTTGACGTTCCCGGCCGCTCCGGTGTATCCCGCTGCCCCGGCTCAGCTCTGCCGGGCGGAAGGATCGCTGGTCGTGGCGGTCTGCCGGAAAAGCCATTCGGACTTCAGCTCGGCGTATCCGGGCTTGATCACGTCATTGATCATCGCCAGACGTTCATCGAAAGGAATGAACGCCGACTTCATCGCATTGACGGTGAACCACTGGATATCGTCGAGCGTGTATCCGAATGTCTCGGTCAGGAGCTCGAACTCGCGGCTCATGCTCGTACCGCTCATCAGCCGGTTGTCGGTGTTGACCGTGGCCCTGAAGTGGAGTCTGCGCAGCAGCCCGATGGGGTGCTCGGCGTACGAGGCGGCCGCGCCGGTCTGCAGATTGGACGTCGGGCAGAGCTCCAGCGGGATGCGCTTGTCCCGTACGTACGCGGCGAGCCGTCCCAGCGTCACGCTGCCGTCCTCGGCGACGGTGATGTCGTCGATGATGCGCACGCCGTGGCCGAGCCGGTCGGCGCCGCACCACTGGAGCGCCTGCCAGATGGAGGGCAGGCCGAAGGCCTCTCCGGCGTGAATCGTGAAGTGGTTGTTCTCCCGCTTGAGGTACTCGAAGGCGTCGAGGTGGCGGGTGGGCGGGAAGCCCGCCTCCGCGCCCGCGATGTCGAAGCCGACGACGCCGGTGTCGCGGTAGCGGTTGGCCAGTTCGGCGATCTCCAGGGCGCGGGCGGCGTGCCGCATCGCGGTGAGGAGGGCGCCGACGCGGATACGGTGGCCGCTCTCGCGAGCCCGCCGCTCGCCTTCGCGGAAGCCCGCGTTGACCACCTCGACGACCTCTTCGAGGGTCAGGCCCGCTTCGAGGTGCTGCTCGGGGGCGTACCGGACCTCGGCGTAGACGACTCCGTCCTCGGCGAGATCCTGGGCGCACTCGGCGGCGACGCGGAAGAGGGCGTCGCGGGTCTGCATGACGGCGCACGTGTGCGCGAAGGTCTCCAGATAGCGCTCCAGCGATCCGGAGTCCGCGGCCTCGCGGAACCAGATGGCGAGCTTGTCCGGCTCGGCCTCGGGGAGCGCGGCATAGCCCGTCTCACGGGCGAGTTCGATGATCGTGCCCGGCCGCAGCCCGCCGTCGAGGTGGTCGTGGAGGAGCACCTTCGGGGCGCGTCGGATCTGTTCCGCGGTGGGCGAATTGAGGGTCTGGCTCGTCATCTGCGCACTCTAGCCCCTACGCGCGTAGATCGCTTGTGCCGATACGAAACGGTGACCGCCCGTACGGGTGGAGTGCGCCGTTCCTTCTGAGACTGTTCTGCCATGGGACACCACGTACTGCCCCTGTGGTGGGGGCGTTTGGCCGTCGCGGCCGAAGAAGCGGGCACGGGTACGAGTGCGGGTGCGGGTGCGGGTGCGGCACGGGGAGCGCGACGCGGCCGTACCGCGCCCACCGCTCGCCTGGGCCGCGCGATGGGTGGCCGCTCCTCGGCGCGCGACTCCGCGGGCGGCGTGGTGCTGATCCTGCCGGACGGGAGGCCGGAGTCGATACGCGGACCCTCGCTGCTGTCGTACGCGGCGGCACTGCCGCTGGGCCGCGCGCTGGCGCGGGCGGGGCGCGCGGACGGGCTGGTCGTGCACCCGGTCCACTACCGCTACCGCGGCTGGAACGGCCCCGAAGCGCAGCCGGCGGCGGACGCGACGTGGGCGGCGGACGAGGTCGTACGACGGTACGGCGATGTCCCGGTGTGCCTCGCGGGCCACGGCATGGGCGGCCGGGCGGCCCTGCGCGCGGCGGGCCATCCGGCCGTGAACTCCGTGCTGGCGCTGGCCCCCTGGCTGCCGGAGGAGGACACGGCCGCGGAGCCGGAGCCGGTGCGGCAGCTGGTCGGCAGGCAGGTGCTGATCGTGCACGGCACGAATGACGCGCGGACGAATCCGGAGTTGTCGTACCGGCTGGCGGAGCGCGCCAAGAAGGCCAGCCGCGACATCTGCCGCTTCGAGGTGCACTCGGACGGCCACGCGCTGCGCCAGTACCACGAGGAGGTGCTGGCGCTGGCGGCGGACTTCGTGCTGGGCGCGCTGTTCCACCGCTCGTACGCCCGCCCGGTGGCGGACGCGCTGGCGGCCCCGCCGCCGCTGGGTTTGCGGATGCCGCTGGCGGGGGGGTTCGGCCGCTCGTTGCGGCCTTGAGGGGCGGGGCTGCGAGGGCTTGGCCGGGCTCGGCGCATCAACGATTCGCCCGTGGAAAGCCACACCCGTGGAAAGCCGCATGGGGGGCGGCGGGTCGTGGCCGAGGAGCCTTTGGGCCCCTGGCCGGGGGCGCCGCGCAACGGCGCGGAAGCCGCGACCGGCGCGGGCTCGCCCGGGGAGGCCATCAGCCGGTGCGGACCTGACCGGTTCCCGGGGCCGCGCCCCTGACGACCGGCATATCAACGGCTCACCCTATGGGGGGTCCCAGGGGACGGCGGGGCGCGGCCATAGGATCAGTCGGCCCCCTGGCCCGGGGATGCCTCGCGCCCCCGGCGCGGGAACCGCGACCCGCGCGGGGCACGGCCGCGCACCGCGGGGCTCGCCCTACGGAAGGCCCTTGCCCGGTGCGGCCGGGCACCGTAAGCGCTCGACTGGTCCTGGGACGGGCGCGGACCTGGCCGGTTCCGGAAGCCGCGCCCCTGACGGCCGGCATTGCAACGGCTCGCACTACGGGCGGCCCGGCCCGCACCGTAAACGCTCGACTTGTCTGGGACGCTTGCCCTGGGACGCGCCCCTGACCGCGCGCCGCGCCCGGCGCGGGCGGTGAGTCCTCGAACTGCCTGACTGACCCACAACCCCCGCGGCGGTGCCAAGCCCGGTCCGACGCAGCGCCTCGCACCCCAGGTCGCCGATCCGGCGGCGTACGGACTGCCCCGGCGCGCCGGGCACGGACGGGTAGCGGGCCGGCGCGCCCAGTTCGTTGCGGGCGGCCCCGGCTGGTGGTCGGCCTCCGGCGGGAAGTCCCAGGGGCCGGGGGCCCGGCGCCACCCGCACTGGGGGCGCCGTCGGCACGGCCCGCACCGCACCGGTTCACCCAGCGGGAGCCCGTAGGCGCGTCCGCCCTCACTCCGGCAGCAAGCGGCCCCTGCGCGACAGCAGGAACTTCTTGAACGCCGCCACCGGGGCCGTGTCAGGGTGGCCGTCCAGCCAGGCCACGCCGATTTCCCGGACCGCCCGCGGCGCCGTCACCGTCAATTCCACGACCCCCGGGCGCGCCACCGCCGGGGGCGGCAGCAGCGCCACGCCCAGGCCCGCCGCCACCAGGCCGCGCAGCGTCTCCGCCTCCTCGCCCTCGAAGGCGACCCGCGGAGTGAAGCCCGCCTCCGCGCACAGATCGTCCGTGATGCGGCGCAGGCCGTAGCCCGGCTCCAGCGTGACGAAGGCCTCGTCCGCCGCCTCCGCCAGGCGGACACGTCTGCGGCCCGCCAGGCGGTGGTCGTCCGGCACCACCAGACGCAGCCGCTGTTCGTCCAGGCGGCGGGCCACCAGGTCGGGGGCGTCCGGCATCGGCGAGGTGAGGCACAGGTCGAGATCGCCCGAGCGGAGGCGTTCGATCATCGCCTCGCCGTAGTTCTGCATCAGCGTGAAGCGGATACGCGGATGGTCCACCCGGAAGGCCCGGATCAGCCCCGGCACCGTCTCCGAGCCCATCGTGTGCAGGAAGCCGAACGCCACCTTGCCGCCCGTCGGGTCCGCGTCCGCCCGTACCGACTCCGCCGCCCGTTCCACCTCCGCGAGCGCCCGCTCCACGGAGGTGAGCAGCGCCCGGCCGGCCGGGGTCAGCGACACCGTACGGCCCTTACGGGCGAACAGCGTGACCCCCAGGTCCTGTTCGAGCCGGACGATCGCCCGCGACAGCGTGGACTGGGGCACGCCCATCTCCTGCGCGGCGCGCGTCACATGCTCATGCCGGGCGACCCCCGCGAAGTACGCCAGGCGTGGCGCGAGCTTCAGCGTGATGTCTTCTTCGTAACCGCTCGGTGACAGCCGCGGCTCTGAGCTGTGTTGATGCACCATGGGAACGATTATTGCCATTCCGTGCATTGGACGCATGAAATGCGGAAGCCTATTTTCGAGGTATGCCTTCCGCAAGTACCAAGGCGTCCACACCCGTGGGCGCCGCCCCGTCGTCCCCCGAACTTCTCTCCCCAGGCCGCCCCGGCTACCGCCGTATGAGCTTCGCGCTCTTCGCCGCCGGAGTCGCGACCTTCGCTCTCCTCTACTCCACGCAGGCGCTGCTGCCCGCCGTCTCCGCCGACTTCGGCGTGAGCGCGAGCGCCGCCAGCTGGACGGTCTCCGCCGCCACGGGCGCGCTCGCCCTGTTCGTCCTGCCGATGAGCGCGCTCTCGGAGCGGTTCGGGCGGCGCCCGGTGATGACCGCGTCCCTCGCGATCGCCGTCGTGGTCGCACTGCTCGTGCCGTTCGCGCCGAACCTGGAGTGGCTGGTGGCGCTGCGCGCCGTGCAGGGCGCGGCACTCGCCGGGCTGCCCGCTTCGGCGATGGCGTACCTCGCCGAAGAGGTACGGCCCAAGGCGCTGGTGGCCGCGATCGGCCTGTTCGTGGCGGGCAACAGCATCGGCGGCATGAGCGGCCGGATCGTCACCGGCTGGGTGGCCCAGCTCTGGGGCTGGCGGGCGGCGCTCGCCGCGGTCGGGCTGATGGCGGTGGCGTGCGCGCTGATCTTCCGCGCGCTGCTCCCCAAGGCACGCAACTTCACGCCCGGTTCACTCAACCCGCGCGCCCTGGCGAAGACCGTACGCGGTCATCTGGCCGACCCGCTGCTGCTGCGGCTGTACGCGATCGGCGCGCTGTTCATGACCGTCTTCGGCGCGGTCTACACGGTGATCGGCTACCGGCTGGTCGAGGAGCCCTTCAGTCTTCCCCAGGGCGTCGTCGGTTCGATCTTCCTGGTCTATCTCGTCGGTACGGCCTCGTCCGCCGCGGCAGGTCAGCTGGTCGCGCGCATGGGCCGCCGGGGCGCCCTCTATCTGGCCGTCTCCACCACGGCGGGCGGGCTGCTGCTCTCCCTCGCGGACTCGCTGGCGGCCGTGCTGCTCGGACTCGTACTGATCACCGCGGGCTTCTTCGCGGGCCACACGGTCGCCTCGTCCTCGGTCAGCCGTACGGCGAAAACGGGCCGCGCCCAGGCTTCGGCGCTCTACCAGTCCGTGTACTACCTGGGCAGCAGCGTGGGCGGGACGCTCGGCGCGGTCGCCTTCCACGGGGGCGGCTGGGCGGGCACGGTGCTGCTGGGGCTGCTCGCGGTCCTCGGCGTCGTGTCGATCACGCTGTACGGGACGCGGGTGGCCCAGGTGGAGCACCGGCTGCGGCTCGCGGCGGCCATCCGGCACTGAGGCCGCCTGAGATTTTGTACTGATCCGTGACTGACTCCGTGCAACTACAGCGCCATGACGTGCGTCCAACGGTCAGAGTCATGACAGTCGCAGGGTGCATGGAGGGGAGTTGACGGCTGTGGCAGACACAGGCGGGACACGCGGGGCAAGATGGACAATCGGGACACGAGGGGTAAGCGGAGGGGCAAGCGGGGGAAGCAGGGGAAGCGGTATACGCCGGCGCGCGGGCATGGTCCTCGGGCTGACCGGTCTGGTCGTCCCGCTGACAGTGGCGCTGGGCAGCGCGCCCGCGCAGGCCGCCTCGTGCTCGACCTCCACCGGCCCGTACCAGAAGCAGGTGGAGAAGTTCCTGGGCCGCCCGGTGGACGGGAAGCAGTCGGCGGCCGACTGCAAGGCCATCCGCGCCTTCCAGGCCACGCACGGGATCACCCCCACCATCGGGTACGCGGGGCCGCTGACCTGGCAGACGATGAACACCATCCTTCAGCAGCGGGCGGCGGGCAAGACCCCGAACAAGGCCGGGAAGTGCCCGACCAACAAGGGCCGCATCGCGTGCGTCGACCTGACCAGGCAGCTGACCTGGATCCAGGACGGCAAGACGCTGAAGTTCGGGCCGGTGGCGGTGCGGACGGGCAAGAACGGCACCGAGACCCGGACCGGCGCGAAGAAGATCTACTGGCGGAACATCAACCACTGGTCGACGCTCTACAACGTACGGATGCCGTACTCGCAGTTCTTCGACGGCGGGCAGGCGTTCCACTCCACCACCAAGTCGATGTACAACCCGCCCGGCTCGGGCGGTTGCGTCAATATGCGCCCCTCGGACGCGAAGGCATACTGGAATCTCCTGAAGAACGGCGACGACGTCTTCGTCTACGGCCGCAAGCCCGGAACCTGAGGCCCATTGTCAGTGCCCTCCTGTAGGTTCCAAATCGCTGGGACCGATGGGCGACAGGGGTGGACCCGATGAGTGAGCTGGCAACGACGCAGGACCTGGATTCCAGGCTGGAGCAGCACCGGAGAGAGCTGACCGGTTACTGCTACCGGATGCTGGGCTCCGCTTTCGAGGCGGAGGACGCCGTCCAGGACACGATGGTCCGCGCCTGGCGGAACTTCGAGAAGTTCGAGGGGCGGTCCTCGCTGCGCTCCTGGCTCTACCGCATCGCGACGAACGTCTGTCTCGACATGCTGAACGCCGGGAACCGCCGGGCCCGCCCCATGGACCTGACCTCGCCCACGCCGGTGGCTCAGGCCCAGCTGAATGCCCGTCCGGAGGTCACCTGGCTGGAGCCGGTGCCGGACGGGCGGGTGCTGCCGTCGGTCGCGGACCCGGCCGAGACGGCGGTGGAGCGCGAGACCATCCGGCTGGCGTTCGTCGCCGCGCTCCAGCATCTGCCGCCGAAGCAGCGCGCGGTGCTGATCCTGCGGGAAGTGCTGGCGTGGAAGGCGAGCGAGGTGGCCGAGCTGCTGTCCACGACGGTGGCCTCGGTCAACAGCGCCCTGCAGCGGGCGCGGGCGACGCTCGCCGAGTCGGAGCCCTCGTCGACGGACGCGGCCGATCCGCTGGACGAGGAGCAGAAGAAGCTGCTCGACCGCTATGTCGCGGCCTTCGAGGGGTACGACATGCAGGCGCTGACGGCGCTCCTGCATGAGGACGCCACGCTCTCCATGCCGCCGTACGACCTGTGGCTCCAGGGCCACGACGACATCGTGGGCTGGATGCTGGGCGTCGGAGCGGTCTGCCGCGGCTCGCGGCTGGTCTCGACCGTGGCCAACGGCACCCCGGCGTTCGCGCACTACCATCCGGCGGAGGACGGCGAGGGCTTCACGCCGTGGGCGCTCATGGTCATCGAGATCGTGGACGGCCGGATCTCGGGGATCAATTCCTTCCTGGACACGGAGCGCTGGTTCCCGCTGTTCGATCTGCCCGCGCGCCTCGCCAAGGACGGCACCCCGGTCGACGTTGCGGAGCAGCCGGCTGAGCAGACGGCTCCTGAGACACATCTGCCTTAGGCGACCTCGCCGAGCCCCAGGAGTTCCAGCAGCGCGCGCAGCTGGGGCCCGGCGTTTCGCAGCCGGATCCGGCACCCCAGGCGCCGGGCGGTGAGCTGAAGGCGGGCGATCGCGTTCACGGCGGCGAGGTTGGGGTGCGTGATCCCGCCGACGTCGTAGATCACCTCGACGGCATGGATCCCGGCCAGCCGCACGGACAGCTCGCCGCACAGGCGCTCCGCGTCGGCCGGGGTCAGTCTGCCGGCGATGCGCACGAGGATGGGCTGTGTGTTGTCCACATCCCATAGACCGCGCCGGCGGCCGTAACTCATCGCCGCCCTCCGCTCTCGGTGCGGAAGCGGACGCGGAGCGCGACCGCGAGCCCGGTAGGGGACCAGCTCAGGCGATACGGTCCAGCACGATCGGGTTCGCCGTGAACGCCGTGCCCGCCGGGGCGATGTCGTACGCCGACGTCAGCGAGTCCAGCGCGTACGCGAACCGCTCCGGGGTGTCCGTGTGCAGCGTCAGCAGCGGCTGGCCCGCCGTCACCGTCTCGCCCGGCTTGGCGTGGAGCTCGACGCCCGCGCCCGCCTGGACCGGGTCCTCCTTGCGGGCGCGGCCCGCGCCCAGCCGCCAGGCGGCGACGCCGACGCCGTACGCGTCCAGGCGGGTGAGGACGCCCGAGGAAGGAGCCGTCACCACATGCTGTTCGCGGGCGACGGGGAGGGCGGCGTCCGGGTCGCCGCCCTGGGCCGCGATCATGCGGCGCCAGACGTCCATCGCCGAGCCGTCGGCCAGTGCCTTCGCGGGGTCCACGTCCTTGATGCCCGCCGCGTCCAGCATTTCGCGGGCCAGTGCCAAGGTCAGCTCGACCACATCGGCCGGACCACCGCCCGCGAGGACCTCGATGGACTCGCGTACCTCCAGGGCGTTGCCCGCCGTGAGGCCGAGCGGGGTGGACATGTCGGTGAGCAGGGCGACCGTCTTCACGCCGTGGTCGGTGCCCAGTCCGACCATGGTGGCGGCGAGTTCGCGGGCGTCCTCGATGTTCTTCATGAACGCGCCGGTGCCGACCTTGACGTCCAGGACCAGTGAGCCCGTGCCCTCGGCGATCTTCTTGGACATGATCGACGACGCGATGAGCGGGATCGCCTCGACGGTGCCGGTGACATCGCGGAGCGCGTACAGCTTCTTGTCCGCCGGGGCGAGCCCGTCGCCCGCCGCGCAGATCACCGCGCCCGTGGAGTTCAGCACGTCCAGCATCTCGGCGTTGGAGAGCAGGGCCCGCCAACCGGGGATGGACTCCAGCTTGTCGAGGGTGCCGCCGGTGTGGCCGAGGCCGCGGCCGCTCAGCTGCGGGACGGCCGCGCCGCACGCCGCGACCAGCGGCGCGAGCGGCAGCGTGATCTTGTCGCCGACGCCGCCGGTGGAGTGCTTGTCGGCGGTCGGCCGGGAGAGCGCGTCGAAGTTCATGCGCTCGCCCGAGGCGATCATCGCGGCCGTCCAGCGGGCGATCTCCGTACGGTTCATGCCGTTCAGGAGGATGGCCATTGCCAGCGCCGCCATCTGTTCGTCGGCGACCTCACCGCGCGTATAGGCGTCGATGACCCAGTCGATCTGCTCAGGGCTCAGCTCGCCTCGGTCACGCTTCGTGCGGATGACGGAGATGGCGTCCATGGGATTTCCTTCCAGCTCTTTCTGTGTGGCTCGTTGGAACTTCGGCGGCCGTCACACCAAGTGCTGTGGGCCGAACGCCTGCGGCAGCATCTCGGCCAGGGACAGCACCCCTTCGGGGGTGTCCACCAGCAGATCGGCGCCGCCGAATTCGTACAGCAACTGCCGGCAACGACCGCACGGCACCAGGATCTCGCCCCGGCCGTCCACACACGTGAAGTGGGTCAGCCGGCCGCCGCCCGTCAGCTGGAGCTGGGAGATCAGCCCGCACTCGGCGCACAGGCTGAGCCCGTACGAAGCGTTTTCCACGTTGCAGCCGGTGACCGTACGGCCGTCGTCGACGAGGGCCGCGACGCCGACCGGGTAGCCCGAATACGGCGCGTACGCACGGGACATGGCGTCCCGGGCGGCCTCGCGCAGGGCTTCCCAGTCGACCGGCGCCGTCACGTGCCCTGGCCCTTGCGGTAGGGCATGCCGTCGGCCTTCGGCATCCGCAGCCGTTGCGCGGAGAGCGCGAGTACCAGCAGTGTCGTGACGTACGGGGCGGCATCGACGAACTGGCTCGGGACCTGGTCGGTCAGCGCGTACCACGTGAAGAGCAGCGCGGAGACGGCCGCCGAGATCACCGCGGCCACGTACTTCTTCCGGTACAGCTGCCAGAACACCACCAGCACCAGCAGGATGGCGAGCAGCAGCAGCATCGCGTGCACGTTCTCGGCACCGCCCCGCAGCTTGAGGCTGTCGGTGAAACCGAAGAGCCCGGCGCCCAGCGCCATGCCGCCCGGCATCCAGTTTCCGAAGATCATGGCGGCGAGGCCGATGTAGCCGCGCCCACCGGTCTGGCCCTCCTGGTAGATGCCGGTGGCGACGATGGCGAGGAACGCGCCCGCGAGGCCGGCCAGCCCGCCCGAGACGGTGACGGCGATGTACTTGTACTTGTAGACGTTGACGCCCAGGGACTCGGCGGCCACCGGGTTCTCACCGCAGGACCGCAGTCGCAGTCCGAAGGCCGTACGCCACAGCACCCACCAGGTTCCCGGGATCAGCAGCAGCGCCAGGATCGTCAGCAGCGACAGATTGGTCACCAGACCGCCCAGGAGGCCGGCCAGGTCGGACACGAAGAACCAGTGCCTGGCCTGGAGGTCGGCCAGCCAGTCCGAGAGTCCCGGCACGGTGACATCGGTGATCTGGTCGATGCGCGGAGACTGCTTGGAGGAGCCTCCCTCGGCCTCGGCGAAGGTGAAGTTCGAGAGATAGCGGGTGGCGCCGACGGCCAGGATGTTGATGGCCACACCGGAGACGATGTGATTGACGTTGAACGTCACGGTGATGATCGCGTGCAGCAGGCCGCCGAGCGCCCCGCCGACGATGCCCATCAGAACACCGGCCCACGGACCCGACTGATAGCCCGCCCAGGCGCCGAACCAGGTGCCCAGGACCATCATGCCCTCAAGGCCGATGTTGACCACACCCGCGCGCTCCGCCCACAGACCGCCGAGCCCGGCGAGACCGATCGGCACGGCCAGCTGGAGGGCACCCGAGACCTGGCCGGCAGAGCTGAGGTCGTCCGCCCCGCTGATCACGCGGACCAGCGAGAACAACGCCAGACCACCCGCGATGATCAGCATCATCACCGGCAGGGACAGCTTGCGGCGTCCGCCGCCCTTCTTGGGCGCGGTGCTCGCCATCGAGACGGTGCTCGTACTCATGCTGCTGCCCTGCTTTCGTTCTTGCCGGCCTGGGCGGCAAGTTCTTCGCCGACCTTCTGCTGCTGGCGGCGGAGCCCGTACTGCCGGACGAGTTCGTACGACACGACGACCGAGATCACGATCAGGCCCTGCATGATCGTGGCGATCTCCTTCTCGTAGCCGTACTGGTCCAGCGAGGCGGACGTCTTCTCCAGGAAGGAGACGAGCAGCGCGGCGAAGAAGATGCCGATCGGATTGTTCCGGCCGAGCAGGGCGATGGTGATGCCCGTGAAGCCGACGCCGACCGGGAAGCTCAGGCTGTACGTGTGGGTCTGGCCGAGCAGCAACGGCATACCGGCGAGACCCGCGACCGCGCCGGAGATCAGCATGGCCGTGACGACCATCTTCTTGGCGTCGACACCGCTCGCCCGAGCGGCGGAGGCACTGGCGCCGGTGGCACGCAGGTCGAAGCCGAAGCGGGTGCGGTTGAGCACGAACCAGTAGACGATGCCCAGGGCGAAGGCGACGAAGGTGAAGCCGTAGACGACTCCGCCGTCACCCACGTTCATGCCGGGGAACCAGCCGGACTCGGCGATCTCCCCTGTGGTCAGGTCGTTGGAACCCTCCGGCTGCACACCGAGGTTGGCCGGCAGGATCAGCCAGGCGATCAGACTGGTGGCGATGGCGTTCAGCATGATCGTGGAGACGACCTCGCTGACCCCGCGGGTGGTCTTCAGGATGCCCGCGATACCGGCCCAGAAGGCGCCGACGGCCATCGCGACGAGCACGATCAGCGCGATGTGGAGCGGTCCGGGCAGATCGATGGCGGCGCCGACGGCGGCGGCGATCATCGCCGCGAGACGGTACTGGCCGTCGACACCGATGTTGAACAGGTTCATCCGGAACCCGATGGCGACGGCGAGCGCGGCGAGGAAGTACGTGCCGGCCTGATTGACGATCAGCACCTGAACGTCGACGTACTCGGCGTTCTCGACCATCAGCTGATACGGCTCGATGGGATCGCGGTTCGAAACGAGCAGCACCACGGAGGTGAGCGCGAAAGCCACGAACAGGGCGAGCACCGGGCCGGCGAGGCCCAGGATCAGCCGGTCCTTGTCGAGCTTCTTCATCGGCCCTCACCGTTCTCGTTGTGCTCGAGGTGGCCGGTGGCGGCGCCGGTCATGGCCGAGCCCAGCTCCTCCGGGGTGATCGTGGCGGGGTCGGCGTCCGCGACCAGACGGCCGCGGTACATCACCCGCAGGGTGTCCGACAGGCCGATCAGCTCGTCCAGGTCGGCGGAGATGAGCAGCACCGCCAGGCCCTCGCGGCGCGCCTCGCGGATCTGGTCCCAGATCTGCGCCTGCGCGCCGACGTCCACACCGCGTGTCGGGTGGGCGGCGATCAGCAGCTTCGGCGTGTGGCTCATCTCGCGGCCGACGATCAGCTTCTGCTGGTTGCCGCCGGAGAGGGACGCCGCGGTCACCTCGATGCCCGGGGTGCGGACGTCGTACTCCCTGACGATCCGCTCGGTGTCACGGCGGGCGGCCTTGAGGTCGAGCAGGCCCTTGCGGCTGTTGGGCCGCTCGGTGACATGGCCGAGAATGCGGTTCTCCCAGAGCGGTGACTCCAGCAGCAGGCCGTGCCGGTGGCGGTCCTCGGGGATGTAGCCGATGCCGTCCTCGCGGCGCTTGCGGGTCGGCGCGTGGGAGATGTCGTTCTCGCCGAGGGTGATCACACCGCCGTCGGGGTCACGCATGCCCATGAGGGCCTCGATGAGTTCGGTCTGCCCGTTGCCCTCGACCCCGGCGATGCCCATGACTTCACCCTTGTGAATGGTGAAGCTGATGCCCGCGAGGACCTCGCGGACGACGCCGTCGGGGTCGACCGCGGTCAGCCGCAGGTCGTCGACCGTGAGCATCGGCGTATCGGTCACCGTCGACTCACGGGTTTCCGGCGAGGGCAGCTCGCTGCCGACCATCAGTTCGGCGAGCTGCTTGGTGGTGGTCGTGCGGGGGTCGACGGTGCCCACGGTCGTACCGCGGCGGATCACTGTGATCTCGTCGGCGACCGACAGCACCTCGCCCAGCTTGTGCGAGATGAAGATGACGGTCAGGCCCTCCGCCTTGAGCTCGCGCAGGTTGTCGAAGAGCGCGTCCACCTCCTGCGGAACCAGCACGGCGGTGGGCTCGTCGAGGATCAGGGTGTGGGCGCCGCGGTAGAGGACCTTGAGGATCTCCACTCGCTGACGGTCCGCGACACCGAGTTGCTCCACCAGGACGTCGGGGCGGATGTTCAACCCGTACGCGTCCGAAATCTCCGTGATCTTCTGCCTGGCCCTGGCCGCGATGCCGTGCAGCTTCTCGGCGCCGAGAACGACGTTCTCGAGCACGGTGAGGTTGTCGGCCAGCATGAAGTGCTGGTGGACCATGCCGATGCCGCGCCCGATGGCATCGGCCGGGCTGGAGAGGCTGACCTGATCGCCGTCGATGGTGATGGTGCCTTCATCCGGCTTCTGCATGCCGTAAAGGATCTTCATCAGGGTCGACTTGCCGGCACCGTTCTCGCCAACGAGGGCATGCACGGTGCCCTTGCTGATGGTGATGTCGATGTCGTGATTGGCGACGACACCGGGGAAGCGCTTGGTGATGCCGCGCAGTTGTACGGCGGCAGGAGGGCTGGGCGCGTTGATGACGCACTCTCCTTGGCGGGAAAGGAGCAGGGAGGGCAGGCGGAAGTAACGGTCTGGGCGGGCAGGGGCGGGAGTGAAAGGTATCGCGCCAGAGGCGGATCTACGCGCGTAGCGATACCGAATAGCAAGCATCGTGCACCGAAGGCCGGTCCGTGGACCCGCGGGGACGGCTGTTCGCCGCGCCCTGCGGATCCACGGACCTTCACTCCGGTCGCGCGATTACGGAGTGATCTTGACCGTGATCTTGCCGGCGATGATGTCGGCCCTGGCCTTGTCGACCGCGGCGGTCACCTCGGTCAGCTTGGTGTAGGCCGGGTTGGTGGCAGCCAGGCCCACGCCGCCCTTGTCGAGGCCGTATCGGATCTCACCGTTCTGCGGCTTGCCGTCCTTGACCGACTTGATCAGGTTGTAGACGGAGTCGGCGACACCCTTGGTCACCGAAGTGAGGATGTAGTCCTTGTAGGCCGCGAGACCCTTCTGGTTGTACTGGTCCGAGTCGACGCCGATGGCCCACTTCTTGGCCTTGGCGGCGGCCTCGATCGAGCCCGAGCCGGCGAGGCCCGCGGCGGCGTAGATCACGTCGGCGCCCGCGTCGAGCTGGCCCTGCGCGGCGGCCTTGCCCAGGTCGGGCTTGGAGAACCCACCGAAGTCCGGCGGCTGGGTCAGGTACTGGACCTTGACGTTGACGTTCTTGTTGGTTGCCTTGACGCCCTGGACGAAGCCCGCCTCGAACTTCTTGATCAGCGGGGTCTCGACACCACCGATGAAGCCGACGGTGTTGGACTTGGTCACCTTGGCGGCGGCAACGCCGGCCAGGTAGGAGCCCTGCTCCTCGTTGAAAACCAGGTTCGCGATGTTCGCGCCGGTCTTGGAGGTGTCGTCGATGAGGCCGAAGGTCGTCTTCGGGAACTTCGGGGCGACCGCCGCGATGGCCGGGGCATAGGCGAAGCCGACGCCGATCACGGGGTTGTTCCCGGCACGAGCCAGCTCGGTGAGGCGCTGGATCTTGTCAGGGTCCCCTTCGCCCTCAGTGGGCTCCGCCTCGACGCCCTTGATCTTGAGGTCCGTTTCGGCCTTCTGCAGACCGGCATAGGCGGCGTCGTTGAACGACTGGTCTCCTCGGCCACCGATGTCGTACGCGATGGCAGTCTTGCCGCCACCATCGTCCGAGTTGCCCTCGGACGACGTTTTGCCGCCACACGCGGCGACAGACAGGGCGAGAGCCGTGGAGGCGACGCCCACGGTGGCGATCCTGGTGATCCGGCGCACTGGGAGGCTCCTTAAACCTGACCGAAAGCGCCTCTTCCGGCGCTGGGTTCGCGGCGATCGTAACGCGCGTAGATGTCAGTTAAGGACCCGTTCATCAGTCGTTATCGGATCGTCGCGAATAGGCCACCTGGCAGTAGCAGGCCCTCGGGCGGAAGCAGGGCCTGCGTACAGGCGTGCGGGGCGTCGGCGCGGCTGGACGGCCGGGGGCTGCCCGTATCGCCGTAGCGCCGTATCCACGTATCCCCACGTCCTCGCGTCCTGCGTCCTCGCGTCCCGCTCATGCGGCTAGTCGCGCTGACCGTCGAGCAACGCGGCGGCCGTGAACAGCTCCACGCCGGTCTCGATCGCGTGCTCGTCGACATCGAAGTCGCCCCGGTGCAGATCACGCCTGGCCGTGTCGCCGGGCGTACGCACGCCCAGCCGCGCCATGGCGCCCGGCACCCGCTCCAGGTACCAGGAGAAGTCCTCGCCGCCCAGACTCTGTTCCGTGTCCTCAATCGCATACGCCCCCCGGCGCATGACCTGCGCGTCGTGCAGCAGCTCGGTCACGACCGGGTCGTTGACCACCGGCGGGACCCCGCGGACGTAGTTGATCTGGGACTTCGCCCGGTGGAGTGTGGCGATCTCGTCGATCGCGGCGTGCAGCAGGTCCGGAGCCGCGCGCCAGCCGGGCAGGTCCAGGCAGCGCACGGTGCCGGAGAGCTCGGCGCGCTGCGGGATGACATTGCAGGCGTGGCCCGCCTCGACGCGGCCCCAGGTGACGGCGAGCCCGGAGCGGGCGTCGACCCGGCGGGCGAGGAGGGCGGGGACCTCGGTGATGACCTTCGCGACCGCGTTGACCAGGTCGGTGGTCAGATGCGGGCGGGCGGTGTGGCCGCCGGGACCGTCGAGGGTGACCTCAAGACGGTCGCAGGCGGAGGTGATGGGTCCGGTCCGCAGCCCGATCAGTCCGGCGTCGACCCGGGGGTCGCAGTGCACCGCGATGATCTTGCCGACGCCGTCCAGCACGCCGCAGTCGATGGCGTCGGTGGCACCGCCGGGCATCAGCTCCTCGGCGGGCTGGAAGATCAGCCGGACGGGCTGCGGGAGGAGTCCCTGCCGGTCGAGCTCGGCGAGGACGATCCCGGCGCCGAGAACGGTGGTGGTGTGCACGTCGTGCCCGCAGGCGTGCGCCCGATCGGGGACCGTGGAGCGGTACGCGACCCCGGTCTTGGTATCGGGGATGGGCAGCGCGTCGATGTCGGCGCGGAGGGCGAGGCGGGGACGTACGCCGTCCCAGTCGCCTATGTCGCAGATGAGCCCGGTGCCGATGGCGAGCACCTCGGGCGCGAGCCCGGCCCGCTCCAGACGGGCCTTGAGCGCGGCGGTGGTACGGAACTCCTGGTTGCCCAGCTCCGGGTGCATGTGCAGGTCCCGGCGGAAGGCGATCAGCTCCGCGCGCAGGGACTCGGACAGCGTGCCGGGCAGTACAGGCAGTACACCTTCACCGGGCAGCTCGGCTTCTTGGGACCCACTGGACATCAACTGGCTCACCCAGTGAAGAGTAGGCCCCTTTGGGGAGGGGCTAACGTCCGTTCTGTAAAAATTCAGCCTCACAGGGGAAGAAACCCTGGCTGTCGGACGCATGACCACTGCTCACGGTGGGTAAGCTGAACCTTTTTTCGAGCGGCCCTCAAGTCGGACTCTTACGCTGGGCCCTCACGTTGGCCCCTCAGGTTGACTGCGTCCGTGCGAGCAGCACCTCGCCGATCCCCGCGACGACCGCCGCGAGACCCGTCTCGAACCCGGCGTCACGCCCCCGAAGACCTCCCCGCCCGCGGCGGCGGCAAAGGGGGTGCTGCTTGAGGCGCTCGGCGCGGGCCGCTGCGGCTGGGGTGAAGCCCGCCTCGGCGAGCATACGAAGGTGCGCCTCCCTCGGGGCGGCGTAGCTCAGGTCGGTGAAGTGGGTGCCGCTGTAGACCTTGGCGCCGTCGCGGTAGCGCAGCAGGTGCTCGCGCAGCCCGCGCATGGCGGCGGTGAGGCCTTCGCGCCAGTCGGCGGGCGGGACGGACGCCAGCAGATCCGCGGCCATCCGCCGGAGCAGCTCGGTCGGGAAGGGGCTCTTCCTGGTCAGGCCGGACGGCTATGTCGGCTGGGCGGGCGACGATGCGACGGGCTGCTCCAGTACCTGACCAGGTACTGATGGAGCAGGTACTCCCCAGCAGGGTGACTCAGCGGTCCGTCTGCCGGGCCGCCGCCTCGGCGATGTCGTCCTCGTCGCCGTCGAGGAGCCGGTCCACGGACAGCTCCAGGGCAACGCCGACGGACGCGGGCAGTGGCGCGGTGGTCCCCCGCTTGTACGGCGTGGTGATGCGGTATCTGTCTCCCTCGGGCGCTGTGCACACCAGGACCTGATCGTGCTTACGGTCCGCGATCACGTACACCGGGATCCTCGCTTCGGCGTATGTCTCGACCTTGGTCGCCAAGTCATTACCCCAGTTGGAGGACGTGACCTCCAGTACCAAACGGAACACGTGCGGCGCGTAGCAGTTCTTCTCGACGAGCGCGTCCTTGTAGTCGGCGTCCACGATGGACAGGTCCGGGACGGCGTAGTCGTCGGGCCCGGTCGGCAGCCACAGCCCGATTCCCTGAAGAGCCTTGAGTCCTGCCTTCCTGCCCCCGGCCTGCCGGAACTCATAGTCCAGATCGCTCAGCGTCTCCTGATGCGGGCCATCCGGCGGTGGCGTCACAACAATGCTCCCCTTGAGGATCTCCACGCGGTGCCCGGGCAGCTGGCGGGAGAGACAATCGGCGGCCTCGGCGATCGTCACCTCATGCTGTATTACGGCCACGGCAACCTCCTTAGGGAGTCCACTGTCTACGAGCGTATCCGCCACCGCCGACATTTCCGCCGGGGATCACCCGTCCGTTGGACGGACCCCGCCTCAGAACACGTTCGCCGGGACATACGTACCCCACACCTCCCGCAGCGCATCGCAGACCTCCCCCACCGTCGCCCGCGCCCGCAGCGCGTCCTTCATCGGGTACAGCACATTCGCCGTGCCCACCTCGCTCCCCGCCGCCTCCCGCAGCGCGTCCAGCGCCGCGTCCACCGCCCGCTGGTCACGTTCCGCCCGCAGTTTCGCCAGCCGTTCCGCCTGCTGTGCCTCGATCGCCGGGTCGACCCGCAGCGGTTCGTACGGCTCCTCCTCGTCCAGCGTGTAGCGGTTGACGCCGACGACGACCCGTTCGCCGCTGTCCGTCTCCTGCGCGATGCGGTACGCGCTCCGCTCGATCTCGTTCTTCTGGAAGCCGTGCTCGATCGCGCTGACCGCGCCGCCCAGGTCCTCGACCCGCTCCATCAGCGCCACCGCCGCCGCCTCCACCTCGTCCGTCAGCTTCTCCACCACATAGCTGCCCGCGAACGGGTCGACGGTGGCCGTCACATCCGTCTCGTACGCCAGGACCTGCTGCGTACGCAGGGCCAGCCGCGCGGACTTGTCCGTCGGCAGCGCGATCGCCTCGTCGAAGGAGTTGGTGTGCAGCGACTGCGTACCGCCGAGGACCGCCGCGAGCCCCTGGACCGCCACGCGCACCAGGTTCAGTTCTGGCTGCTGCGCGGTCAGCTGCACACCCGCCGTCTGGGTGTGGAAGCGCAGCATCAGCGACTTGGGGTTCTTCGCCCCGAACTCGTCGCGCATGACCCGCGCCCAGATACGACGGGCGGCGCGGAACTTGGCGACCTCTTCGAGGATCGTCGTACGCGAGACGAAGAAGAAGGACAGGCGCGGCGCGAAGTCGTCCACGTCCATGCCCGCCGCGACGGCCGTACGGACGTACTCGATGCCGTCGGCGAGCGTGAAGGCGATCTCCTGCGCGGGCGAGGCCCCGGCCTCCGCCATGTGGTAGCCGGAGATCGAGATGGTGTTCCACTTGGGGATCTCGGCCTTGCAGTACTTGAAGATGTCGGCGATCAGCCGCAGCGACGGCTTGGGCGGGAAGATGTATGTGCCACGGGCGATGTACTCCTTGAGCACATCGTTCTGGACGGTGCCGGTGAGCCGGTCCGCGGGCACGCCCTGTTCCTCGCCCACCAGCTGGTACATCAGGAGCAGCAGGGCCGCGGGAGCGTTGATCGTCATCGACGTGGAGACCTTGTCCAGCGGGATCCCGTCGAACAGCACCCTCATGTCGTCGATCGAGTCGATCGCGACACCGACCTTGCCCACCTCGCCGCTCGCGATCGGCGCGTCGCTGTCGTAGCCCATCTGGGTCGGCAGGTCGAAGGCGACGGACAGACCCATCGTGCCGTGGTCGATCAGCTGCTTATAGCGGGAATTGGACTCGACTGCCGTGCCGAAACCCGCGTACTGGCGCATCGTCCAGGGGCGGCCGGTGTACATCGACGGGTAGACACCGCGGGTGAAGGGGTACGCGCCGGGCTCGCCCAGTTTCTCCCCGGGATCCCAGCCGTCCAGTGCCTCCGGCCCGTAGACCGGCTCGATGGGCAGACCGCTCTCGGTGATGCGAACACTGCTGGACTCGCGCGCCATGTCGTGTGCCTCCCGGTGGAGCACTCAGTGGTGACTCATCGGTAACCGACCCCCGCGACGGACTGTAGCGGCGCGTCCGCGACCATTGGAGAGCCGGACACTGGGAATTTGCTCACAGCTTTTTCCCCATAATGCGCGGGATCGCGCAACCAGGCAGAGCAGGATTCTGTCTCATGAGGCACAGGAGATCAGGGGGGCGACATGCTTCGGACGAACGTCGTACGCAGAACACTCGGCGCGGCGGCCGTGCTCGCCATGACGGTGGGCTGTACGGCACAGGCCGTGACGGACAACAGCCCGGCGGCCGACGCCAAGCCGGGCAGTACGGGTAGCCCGGCGGCAGCGGGCACCGCCTCACCCGCTGCCGACACCACGCAGTCGCCGTCGCCTTCGGCCCCGGCCACGCCGACGGCCGAGCCCAGCGAATCCGGCGAACCGACCGAGAGCGCGCCGCCCCCCGAGGTCCTGATGGAGCGCGGCTCGACGGGCGAGCGGGTGCGTGAGCTCCAGGCCAGGCTGGCCCAGATCGGCTGGTTCGATGACACCCCGACCGGGACGTACGGTCCTGTGACGGCCGCCTCGGTCAAGGGCTTCCAGGGCAGGCGCGGGCTGCCCACGACGGGTGACACGGATACCGTGACCTGGCAGAAGCTGCTCGCCATGACGACGAAGCCGACGCGGGAAGAGCTGACCGGGAAGGCCGTCAACAAGCCGGCGGAGAAGCTGGACGCGCGCTGCAAGACGGGCCGCGTGATCTGCATCAGCAAGACCACCCGCACGCTCTCCTGGGTGATCGACGGCAAGGTGCAGTCAACGATGGATGTGCGCTTCGGCTCGCAGTACACGCCGACCCGCGAGGGCACGTTCAGCGTGGGCTGGAAGTCCAAGGACCATGTCTCGTCGATCTACGACACCCCCATGCCGTACGCGATGTTCTTCAGCGGCGGCCAGGCGGTGCACTACTCCTCGGACTTCGCGGCCCGCGGCTACAACGGCGCTTCGCACGGCTGCGTCAATGTCCGGGACAAGGGGAAGATCGCCAACCTCTTCAACCAGGTCAGCACCGGTGACAAGGTCGTCATCTATTGGTAGTTGCTGGTAACAGCAACCACCAATTGAGCACCCACAACGGCGGCGGGCCACATCCGCGAGAGCGGCGCCGGCTTAGGCGCAAAAAGGGGCGCGGGCGGGACCGGGGGAACGTGTCCCGCCCGCGCCATTTGCGTCGAACCGTAGGTACGGGGGGAACCCCCGGCTCGGGCGCAGCCGATGACCAGTCGGCTCACTCTCTACTGCGCCGTCGGCTCAAGAAACGTCACACCTGGGTCAGGAGCCGCCTTCGCGGGCTTCGCGGGCTTTGCCGGCTTCGGCTTCGGCTTCGCGGGCCCGGGCTTTGCCGGTTTGGGATTGGGCTTCGCGGGCTTGGGCTTTGCCGGTTTGGGCTTCTCCGCTTTCGCCTTTCCCGCGCCGGTGGACTTGCCCGGCTTGGGGCCCGGGGTGCTCTTGGCGCCCTGAGCGTCCGCGCCCTCCCCGGCACCCGTGGTGCCCGTGGTGCCCTGTGAGTCGCCGAGCGCCCGGGCGCAGAACCCCGCCACCCGCCCGGGCCCCTTGGCCGCCGCCTCCAGCCGCTGCTGGTGGCCCGGAACCATACGACCGCTGCGGTACTCGCGGCAGTCCGCGCCCGACGTGCCGTACGCCTCGGCCTGCTTGCCGTCCCCGTCCTGCTGGGCCGTGCCGTCGCTCGGCGCGGGCGGCGCCACCGGCAGCACCCCGCCGCGGGTCGGCGTGTCCGAGACCAGCGGCCCCGGTGTCGCGGCCCCCGAGACCGAGGGCGCGGGCAGCGGCTTGCCGCCGTCACCGTCGAAGGGAGCGGGCAGAAAGCCCGTACCCGCCGCGATGGCCACGCCGCCGAGCGCACAGCCCGCCACCGCCGCGGCGATCCCGAAGCGGACCGGGCGGCCGAAGAGCCGCCGGTGTCCTGTGCGCGGGGGCCGGGCGACGCGTACGCCCCTGAGGGCGTCGGCGGCGGGCGCGTCGGCGTCCGCCCTGGCCTTCCGGTAGGCGGCCAGCGCTGCGGCCTCGCCCGGCATTTCGCCCTCGGCGGCCTGCTCGTCCGCGTAACCGGCGTGATCGGCGTAACCGGCCCGCTCCGCGCTGTACAGGAGCCGGGAGAGCCGTGCGGCCTGCGCGCGGGCGTGCTCGTCGGTGATCTCGACCGGTTCACCGCTCAGCAGCTTCTCCGCCGCGGCCTTGTCGAGCCATTCGTACCGCTCGTCGGCCATCACATGTCCTTCTGCGTCCGCAGACGTGTATGCGTCACACCCGCGGGTGCCGTCACGCCGGGCCGGGAGGCTCGCTGCGACGGTACGCCACTGAGGTCCGCCCCACCCACGGGGCCCGTGCCGTCCGTGAGGCCCGCGCCGCCGCCCTCCGCGCCCAGCAGCTCGGCCAGCCGCTTCAGTCCGCGGTGCGCCGCGGTCCGTACGGCTCCGGGCCGCTTGCCCAGCGTCATGGCCGCGCTCTTCGCGTCGAGGCCGACCACGACGCGCAGCACCACCGCCTCGGCCTGGTCCTGCGGCAATTGCGCGATGAGCGCCATGGCCGAGCCGGTGGCCAGCGCCTCCAGGGCCTCGTCCGCGGTGTCCGACTCGGAGGGCTGCCCGTTCAGCTCGGTCTCGTCGCCGCCGACAGCGGGGCGGCGGCCCCGCATACGTATGTGGTCGAGCGCCCGGTTGCGTGCGATGCGCGCGGCCCAGCCGCGGAAGCGGTCCGCGTCGCCGCTGAACCGGTCGAGGTCCCGGGCTATCTGCAGCCAGGCCTCCGAGGCCACATCCTCCGCGTCCGGCTCGCCGACCAGCGTCCTGACATAGCCGAGCAACCGCGGGTGCACGGCGCGGTACACAGTACGGAAGCCGTCTTCGTCCCCGTCCTGTGCCGCCAGCACCGCGGTGGTCAGCTCCGCGTCGTCCCCCAGCACTCCCTCAACCTGTCCTGAATCGCAGCTGGTCACCACTGCCGCGCCGCCCTGGGCGAATCAGCACGCTACGTCCTCTTCGGGGGCCGCGTCCATGCCTTGTACAAGTTGCAACAAAGCGGCGGTCCGGCGTGGTGTGACAGAAAACGCACGCGTGGCGCTGAGAGGGGTACGGGGCCGCTCAGCGGCACCGTCGGAAGACGACCGGGGCCTCTCCTGTGGGGGGTGGCGGCCCCGGTCGTCCTTCCATTCCGGCCATTCCGGCTCCCGTCCCGGCTCGCCTTCCGGCTGTTTCCAGCCATTCCCGGCCGCCTCCCGTCACCCTCGAACACTCTCGGCACCCGTCTCCGCTCAGCCCTGGACGCGCGCGCGGCGCGAGACGACCGCCCGCAGCACCCGCTGCCCCTCGATCGACAGATCCAGCACCTGGCGCAGCCCGACGCGGCCCTCTGCCTCCGCCAGGATCTCCAGTATCCGGACCTGGCGGCGCAGCTCACCGGCGACCAGCGGACCTGCGCCATCCGGCTCGCCCGCGCGGCAGCGCTTCAGCACCTCCACCACATCGGCCGCGTCCGGGATGCCGGTCGCGGCGCCCGCGTCGAAGCGGTGGTGGAGTTCGAGTGCCGCCACGGAACAGTCGTCCGCCCACTCCCGCAGCGGTTCCGCCTCCCACTCGGAGGGCGCGGCGCCAAGCATCTGCCGTACGAGAGCGGCGGTCCCGTCCTCGACGGGCGTGCCCTCCATGGCCTGTCTGGCCGTCGCGAGGTGTCCGGACCAGTCCTTCTCGCCGTACGCCAGACCGGCCCAGAGCGGACGCAGGGCGTCCGCCTCGGACGCGAGCAGCGGCAGACAGCGGTCCAGGCAGGCGAGACCGCTGGCGGCCAGGCCTCGCTCATCCGCCTGTGCGATCAGTTCCCTCAGACTCGGGCTCTTCGACGCCACCGGATGCTCCCCTTCACGGACGCAGTACTGGACGCAGTACTTCCTCTTTCTGCGCCCCGTGGCTCAAATGCGTCACCGCGGCAGACCGGTGGTTCCCAGTCGTATCCAGGGATCTGAGGAGGTTTTCCTCGGCGGAGGGCTCGGGGCCTCTTGGCGCAAAGTACCCCCTTCGGTGGGTTTTCCGCCATGGTCACGCCATCGAGCACGCCATCGGCCAAGCCATGCGAGCACATCCCTGCGCCCGGCTCAGCCGAGCTTCTGGGACAGGGCCTGGAACCCCCGCCAGTCACGCGCCGGGGTGCGCGGGTCCCACAGCTTCTGGGCCGTGGCCCGCAGCGGCATCCTGATGCCGCTCGCCACCTGGTCCTGGGTCTGTGCCTGCGAGAGGTCGCACCAGACTGCGAACCGCCCGCCCAGGATCTGGTCCGAGTAGCCCTTCGCCACCGGCTGGGTGCCGCGCAGCACCAGCGGCGTCCACTGCTCGTAGATCCGCCGGCCGGTGGGGTAGCGGAACTGGTTCGGCTCGCCGAGCACGTAGTAGAGGTACTCGTCGTTGAGGTTGACCACCCGACGGCCCTCGCGCAGATACTCGTCCGGCTGGCGCGCGCCGATCTCCTTGCCGGTCCAGTACTCGATCTCGATGTCCTTGTTCCCGGTGACGACCCCGTTCCGGAAGAAGCCGTCGTTCCATGCCTTGGCCTTCTTGCCCAGCGAGCGCACCACCGCCGCGCGGTCGTTCACCCAGGCCGCCGCCAGGTCCTGGACCCGGGCGTTCGGTCCGTACTTCTGGCGGGCGAGCTCCGCGAGCCGCGGGAAGGACGCCTCCGGGTTCTGCACGGTCAGCGCCTGGTACTCGTCCCCGCCGATGTGCCAGTACGCGCTGCCGAACAGCGGCGTGTATTCGCGCAGCAGCTCGTCCACGATCCGCGCCGACTCGGGCTGTCCGATGTCGATCGCGCCGCGGGTGGCCCTGCCCGACACGTTCCGCAGCTGGAGCTGCGGATGCGCGGCGATCACCGCGCCCAGGTGGCCGGGCGAGTCGATCTCCGGGATGACCGTGATGTGCAACCGGGCGGCGAGCTCGACGATCCGCCGGACCTCGGCCTTGGTCAGATGCTCGCGCGAGACGACCTCGGGATGCGAGTCGGAGGCGATACGGAACCCCTGGTCGTCCGAGAAGTGCAGGCCGAGCTGGTTGAGCTTGAGGTCGGCCATCTCGCGCAGCCGGTCCTCGATCCAGGCCGCGGTGAAGTGCTTGCGCGCGATGTCAACCATCAGCCCGCGCTGCGGCCGGTCCGGCCGGTCCCGTACGAGACCCTCCGGCATCGCGCCGCCCGACCGCACCGCCTGCTTCAGCGTCCGCGTCCCGTAGAAGACCCCGGCCTCGTCGGCCCCGGTGATCCTGACCCCGCCGCCGCGGGTGAGGACGGTGTACGACTCGGGGGGCTGCTTGGCGGCCCCCTTGGGTGCGGGCTGGAGCGCCAGCTCGACATCGGCCGCGCCGGCGGCTGCCACGCCCCGGTAGCCGATCTTCAGCTCCTGGGCCAGCAGCCTGCCCTCGTCGGCGAGCCCCTCGCTGCCCTTGGCGACGACGACGCCGCCGCGCCCCGGCCGCCAGCCGGGACCGCGAGCGGGCTCGTGCTCGCGTACGGCGGGGATGGTGTCCGGCGCCTTGGACAGGGCGTACGTCCTGGAGGGCGAGGGGGTCGGCGTGGGCGCCTTCACCGCGCCTCGCACGGGCGCGCCGCCTGTTGTGCCCGAGGTGCCGGACTCGCCGCTGGAGCAGCCGGCCAGCGTCATCGAGAAGGCCGCGGCCGCGGCGACGAGCGCGGTGGTGGCCCGCGTGCGCACAGAGTGCCGTTTCACTCGGATACCTCCCATATGTGGCCGTTTAGGGTGCAACTGCAAAGAAGTTCATATAACCGCCGAAGAGAGTGGCTAGAGCGACGGAAGTGAACGAAGTGCCTGAAGGTACCCGGAGTACCTCGTACCATCGTCCATTACATGGACCGAAACCTCTCGTCCGGGTGAAATTCGTGCATCCGTCGGACAACTCCGGTCACCAATGGATAGCGTGAGTACCTATCCATCCCCTGCTTCCCAGCCGTCCCGCTGGCCCTTTCGAGGAGCGCACGCTGTCCAGCGAAGCCCACACCGGCCTGTCGAAGCGACCGCCGACACTTCACCACACTCCTCGGGACCCGCTACCACTGCCGTCCCAGCGCAGCGGCACGCCCGGCCTCGCGCGCTTCAACACCGCGCCCGCCGAAGTCGCTGAAACCATCCTGCTCAGCTGCTGTCACAGCCACCGCTGGGCCCAGCGGATGGTCGCCCACCGTCCCTATCCCGATCTCGACACGCTGCTCGCGGCCTCCGACGAGGCCGGTTACGACCTCTCCCCCGCCGATGTCTCCGAGGCGCTGGCCGACGAGTCCTCCGTCGGCCTGCACCCCGGCGCGCCCCAGGCGGCGCACACCGCGCTGTCCGCCGCCCACGCCGCGTACGAGAGCCGCTTCGGCCACGCCTTCGTGATCAGCCTGGCGGGATGCCGCCCCGACGAGTACCTCGACCGGGTACTCGCGGGCATCCGCGCCCGCCTCGCGCACGAGCCGGACGAGGAGCGGGCCGTCTCCGCCGAGGAGCTGCGCGGCCTCGCCCGCTCCCGGCTGGCACAGGCAGTGACCAGCCAGGTGGCCAGTAGCCCGTCCGAGGCTGTTTGATTGCCTCTTTGATCACAACCTGTGGACCCCGCGCGAAGGAACCGACAACACGTCGCTACGATGGCCAGGGCCGGTGGACCGTACCCGGCCGGGCCAGACCGACCCCCCAAGCCGGCAGGCCCTAATCCCCGCTCCCGGAGGGTTCTGCCGTGCCGGCTGGAACGCTGTACCGCGGCCGGGAAGGAATGTGGTCATGGGTGGCTCACCGAGTCACCGGCGTCCTCATCTTCTTCTTCCTGTTCGTTCACGTCCTGGACACCGCTCTCGTCCGCGTCTCGCCCGAGGCGTACGACGACGTCGTTGCCACGTACAAGACGCCAATCGTCGCGCTGCTCGAATACGGCCTGGTGGCCGCCATTCTTTTCCACGCGCTCAACGGCCTGCGTGTCATCGCTGTCGACTTCTGGTCCAAGGGCCCGCGCTATCAGAAGCAGATGCTGTGGACCGTCATGGGTATCTGGATCGTGCTGATGGTGGGCGCCCTGTATCCGGTGCTCGGCCATGCCGTCCGTGAAGTCTTCGGGAGCTGACGCCAGACATGTCCACTGACACCACCACTTCCGCGATCGGTCCGGTCGAAGGCGCAGAGCCTCTGGGATCGTTCAATATCGACCACCCGGCGCCGCTCATCGAGCCGCCGCGCAAGCGCACCACAAAGACCCCGAAGTCGGCCCGCGGCAACTTCGAGATGATCGCATGGCTCTTCATGCGCCTGTCCGGTGTCGTCCTGGTCGTCCTGGTCATCGGTCACCTGCTGATTCAGCTGGTGCTCGACGGCGGCGTCTCCAAGATCGGCTTCGCCTTTGTGGCGGGCCGCTGGGCGTCCCCGTTCTGGCAGACCTGGGACCTGCTGATGCTGTGGCTTGCCATGCTGCACGGCACCAATGGACTCCGTACCGTTATCAATGACTACGCGGAACGGCCGGGCACGCGACTGTGGCTCAAGGGCCTGCTGTACACCGCCACGGTGTTCACCATCCTTCTGGGCACGCTGGTGATCTTCACCTTCGACCCGAACATCCGCTAAAGCCGGGGCTGACGAGAACCATGAAGATCCACAAGTACGACACCGTCATCGTCGGCGCGGGCGGCGCCGGCATGCGCGCGGCCATCGAGTCGACCAAGCGCAGCCGTACCGCCGTGCTGACGAAGCTCTACCCGACCCGCTCCCACACGGGCGCCGCGCAGGGCGGCATGGCCGCCGCGCTCGCCAACGTGGAAGAGGACAACTGGGAGTGGCACACCTTCGACACGATCAAGGGCGGTGACTACCTGGTCGACCAGGACGCCGCCGAGATCCTGGCGAAGGAAGCCATCGACGCGGTCCTCGACCTGGAGAAGATGGGCCTGCCGTTCAACCGGACCCCGGACGGCACCATCGACCAGCGCCGCTTCGGCGGCCACTCCCGCAACCACGGCGAGGCCCCGGTCCGCCGGTCCTGCTACGCGGCCGACCGCACCGGTCACATGATCCTCCAGACGCTGTACCAGAACTGCGTCAAGGAGGGCGTGGAGTTCTACAACGAGTTCTACGTCCTGGACCAGCTGCTCACCGAGGTCGACGGCGTCAAGCGGTCGGCGGGTGTGGTCGCGTACGAGCTGGCCACCGGCGAGATCCACATCTTCCAGGCCAAGTCGGTCATCTACGCCTCCGGCGGCACCGGCAAGTTCTTCAAGGTGACCTCCAACGCCCACACGCTGACCGGCGACGGGCAGGCCGCCTGCTACCGCCGCGGGCTGCCGCTGGAGGACATGGAGTTCTTCCAGTTCCACCCGACGGGCATCTGGCGCATGGGCATCCTGCTGACGGAGGGCGCCCGCGGTGAGGGCGGCATCCTGCGCAACAAGGACGGCGAGCGCTTCATGGAGAAGTACGCGCCGGTGATGAAGGACCTGGCGTCGCGTGACGTCGTGTCCCGGTCGATCTACACCGAGATCCGCGAGGGCCGCGGCTGCGGGCCCGAGGGCGACCACGTCTTCCTGGACCTCACCCACCTGCCGCCGGAGCAGCTGGACGCGAAGCTCCCGGACATCACCGAGTTCGCGCGTACGTACCTGGGCATCGAGCCGTACACGGACCCGATCCCGATCCAGCCGACCGCGCACTACGCCATGGGCGGCATCCCGACGAACGTCCAGGGCGAGGTCCTGCGGGACAACACCACCGTCGTTCCGGGGCTGTACGCCGCCGGTGAGGTCGCCTGCGTGTCGGTGCACGGCGCCAACCGCCTGGGCACCAACTCGCTGCTGGACATCAACGTCTTCGGCAAGCGGGCGGGCATCGCCGCCGCCGAGTACTCCGCGGCGAACGACTTCGTGGAGCTCCCCGAGGACCCGGCGGCGTTCGTCCAGAACCGGGTCGAGATGTTGCGCAGCGCCACCGGCAAGGAGCGGGTCTCCGACATCCGCCGCGAGCTGCAGGAGTGCATGGACGCCAATGTGATGGTGTTCCGCACCGAGCAGACGATCAAGACCGCGGTCGAGAAAATCGGCGAGCTGCGCGAGCGCTATCTCAGCGTCTCGGTCCAGGACAAGGGCAAGCGGTTCAACACCGACCTGCTGGAGGCCATCGAGCTGGGCAACCTGCTCGACCTGGCCGAGGTCATGGCCGTCTCCGCGCTCGCCCGCAAGGAGTCCCGCGGCGGTCACTACCGCGAGGACTACCCCAACCGCGACGACGTCAACTTCATGCGCCACACCATGGCGTACCGCGAGGTGGGCGACGACGGCGTCGAGTCGATCCGGCTCGACTACAAGCCGGTCGTCCAGACCCGCTACCAGCCGATGGAGCGTAAGTACTGATGGCAACTCCCGTAATGGACAAGGTCCAGGCCGAGGCCGTCGCCTCGCCGTACATCACGGTCACTTTCCGGATCCGCCGCTTCAACCCCGAGGTCGCGGCCGACGCGTGGTGGCAGGACTTCGCGATCGAGATCGACCCCAAGGAGCGGGTGCTCGACGCTCTCCACAAGATCAAGTGGGAGGTCGACGGCTCGCTCACCTTCCGCCGCTCGTGCGCGCACGGCATCTGCGGCTCCGACGCGATGCGGATCAACGGCAAGAACAGGCTCGCCTGCAAGACGCTGATCAAGGACATCAACCCGGCGAAGCCGATCACGATCGAGGCCATAAAGGGCCTGACGGTCCTCAAGGACCTGATCGTGGACATGGACCCGTTCTTCCAGGCGTTCCGCGATGTGATGCCGTTCCTGATCACGTCCGGGAACGAGCCGACGCGGGAGCGGCTGCAGTCCGCCGAGGACCGCGAGCGCTTCGACGACACCACCAAGTGCATCCTGTGCGCGGCGTGCACGTCCTCGTGCCCGGTGTTCTGGAACGACGGGCAGTACTTCGGCCCGGCGGCGATCGTCAACGCGCACCGCTTCATCTTCGACTCGCGTGACGAGGCGGCGGAGCAGCGGCTGGAGATCCTCAACGGGCAGGACGGCGTGTGGCGTTGCCGTACGACGTTCAACTGCACCGACGCCTGCCCGCGCGGTATCGAGGTCACCAAGGCCATCCAGGAAGTGAAGCGGGCGCTGATCACGCGCCGTTTCTGACCTGTTGACGTATGAGGGCCCCTCTTCCCGTTGGGTGAATTCCCGGGAGGCGGGGCCCTCTTCGTACTGACGGTGTGACGGTGCGGGCTTCACCGACCGGCCCCATACCTGGCAGGATCGGTACGTCTGACGTGACACAGCACGAGAACGGGGACGAGAACATGAGCGAGCCCAATCCGTACACGGACGGGGAGTACAAGTGGGGGCCGGCGCAGCCGACTCCGACGCAGGCCGACGGAGTCCCGGGCTACGGCTATCCCAACCCCCCGCAGGGCTACGGCTATCCGCAGCAGCAGCCCGGCGCCCCCGCACCGGTCCCGATGGGCCCGCCCGCTCCGATGGGCGGCGCGCCGCTGGTGTCGATCGGTGACATCACGGTCATGGGCGACTCGATCGTGACGCCCGCGGGCACCCTCCCGCTGCGCGGCTCCGTGTGGAACGCCACCGACATGTCGCACACAGAGGAGAAAATACCCGCCCACGCCATCGTGCTCGCGGTCATCTTCTTCATCTTCTGCCTGCTGGGTCTGCTCTTCCTACTGATGAAGGAGAAGAAGACCACCGGCTACATCCAGGTCACGGTGACCAGCGCGGGCAGGCACCACTCGACCATGATCCAGGCCCGGGGACCCGAGACGTTCCAGCAGATCATGGGCCAGATCAACTACGCGCGGTCGATCAGCGCCATGTAGGCATGCGGGGCGGTCAGGACTCGCGCCGCCCGGTGCCCGAGTCCTCCGCCGCCAGCATCACGCGGCGCAGCATGTCGTTGAGCAGACGGCGCTCGTCCTTGTCGAGGACCCCGATCAGGCGGTCCTCCTCGTGACCGAGCGCGTCCATCGCGCCCAGCCAGGTCGCGCGCCCCGACTCGGTCAGTTCGACGTCGACGCGGCGGCGGTCCGTGGTGGAGGGCGTACGGCGGACGAAGCCCCGGCGTTCGAGTGCGTCCAGGCGGCCGGTGACCGAGGCGGGCGCGAGGCCGAGGTCGCCGGCGAGTTCGGAGGGGGTGGCCCGGCCGCCCCGGCCCGCGAGCTTGTGGAGCGTGTCGTACTCGTGGCGCTCCAGCGCGAAGTCGACCAGGGCCTGTTCACGGACGCGCTGGAGATGGACGGTGAGCCGCTGCATCCGGATGACCGCGCCTTCCACGTACGGGTCGAGTTCGGGCAGGACGGGGATCCAGCGCTCCACATGTCCGTCGGTCCAGTCGCGGCGCTCCATAACCCCGATGGTACGCAGGACGCGCACACTCTCGACGCAATATACTTCGTTGCCGAATAGTTCGGTGTCGAAGTACATTCTCCGGCATGCCACCCCATCCACTGCGCACGCGCTCCTTCCGGCTGCTCTTCGCCGGCCGCACCCTGTCCCTCCTCGGCGACGCGGTCATCCCCGCCGCGCTCGCCCTCGCCGTGTACGAGGCGACCGGCTCGACCGGCGCGCTCGCGCTCGTACTGGCCTGCGCTGTCATTCCGAAACTCCTGCTGCTGCCCCTGGGCGGCGTCGCCGGGGACCGCTTCAACGCCCGTACGGTCGCGCTCGTCACCGACGTCGTACGGTGCCTCAGCCAGCTCCTGGTCGGGGTGGAACTCCTCAGCGGCGAGCCGCGGTTGTGGCACATCGCCGTCGCGGAGGCGATCGGCGGGGCGGCGGGCGCCTTCGCCATGCCGACCGTCTCACCGCTGATCACCGGCACGGTCCAGGAGGCGGGGCGGCAGAAGGCCAACGCCCTGATGGGGATCGCCCAGAGCGCCACCCGCCTCGGCGGGCCCGCGCTCGCCGGTGTGCTGATCTACACCGTCGGGCCGGGCTGGGCCTTCGTACTCGACGGCGCGAGCTTCGCCGTGAGCGCCCTGCTGCTCGCGGCGGTACGCGTACGGCGCGTGCCCATCGAGCACCGGTCGCTGCTCGCCGACCTCAAGGAGGGCTGGGGCGAGGTCCGCTCCCGTGACTGGTACTGGACCAGCCTCGTCGCGCACGCCGCCTGGAACGGCGCGGCGGCCGTGCTGATGACGCTCGGTCCCGCCATCGCCGTGAGCGAGCTGGGCGGCCCCGGCGCCTGGATCGCCATGCTCCAGACCGGCGCCGTCGGGCTGCTGCTGGGCTCCCTGGCCGCGAGCCGCGCCCGGCCCAAGCGGCCGGTGCTGATGGCCAATCTGGGGCTCGCGACCTACGCCCTGCCGCTGGGGCTGCTGGCTCTCTCCGCGCCCGCGCCGCTGACCATCGCCGCGTACGGCGTCGCCCAGGCGGGCCTCGGCTTCCTCTCCCCCATCTGGGAGACCGCGGTCCAGCAGGCGATCCCGGCGCACGCGCTGGCCCGCGTGACGTCGTACGACTGGCTGCTCTCGCTCGGCGCGATGCCGCTGGGCTACGCGCTCGCGCCGCCGGTCGCCGCTGCCTGGGGTCCGGCGGTGCCGCTCGCGGTCGCCGCGGTGGTGGTGGGCGTGGCGTGCGCGGGCACGGCGGCAGTGCCCGGGGTGCGCCGGTTCGGGGCGGGGCCACCCCGGCTTGAACATGTTCAAAATGAGGTCTACAGTCCATGACAAGAGCTTTTTGAACGCGTTCAAGGGAGGGTGGGGCATGGACCTCACTGTTGTCGCGTACGTCATTTACCTGCTGATCAGCGTGGGGCTCACCATCTGGGTGGCCCGCACGCTCAGCCGGAACGGCCGGATCTTTCTGGCCGATGTGCTCCAGGGGGACGAGAAACTCGCCGATGCCGTGAACCACCTCCTAGTGGTCGGCTTCTACCTGGTGAACCTGGGCTTCGTCGCCCTGTACCTCAAGGCGGCCGACGCCGTCGTGGACGCCCGCGGCCTCTTCGAGGCGCTCTCGGTGAAGATCGGCGTCGTCCTGCTCGTGCTCGGCGGGATGCACCTCGGCAATGTCTACGTGCTGAACAAGATCCGGCGGCGGGGGATGATGGAGCGCCAGCAGGTGCCGCCGGTACCGCCGCAGGGCTGGACCGGACCCGGCGGCCAGCGCCCGTGGGCCGCTCCCGCCGCGCCTGCCACCGGGGCGTGACCGGTCATGGGCGTTCCGGTGAAGCGGCTGACCGTGCTGTACGACGCGCAGTGCTCGCTCTGCGTCCACTTGCGGCACTGGCTGCAACGGCAGCACCAGCTCGTACCGCTCGACCTGGTGCCCGCTGCGTCCCATGAGGCCAGCCGCCGCTTCCCCGGTCTCGACCACGCCACCACCCTCACCGAGATCACCGTGATCGGGGACAGCGGCCAGATCTACCGCGGGACCTCCGCCTGGATCGTCTGCCTGTGGGCGCTCGCCGAGCACCGGCCCCGGGCCAACTGGCTGGCCACCCCGGCCGGCGCGCCGTTCGCCCGCGTGACGGTGCTCGCGGCGGCCAAGTACCGGGAGGTGACGGCGGCGGGGGTAACGGCGGGGGAGACGGCGGCCCCCTGCGGCGGCGAGTGCGACGTACGCGGTGGGCCCGGTTAGGCTCGGTCGACGTGACGGACGTACAGCAGGCCAAGCCCCCCAAGAGCGAGCAGACCCGCACGCTCATCCTCGAAACCGCGCTCCGGCTCTTTCAGGAGCGCGGTTTCGACAAGACGACGATGCGTGCCGTCGCCCAGGAGGCCGGGGTCTCGGTGGGGAACGCGTACTACTACTTCTCCTCCAAGGAACACCTCGTCCAGGGCTTCTACGACCGGATCGCCGCCGAGCACGAGGCGGCGGTCCAGCCGGTTCTGGAGGGGGACACGGACCTGACGGCGCGGATCCGGGGCGTACTGCTGGCCTGGCTGGACATCGCGGATCCGTACCACCGTTTCGCCTCGCAGTTCTTCAAGAACGCCGCCGATCCCCAGAGCCCGCTCAGCCCCTTCTCGCCGGACTCGGTCGCGGCGCGCGAGGCGGCGATCTCCATCCATGAGCGGGTCCTCGCGGGCTCGGACACCAAGACCGCGCCCGAACTGGCCGAGCTGCTGCCGCATTTGATGTGGCTCAACCAGATGGGCCTTGTGCTCTTCTGGGTGTACGACCGGTCCGAGGGCGCGGAGCGCAGCCGCCGGCTGGTCGAGCGGACCGCGCCGATCCTCGCCCGGCTGATCGCGCTGTCCCGCTACCGGGTGCTGCGGCCCATCGTGCGGCAGGTGCACGACGTACTGGAGGAGTTCATGCCGGGCGCGATCACCAGGAAGCCGCGGGAGAAATGACCAACACCCCGGCCTGGGGCGTGTTTTAAAAGTAGCGCCGTCCGTCCGGAGGGCGGGCCCTGCGGCGTCTGGTGCGTGCAGTCGCAAGGCGGTGGGGGTACCCCCAGGCGAAGCTCTGGGGGAGGTCGCCCTCGTACGAATGGGGGCACCCCCAGGCGAAGCTCTGGGGGAGTACTTGGGCGACTCCGACAACATCGCGAATGTGCGTGCCAGGCGTCGCGGGCTGGGGGTCCCCCTGGCTTCTCCCCCGTGGCTTCGCACGGGAGGTGCCCCCAGGGGACCCCCACCGGACGAAGTCCAGGGGGAGGGACTTCTCAAACACGCCCCGGGCGGCCGGGGTGTTGCCCTGAGCGGGTGCTGAGCCGGTGGTCAGCGGCTCACTCCCAGGTCCGTCAGGACCACATCGTGAACCATCGGGTCGCCGCCGATCACTATGTGGCGGACCCACGGCTCGCTCATCCCCGACCTCGCGGCGAGCAGATACGTGCCCCCGGCCGGCGCGGACAGGATGTACGAGCCGTCCGCCAGCGATTCCACCCGGTCGACCTGACTGCCGTCCGGCGCGGCGAGGGTGAGGACCACGTCCCCGACCGGCTCGCCGTGCTCCGTACGGACGAACCCGTGCACGGCAGACCCACGGGCGGCCGATGCCTGGCCCGTCGCCGGGACGGATGCCCGTCCGGACGCCGCGTCCGGCCCGTCCTCCTGTGGCTCCACCGCCAGATGCGGCAGCCGCTTCTCAAGACCGGCGGGCAGCCACCAGTTGGAGTTCCCCAGCAGGTGCATCGCCGCCGGCACCAGTGCCGTACGCAGGATGAACGCGTCCAGCGCCACCGCCGCCGCAAGGCCGATGCCCGCCATCGCGCCCTCCATGTCACCGCTCAGCACGAACGCGCTGAAGACGCAGATCATGATGAGCGCGGCGGCGTTGATGACCCGGCTGGTCTCGGCGAGACCCACGCGGACCGCCCGGGCGTTGTCCTTCGTGTGCACCCACTCCTCGTGCATCCGGCTGACCAGGAAGACCTGGTAGTCCATGGAGAGCCCGAAGAGCAGGGACAGCATGATCACTGGCAGGAAGGACGTGATCGGGCCTTCCTTGCCGAGGCCGAGCAGATCCGCGCCCCAGCCCCACTGGAAGATGGCGACCAGTACGCCGAAGGAGGCCGCGGCGGCGATCAGGTTCATCACGGCGGCGGTGAGCGGGACGACCAGCGACCTGAACGCGATCATCAACAGCACGAAGCCCAGCGCGATGATCGTCGCGACGAAGTACGGCAGCCGGTCGGAGGTGACCGCGGCGAAATCCTTGAATACGGCGGTGACTCCGCCGACGTGGACCTTCTCACCCGACTGCGGGATCACCTCGCCGCGCAGCCGGTCGATCAGTTCGTCCGTCTCCACGGACTGGGGTGAGGTCGTCGGTACGACCTGGATCACCGTGACGCCGGAGTTCGGGGGCGAGGGCAGCGCGATGGCCCGGGCGACCCCTTCCGTCTTGCTCACCACGCCGACCAACGCCTTGACGGCGGCGGGTTCGGCGCCGTCGGCGACCAGTTGAAGTGGCCCGTTGAAGCCGGGTCCGAAGCCCTCGGCGAGCAGGTCGTACGCCTGCCTGGTGGTGGTGTCCTCCCGGTGGTTGCCCTGGTCGTTCGCGCCGAGCCGCAGCGACAGCACGGGGATGGCGAGAGCCGCCATCACCACGACCGCGATCAGCGCGATCGACTTGGGCCGCTTCTGCACCTGGGCGGACCAGCGGGCCGCGGCGCCGTTCGACTCCTGCGACTCCGGCCCCTCCGCGGCGAGCTTGCGCCGCTGCTTGCGGCTCAGTACCCGCATGCCGAGGACGCCGAGGAGCGCGGGCAGCAGCGTGGTCGCGGCCAGCACGCTCAGTACGACCGTCAGCGAGGTCGCGATCACCACACCGTCGAGGAAACGCATGTTCATCACGAGCATGCCGGCGAGCGCTATGACCACCGTGCCGCCCGCGAACAGCACCGCGCGCCCGGAGGTGTTGAGCGCGGTGACCGCCGCGTCCAGGGGCTTGGCGCCCCGCATGATCCCCTTGCGGTGGCGGGTGACGATGAACAGCGCGTAGTCGATGCCGACCCCGAGGCCGATCAACGAGCCGAGCAGCGGTGCCACATCCGGCACATTCGTCACATGGCTGAGCAGCGAGGTCCCCAGCATCCCCATGCCCACAGCGAAAACGGCTATCACCAGCGGCAGCACCATCGCGAAGAGCGAACCGAACGCCAGGAAGAGCACGATGGCCGCGGCCCCGAGGCCGACCATCTCGGACATGCCGGCCGGCGGCTCCTGGATGAGGGTGATCGCCTGCCCGCCGAGTTCGACCTGAAGCCCGTCGCGTTCCGCGCCCTGCGCGGTGTCGACGACGTCCTCTACGAGCTCCTTCTCCACACCGTTGGCCTGCTCGGTAAAGGTGACCTGGGCGTAGGCGATCCGCCCGTCCTCGCTGATCTGCGTCGCGCCCGCTGCCCCGGCGTACGGGCTCGCGACCTCGCCGACGCCCTTCATGCCCGCGATCTCCTTGAGCGCGGGCTCCATCCGCTCCCGTACGGACCCATCACGCACCGAGCCCTCGGAGACCCGCCACACGACGGTGTCGGTGTCACCCGAGCGCTCCGGGAAGGCCTTCGCCATCAGGTCGTACGCGTGAGTGGAGTCGGTGTTCGGAAGGCTGAAGACGCCCTTGTAACTTGTGCCTGCCGCGCTGCCCGCCACCCCGAGGCCCAAGAGCGCCCCCACCCACAGCAGCAGGACCACCGCCCTGTGTTGATAGCACCACCGTGCCAATGCCGCCACGATTTCCCGCTCCTTCATCGATCGGTCTCCCCCAAGGCCTGGCACAAGGATCAGCTGTGGACACCGCGTCTGATGTGTCAAGGCCGCGACTCTCAAGTAACTCCAAGACAAGGACCGGCTCCCCGCGGAGCGTGCGCGCCGATACTGGGGAGATGAACCACGAGGGAGCGCACGAGGGAGCGACCGTGCTGCTGGTCGAGGACGAGCCGAGCATCGCCGACATCCTCGCCATCGCCCTGCGCTATCACCGCTTCGAGGTGATCACTGCGGGGACCGTACGGCAGGCACAGCGGCTGGCTGGGCAGACGCGCCCCGATGTGGCGCTACTCGATGTGATGCTGCCGGACGGCGACGGGCGTGTGCTGGGGCGTGAACTGCGCGTCACTCACCCGGAGATGGCCGTCGTGTTCGTCACCGCGCGGGACGCGCCCGCCGAGATCGTGGGCGCGCTGGACTTCGGGGACGACTACATCACCAAGCCCTTCAATGTGGACGAGGTGGTGGCCCGCATCAGGGCGGTGCTGCGCCGCACCAGACCCACCGATGTGCTGCCGGTCCGGCCGCCGCTGCGGTACGGGGACCTGGAGCTGGACGACGCGACATACGCGGCACGGCGCGGGGGCCGGTCGGTGCTGCTCACCCCGACCGAGTACGCGCTGCTGCGCTTCCTCGTGCGCAACGGCGGGCGCGTCGTGCCCAAGGAGCAGCTGCTGCGCCATGTCTGGCAGTACGAGCACCAGGCCGAGTCGACGGTCGTCGAGACCTACATCAGCTATCTGCGGCGGAAGCTGGACACGCTGGGGCCACCGCTGATCACCACGCGGCGGGGTGTCGGATACGGGCTCGCATGAGGACTCGCATGAGAAGGCATACGGGACGGGTCACGGGAAGGCGTACGGGCGAGTTGTGTCCGCGTCGCGGGATGCAGTCCCTGCGGGCCAAGCTGACCGTGGTGAACGTGGCGCTGCTGGCGCTCGGCATCGTCGCGGCCACCGCGGTCAGCCTGATGGGCATGCGGCACTATCTGCTGGAGAGCGTGGACTCTGAGCTGCTCGGCTCCCGTAACGCCGTGCAGGGCGCCGGGCTCACCCGCGACCAGATCGACTCCATCAGCGCGATCGGCGCGCTGGCCGATCAGTTCAGGCCGGGCAAAGCGGCGGCGTCCACCCTGGCGAACCGGGAGACGATCTTCGTGGCCCTCGACGCGAAGGGCGCGCCGGTCACCTTCGCCGGTGTCGAGCCCACGGGGCAGCAGCGCGAACTCGCCGCGGCGATCGAGGATCCGGCCGCGCTGGCCCGCTCGGAGGCGGCGGCGGAACTCTCCATCGGCAAAGATCCGTACCGCGGGGTCGCGGCGCGCCTCGGCGACGGTACGTACGTCCTGATGGCGGCCAACACGGAGGCCGTGCACGACGGCGTACGCAAGGCGCTCAAGCTCGATCTGGCCTTCGGCACGCTGCTGCTGGCGCTGCTCGCGCTGCTCACCATGCTGGGCGCACGGCACCGGCTGCGATCGCTGGAGGACATGGTCGAGACGGCGTCCGCCATAGCGGAGGGCGATCTGACCCGGCGGGTGCCGGCCGGGCGGGACCCCGTCAGCGAGATCGAACAGCTGCGGGTCGCCCTCAACTCCATGCTCCACCAGGTCGAGTCGGCCTTCGAGACGCGCGAGCACAGCGCGGCCCAGCTGCGGCGCTTCGTCGCGGACGCCTCGCACGAGCTGCGTACGCCGCTGTCCGCGATCCGCGGCTACCTCCAGCTGTACGACAAGGGGATGCTGCGCGAGCCGGCGGAGCGGACCCGGGCGCTGGCCCGGATGACCGCGGAGGCCGACCGGATGGGCCGGCTCGTCGAGGAGCTCCTCACCCTGGCCCGGCTGGACCAGCACCCCCGGCTCCGGGTGTGCGGGGTCGACCTGAGCAGCCTGGTGCGGGACGCGGCGGACGATCTGCGGGCGCAGCAGCCGCGGCGTCCGCTGGTCGTCCGGGCGGACGGCGCGATGGTCGTCCAGGGCGACGAGTCGGGGCTGCGGCAGATCGTGGGCAATCTGCTGGCCAATGTCCGCGTCCACACCCCGGCGGACGTGCCGGTACGGGTGGAACTGGCGCGCGAGAACGGCGATGGTCACGGGCCCGGCGGGATCCGGCTGCTGGTCGCGGACGATGGCCCGGGCATGTCGGACGAGGACGCGGAGCGTATCTTCGACCGGTTCTTCCGGGCGGGCGGGGGGAGTCGCGCGGGCAGCGGTCTTGGTATGGCGATAGTCCAGGCGGTGGTCGCCTCGCACGGCGGCTCGGTGCGGGTGGAGACCGCGCCGGAGGGGGGCCTCGCGGTGACGGTCACGTTTCCGGCGGCGGCCGGGGCGCGGGGGGAGAGCAGCGCCGTCAGCCCGTAGGGCGGGCGGGTCCTGCTCAACAGGACTTTGCCGGGTTCGGGCCCACGTCTGTCCGACTCGTCGGCGGATGCGGGCCCGTCCCGCACCGGCCTGCGGGAACGGACCCAGCAGCGCGCCCGCCGCCCGCCGCTCGCAGCGGCAGGCGGGCGCAACCAGCGTCCTTGTAGGGTCGCAACGGCCTGACAAAGCACTGCTAGGCCTGACGGGAAGCCAGCTGTACGACGGTGATGTCGGACGACGCTCCTACGCGCACGGGCGGCCCCCACGCGCCCGCGCCCCGGGTCACGTACAGCTGGGTGTCGCCGTAGCGTTCAAGCCCGGCGACAGTCGGGTTGGCGAGAGCCGCGAGGTGATTCCCGGGCCAGAGCTGACCGCCGTGCGTGTGCCCGGACAGCTGGAGGTCCACGCCGTGCTCGACAGCATCGTGAATGACCACGGGCTGATGCGCGAGCAGTACGGACGCCCGCGCCCGGTCGCGATCCCCGAGGGCCTTCCCGAAGTCGGGTCCGTCACCCTCGCTCTCGCCCGCGATGTCGTTGACCCCGGCGAGGTCGAAGCCGCCGATCTGGACGCGCTCGTTGAGCAGTGGCCGCAGCCCGAGCTCGCGGACGTGGTCGACCCACTCGGCGACGCCCGAGAAGTACTCGTGATTGCCGGTGACGAAAAATGCGCCGTGCTTTGCCCGCAACTGCGCGAGCGGCTCAGCGGCCGAGCCGAGGTCCGCGACGCTGCCGTCGACGAGATCGCCGACCACGGCGATCAGGTCGGGCCCGGTGGCGTTGATGGTGTCGACGATCCGCTGCGTGTGGCCGCGCCCCAGGATGGGTCCGAGGTGGATATCGCTGACGACAGCGATCCGGAAGCCGTGCGCGGCGCGCGGCAGCTTGGCGAGCGGCACGGTGACCCGCTTGACGCTCGGCCCGCGCAGGACGCCGTACGTCCCGTACCCAACGGTCCCGAGGGCGACGGCGGCGGCACCGCCGCCGACGACCCGGGAGACGAAGAGCCGCCGCGAGAGGCCGGTCTGCCCGGAGGACGCGGAAACCGCGTCGGAGGCCGGGTCGGGGGCCGGGTCGTTCGCGTCGGTGCGGGCGGCGCCCGCAACCGGCTCCGGTCCCGGGTGTGCCCCGGACTCGGAGCGCTCGGCGGTACGGGTCGCTCCCGTACGGGACTCGCCTGCCGCGTCGGCGGCGTCGGCAGCGGCGGCCCCTGCCACAGGAGCCGCGTCGGTATCGCTGCCCTCCACGCCCCGTACGCGATCCGGGCTCGCGGCCGTACGAGTCACACCGGTACGCGCCTCCCGCGCCGCGCCCACGTCAGTCACGTCAGTACGGGCGACGCCCGTGTCCAGCTCCCGCGCCGGGGGCTCGGGGGCTCGCCGCGCGAGCACCCGCCGCAGCACCGGCCGTACCGCCTCCCCCACCGCCAGCGCCAGCGTCAGATACAGCAGCACCGCGAGCCACAGATACCCCGGCCACGCCAGTACCCGCTCCAGCCAGAACGGCGCCCCGGCCCGCCCCGAAACCAGCGCCGCCACCGACAGGAAGGGCAGCACCCACACCGCCGTCGTCCCCGCCCGCCGCGCCACGCCGCCCCGCGCGGTCGTGTCGCGCACCAGCCGCCGCCATACGTACCAGTGCACCCCCGCGAGCACAGCGACAACCAGCATCACCCCGAGCACCACAACCACAACCACCGACCGCTCCCCTATCCCTTGCGCGCTTCGCGCGATTCCCGCGATTCGCGACGCAATGCGCGTACGCCGCGCAACCCGATCCCCCCGACGACCGTCCCCAGAAGCAGGGACGTAATCGCGAGCAGCAAATGCACCCAGAAGTAAGCGGTCGGGTCACCCGCGTCGTCGAAAGCGAGCCCGCTCCCGTCCTGCCACAGGTTCTTGATGAAAGTGACCCAGATGATCCAGCTCCAGACCCCGAACGCGAGCAGGAACCAGGAGACGGGGCGGCTGAGCTTCATACATCCAGTATCGCGGCCATCATCCGATCGGGTCCTCCGGGGTGGGCCGTCCCGGCGTCACCCCCGGCGGTTCGTCGGGCCGATGTCCATATTTTCAACAGTGCACTGTACGTTCACGTGCGTGTCTGCTCTGAAGAAGACCGCGTTGACGGTCACCGCTGCCGCGTTGCTGCCCGCTCTCAGTCTCACGCCCGCGTCGGCGGACACCGATGACATCAGCGCGGACCGGAAGCAGCCGAACCCGCCGGCAGCCATGTCCACCGTCGGCGGAGCCCAGCTCGGGAAACCCGGCACGCAGGTCAGCCTCGTGCCCGGCGTGCCCGTACTGCCCCAGAAACTGAGCGGCCGGTCCTGGATCGTCGCGGACGCGGAGACCGGCGATGTGCTGGCCTCGCACAACGCCCACTGGCGGCTGGCTCCCGCGTCGACCCTGAAGATGCTGTTCGCGGACACCCTGCTCCCCCGGCTGCCGAGGACCGAGCTCCACACGGTGACCGACGCCGACCTCGCGAACCTGGGCGAGGGCAGCAGCCTGGTGGGGCTCAAGGAGGACCACAGATACTCCGTACGCGACTTGTGGCTCGGCGTCTTCCTGCGCTCCGGCAACGACGCCGTGCATGCGCTGGCCTCGATGAACGGCGGCATCGGCAAGACCGTCCTGGAAATGCAGGCGCATGCCGAGGAGCTCCAGGCGCTCGACACCCATGTCGTCTCGCCGGACGGCTACGACTCCAACGGCCAGGTCTCCTCCGCGTACGACCTCACGCTCATCGCCCGCAGCGGCATGCAGAAGAAGGACTTCCGGGAGTACGCCTCCACCGCGACCGCCAAGTTCCCGGGCGAAAAGGTCCGGGGCAAGAAGCGCGAGACGTTCGAGATCCAGAACACCAACCGCCTGCTCACCGGCGACTACGGACTCGCCCCGTACAAGGGCATCGCGGGCGTCAAGAACGGCACCACCACGCACGCGGGCAGTACCTTCACCGGAGTCGCCGAGCGCGACGGCAAGGTACTGCTCGTCACCGTCATGAACCCGGACTCCGGCGAGAGCCAGGCCGTCTACAAGGAAGCGGGCCGGCTGCTCGACTGGGGCTTCGCGGCGGCCGGGAAGGTCAAGCCGGTCGGCGAGCTGGTGCCGCCGAAGTCCGTGGTCCCCGCCTCGGGCGGCCCGGAGCTGGACGGGGCGGACGAGGGGGGCACAGGCGGCAAGGGCGGTCCCGCCGAGGTCACCGCCGCGTCGCAGGGCGGCTCGGGGGGCGTCGGCACGGCGTTCGCCGTCACAGGCGGGGCACTGGTGGTACTGGCGGGCGCGGTCTACCTCGTCAATCGCCGCTGGCCGCTGCGCCGCCGCTAGAACGCCGTGCGGGTGTCGCGGTCCAGGCGGCGCAGAACAGCAGCAGCTTCGCGGTGAAGTTGATCCACAGCAGCAGCGCGATCGGCACACCGAACGCGCCGTACATGCTCTTCGCCGCGACACCCTTCATATAGCCGCCGAGCAGCAGCTTGAACGCTTCGAAGCCGACCGCGCCGATCAGTGCCGCCGTGACCAGACGGCGGCGCGGCGGCTGCACCCCCGGCAGCAGCGTCAGCAGGTACAGCAGCAGGAGGAAATCGGCGACGACGGCGACCGCGAGGGCGACAATCTGCAGCAGTACGCCGCCCGCCCCGCCCTTGTCGATGCCGAGCAGGTCGGCGGTCCAGCCGACGGCGGTGGAGCCGAGCGCGGACGCGGCCAGCGAGGCGAGCACGGTCACGCCGAGCCCGAGCAGCGCCACCGCGTCCTTGAGCTTGCGCAGGATGATGTTGGACTCGTCCTCGTCGTCCAGTTCCCATACGGCGCGCAGGCAGTCCCTCATCGAGCCGACCCAGCCGATGCCGGTGAAGAGCAGCACCGCGCCCCCGATGAGCCCGACCGTGCCCGCGTTGGCGACGAGCGAGTCGACGTCGAGCTGGTCGGAGATGCCCGGCACCTGGGCGCTGATCTCCCTCTTGAACCGGGCCAGTTGTTCCTCGTCGAGCAGCGCCGCGCCGACGGCCGCGCCGACCGTGATCAGCGGGAAGAGCGCGAGAAAGCTGAGAAAGGTGATCGCGGCGGCGAGGCGCGACCAGTGCACCCGGTCGAGTGTCTCGTACGAATACCAGACATGCGTACGCATCAGCCGGGCCACGAGCGGGCCGATGACGGGGAGTTTGGTCAGCCAGTCCATGCCGCAAGGGTCACCCTCACAGGTCGGCGACCGCCAGTCCGTACATCGCCGCCCAGACCAGCCCGATGACGGCCAGCGCCCGGTCCCGCAGCACCACATCCTCGGGTGCGCCGGCCGTGCCCCGGTCCGCGAATACCGCGTACCGCAGCACCGCCAGAATGAACGCGATCACCGACAACTGCCGCCAGGGCAGCAGCGCACGGTCGGCGACGCCGCCGCTCTCCAGCGCCCAGAGGCAGTAGGCGAGCACGGCGACACCGGCCGCGAGCTGCCAGACGAAGCGGAGATAGCCGGTCGTGTACTCGTTGAGCAGGGCACGGGTCACCCCCTTGTCCGGCTCTGCCCGCTGCGCCATCTGCACGGCCTCCGAGTACCGCTTCGCGGCCACCATGAACAGCGCGCCGAAGCCGGTGGTGATCAGGAACCAGCGGGACAGGGGGATGGCGAGGGCGACCCCGCCGATCATCGCGCGCATCAGGAACCCGGTCGTGACGACCGCCAGATCGACGACGAGAACATGCTTGAGCCAGACGCAGTACGCGAGTTGTATCGCCAGATACGCGGTGAGCAGCGCGGCGGTCATGGCGGTGCACAGGGCGGCGGCGCCGGCGACCGCCGCGACGGCGAGCAGCGCGCCCGCCCCGTACGCCACGCTCACCGGTACGTCCCCGGCGGCGACGGGCCGTCGGCATTTGTCGGGGTGCGCGCGGTCGGCCTCGGCGTCGAGGGCGTCGTTGATCAGGTACACGGCGGCGGACGCGGCCGTGAAGAGGGCGAAGACGACGGCCAGCCGTGCGGCGGTGTGGAGCGAGACGAGCTGTCCGGCGGCGGCGGGCGCGGCAGCGACGAGCACATTCTTGATCCACTGGCGCGGCCGGGCAGCTCTGATGAGGCCGATGGGCAGGCTCACGACCCGGGGCTGCGAGGACCGTCGTGGGCGGCCTTCGGGGCCTTCCTGGCCTTCCGGGCCTTCGGGACGTTCGGGAAGTTCGAGGAGCGTGGTGGAGCGGTCAGCCATGCCTTCCGCCTCCCGTTCCCCCGCCACTTCCACTTGTCTCCCCGCGTCCCGTCTCCCCGCAGCCCGTGATCCAGGCCGTGCCCAGGCCCGCCGTGAGCCCGCCGAGCACCGCGCCCGCCGCGATGTCCGTCGGGTAGTGGACGCCGACGACGAGCCGGGACACGCACATCGCGGCGGCCAGCGGCACCGCGAGCCGTCGCCCGACGGCCGGTCGCAGCGCGCCGAAGGCGACGACGGCCGCAGCCGCCGAGGTGGCGTGCGAGCTGGGGAACGAGTGGCGTCCCAGGGTGCGGACGAGGGGCTCGCGGGCCGGGATGCGCGGCCTGGGGCGGCGTACGACCCGCTTGACGCCCATGCTCGCCAGCTGGGCCGCGGCCACCAGCGCGGTGGCGCGCAGCCACGCCTCGCGCCGCTCCCGGTCGGCCGCCGCGCCCGCGAGCCCGGCGGCGATCCAGAGCGCGCCGTGCTCGCCGGTGCGGGAGAGCGCGCGGGCGGCGGCGGCCACGCGTGGTTCGCTGCCGCAGTCGCGCATCGCCGCCAGCAGCCGGCGGTCGGCCGCCGCGCAGTCCGCGTACGCGTATCTCATATGGCTGTGCCACCCCTTTTCCTGAGCCAGGGGTGACTCTTCTCGGCGATCGGCCCATCCCGGCGTAATTCTTTAATGACACTCGTATTAATCACCCGTTTTGCCCAGTACGGGGAGGCATGGAGGGAATAGGCAATACGCGGCGATACGGTCGACGCCATGCCCGTCGAAGCCGCCGCCGAGTTCGTATCCGTCACCGGTTGGGGCCGGACCGCCCCCACGACCACCGCCCGCCTGGATCGTCCCCGTACGCCCGAGGAGGCCGCCGCAGCGGTACGGAGCTGGGGCGCACGCGGCGGAATCGCGCGGGGACTCGGGCGCGCGTACGGCGACGCGGCGCAGAACGCGGGCGGAGCCGTACTGGACATGACGGCCATGAACCGGATCCGTACGGTCGACGCGGAGGCGGGCCTCGTCGTCTGCGACGCGGGCGTGAGCCTGCACCGGCTGATGGAGGTGCTGCTGCCGCTGGGCTGGTTCGTGCCGGTGACGCCCGGGACCCGCTATGTCACGGTCGGCGGCGCGATCGGCGCCGACATCCACGGCAAGAACCACCATGTCTGCGGATCGTTCTCGCGCCATGTGCGGTCGCTGGAACTGCTGACCGCCGATGGCGAGATCCGTACGGTTCTGCCCGGGACTGATCTTTTCGACGCCACGGCGGGTGGCATGGGTTTGACCGGAGTGATCCTCTCCGCGACCGTCCTGCTCCACCCGGTCGAGACGTCCCTGATGTCCGTCGACACCGAACGGGCCGCCGATCTCGACGACTTGCTGGCCAGGCTCACCACGACGGACCACCGCTACCGGTACTCGGTCGCCTGGATCGACCTCCTCGCGCGCGGACGTGCGCTGGGGCGCTCGGTGGTGACGCGAGGGGAGCACGCCCCCTTGGACGCGCTCCCCCGCCGGGCCCGCCGCGCCCCCTTCGACTTCCGGCCCCGGCAACTGCCCGCCGCCCCCGACTTCGTACCGGAACGCCTGCTCTCACGTACCGCCGTGGGGCTTTTCAACGAGCTCTGGTACCGCCGGGCCCCCCGCCACCGCCGGACCGGCGAGTTGCAGACCGTCTCCGCCTTCTTCCATCCGCTGGACGGCGTGCCGCACTGGAACCGGATCTACGGACGCGGGGGCTTCGTCCAGTACCAGTTCGCGGTGGGATACGGGCAGGAGGAGACCCTGCGCCGGATCGTGCGGCGCATCTCGGGGCGCCGCTGTCCCTCGTTCCTGGCAGTGCTGAAGCGCTTCGGCGCCGGGGACCCCGGGTGGCTGTCGTTCCCGATGCCCGGCTGGACACTCGCCCTGGACCTTCCGGCGCGGCTGCCGGGACTCGGCCCGTTCCTGGACGAGCTGGACGAGGAGGTCGCCGGGGCGGGCGGCCGGGTCTATCTGGCGAAGGACTCGCGGCTGCGCCCCGAACTGCTCGCCGCGATGTACCCGCGGCTGCCCGGCTTCCGCAGCCTGCGGGCCACGCTGGACCCTCGCGGGGTCTTCACCTCCGACCTCGCCCGCCGCCTGTCTCTCCATGAGAACTCAGCCATGAGAACTCAGCCATGACATCCATGAAGGACACGACAGGGAAGGAACGACATGAAGGACGCCTTCGGCACCCCGCAGTCCCTGCTTCTCCTCGGCGGTACGTCGGACATCGGCCTGGCCACCGCCCGCCGCCTCGTCGCCCGCCGCACCCGCACGGTCTGGCTCGCGGGCCGTCCATCGCCCGCCCTGGAGGCGGCTGCCGCCGAGCTGCGCAATCTCGGCGCCCAGACGCACACCGTCGCTTTCGACGCCCTCGACCCCACCGCCCACGGGACGGTGCTGGGCAAGGTCTTCGCGGAGGGCGACATCGACATGGTGCTGCTCGCGTTCGGCGTCCTCGGCGACCAGACGAACGACGAGCTGGAGCCCCTGGCCGCGGTCCGGGTCGCGCAGACCAACTACACCGGGGCGCTCTCGGCATCGCTGGTGTGCGCGGGCGCACTCCAGGCGCAGGGCCACGGCTCGCTCGTGGTGCTCTCGTCGGTGGCGGGCGAGCGGGCCCGCCGCGCCAACTTCATCTACGGCTCCAGCAAGGCGGGCCTGGACGCCTTCGCGCAGGGGCTCGGGGACGCGATGCGTACCCGGGGCGTGCACGTGATGGTCGTACGCCCCGGATTCGTCCGTACGAAGATGACGGCGGGGCTGCCCGCCGCACCGCTCGCCGCCACCCCCGAGGCGGTCGCCACCGCCATCGAACTGGGGCTGCGGCGCAGGTCGGAGACGGTGTGGGTGCCGGGGGCGCTGCGGGTGGTGATGTCGGCGCTGCGGCATGTGCCACGCCCGGTCTTCCGCAAACTGCCCGTCTGACGCCGTCCGGTCGTCCGGTTGTCCGGTCGTCCGGTCGTCCGGTCGTCCGGTCGTCCGGTCGTCAGGCGTCAGGTGGGTTCAGCGGGTCTTGGCGGGCTCGTCGAGGTCGACCGGGGAGCCCTGCGTGGGAACGGCCCCGATGCCGCCCCCGAAGGCGTACTCACGGATCTTGCGCCACACGCCGTCCGCGCCCTGCTCGTACAGCGCGAAGGAGGCGCAGGTCCACGCCGCCTCGTAGTCGGCCAGCTCCTCGTACGCCCGGTCCATCGCCTGCTCGCCGATGCCGTGCGCGACGGTGACATGCGGGTGGTACGAGAACTGGAGCTCGCGCACCAACGGCCCGGAGGCGTCCCGCACCTGCTTCTGGAGCCAGGTGCAGGCCGCGGCGCCCTCGACCACCTGGATGAAGACGACAGGCGAGAGCGGGCGGAAGGTCCCGGTGCCGAAGAGGCGCATGGGGAACGGCCGGCCGCTCGTCGCGACGGCGGCGAGGTGCGCCTCGATCGCGGGCAGGACCCCGGTGTCGACCTCGGTGGGCGGGAGGAGGGTGATGTGCGTGGGAATGCTGTGCGCGGCGGGATCACCGAAGCCCGCGCGCCGCTCCTGGAGCAGGCTGCCGTAAGGCTCCGGGACCGCGATCGAAACGCCGAGCGTTACGGTCCCCACGTCGTTCTCCTCAGACTCGGTAGGCAGGTGTGCAGCCGCCAGTGTGGCGGCTGCACCGGGTGTGTGGCCAGAGTCCTCGGACGGACCTTGGACACAGTGCGTGAGTGGGGCGTGAGTGGGCGCTTCAGTGCTTCACGGGCTTCAGTGCTTCGCGGGAAGGAAGCCCACCCGGTCGTACGCGACGGCCAGAGTCTCGGCAGCGACCGTGCGGGCCTTCTCCGCGCCCTTGGCCAGGATCGAGTCCAACGTCTCGGGGTCGTCCAGATACTCCTGCGTACGGGTGCGGAAGGGCGTGACGAAGTCCACGACGATGTCGGCGAGGTCGGTCTTCAGCGCGCCGTACAGCTTGCCCTCGTACGCCGTCTCCAGCTCGGCGATGGGAGTGCCGGTGAGGGTGGAGTGGATGGTGAGGAGGTTGGAGATGCCCGGCTTCTTCTCGGGGTCGTAACGGATCACCGTTTCGGTGTCGGTGACCGCGCTCTTGACCTTCTTGGCGCTCGCCTTGGGGTCGTCGAGCAGGTTGACCAGGCCCTTGGGCGTGGAGGCCGACTTGCTCATCTTGATCGACGGGTCCTGGAGGTCGTAGATCTTCGCGACCTCCTTGACGATGTGCGGCGACGGCAGCGGGAAGGTGTCCCCGAAGCGGGTGTTGAAGCGCTCGGCGAGGTCGCGGGTGAGCTCGATGTGCTGGCGCTGGTCCTCGCCGACCGGGACGGAGTCGGCCTTGTAGAGCAGGATGTCCGCGACCTGGAGGATCGGATAGGTGAAGAGGCCGACGGTGGCGCGGTCGGCGCCCTGCCTGGCGGACTTGTCCTTGAACTGCGTCATCCGGGAGGCCTCGCCGAAGCCCGCGAGGCAGTTCATGATCCAGCCGAGCTGGGCGTGCTCGGGGACATGGCTCTGGACGAAGAGGGTGCAGCGCTCGGGGTCGAGACCGGCGGCGAGCAGCTGGGCGGCGGCGAGACGGGTATTGGCGCGCAGCTGGGCGGGGTCCTGCGGCAGGGTGATCGCGTGCAGGTCCACGACTGTGTAGAAGGCGTCGTGGGTCTCTTGCAGCGCTACGTACTGGCGGATCGCGCCCAGGTAGTTCCCGAGGTGGAACGAGCCTGCGGTGGGCTGGATACCGGAGAGCGCGCGGGGTCGGTCAGAGGCCATGTTCATCATTCTCTCAGGTCGATCTGGCAGGTGTGGAACCGATCGGCGGCCACCGGTGTATCAAAGGTGTCAGCACGAGGGAGAGGACCCTGGAGGGGGCCTTGGAAGGGACCTTGAAGGGCACCTTGGAGGGGACATCGGCGGGGACATCGGAGGGGGGCCGCATCGTCGTAGACGAGACTGCGGTGATCGCGCGGGTACGCGCCGGAGACCCCGAGGCGTACGCGGAACTGGTGCGCGCTCACACGCATGTCGCGCTGCGGGCGGCTGCGGCGTTCGGGGCGGGCGCGGACGCGGAGGATGTGGTGCAGAGCGCCTTCCTCAAGGCGTACCAATCGCTGGGGCGGTTCCGGGACGGGGCCGCGTTCCGGCCGTGGCTGCTGCGGATCGTGGTCAATGAGACCAGGAACACAGTGCGCTCGGTGGTGCGGCTGCGGGCGCTCGCGGGGCGGGAGGCGGTGCTGCTCGGGGCGGAGCCGCTGATACCGGAGTCGGCGGACCCGGCGGTGGCCGCCCTGGCGGAGGAGCGGCGGGCACTGTTGCTGGCGGCGCTGGACGAGTTGAGCGAGGAGCAGCGGCAGGTGGTCACCTACCGCTATCTGCTGGAGATGGACGAGGCGGAGACGGCCGAGGCGCTGGGCTGGCCACGCGGCACGGTCAAGTCCCGGCTGAACCGGGCGCTGACGAAGCTGGGGGGACTGCTTCCTGGCCTGCTGCCGGAGACGGGACGCGAGGGAGGTGAGGAGCATGAGTGAGGAGGATCGGCTCTCTGACGAGCACGACGCCTTGCGGGCGGAGCTGCGCGGGCTGGGACGCGGGATCAGGATTCCGGACGTCGACGGCGAGACGATGGCGGAGCGGGTGCTGGCCCAGCTCCTCGCCGAGGCGGTGCCCGTGCCCGCCGCGCCGGGGCGGATGGACCGGCTGCGCGCCTGGACCGGGCGTGCACGGACCGGGCGCGCCTGGCGGTGGACGCGGTCGACGCGATGGACACGATGGACGCGGTTCACGCGCGGGCGCTGGGGGAGGGCCCTGGCGGTCGGCCTGTCCGGGTTGCTGGTGGTGCTGGTGCTCACGCCCCCCGTGCGGGCGACCGTGGCGGACTGGTTCGGCTTCGGCGGCGTCCAGGTGCGGTACGACCCTTCGTCGTCGCCTCCTCCGGGCGCACCGGTGCCGGGATGCCACAAGCCGGTTCCGCTGGCCGAGGCGGAGCGGCGCGCGGGCTTCCAGGCGCGGCTGCCGGGCGAGCTCGGCGAGCCTGACGCGGTCTCGGTGACCGAGGGGCCTGCGGGGTCTGAGGGGTCTGAGGGCCGGTCGATGGTGACCCTGTGCTGGAGCGAACCGGCGGGGACCATACGGCTGGACGAGTTCCCGGCGGAGCTGGACTTCGGCTTCGCCAAGCAGGCGCGGATCATGCCCGAGTGGCTGCAGCTGGCCGGCGGGGGGACGGCGATGTGGTTCGCCGAGCCGCACCTGCTGCGGTTCGGGATGAAGGACGCGCGTGGCGAGGTATGGACCGAGTCGGAGCGCACGGCCGGTCCGACGCTGCTGTGGGGGGCGTCGGACGGGCGGACGACGCTGCGGCTGGAGGGTGTGGCGTCGCTCCAGCGCGCCCGGGAGATCGCCGAATCCACGCCCTGAAATCTGTGGTCGCGGATTGGGAACCTGGCGGGCGCGGGCGGTGTATCAGAGGTGACGCGGGCACGGCGCGGATGGACCGCACCGGGCGTCGGCTGGGGGAAGTATGCGACTGGTACGACGACTTGCGGCGTTGATGACGGTGCTCGCCCTGAGTTGGATCTTCGCTCCGGGCGCGGTGGCGGGAGGGCCGACCAGCGTGCTGCTCACCTCGCCGGAGAGCGGTGAGACGGCTTCGCTCTACACCTCCGACAAGGACTACGGCACCCTGTCGGACCTGCTGGGCCCCGATGGGCAGGGCGTGGCGAACGGCCAGAAGGACCAGCCGCCGCCGGAGACCATGGAGGTGGAGACCCGGCTGATCACTGTGACCTGGATGGTCCACGATGTGCAGCCCTGGCGGGTGGACCGGATATATCCGGGCGGGCAACCGGACAGCACATGGATATACACGTCCGTATATGAGGGTGACGCACAGCAGAAGGGCTCCTGGCACCAGGCGCAGGAGCCGGCGAAGCTGACGCGGCTCCTGAAGAAGCTGGGCGTGATGGGCAAGAAGACCGGCGAGGGCGGCACCAATCTGTACCCGCCCACCTGGGAGCAGGGGGACGAAGGGACCGCGAGCACGGGCGCGACCGCGCCGGACACGCGCCAGGACAATGCCGCGGCGGCATCGGCCGGTGACGACACCACGGACTGGTGGTGGGCGATACCGGGGCTCGTGGCCGGGGCAGCCCTGACGCTGGTGGCGCGGCCGATGGTCGCCCGGCTGCCGCGCCCGCCGTTCGGGCGGGGCGGCACACCGGAGCCGGAGCCCGGCCCCCGGCAACAGCTGCTCGACAACTAAGACTTATCCCGTATGTGCGTACGGGGGCGGCCGGTGTGCGGTCGTGTCGTTCCGGCGTGGGCCTTGTGCCGCTTGGGTGCGGGTCGGGTCTCTTCCGGGGTTGCCACGGTGCAGGGTCCGGCATTTCGCCGAGCAGGGGCCGTCCGTTGCCGGGGAAGGGTGTTCCCGCGGGGTTCGGCTGCCGCGTGGGTCCGGCCCGGGGGCGCGGACTGCGGTGCGGTTGACTCGGTCAGGGCTTCTTGCAGCCCTTGGGCGAAGAGGATTTGGGCGGCCCGGGCGCGGGTGTGGTCCAGGCGGGCGGTGGCGGGGTCGTCGGGGTCGGTGAGGGTGGTGAAGGCGGCCAGGGCAGCGGAGATGAGGTCGCGGTCGCCCTTCAGCCCGCAGCCGCCTTCGGCCGGGTCACAGTAATGGGTACGTTGGCGCAGGGACTTGGTCACGCGCCTGCCGCACAGGCAGTGCTGGGACAGGGCGGTGGTGAAGGTGGAGGCGCGCAGGAGTCGTCCGCCGGTGGCCGTGCACTCGGCGGCGAGTGCGGTGATCAGTCGTCCGGGGGTGGTGGCGGAGCAGGCGCGGCCCCACAGGCGGAACCAGGTGCGGATGTCGCAGTCCTCGACGGTCAGGTTCGGGCCGTGGGCGGCGACCAGGGTGGCTGCGATCTTCTTCGCGCGGTGGCGGGAGGCCTCGGCCGCGCTCGCAGCCGCGGCACTGTGGCGGGCCCGCAGCGTGCGGAAGCTGGTGGACACCGTGTCGCGGCGGTATGCCTGTTGAGGCTTTCCAGCCTCGGTGGTGCGCCGGGGTCCGGCAGGGACCATGACCGTCTTCGCCGGCAGGCCTGCTGCCTGCCGGCGTTCGTGGCGGGCCTGCTGGCGGCGGGAGCGCCGGTAGTGCCGGGGGTTGGTGGCGCGCCGCGAACGGTCAAGGGCACGCTGACGCCCCCGGGCCTTCTTGCGCCCCGTGGCCAGGGCGTGCTGCTCCTGCTGGGTCAGGGTGATGCGGTCGGAGCGCACGTCACCGTCGTCGGGGTCCAGCGTGGCGGGCAGGGAGACGACGGCCAGGTTGGAGACGTTGCCGTCGACCCCGCCGACGCGCTCCAGGGCGGCGGCCTGACGACGCCGGGTACCGGTGGCGGTGGAGGCATAACCGGGGCCAAGGACCATCAGATGCGCCTCATAGGCCCAGCCGCCGGGGGCGGCCGGATCCCGCCGCCGCACCAGGTCGATCTTGTGCCACAGGCCCGGATCGTTCAGATAGTGCAACAGGTAGGGCCAGCGTCCGGCGCCCTGCGGCAGCCGGATGGGCAGGACGATCTCCCCGCATCCGGTGGGCCCTCCGGCGAAGACGACAGTCAGCGGCCCGGTGTGGTCGAACCACGTTGCCGCCCTGCCGCGCGCGCGTCCCCGGGCGTGGGTGGGGATGCGCCCGGTGGGCCGGGCGGGGGCGGGCAGACGGCGCGGCTGGGCCAGCACCCGCATGCCCGGCGCGAGCCCGGCGGCCTGAGCGGGGGTGGTGACCGAGGGCGGCAGCCCCGGATGCCGGAAGGTGTCCAGGTGCCCGGCCAGGGTGCCGTGCAGGCGGAAAGTCTCCCACTTGCGGTCGGTGGTGTGCGAGCGGGCCCGGCCCGGGATACGGGTGTACTCCCACCACGTCCCGGTCCTGGGACGCCCGGCCCGCCTGCCCGATGCGTCGGGGTGCAGGTGGCGGGCCACGCCGGTGAACACTTCGTCGGCCTGGTGCATCACCAGCGCCTTCGACACATGATCGCTCAGCCACACCGAGCGCTCCAGATGCCGGTACGCGCGGTGCTCCAGCCCGGTGCGGGACAGGCCCAGGTCGGCCCGCCAGGCCTTCACGTCCCTCTCACGCCGCACGTCACCGGCCCAGTAGGCGTCCACCACATCCCGCGCATCACGCTGCACGGCGCGTTTGACCTGCCACATCGCCGAAAACAACTGCTCGACCCGGCGGCGGACACCCGCATCGTCGACGACCAGCGGCAGCCGGATCACCGACACCGGCGCGTCCTTCGCCCGCCGCCACACCTCACCCCGGTTCGGCCCCCGAAACCGCCGCCCCTCCCCAGAAGCAGGAGCAGCCGGTGATCGACTCGCCACGCCCTCCCCCTCCCCCTCCCCCTCTCCCGAACCAGCTCCAGCGTCATTGCCAGGCATAACGCCATGAAGTCAGTTCGGGTTACGGTCAGTTGTACGGAACTTCCTCTCGCCACCTGCCGTTCAGCTCAGTTGAAGGCGTGGATGGGGCTGTCCGGGCCGCAGCTGCACGCCCTGACCACCCGTTTGTGGCGGCGCCGCCCGGACAGCGGGTGCGGCCGGCCCTGGTCACTTGCCTTCGGCGACCGGGTGCTGCTGGTCGTCCTGGGCTACCGTACGAACCTCACCATGGAGCAGCTGGCCGCGCTGTTCGCTACCACGGACTCCACCGTGCACCAGGTCACCGCCGACGTCGCGCCGCACCTCGCAGCCCTGCTCGGCCCGCCGCCCACCGACCGGCGGAAGCTGTGGCTGGTGAACGGCACCCTCATTGCGGTGCACGACCAGAAGAAGACGAAGAACTACCGGCGCAGTGTGCATGTGCAGATCCTCTGCCGGGCCCGCGACCGCCGCATCGTCGCGGTCGGTGACGCCTGGCCGGGCAACCGCAACGATGTGGTGGTCTTCCGGGAGACCGTCGGCAAGACCCTGCCCGATCATCCCCGCCTGTCCGGCGACGGTGGTTATCAAGGCATCGAGCGGATCCGCTCGCCCCGGCGCGGGCCTGACCGGAAGATCATCAAGGACCGGGCCTACCGGCGGATCCGCGAGCGCCGGGCCGTCGCCGAGCACACCATCGCGCGCCTCAAGGACCACCAGGTCCTCCGCCAGTGCCGCCGCAAGGCAGAAGGGATCAACTACGCCGTCGCCGGCATCGCCGCCCCGCACAACCTGAAACTGGAGATCAACGGCTGACCACAGAGGCGGCAACTGCCCACGGGAAAGCGCGCCTGACCTGGCATTACGGGATATCTCTTAGCGGCGGGGCAGCCCCGGGTCGGGCCGCTCGGGGTCGGGCAGACCGGGCGCGGGGAAGGCGGACATCAGCTCGGCGACCTCGGACCGGATGAGGACCAGAGCGTCCTCGTCCCCCGCGCCCGCCGCGGCGACGCCCCGGTCGATCCAGTCGGCGACGGCGGCCATGTGCTCCGTACCGAGACCGCGAGAGGTGAGGGAGGGGGTGCCGATGCGGACGCCGGAGGGGTCGAAGGGCTTCCTCGGGTCGTACGGGACGGTGTTGTAGTTGACGACGATCCCGGCCCGGTCGAGGGCCTTCGCCGCCACCTTGCCGGGCACGTCCTTGGGTGTGAGGTCCATCAGGATCAGGTGGTTGTCGGTGCCGCCGGAGACGAGGTCGAAGCCACGGGCGAGCAGTTCGCCGGCGAGCGCCTTGGCATTGGCGACGACCGACTGCGCGTACGTACGGAAGGAGGGCTGGGCGGCCTCGTGGAGGGCGACCGCGATGGCCGCGGTGGTCTGGTTGTGCGGACCGCCCTGGAGACCGGGGAACACCGCCTTGTCGATGGCCTTGGCGTGCTCCTCACGGCACATCAGCATCGCCCCGCGCGGGCCGCGCAGGGTCTTGTGGGTGGTCGTGGAGATCACGTCGGCGTGCGGCACGGGCGAGGGATGGGCTCCGCCCGCGATCAGACCCGCGATATGGGCGACATCGGCGACCAGGACGGCACCGCACTCGCGGGCGATCTCCGCGAAGGCCGGGAAGTCGATGGTGCGGGGCAGCGCGGTGCCCCCGCAGAAGATGACCTTCGGGCGTTCCTTGAGGGCGAGTTCGCGCACCTCGTCGAAGTCGATGAGGCCGGTGTCCTTGCGTACGCCGTACTGGACGCCGCGGAACCACTTGCCGGTGGCGGACACGCCCCAGCCGTGGGTGAGGTGGCCGCCCATCGGCAGGGCCATGCCCATCACCGTGTCGCCGGGCTCGGCGAAGGCGAGATAGACGGCGAGGTTGGCCGGGGAGCCGGAGTAGGGCTGGACATTGGCGTGCTCGACGCCGAAGAGGGCCTTGGCGCGGGCGATGGCGAGCAGCTCGACCTGGTCGATGTTCTGCTGGCCCTCGTAGTAGCGGCGGCCGGGGTATCCCTCGCTGTACTTGTTCTGCAGGACCGTGCCGGAGGCTTCCAGCACGGCCTGGGAGACATAGTTCTCGCTGGGGATGAGCCGGAGCGTCTCGGCCTGGAGCCGCTCCTCGGCGCGGACGAGGGCCGCCAGTTCCGGGTCGGCGGCGGACAGCGCCGGGTGCGGCAGGGGAAGGGATTGGGCGTGGACCATGGTGTCCTCCGGGCGATCGGTTGCTCGGTCGTGGTCCCGGGGGTGCGGCTTGGGATCCCTGCCGAAGGTTCGGGCAGGGGGCGATCGGCACCCACACGGGACCTGTCCCGGGGTACCCAGGCGGGCGGTACCTCGTGTGGATTTCCGCGCGCGGTTCCCTCGGGGTCACTTCCCCGTGCGCCAGTCGCCGTGCGTACCGCCCAGCTTAGACCGACCGGCAAATGGGGGGCGGCGTCGCGGGGCTGGGCACGCACTCCCCCAGAGCTTCGCCTGGTGGGGGTGCCCCCGGCGAAGCCAGGGGGAGTGCCCCCACCGCGTTGTCGTCAATCACCATGGCTCCGCCATGCCTCAATCCTCCGCCTTGCAGCTGCACGCACCCAGCGCCGCTCCTTCTCCCACCCCCCATTTGCCGGTCGGTCTTAGCGGCCATCACCCCTCGGCAAGGTTTCTTCGTCCGCCGGACGAGCGACGATAGAAACAGATAGAAACAGGGGCATCACCCTGCCCACACCGAATGCCTTGGATGCCTTGTCTCTACGTGAACGGAGATCCCGTGTCTGTATCGGAGAGTGCCATCGCCTCTGCGGAGGCTCACAGCGCGCACAACTACCACCCTCTGCCCGTCGTCGTCGCCTCGGCTGAGGGCGCCTGGATGACCGATGTCGAGGGGCGCCGCTTCCTCGACATGCTCGCCGGGTACTCGGCGCTCAACTTCGGTCACGGAAACCGCCGGCTGATCAACGCCGCCAAGGCGCAGCTGGAGAGAGTCACGCTCACCTCCCGCGCCTTCCACCACGACCGGTTCGGGGACTTCTGCGCACAGCTCGCCGAGTTGTGCGGCATGGAGATGGTGCTGCCGATGAACACCGGGGCTGAGGCGGTGGAGACCGCCGTGAAGACCGCCCGGAAATGGGGTTACCGGGTCAAGGGCGTCCCGGCCAACATGGCGAAGATCGTCGTCGCGGCCAATAATTTCCACGGCCGTACGACGACCGTGATCAGTTTCTCCACGGACCAGGAGGCACGGGCGGACTTCGGTCCCTATACGCCCGGCTTCGAGATCGTTCCGTACGGGGACCTGACCGCGATGGACGCGGCGCTGACCGAGAACACCGTGGCCGTGCTGCTGGAGCCGATCCAGGGCGAGGCTGGGGTGCTGGTGCCGCCGGCCGGGTATCTGGCGGGGGTGCGGCGGCTGACCCGCGAGCGGAACATCCTCTTCGTCGCGGACGAGATCCAGTCGGGCCTGGGGCGTACCGGCCGGACCTTCGCCTGTGAGCACGAGGGCGTCGTGCCGGACATGTATGTGCTGGGCAAGGCGCTGGGGGGTGGTGTGGTGCCGGTGTCTGCGGTCGTCTCCTCGGCCGAGGTGCTCGGTATCTACCGGCCCGGTGAGCACGGCTCGACCTTCGGCGGCAATCCGCTGGCCTGCGCGGTGGGCCTGGAGGTGATCGCGATGCTGCGCACCGGCGAGTTCCAGCAGCGCGCCACGGAGCTGGGCGACCATCTCCACCACGAGCTGGGCCTGTTGACGGGCGGCGGCGCGGTGGAGGCGGTGCGCGGCCGGGGGCTGTGGGCGGGCGTCGACATCGTGCCGAGCCACGGCACCGGCCGGGAGATCTCGGAGAAGCTGATGGACCGCAGGGTCCTGGTCAAGGACACCCACGGTTCCACGATCCGGATCGCCCCGCCACTGGTGATCAGCAAGGAGGATCTGGACTGGGGCCTGGACCAGCTCAGAGCCGTACTCGACGCCTGAGCTGTACCGGTCCCCGAGCCGTACCCGGGCCCCCGAGCCGTACTCGACTCAGCGGACTCAGCGGACTCAGCGGATGACGTGGGGCAGGAAGCGGGCGTACTCGTCCGTGACCAGCCCTGCCGATTCCCGGATGCCGAGGCCCGCCGCCTCGTCCTCAACGACCCATGCGCCGAGCACCACCCGGTTCCCGTCGAAGTCCGGCAGCGGGGCCAGTTCCTGGTAGCAGCACGGCTCTTCCCGCACCACGGGCTCGGCGCCCGGCTCGTGGATGGTGACGCCCGCGCCCTCGCGGCCGAGCAGCGGCTTGGCCACATAGCCCCGCCGGCCGGCGAGTTCGCGCGGTCCGTCGAGGTAGGCGGGGAGCAGATTCGGGTGAGCCGGGTAGAGCTCCCACAGGATCGCCATCAGCGCCTTGTTGGAGAGGAGCATCTTCCAGGCGGGCTCTATCCAGCAGGTGGTGCCCGTGGAGCCGCCGTTGTCCAGGGTGTCGAGGACATGCGGCCCGAACCGGTCGGTGACCAGCCACTCCCATGGATAGAGCTTGAAGCAGCTGCGCATGAAGCGGAGCCTGTCGTCGACGAAGCGGCCGGAGAGCCGGTCCCAGCCGATCTGTTCGACGGACAGCGCCTCGGTGGCGATACCGGCCTGCTCGGCCGTCTCACGCAGATACGCGACGGTCATCAGGTCCTCGCCGAGCTCGTCCCCGTCGGAGTGGACGAAGTGCAGCGGCCCGGGCGGCAGCAGCGGGGCCTGGCGCTGCCAGGCGGCGATGAGGCGTTCGTGGAGGGAGTTCCACTGGTCGGCCCCGGGGAAACGATCCTCCATCCAGAACCACTGCGGTCCTGCGGCCTCGACCAGGGACGTGGGGGTGTCGGCGTTGTACTCCAGCAGCTTGGCCGGGCCCGTGGAGTCGTAGCGCAGATCGAAGCGGCCGTAGACCGAGGGGAGTTCGTCCCGCCGCCGCCAGGACTCGGCGATCAGCGAGGCGAGCCGCCGGTCGGTGATGCCGAGGTCGGCGAAGCGGTCGCGCGCCACGATGTGCTCGGCGGCGGCCAGGCACATGGCGTGCAGTTCCTCGACCACCTCTTCCAGCGCCTCGACCTCGGGCAGCGAGAACTCGTAGTACGCGCTCTCGTCCCAGTACGGGCGCAGGGAGTCGTCCGGGTAGCGGGTGAGGGGATAGACGAGGCCCTGCTCCTCGACGATCTTCTGCCAGCCGGGGCGGGGTTCGATGGTGTGACGCTTCATGGATCGCTGTGCCTCGTCGCTACGTCAGGTCTCGTCGGGTCAGCCGCCGCCGGAGCCGGAGCTGCCGAAGCCGCCGCGGTCGACCGCGGACTTGTCGAAGCTGCCGCCCTCGGCCTTGCCGGCGCTGATCCTGCCGCCGTAGTAGTACGAGCCACGTCGGGTGCCGCTGCCGCTGTCGTCGTCCTCGCACTCGTAATTGGGCAGCTGCTCCCGGGTCACCGGGTCGACGCACCGCCTGTCCGGTTCCGAGTCCGAGCCGCAGGACGTGATCGTCGCCGCAAGCAACCCCATGCCACCGAGCACCACCGCGCTCGACCTCAGCCTGCGTCGCGCCACCATCAGCCCGTCCCCCCGTTCGAATCTGTGCAGTCTTCAGTGCGGATCTCAGTGCGATTTCACGCAGTGAACCGCCGGACAGACTAGATGGCCGCCTCGCGCGCCGGTAAGCCCGGTCCGCCAACCACGCTCAACAGCCCCCATCCACGGTAGCTTTACACTGGTTTAGGCCCTTTACGAGATCACGGCAGCACCCGGCACAGCGCGTCCAGGGCCCCCGCCCAGCCGCTGTCCGCCGGTGTCCCGTACCCCACCACCAGCGCGTCCCTCCCCGGCGGCGCGTCCTTGTGGCGGAAGCGGGAGATCCCCTCCACCGCCAGGCCCTGCCACGCCGCCGCCTGGATGACGGACTGCTCGCTGCCCGGCGGGAGTTCGAGCACCGCGTGCAGCCCCGCCGCGATGCCACTGACGTGGATGTCCGGGGCGCGCTCCGCCAGCGCCCGGACCAGTTCGTCGCGCCTTCTGCGGTAGCGCAGCCGCATCCCCCGCACATGCCGGTCGTACGCGCCCGAGCCGATGAACTCCGCCAGCGTCAGCTGCTCCAGCGTGCTCGACACCCAGTCGATGCCTCCCTTGGCCTCGGCCACCTCGCCCACCAGTTCCTCGGGCAGCACCATCCAGGCGAGTCGCAGCCCCGGCGCCAGGGACTTGCTCGCCGTGCCCAGGTAGACGACCCGCTCCGGGTCCAGGCCCTGGAGCGCGCCCACCGGCTGGCGGTCGTAGCGGAACTCCCCGTCGTAGTCGTCCTCCAGGATCAGCCCGCCCGCACCGCGCGCCCAGTCGACGGCGGCGGCGCGCCGGTCCGGGTGGAGCGCGACCCCTCTCGGGAACTGGTGCGCGGGCGTCAGCAGCACCGCGCCCGCCCCGCGCAGGGCCGCCAGTCCGCCGGTCTCCGCGCCCTGTTCGTCGAAGGTCAGCGCGGGCGTCCGCAGCCCCGCGTCGGCCAGTACGTTCCAGTGGACGTCGAGCCCGTACGACTCGACGGCCACCTCCCGCACCCGCCGTGCCCTCAACACCTTCGCCAGCAGCATCAGCCCGTGCAGGAAGCCGGAGCAGATCACCACCCGCTCAGGGGTCGCGTACACGCCGCGCGCCCGCGCCAGATACTCGGCGAGCACCGTCCGCAGCTCGACGCGCCCGCGCGGATCGCCGTAGCCGAAGGCCTCGTGGGGCGCGACGGTCAGCGCCCTGCGGGCCGCCTTCAGCCACTCGGCGCGCGGGAAGGAGGCCAGGTCCGGCCCGCCCGGCAGCAGGCTGTACGCGGGCCGGGCAGCCGGAGCCCTGGCCGCCGCCACCCCCGTAGCGGGCTTCTTCGGCACGGCCGCCCGTCTGGCGACCCGCGTGCCCGAGCCCTGCCGGGCGGTGAGCCATCCCTCGGCGACCAGTTCGGCGTACGCGTCGGCGACCGTGTTCCGCGCGATCCCCAGATCGACGGCGAGCGAACGTGAGGACGGCAGCCGGGTCCCATGCGCCAGCCGTCCCGTGCGCACGGCCTCCCGCAACGCGTCCGTCAGACCCGATCGCACCCTGGAGCCGCGCAGTTCCAGATGCAGGTCGGAGCCGAAAGCGGCCCAGGAATCTGCCATGAAAGTGGACCATACATCTGTGCCACCGGCCGCGTAGCGTCGAAGTCATGACGACGCACGAGAACACGTCCTACGCCCCCGAGCACGCCCCGCGCCTCGACTTGGCGAAGCTCGCGCCCGAGGTCTTCAAGGCCATGGTCATACTCGACGCGGCGGCCCGGCAGGGCCTGGACCTCGTCCTCCTCGAACTGGTCAAGATCCGCGCCTCGCAACTCAACCACTGCGCTTTCTGCCTGGACATGCACACCAAGGACGCCCTCGCGGCGGGCGAGTCGGTGGAGCGGATCATCCAGCTCAGCGCCTGGGAAGAGTCGCACCACTTCTACACCGAGAAGGAGCTCGCGGCGATCGCGCTGACGGAGGCTGTCACCGTCCTGACCGACGGTTTCGTGCCAAATGAGGTGTACGAGAGGGCCGCCGCCCACTTCGACGAGACGGAGCTGGCCCAGCTGGTCTCGGCGATCACGGTCATCAATGCCTGGAACCGGTTGGCTGTGTCCACCCGCATGGTCCCCGGCCACTACACGCCCGGCCAGTTCAAGCGCTGACGGTTTCCTGCCGAGCGAAGTCCGCGCATCCCGAAGAGGTATCAGAAATGACCGTGACCGCTTTCCGCGCCCTGCATCACGACCGCGCCCCCGGCGACGCGCTCGTCCTCCCGGGACCGTGGGACGCGGGCAGTGCCCGCGCCTTCACCGAAGCGGGTTTCCCGGCGCTGGCGACGCCGAGCGCCGGTGTCGCGGCGGCTCTCGGCTACGAGGACGGGCACACTCCCGCCGACGAGATGTTCGCCGCCGTCGCCCGTATCGTCCGCTCGGTGGACGTCCCTGTCTCCGCGGACGTCGAGAGCGGCTACGGCCTGCCCCCGAAGGAGCTGGTGGCCCGGATCCTCGACACCGGCGCGGTCGGCTGCAACCTGGAAGACTCCGACAGCGCCACCCAGGGTCTCAAGGACCCGCGATTCCATGCGGACTGGCTGGCGGAGGTCCGCGCGGAGGCGGGTGACCAGCTCTTCATCAACGCCCGGGTCGACTCGTTCATCCGCGGCGTCAGCGACCCGGAGGAGGTGATCACCCGGGCCCGGCTGTACGTGGCGGCGGGGGCGGACTGCGTCTTCCCGATCGCCGTACCGCCGGAGCGGCTCCCGCTGCTGCGCGCGGAGCTGGAGGGCCCGATCAACGTCGTCCCGATGCCGGGCGGCGTGCCCGTCGCCGAGCTGGGCGCCCTGGGCGCGACCCGGATCACCTTCGGTCCGTTCCTGCACGGGCGGGCGATGGCGGCGGTAGGGGAGATCGCGCGAGATCCGCGGCTGACAGGCCGCTCGGCGCGGGCGGCATCGGGAATGCCGTCCGCGCCAAGCAAAGGACGTACCGTCACTTCTTCGGGAGCCAGGCCTTCCACGTCGCCTCGTTCGCCTTGACCCACTTCTCGGCCGCCGCCTCCGGCGCCATCTTCTCGCTCGCGATCATCAGCGCGACCTCGTTCTGCTGCTCGGTCGTCCACTTGAAGTTCTTCAGGAACTCCGCCGCCTCGCCGCCGTTCTTCGCGAAGTCCGCGTTGAGGAACTTCTGCAGCGCCGTGTCCGGGTACGCGCACGCGACCTTCTTCGGGTCGGCGTCACAACCCTCCTTGTGCTCCGGCAGCTTCACCTCGACCATGTCGATCTGCGCGTTCAGCCACTGCGGGGTCCACCAGTACGTCAGGAACGGCTTCTTGTCCTTCGCGTACTTCTTGATCGCCGTGATCTGCGCGGCCTCGGAACCCGAGTAGTTGGTCTTCAGATCCAGCTTGAGGTTGGTGATGATCGCGTCGTCGTTGGTGACGTAGTCCGGCGAGCCTTCCAGGATCTCGCCCTTGTCACCGCTCTCCGCCGTCTTGAATTCCTTGGCGTACTTGTTGAGGTTCTTGTAGTCCGTCACATCGGGGTGCGCGTCCGCGAAGTACTTCGGTACGAACCAGCCGATGTGCCCGGTGACGCCGAGGTCGCCGCCCTTGGCGACGGTCTTCTTCGTCTCGACGTACTGCTTCTCCTCCTTGGGGTGACCCCAGTCCTCCATGATCGCGTCTATGTCGCCCTTGGAGAGCGCGTCCCAGGCGAGGACCTCGCCCATCTGCTGCGTCTTGACGGTGTAGCCGAGCTCCTTCTCCAGGAGGTAACCGGCGACGGCCGTGTTCGCCTGGGCGCCGACCCACGAGGGGACGGTCAGTCTCACGGTTTTCGCGCCGCCGGCCTCCTCTTTCTTGCCGGTGTCGGCGGCGCCGCATGCGCTGAGGGTGAGGAGCCCGAGGGCGCTGACGACGGCGGTGCTGATACGTACGGTGCGCATGCGCATGGTGCTCCTGTAATTAGTGACTAGGAAGGATTGTTCTTGCGGGTCCTGGTGCCGGTACGGGTGCCGGGACCGGTCCGTGTCGTGGGCTGCGTGACCCGGTCCAGTACGAGACCGAGGCAGACGATCGCGACTCCGGCCGTCATCCCGATGCCCATCTCGCCCCGGGACAGGCCCTTGACGACGTCGTAGCCCAGCGCCCCGCCGCCGACCATGCCGCCGAGGACGACCACGGCCAGCACCAGCACGACACCTTGGTTGACGGCCAGCTGGAGCGCCGGACGGGCCAGCGGCAGCTGTACGCCCAGGAGTTGCTGCCGGGGCGAAGCGCCCAGCGAACGCGAGGCCTCCAGCGCCGCGGGGTCGACCTCGCGCAGTCCCTGGGTGGTGATGCGTACGACAGCGGGCAACGCGTAGACGACGGCCGCGATGATCGCCGAGGAGCGGGTGACGCCGAACAGCGCGACCACCGGGATGAGGTACACGAAGTGCGGCATCGTCTGCATCGCGTCCAGCACGGGCCGCAGCCAGCGTTCGAGCCGTCCGGCCCGCGCGCACAGCACCCCCGCGAGCACGCCCAGGACCAGGGTGAGGACCAGGGCCGCGAGCACCTGGGAGAGCGTGTCCAGGGACTTCGCCCAGACCCCGAGGACCCCGATCGCCGCCATCGAGAGCGTGGCGGTGAGCGCGGTCGCCCAGGTGCCGACCAGCCAGGCCAGGGCCGCCACGAGCAGCAGTACCGACCACCAGGGCAGCCAGATCAGGCTGTCGCGCAGCGGGTTGAGAATCCAGAGAGTGAAGTGCTCCGCCCACACCTCCGTGCCCCCGAGGACCGGGACTCCGGAGGAGAGGTTGTCGGTGATCCAGTCCTGGGCCTTGTTGACGGGCGTGGAGATGTCGTACGTCCAGCCCTCCGGCCAGGCCTTGCCGATCGCGATCCCGGCCAGCGCCGCGGCGACGGCGCCGGCGGTCACCAGGCCCCACGCGGAACGGCCGTGCAGCAGGCCGCCGCCCGGCGCGCTCTCGCCGATACGGTCGCCCGCCGCCGCGGTCGTACGGTCCAGCCAGACCGCGATCAGCACGATCGGGATGCCCGCGGCGAGGGCCTTGCCGACGTCGACGGTGGAGAGCGCCGAGTAGACCTCCTCGCCCAGTCCGCCCGCGCCGACGAGGGCCGCGATGACGACCATCGAGAGCGCCATCATGATCGTCTGGTTGAGGCCGAGAAGCATCTGCTTGCGGGCGAGCGGCAGCCGTGCGGTCCGCAGCCGCTGCCAGCCGCTCGCGCCGAGCGAGGTGGAGGCTTCGAGTACGGCGGGGTCGGCGCCGCGCAGGCCGAGCGAGGTGAGACGGGCCATGGGCGGGGCGGCGTAGATCACCGTACAGAACAGGGCGGCGGGCGTGCCGGTGCCGAAGACCAGCACGAACGGCAGCAGATACGCGAACGCGGGCAGCACCTGCATGGTGTCGAGCACCGGCCGCAGCACCCGGTCGACCCGGTCGGACAGACCGGCGGCGAGCCCGATCGCCACGCCCAGCAGCGAGGCGACGGCGACGGCCACGACCATCAGCGCGATGGTCAGCAGCGTGGCGTCCCACATCCCGAGCAGCCCGCACACGGCGAACGCCCCGAACGCGGTCGCCGCGACCTTGATCCCCCGCCGCCCGAGCCCGGCGGCGCGCCAGGCGAGGCCCACACCGGCGACGAGGACGCCGAGCCAGCCCATGGCGTCGAGGAACTGGTAGACGGCGTCGACGGCATCGGTGGCGGTGTTGGAGAGGTGGAGGAGGAAGTAGAGGAAGAGGGGGTGGGTATCGCGGTTGTCGACGACCCAGGTGTTGGCGTCGTCGAGGGGCCCGGACACGTCGACGGTCAGCTCGCCGGGCCAGCTGCCGCTGCCCCAGAGGCCGACACCGACGGGCACGAGCACGAGGGCGGCGAGGGCGAGCAGCAGCAGCTTGCCCTTGATGGGGTGGTGGAGAAGCTCGCGCAGGGCGCTGGGCGCGGGGGCCGGGGTGGGCTCGCGGGTCTTCTCGGGGGGAGCGGCGGTGACGGTGGCGGTCATCGGCTCCACCGCCCGGGGCGGGCAGGGGCCTGCCGGGCAGGGCGCGCGACGCGGGCGGGCTGCTGCTCGGAGGCGCCGGGCACGGGCGGCCCGGCGTCGCGATCGGCGCACGCCGCGCGCCGCGTGGGGGCCCCCGCGGGCTGCGCCGCGCGGGACCGACACTCGGACCGGGTACGGTCACCGGTCCCGGTCACGGTCACAGACCCAGTTCCGGTCCCGGTCACGGTTCCGGTTCCGGTTCCGCTTCCGGTTCCGGTTTCGGTTTCGGTTTCGGTCACAGACCCGGTCACGGACGACCGGGCCCGGCCAGGTCGGGCTTCGGCTCGGGTGCGCATCAGGCCACCGCCCCCTTGCTGTCGAGCTTGCTGTCGAGTCGGTCGAGTCCGGCCACGACATCCAGCAGCCCCCGGTGGTCGACGACCCCCACGCACCGCCCGTCCTGCACCACTCGCGCCGTCTCGCCGCTGCGGGCCACCGCCTCGATCGCCTGGAAGACCGTCGCGTCGGGCGCCAGCGCCGGACCCGTCTCGGAATCGTCCGCGCCCACCGGCCGCATGGCCGTACGCACCGTCATGACCTGCTCGCGCGGCACATCCCGTACGAAGTCCCGTACATAGTCGTCGGCGGGCGAGCCGACTATCTGCTCCGGCGTGCCCAGCTGCACGATCAGCCCGTCCCGCATCAGCGCGATACGGTCGCCCAGCTTCAGCGCCTCGCTCAGGTCGTGCGTGATGAAGACCATCGTCCGGCCCTCCTCGCGGTGCAGCCGGATGACCTCCTCCTGCATGTCCCGGCGGATCAGCGGGTCGAGCGCGCTGAACGGCTCGTCGAAGAGCATCACCTCGGGGTCGACGGCGAGCGCGCGCGCAAGACCGACACGCTGCTGCTGACCGCCCGACAGCTGCCCTGGCCTACGGTGCTCAAGGCCTTCGAGGCCGACCTTCGCGACGACCTCCGCGGCCCGCTCCCTGCGGGCGGCCTTGCCCATGCCCTGGATCTCCAGGCCGTAGGCAACGTTGTCGATCACCGAACGGTGCGGCAACAGACCGAAGTGCTGGAAGACCATGGACGCGCGGCGGCGGCGCAGTTCGCGCAGGCGCGCCGTGTCCATGGCGAGCACGTCCTCGCCGTCGATGGCGATCGACCCCGACGTGGGCTCGATCAGCCGGGTCAGACAGCGCACGAGCGTCGACTTGCCGGAGCCGGAGAGGCCCATGACAACGAAGACCTCACCCTTGCGCACATCGAAGGAGACATCGCGTACGGCGGCGGTGCAGCCGGTGCGCTCGCGCAGCTCGGCCGGGGTGAGCGCGCCGAGCGCGGCATCGCCGGGAACGCGGTCGGCCTTCGGCCCGAAGACCTTCCACAGGTCGCGTACGGAGAAGACAGGCGGCACAGCCGCGTCCACAGCAGACTTGGTCACATCAATACTCACAGACTCGTTATCGGCTTCGGCTTCGGTCTGGGCTTCGGTCTGGGCTTCGGGCTTCATCGGGTCACGCCCTTCTCCTCGGAAGCCGCGGACAGCAGATCCGCGCACTTCTCGCCGACCATCAGGACGCCGATCATCGGATTGACGGCAGGCATCGTCGGGAAGACGGACGCGTCGGCGATACGGATGCCTTCGAGCCCCTGGATTCTCAAATCCGGGGATACTACGGCCAGTTCATCACCAGAGGCACCCATTCGGCAGGTGCCCGCCGGGTGGTACACCGTGTGCGCCACTTTGCGCGCGTACTCACCGATCGCTTCGTCGGAGACGACCTCGGCCCCCGGGCAGACCTCCCGCTTCAGCCACCCGGCCAGCGGCTGAGCCGCCGCTATCGTGCGGGCGAGCTTGATCCCGTCGACGAGCGTACGGCCGTCGTAGTCGTCCTCATCAGTGAAGTAACGGAAGTCCAACGCAGGCTTTACATCCGGATCCGCGCTGGTCAGATAGAGGCGGCCACGGCTGCGCGGCTTGGGGATGTTCGGCGTCATCGACACCCCGTGCGCGGGCCGCTCGTAACCAAGCCGCTCCGGGTTGTCGGTGAACGGTATTTGGTAGAAGTGGAACATCAGATCGGGCCCGGCGGACGCGGGATCACGCCGTACGAACAGTCCCGCGTCGCTGTCCATCGCCGAGTTCTCGGGGATCGGTCCGTGCGTCTCCCACACGATCACCGACTCCGGATGGTCGAGCAGGTTCTCCCCGACGCCCGGCAGATCGTGTACGACAGGTATGCCGAGCCGTTCCAGGTCGGCGCGCGGCCCGATGCCGGAGTGCAGCAGCAGCCGCGGGCTGTCCACGGCGCCCGCGCAGACCAGGACCTCGCGCCGCGCCGTGACGCTTCGCTCCTCGCCGTCCTTCGTACGGACGCGCACGCCCGTCGCCCGCGCGCCGTCGAACTCCAGCTTGTACGCCCAGGTTTCCAGCGCTATGTGCAGATTCGGGCGGTCCAGGAACGGGTGCAGATACGCGACCGAGGCGGAGGACCGCTTGTTGTCCTCCGGGTGGTAGGCGAGGTCGAAGAAGCCGACGCCCTCGTGGAAGGGCTCTTTGTTGAAGCCCTCGACGCGGGGGACGGCCAGTGCGCTCTGCGCGGCGTCGACGAAGTCGCGGGCGATGGCGTTACGGTCCGCCTCGCCGACCGGCACGATGTTGTTCCGCAGCCGGTCGAAGTAGGAGTCCATGGCCGCCGCGTCCCACCCGTCCGCGCCCGCCGCCGCCCACTCGTCCCAGTCGGACGGCAGCGGCCGGAAGGCGATGAGGGTGTTGTGCGAGGAACAACCGCCGAGGACCCGGGCCCGGCTGTGCCGGATGTGGGAGTTGCCGCGGGGTTGTTCGGTGGTCGGGTAGTCGTAGTCGAGCTCGCCGCCCAGCAGGCCCATCCAGCGCCGCAGGGTCAGTACGTCGTCCCGGCCGACGTCGCTCGGGCCGCCCTCGATGACGGCGACGGTGATGTCGGGGTTCTCCGTGAGCCGGGAGGCGATCACCGATCCGGCGGTGCCTCCGCCGACGACGACATAGTCGTACTCAGAGTCGTACACAGACATGGCGTGCTGGGCTCCTCGTCCTGGGTCCGCGTCTTCGTTGCTGGGCGTGGCTGGGCGTTGGCTGGGTCAACCGACGAACCAGCGCACGGGGCGCGGGGCGAGGTTCTGGTAAATGTGCTTGGCCTCGCGGTACTCGGCGAGACCGGTGGGCCCGAGCTCGCGGCCGATGCCCGACTTCCCGAATCCGCCCCACTCGGCCTGCGGGAGATACGGATGGAAGTCGTTGATCCATACGGTTCCGTGGCGCAGTCGCCCGGCGACGCGCCGAGCGCGCCCGGCGTCGGCGGTCCACACCGCGCCCGCAAGACCGTATTCGGTGTCGTTGGCGAGGGCGACGGCCTCGTCCTCCGTACGGAAGGTCTCGACGGTCAGTACCGGGCCGAAGATTTCTTCGCGTACGACGCGCATGTCGCGGTGGCAGTGGTCGAGGACGGTGGGCCGGTAGAAGTACCCCTCGTACGTCTCGTACCCCTCACCCTCCGGACCCTCCGGGGCCTTCGGCCGCTCCCCGCCCGTGCGCAGCACCGCGCCCTGCTCCAGCGCCGAGGCGACGTACTCCTCCGTCTTCGCGAGCTGCTGCGCGGAGACGAGAGGTCCGCACTCCACGCCCTTCTCGGTGCCGCGCCCGAGGCGTATCTTCCCGGCGCGGCGGGCGAGTTCGGTGACGAAGCGCTCGCGCAGCGACTCCTCGATGATGAGCCGCGATCCGGCGGAGCAGACCTGGCCGCTGTGGATGAACGCGGCGTTCAGCGCCTGATCGACGGCGGTGTCGAAGCCTTCGTCACTCGCGCACGCGTCGGCGAAGACGACGTTGGGGTTCTTGCCGCCGAGTTCGAGGGCGACCTTCTTGACGCTGTCGGCGGCGGCGCGCATCACCTTCGTACCGCTGGACAGTCCGCCGGTGAAGGACACCAGATCCACATCGGGGTGCTCGGCCAGCCGGGCGCCGACGGGGGCGCCCGCGCCGGTCACGATATTGGCGACGCCGGCCGGCAGTCCGGCCTCGGCGAGCAGCGCGATGAGCGCGACAGTGGTCAGCGGCGTGATCTCGCTCGGCTTGATCACAAAGGTATTGCCCGCGGCCAGCGCCGGGGCGATCTTCCAACTCGCTTGGAGGAGGGGATAATTCCAGGGCGTGATCAACGCGCAGACCCCGACGGGTTCGTGTACGACCACGCTGTGGATCTCGTCGGAACCGGCGTCGACGACGCGCCCGCCGCTCTCGTTCATGACGAGGTCGGCGAAGTAGCGGAAGGCGTCACTCACGCAGTCGACGTCGACGTGCCCTTCCTCCAGGGTTTTTCCGGCGTCGCGGCACTCCAGCAGCCCGAGCTCTTCGCGGTCGCGCTGGAGCAGCCCGGCGACGCGCCGCAGCAGGGCGGCGCGCTCGGCGACGGGGGTACGGGGCCACTCGCCCTGGCCGCCGTCGAATGCCGTACGCGCGGCGGCGACGGCCTTGTCGGTGTCCTCGGCGCCGCCCTCCGCCACGACGGCGAGGACGGTGGCGTCGGCAGGGTCAATGATCTCGCGCGTGGCGCCGGACGTGGCTGCGCGCCACTCTCCGCCCACGTGGATGGTCTGTTGTGCCGACACGTCGCGTTCAGCCTTCCGTTTCCGTTAAGTTCCAAGTTGCCCGTGAGGTCATCCGCCGGCACTGACCAGCGGACGGGTCGCCTGCCCAAGGGTTTGGAAAGCATGCGTACGCGTGTCTCAAAGTTGCCCACATCACTTCCGGGTGACGGGGCAGGCGTACTCCGGTCTGATCGGATGCGGCAAGCAAACCTTCCCTGCCTCTCTTTCCCCCTTCCCCACACACGGGACTGCGCTACTCTCATGACGAGACGCAACGTATCGACTCGTCAGACTTGCCCGCGGAGGCGCCCACATGCAGCACTTCTTCGACATCTCGCCCGGCCTACGCCTCTGGGCGGAGGAACGCGGAGCCGTCGGCGCTCCCCCGCTCCTGCTGATCATGGGCGCGCAGGCATCCGGCATGGGCTGGCCCGATGACTTCGTGGACGCGCTCTCCGCCCGCCACCGTGTGATTCGCTACGACCACCGCGACACCGGCCGCTCCACGTGGCCCTTCGACGATCAGCCCTACGCCATCACCGACCTCGCCGAGGACGCGATCGCGGTCCTGGACGGCCTCGGCGTCGAACGCGCCCACGTCGTCGGCCTGTCCCTGGGCGGCATGCTGGCCCAGCTGCTGATCGCCGATCATCCCGACCGGCTGCTCAGCGCCACCCTGATGGGGACCTGCGCGCTCAGCACCGCCCCGTACACCACGCAGGACGGAACGCGAATCCCGGCCGAGGAACTCCCCGGCATCGCCCCCGAGGTACTGGAAATGTGGTCCCGCACTGTCGAGGACCGGGGCCTGGAGGCCGAGCTGGACCGGCGGGTCGAGCACTGGCGGGCACTGGGGGGCGGGCAGATCCCCTTCGACGCGGAGTACGCACACGCCCTGGAGAGGAAGATCATCGAGCACACCGGGCACCACACCGCCGGCACCGCGCACGGCCGGGCCGATCACTCAGGCATGCTCCGCACCGACGAACTGGCCAAGACAGACGTGCCGACCCTGGTCATCTCCGCCCCGGCCGAACCGGTCTTCCCGCCGCCGCACCCCCAGCACATCGCCCAGGCGATCCGAGGCGCGCGCGTCGTCGAGATCCCTGGCATGGGGCATGCGCTCCCCCGCGAGGTGATCACCCCGCTGACCACCGCGATCTTGGACCATACGGCGGGATGACAGCACTGTGGGGCACTACACGACGTAGTGCCCCACAGTGACAGAGTCGTACAACTCGTAGTAGTACAACTCGTAGTCGTACTACTCGTACGGATCAGATGAGGCCGAGCTCGCGGACCGCCGCACGCTCCTCCTCCAGCTCCTTCACCGACGCGTCGATGCGCGCGCGAGAGAAGTCGTTGATGGACAGGCCCTGGACGATCTCGTACTTGCCGTCCTTGCACGTGACCGGGAAGGACGAGATCAGGCCCTGCGGTACGCCGTACGAGCCGTCCGACGGGATGCCCATCGACGTCCAGTCGCCCTCCGCCGTGCCGTTGACCCACGTGTGTACGTGGTCGATCGCGGCGTTCGCGGCCGAGGCAGCCGAGGACGCACCACGCGCCTCGATGATCGCCGCGCCGCGCTTGGCGACGGTCGGGATGAACGTGTCGGCGAGCCACTGCTCGTCGTTCACGGCCTCGGCGGCGTTCTTGCCCGCCACCTCGGCGTGGAAGATGTCCGGGTACTGGGTCGCCGAGTGGTTGCCCCAGATCGTGAGGCGGCGGATCTCGGAGACCGCCGCGCCCGTCCGCTTCGCGAGCTGCGAGATCGCGCGGTTGTGGTCGAGGCGGGTCATCGCGGTGAAGCGCTCGGCCGGTACGTCCGGGGCCGCGGCCTGCGCGATGAGCGCGTTGGTGTTGGCCGGGTTGCCGACGACCAGGATCTTGATGTCGTCCGCGGCGTTGTCGTTGATGGCCTTGCCCTGCGGCTTGAAGATGCCGCCGTTGGCGGAGAGCAGGTCACCACGCTCCATGCCCTTCGTACGCGGGCGGGCGCCGACCAGCAGCCCCACGTTCGCGCCGTCGAAGGCCACGTTCGGGTCGTCGGTGATCTCAATGCCGCTCAGCAGCGGGAAGGCGCAGTCGTCCAGCTCCATGGCCGTGCCCTCGGCGGCCTTCAGACCCTGCGGGATCTCCAGGAGACGGAGCTTGACCGGCACATCCGCGCCGAGCAGGTGGCCGGAGGCGATGCGGAAGAGCAGCGCGTAGCCGATCTGGCCGGCCGCGCCGGTCACAGTGACATTCACGGGGGTACGGGTCATCTCGATCTCCGTAAGACAGCTGGCGGTGGGGGTCCCTGCCCCTGGTGCGGAACGCCCCTCCACACTTCTTCTTAATCTTGACGTGAAGAGACATCCAGCGTCAGGCTATCCCACCTTGTGGCGCGCCTTATGGCTGCACCCGTTACTCGATGGTGCAGCCCATGGCGCCCATCTGCCGCGTCACGCACGCCTTCGCCTCGGTCGGCGCCGTCACCGCTGCCATCGGCGTGTACGCATCGTTGTCCGCGTTCACCAGGCCACTCTGCGCGGTCTTGCCGCCGACGCTGACCTGCACCGTGTCCCCGGGGGCCGCCAGGGTGACCCGGGCCCAGGCCGCCTGGCACGTCTTGCTGTACCGGAGCTCCAGCAGCGCCATGCCGACGTACGTACGGGAGACGGTCTCGGCGAACTCGCCGCCGCAGCCCATGGCTTCCGGATCCTTTCCCGTACAGGCGGCGCCGCCGCACTTCACGCCCGCGGGCAGCGCCGGGGCGCTGGTGGCCGGCGAGGCGGACGGCGTCCTGGCCACGGTCTTGGCCTCGCCGCTCGCGGCTCCCCCGAGGTCGGTCAGGAGCAGGGCCGCGGCGATGACCAGAAGCGCGCCGACGACACCGGCGAGGAACAGCGCGAGCTTGCGCTGCGCGTGTGGTGGGCGAGGAGACGGGGAGGGCGGTGCGGGGGCGGCGGTGACCGGCGCTGTGGTGACGGTGGTGGCGCCGGGCGGCGCGGTAGGTGTGATCGGTGCGGACGGTGCGCTCGGCGCGATCGGGGGTCCGAACTCCCTGGGCTCCGTACTCACCCTCACCGCCGCGGGACCGGAACGGCTCCAGGCCTGCTCCGCGAGCTCCCACATGGTGACCAGCTGAACCATGTCCGTACCGGTCACCTCGGCCAGTGCGACGATCGCGCCCCTGGGCGCGGGCAGCTGTCCGTTCAGATACCGCTGCCACGACGTCTTGCCGTAACCGGTGCGGTCGGCCACCGCCGTGAGATTCAGCCCGCTGCGGTCGACCAGCCGGCGCAGCTGCCTGGTGAACTCCCGGGCCTGTGGGTCGATCTCGTCCGGTAGCACCTTCCAACGAGGCATTGCTTCCCCCTCGGACATCCCGTTTCTGGCTACCCGCTGAGATGTTCGGGGCCAGGAGTTCAGTTCCGCCGCCGATTCAGTCTCGCATCCGTGGCGCAACGATCACACCGTGGCGGAATGGTCACTTCCATGCCACAGGCACCTGGCGTCCCTTGATCGCGGTTGTCACGTCCATGACTCTTAAACCGCGACGGCGCCTGTCCTTCCTCGGGGGAGGGGACAGGCGCCGTCGCACGCCGACGCTGTGCTCGCTAACGCACGGTGAAGTGGACTACGTCCTCCAGGAACGGCACGTCCAGCCACGGCTCGGGCTGCGCCATCAGCGCGAGCAGCACGATCAGGACACCGAACAGTCCGTACGTCACCATGTCGGTGAAGCGCGAGCGCACGGCGAGCATGCCGACGGAGGGCAGGACGCGGCGCAGCACCGCGCCCGTCATCATGCCCACGCCGATCAGGATCACTCCCACGCGGAAGGCGTCGGCGAAGGCGTCGGTGCCGACGACGATCAGCCCGAAGCCGGTCACGGCGAGCACGGTGAGAAGCGGCCACTGCCGAGCGGGCGCGGGCGCGTCACCGGGCGCGGCCCGCCCACCGCCCTCGGGGCGGGCGGTGTCGAGGGTGAGGGATGCGGGACGCCGCGAGGGAGTCTTGCCGCCGGGGCTGCCGGGGCTGCCGGGGCCAGGGGGGCCACTGTCGGCGTCGGCCGCGCCACTCTTCGGCTCCGGCGCGTCGGGAGCGCCGCCGGCCCGGGGGCGTACCGCGTCGGCGAGCGCGTCGGCGGCTTCGGCGTCAGCTTCGGCGTCAGCTTCCGTATCAGAGCCGGAGCTGGGGGTGGAGTTGGCGTTGGCGCGGGCCCGGCCCTCGGTGGCGTCCTCGGACGTCGGTCCGTCCGCGACCTCCGCACCGGCCGCCTCGGGCCGAGGCCGGCCCGTACCGTCGGCGGACCGCCCCGCACCGCCTCCGGGAAGCCCTGTCGCGTCCGGTTCCTCGTTCGTACGTACGCCCATGGTTCAGCCCTTCCCGGTCAGCCCGCGGCGGCGACCGCTGCGCGCTCAGCCGCCTCGACCACGTTGACCAGCAGCTGCGCGCGTGTCATCGGGCCGACGCCGCCCGGGTTCGGGGCGACCCAGCCCGCCACCTCCGCGACGCCCGGGTGGACGTCACCAACGATCTTGCCGTTCTCGTCGCGGCTGACGCCGACATCGAGCACCGCCGCGCCCGGCTTGACGTCCTCCGGCTTGATCAGGTGCGGCACTCCCGCCGCGGCGACGATGATGTCGGCCTGCCTGAGGTGCGCCGACAGATCGCGCGTACCGGTGTGGCACTGCGTGACCGTCGCGTTCTCGGACTTACGGGTCAGCACCAGCGGCATCGGCCGCCCGATGGTGATCCCGCGCCCCACCACCACCACATTCGCCCCGTTGATCTCGACGCCATGGTGGCGCAGCAGCTGGACAATGCCGTACGGGGTGCACGGCAGCGGCCCCGCCACACCCAGCACCAGCCGCCCCAGGCTCGTCGGGTGCAGCCCGTCCGCGTCCTTCGCCGGGTCCATCAGCTCCAGGACACGGTTGGTGTCGATGCCTTTGGGAAGCGGGAGTTGGACGATGTAGCCCGTGCACTCGGGGTTGTCGTTGAGCTCCCGTACGACCGCCTCGATCTCTTCCTGCGTGGCGGTGTCCGGCAGTTCGCGCTGGATCGAGGCAATGCCCACCTGCGCACAGTCGCGGTGCTTGCCACTGACGTACCAGCGGCTGCCGGGGTCGTCCCCGACGAGCACGGTCCCCAGGCCCGGGGCGATGCCCCGCTCCTTGAGGACCGCCACACGGGCGGTCAGATCGGTTTTGATCTTGGCTGCGGTGGCCTTGCCATCGAGAATCTGGGCGGTCATGTACCCATCCTCGCGGATAGACCCGCCCCGGTTCCAATTCGCCCCTCTCTTCGGTTCTCTCCCAGCTGTGTGCGAGGTTGCACTTGCACAACACATTGAGTTACCGACTGGACAAAAAGTTGACGTTAATACGACGATGAGCCGCGCAGCCGCGGGAAGTGCTGGGGGGACAAACCGCTGAACATGTGACGTTCCTCCGCTCGGACCGCGTCGTCCCCGCACTTTCCAACGGAGGATTCCCGCTCATGAGCTTCGGCGACCCCAACAATCCCTATGGCCAGCAGCCGCAAGGCCAACCGGGCTACGGCCAGCAACCGCAGGGTCAGCCGGGCTACGGCTACCCCCAGCAGGGCCAGCCCCAGGCCCCTGACCAGCAGCCCGGCTACGGCTACCCCCAGGCCCCGCCGGTCCAGGCGTACGGCGGCGGCTTCCCCGGCGGCCCGACCGAGATGCCCGGCGGTGTGAAGGCCGCTCGCGTGATGCTCTGGGTCATCGCCGGCTTCCAGCTGATCGGCACGGTCCTCTTCGTCCTCGCCGCTATCGCTGTCGACAAGGCCAAGGACGACCCGAAGCTGAAGGACGACGTCCAGTTCCAGGACCTCGCCGACTTCTCGACGGGCGCGATTTACGGCCTCACGTTCCTCGTACTGCTGTGGGGGATGCTCGCTGTCTTCCTGGCCGTCAAGTTCAAGAGCGGCGGAAACGGCATCCGCATCACCGCGATGGTCTTCGGCATCATCACGGCGGTCCTGGGCGTCTACCCGTTCATCATCGTCGGCCTCGTGCACACGGTGCTGGCCATCCTCGTGACCGTGTTCGTCGGGAAGTCCGACGGCGGCGCCTGGTTCAACCGCGCCCGCCACTGACCTGACGCGGTCCGGCACGGCAACGCAAACTCGTAGGCCGTAACTCCCTCTCCTGGAGGATGAGTTACGGCCTACGCCGTTCTCCGGGGTTCACCTCGGCGGAAGAATCAGTGCATCAGCAAATCAGTGGAAGAAGTGGCGTGTACCCGTGAAGTACATCGTCACGCCCGCCTTCTCCGCCGCCGCGATCACCTGCTCGTCACGTACCGAACCGCCCGGCTGCACCACGGCCTTGACGCCCGCCGCGGTGAGGATCTCCAGCCCGTCCGGGAACGGGAAGAACGCGTCGGAGGCGGCGTACGAGCCCTGCGCGCGCTCCTCGCCCGCCCGCTCCACCGCCAGCTTCGCCGAGTCGACGCGGTTGACCTGTCCCATGCCGACGCCGACCGACGCGCCGCCCTTCGCGAGCAGAATCGCGTTGGACTTGACCGCGCGGCAGGCGCGCCACGCGAAAACGAGCTCCGTGAGCTCGTCGGCGGTGAGCGCCTCGCCGGTCGCGAGCGTCCAGTTGGCCGGGTCGTCGCCCTCGGCCTGGAAGACGTCCTTCACCTGTGCGAGGCCGCCGCCGTCGATCGGCCTGAACTCGGCCGGGGGCTGCGGTGCGTCGGGGCAGCGCAGCACTCGGATGTTCTTCTTCCGGGCCAGGACCTCGACCGCACCGTCCTCGTAGTCCGGGGCGATGATGACCTCGGTGAAGATCTCGGAGACCTGCTCCGCCAGCTCCAGACTCACCGGCGCATTGACGGCGATCACCCCGCCGAAGGCGGAAAGCGGGTCGCACGCGTGCGCCTTGCGGTGGGCCTCGGCCACATCGGCACCGATCGCGACACCGCAGGGGTTGGCATGCTTGATGATCGCGACGCAGGGGTCTGAGTGGTCGTACGCGGCCCGGCGGGCGGCGTCGGTGTCCGTGTAGTTGTTGTAGGACATCTCCTTGCCGTGCAGCTGCTCGGCCTCGGCCAGGCCGCCACATCCGCCTGTGTAGAGGGCGGCGGGCTGGTGCGGGTTCTCGCCGTACCGGAGCACGTTCCTGCGCTCGTAGGTGACGCCCAGGAAGTCCGGGAACTGCGAGTCGTCGGCGGGGGCGTACGCGTCGGCGAACCAGGTCGCCACCGCCACGTCGTACGCGGCGGTGTGCTGGAAGGCCTCTCCGGCCAGGCGCTTGCGGGTGGCCAGGTCGAAGCCGCCGTCCTTCGCGGCGGCGAGCACGTCCGCGTACCGCGCGGTGCTGGTGACGACCGCGACGGAGGGGTGGTTCTTGGCGGCGGCGCGGACCATCGAGGGGCCGCCGATGTCGATCTGCTCGACGCACTCGTCGGGCGTGGCGCCGGAGTCGACCGTCTCGCTGAACGGGTAGAGGTTCACGATCACCAGGTCGAACGGCTCCACGCCCATTTCGGCGAGTTGCGTACGGTGCGATTCCAGCCGCAGGTCGGCGAGGATCCCGGCGTGCACGCGCGGGTGCAGCGTCTTGACCCGGCCGTCCAGGCACTCGGGGAAGCCGGTGAGCTCCTCGACCTTGGTGACCGGTACGCCGGCCGCGGCGATCCGGGCGGCGGTCGAGCCGGTGGAGACGAGCTCGACACGCGCCTCATGCAGCCCGCGGGCGAGCTCCTCAAGACCCGTTTTGTCGTACACGCTGACCAGCGCGCGCCGGATGGCCCGCCGTCCGGCCCCGACAAGCTTGGCGCTCTCGACGGTCTCAACGATCTCGTCAGGCCCAGCAGTCTCGAAAGTCACGGCAAAATTACCTTTCGTCCCTCAATGCGGTAGCCGCTACGGGCCAGTCGCCGCACGACATCAACGAGCAGTCGTCGCTCGACTTCCTTGATCCGCTCATGGAGAGCGGCTTCGCCTTCCGCTGTGTCCTCTTCAACGACCTCGACCACGCCCTGAGCGATGATCGGGCCGGTGTCGACGCCGTCGTCGACGAAGTGGACGGTGCACCCGGTGACCTTCGCGCCGTACGCGAGCGCGTCGCGCACTCCGTGGGCCCCGGGGAAGCTGGGCAGCAGAGCGGGGTGGGTGTTGATGAAACGGCCGCCGAACCGGGCGAGGAATTCCTTCCCCACGATCTTCATGAAGCCTGCCGAGACGACGAGATCCGGTTCGTACGCGGCGGTGGCCTCGGCCAGCGCGTGGTCCCAGGCGTCGCGTGTGCCGTAGTCCTTGACCCTGCGGACAAAGGTGGGCAGACCGGCCCGTTCGGCGCGCTCAAGGCCCACGATCCCGTCCCGGTCGGCGCCGACGGCCACGACGCGAGCGCCGAAACCCTCGGGGTCGGCGGCGATCGCGTCGAGCAGGGCCTGGAGGTTCGTACCGGAGCCGGAGACCAGGACCACGAGGCGGGCGGGCCGGGCGGGCGGGCCGGTGGGGCCGGGTGGGGCCGGGGAGGTGGAGGCGGGCGGGGAGGCCACGGCGGGTCTCTTTCTCGCGGTGCTGCTTGCGGTGCTGCGTGCAGCGCTGTGCGGCTTTGTGTGGTCGTACGAAAGGGTCGAGCTCCCGATACGGGGAACCCTACGAACAAGCCGACCGTCAGCAACGATACCGGCACACAGCACGGCCCCCACGGGACGGGGGCCTGGCCGGGAGGTAGCGTCTGGGGACAGAGCCTGTCCCCAGACGGGCACAACGACACAAGACCCCGAGTCCGCTGGGCGCCGGGTCTGAGGGGAAGACGTTCACCACATGCCGGACCGACGCCACCGTACGTACCTCCTGTTGCCGCGGGAGCGCCAGTCCACGGACGACAACAACAACCCTTTCGCGCCGCCGCCGGAGGGCAGGCCGGACCAGCCCTGGCAGCCGCGCCGCCCGACGAACGACTCCTCGTCGTCGTCCTCTGATTCTTCGGGTTCTTCCGGTTCTTCCGATTCCCCCGAGGACGGTTCGGACCGCCCCGACCAGTCCGGCCGTTCCGGCTGGGGCAGCCAGTGGAGCAGCCACCAGCCGGGCCGCTCCTCGGGCGGCGGCTTCGGCCGCCGCCCCGGCAACCAGAACGGCCCGACCGGGCCCAACGGTCCGACCGGGCCCAACGGCGGCGGCCAGAACGGCCCCGGCGGCGGCTCCCCCGGCGGCCTGAAGTGGGACCCGACGGACCCGGCCCAGCGCCGGGCGCGGTATGCGCTGCTCTCGGGCATGTGGGCGTTCTTCTTCGTGCTGTTCGACTTCCCGGAGATCGCGCTGCTGCTGGGCGCGCTGGCGCTGTACTGGAGCATCAGCTCCCTGCGCGCCAAGCCCGCCGCTCAGCGCTCGGCGGCTGCGGCGGCGATGACGACGTCGGCCGCGCCTCCTCAGGCACCCGCGTCCCCGTCCACGTACCCGGGGAAGCCGCAGATCACGGCGGCGGTGAGCGGCCTGGTGATGGCGAGCATCGCGCTGGTGATCGTGGCGGCGTCGTTCACGGCGCAACTGGTATACCGCGACTACTACACGTGCGTGAACGACGCTCTGACAAAGTCGGGCCAGCTGTCCTGCAACGAGCTGCTCCCCGACCCGTTGCGCGGAGTGATCGGCGTCAAGGAGTAGGGACTGGGGGCCGGGGGCCTGAGACCTGAGGGCACCGCTACGGCTGCCCCGAGTCCCCCGAATCCGTCGGCTTCCCCGGCTTCCCCGGGAAGTCCGCCAGCAGACCTCCCGCCCCCTCCATCAGCGCCGACCACTGGGCGGCCTCCCGCACCTCGCGCTCACTCCTCTCGCTCCTCTCGCTCCAGGAGTCCGCAAGCAGGAAGTCATACAGATCAAGTGCGGGGTTGGGGGCGGGACGGGGGTCCGGCTTCGACGGTTTACCCAGAGACGCGGACCGACCCAGCAACAAGGTGTCCGGATCCGCGCCCGGTACCACCGCGTCCACGACCGACCCGCGACCCCATACCCGTACCCACCGCCGCTGCCACCGCCTCCGCCTCCGCCTCCGCCTGCACCGCCACGCCCGCACCACCAGCGCCATCGGCACCCCCACCCCCGCCGACCACCCCAGCGCCGCCGCCCCCGTCAGCCACCACACCGGGCCGAACTGCGCCAGCCTGCCGGTGCCCAGCGGACCGCCCGCCGCAGCCGCCAGGCACGCCGTCAGGGCACCGCACCCCAGCGCCCCCAGCAGCGCCGTCAGCGCGGTCTCCCGGCGGCTCCACGCCACCCGCTCCCGTGCCGCCGCCTCGCGCAGTACCGACTCGCGCAGTACCGACTCGCGCGGCACCGCCACCCGTCCCGTGAACCACGCGATGACCGCCCCCGCGACCACCGGTACCGCCACCGCCGCCCAGTTCAGCGGCGTGCCCCGGCCCTCCGACGGAACCGCGGCGACCAGCGGGAAGTACGGCAGCGCCGGGTCCCCCACCAGTGCGAGCGGCGTCGCCGTCGCCCCCGTACCGACCGCGAAGCCGGGCCCGAGCCCGTAGGCGGCACCCCACACCGCAGCGTTCGGCACCAGCGCGAGCCCCAGCAGCAACACCGCGACGCGGCCCGACCACACCTCCGCGAGGTGCAGGAACGAGTCCTGCGCCGCGTCCGCGTGCCACACCAGCGACGCCGCGACCAGCAGCGCGCCGCCGCCGAGCAGCGTCAGCGTCCCTGCGGCGGCGGCCCGCAGCGCGGCGCCCACACGGGTACGGACGAGCCCCGTCCGGCCCCGCTCCGGCAACCACGCGGGCAGCGGCCCGAACGGTCGGCCGCTCGCCGCCCACACCCCGGCCGCGGCGGAGAGCACGGTCACCACAGGCAGATGCAACGCCGCGCTGAACCGGTCCGCCGGCAGCGACCCACCCTCGGCATAGAGCACGGCAGCCGCGCCGACCAGCAGATATCCCACGGTCACCCCACCCAGCGCGGCCCACCACGACGGCAGCGGCCGTCCCTCGTCGGTTTCGAGCGCGTCGCGGGCCGCCCGGTGCGCCAACCACGCCGGCAGTACGACGAGGAGCAGCGGCACCAACCCCACCGGCGCCGGGGTTCCGGCAGTCAGCGGGCCCGTCCGTACGAGCTCGGCGCCATGGGCCAGCAGCCACAGCCCCGCAGCGACGTGCAGCGCCCCGCCCGGACCGCTGTCCGGATACGGGGAGCTGATCCACAACACCATCACCAGGACGGCGAACACGCCGAGCCCGAGCCCCGCCGCCGTCGCCCCGCGTACGAAGGAGGCGAGCGGCGCGGCGCTCCGGCAGCTGCCACCGGTCAACTGCGTCACGGGAGTCATGTGTGTCACGCGGCCATGCTGCCAACGACACGCGCTTTATCCACGTAACGAGCAAAGGGCCGTTGTGTCGCTCAATATACGTTTATGTACTTTTTGGCCGGGTGCAGTGCTGCCGGGAGCTCCTCATGACCCAGAGCACCACACGCTCCGCTTCCGCCCTCCCGCTGCCCTCCCCGAAGGAGCGGCGCAGGCTGCGCGAGGCGAAGTCCCTGAGCGAGGAGCAGGTCGCAAAGGCCGTCGGCGTGACGCGGGCGACGGTCAGATCCTGGGAGACCGGCCGCACCGAACCACGGGGGCGCAGACGCGAGGCGTACGCGAAAGTCCTCGGCACGCTGGGCGTGCTCGCGGACGAGAAACCAGAGGAACCGGCGAAACCCGAGAAGCCGGAGAAGCCGGAGAAGCCGCAGACGCTCGGGAAGCCGGAGAGGAAGCCGGAGAAACCCGAGAAGCTGGAGAAACCGGCGAAGCCACTCTCCAGGGCGGCGAAGGCCGCGGCCCCTCCCTGGACCGCGTCGCCCACCTCCCAGAAGCCGTACGCCGCGAACACCCGCCCCAAACCGGCCGTCAAACGCGCGGCCAAGCCGCCGGTGGCCTTCGTACGTGAAGAGCCGACGCCACAACCTGAAGCAGAACGGGAACCGGAACCGGCGCCAACACCGGCCGCGGTACCGGAACCGGAACTCGCGCCCGCGCCCGCGCCGGAACCCGGTCCCGCGCTCCAGCTTGCCGGGCTCGCCCCCCACGACGCCTTCGACGCCCTGTACGCCTACGTCGCCCCCGCCCTCGTACGCCAGACCTACCTGCTCACCGGCCGCCACCGGCTCTCCCACGAATCCGTCGAGCGCGCCTTCCACCTCGCCTGGTACCGCTGGCCCGAGGTCGCCGTCGACCCGGACCCCGCCGGATGGCTCCGCGCCGCCGCGTACGAGTACGCCCTGTCCCCCTGGCACCGGCTGCGCCACGCCCACAGCCGGCCCGACTCGCCCTCCGTCGACTCCGGCCGCCGCGCGCTGCTCGACGCGCTGCTGGAACTGCCGCCTTCGTACCGCCGCACGCTCCTCCTCTACGACGGCGTGGGTCTCGATCTGCCAGAGACGGCCGCCGAAACCGAGGCGAGCACCCCGGCGGCGGCCAATCGGGTGCTGCACGCGCGGGCCGCCATCGCCGAGCGGCTGCCGGAGCTGGGCGAGACGGCGGTGCTTCGCGAGAGGCTCGCGGCCCTCGCCCGCGAGGAGTTGCCGCCGTATATGACCCCTGCCCGGGCCGTACGGGTCGGCGGCGAGCGCCGCGCCCAGTTCTGGACGCGGGCCGCCATCGCCGTCACCGCGCTGATCGTGGCCGCGACGGTGTTCACGCTGGCCACCGCCCCCACTCGGTACGAACCACCGCTCCCACCCGGCGGGGAGGTCGGCGGCGTGCCGCCGCCGCACGGCGGACCGCCGCAGCTGACCGAGACCACCAAGCAGCTGCGCCAGAAGCTCCTTGCCGAGACCGCGCACGGCCCCGGCCGGCTCGTACCGCAGATCCGCTAGTACTCAGCGGTTCAGCGGTACTGCTCAGCGGTCGGTACGCGAGTGGGCCCGCACCTCACCGGAAGTCACCGGGAGGAGCGGGCCCACTCGTATGCGTACGCGAACTCAGTACCGCGAAGGTCAGCCGGCCAGAATCGCGCGCGCCAGCTTGGCCGTCTCGGTCGGCGTCTTGCCGACCTTGACGCCCGCGGCCTCAAGGGCCTCCTTCTTCGCCTGCGCGGTGCCGGAGGAGCCGGAGACGATGGCGCCGGCGTGGCCCATGGTCTTGCCCTCGGGCGCCGTGAAGCCCGCGACATAGCCGACGACCGGCTTGGTCACGTTCTTGGCGATGTAGTCGGCCGCACGCTCCTCGGCGTCGCCGCCGATCTCGCCGATCATCACGATCAGCTCGGTCTCCGGGTCCGCCTCGAACGCCGCGAGGGCGTCGATGTGCGTCGTACCGATGACCGGGTCGCCACCGATGCCGACGGCCGACGAGAAGCCGATGTCACGGAGCTCGTACATCATCTGGTAGGTCAGCGTGCCGGACTTGGACACAAGACCGATGCGGCCGGGCTTGGTGATGTCGCCCGGGATGATGCCGGCGTTGGACTGGCCGGGGGTGATCAGGCCGGGGCAGTTCGGGCCGATGATCCGGGTCTTGTTGCCCTTGCTCGACGCGTACGCCCAGAAGGCGGCCGAGTCGTGCACGGCGATGCCCTCGGTGATGACGACCGCGAGACCGATCTCGGCGTCGATCGCCTCGACGACGGCGGCCTTGGCAAACGCCGGCGGCACGAAGACGACGGATACGTCGGCGCCGGTCTTCTCCATCGCCTCGGCGACGGAACCGAAGACGGGTACGGACGTGCCGTCGAAGTCGACGGTCGTACCGGCCTTGCGCGGGTTCACGCCGCCGACGATGTTGGTGCCGTCGGAGAGCATGAGCTTGGTGTGCTTCATGCCCGTGGCACCGGTCATGCCCTGGACGATGACCTTGCTGTCCTTGGTGAGGAAGATAGCCATGGTTTGTGGAGTCCCTCTTCCCTTACTTCGCAGCCGCGGCGAGCTCGGCGGCCTTGTCGGCCGCGCCATCCATGGTGTCCACGCGCTGTACCAGCGGGTGGTTGGCGTCGGACAGGATCTTGCGACCCAGCTCCGCGTTGTTGCCGTCGAGGCGCACGACCAGCGGCTTGGTTACTTCCTCGCCCTTGCTCTTGAGCAGGGCCAGGGCCTGGACGATGCCGTTGGCGACCTCGTCGCAGGCGGTGATGCCGCCGAAGACGTTGACGAAGACGGACTTGACGTCCGGGTCGCCGAGAATGATCTCCAGGCCGTTCGCCATGACCTCGGCGGAGGCGCCGCCGCCGATGTCGAGGAAGTTGGCGGGCTTGACGTTGTTGTGCGCCTCACCGGCGTACGCGACGACGTCGAGGGTCGACATGACCAGACCCGCACCGTTGCCGATGATGCCGACCTCGCCGTCGAGCTTGACGTAGTTGAGGTTCTTGGCCTTGGCAGCGGCCTCGAGGGGGTTGGCCGCGGCCTTGTCCTCAAGCGCGTCGTGCTCGGGCTGGCGGAAGTCGGCGTTCTCGTCGAGAGACACCTTGCCGTCGAGCGCGATGATCTTGCCGTCGCCGGACTTGATCAGCGGGTTGACCTCGACAAGGAGGGCGTCCTCCTTGATGAAGACGGTCCACAGCTTCTGGAGGACGTCGGCGACCTGGTCCGCGATCTCGGCCGGGAACTTCGCGGCGGCGACGATCTCGGCGGCCTTCTCCGGGGTGCAGCCCTCGTTGGCGTCGACCGCGATCTTGGCGAGCGCCTCGGGGTTCTCCTCGGCGACGATCTCGATCTCCACGCCGCCCTCGACGGACGCCATGGCGAGGAAGGTGCGGTTGGTGCGGTCCAGCAGGAAGGAGACGTAGTACTCCTCCACAATGTCCGCGGTTTCGGCCAGCATCACCTTGTGGACCGTGTGGCCCTTGATGTCCATGCCCAGAATGGCGTCGGCCTTGGCGACCGCGTCCTCGGGGCTGGAGGCCAGCTTGACGCCGCCGGCCTTGCCGCGGCCACCGACCTTGACCTGCGCCTTGACGACAGCCTTGCCGCCCAGACGCTCTGCCACCTCGCGCGCCGCCTCAGGCGTGTCGATGACTTCACCGGCCAGCACCGGTACACCGTGCTTGGCGAAGAGGTCCCTCGCCTGGTACTCGAACAGGTCCACGCGCGTCCGTCCCTTGGTCTTTATGTCTTTAAAGATTTTGCAGTGATCAGTGTCTGCGTGGGCGTGCCGCGAAGGGCAACGTGACGAGCGCTGTCACAAGGGAGGCGCACACGGAGTCCGTGGACGCGGCATGTCCGTCTCGCAGGTTATCCCCGTGGGAGGTGGGTCCCTAAATCACAGATCACACCTGGGCGGTGATAACGGTCACAGATCGCACTCCTGGCCCTGCCAGGAGTGATCACGGGCGACCGGGCGGCCGGGCGCGAGGCGGCCGCAAGAGGTGCGGACCGTACCGGCCAGGCCACTGCTGTCGACATTTATCGACATTGCCGGCGTCACCGATGCTACCGAGGAGTCGACGTGTCCGGTATCGGCAGCGGGCGCTTCTCTATGGCCGCCGCCATGACGTCCGGGAAGAGGTCCGGCGTACAGGCGAAGGCGGGCGCGCCGAGCGCCGCGAGTGCCGCCGCGTGTTCGCGGTCGTACGCGGGCGTCCCCTCGTCGGAGAGGGCCAGCAGCGTGACGAACTGCACCCCGGACGCCTTCATCGCCGCGACCCGCTTCAGCATCTCGTCCCGTATGCCGCCTTCGTAGAGGTCGCTGATCAGTACGACGATGGTGTCGGCGGGACGGGTGATCTGTGACTGGCAGTACGCCAGGGCCCTGTTGATGTCGGTCCCGCCGCCCAGTTGGGTGGAGAAGAGCACGTCCACCGGGTCGTCCAGCTGGTCGGTGAGGTCCACGACCGCGGTGTCGAAGACGACCAGGCGGGTGGCGATGGACCGCATGGACGCCAGGACCGCGCCGAAGACGGACGCGTAGACGACGGACGCCGCCATCGAGCCCGACTGGTCGATGCAGAGGACCACGTCCTTCTTCACCGACTGGGACGCGCGTCCGTATCCGATCAGCCGCTCGGGGACGATCGTCCCGAACTCGGGCAGATAGTTCTTGAGGTTGGCCCGGATGGTGCGGTCCCAGTCGATGTCCCGGTGGCGCGGACGGTTGATCTTCGCTGACCGGTCGAGCGCTCCGGTGAGGGTGGACCTGGTGCGGGTGGCGAGCCGCTTCTCCAGCTCGTTGACAACCTTGCGTACGACGGCTCTGGCGGTCTCCCTGGTCGTTTCTGGCATGGCCTTGTTGAGGGAGAGCAGGGTGGAGACGAGATGAACGTCGGCCTCCACGGCCTCCAGCATCTCCGGCTCCAGCAGCAGTGTGGACAGGCCGAGCCGGTCGATCGCGTCACGCTGCATGACCTGGACGACGGAGCTGGGGAAGTACGTACGGATGTCGCCGAGCCAGCGCGCGACGGACGGCGCGGACGCCCCGAGGCCGGCGGACCGGTCCCGGCTGCCGGACCGCTTCTCACCGCCGCCGTAGAGGGCGGTCAGGGCGCCGTCCATGGCCGCGTCCGTCCCGGCGAGCGCGTGGCCCGTTCCGTCGACGGACTCCCCTCCGAGCACGAGCCGCCACCGCCGCAACCGCTCATCGTGATCGGTTCGGCCGGCCTGTTCGGTTTGGCCGGTCACTGTCATAGGACCACCCCCTCAACTTTGTCGCCCTCCATGCCGAGTTCCATGCCGAGCAGCAGGCGCAGCACCGGCAGCACCGCGTCCGCCCGCGGTCCGTCGATGCCCGTGCCGAAGCCGGGCACCGCCGACTCGGCGTACGCGGGACGGGAGCCCGCCACGGGTCCGCGCCTGGCCAGCTCGCCGAGAGTGCGGCGCACGCCCGGTTCGTACGCCGAGAAGGTGCGGCGCAGCAGCGGCAGCACGTCCGTGAACGCGTCCGCGGGCACGCCGGTCAGCCACGCGTCGACCAGTGCGAGCAGGCGCTCGTCATGGACCAGGAGCATGCCGCCGCCGGACGCGCCGCCGACGAAACCCTCGATCCAGGTCGCCGCTTCGGCGGGCGGTGTGCCCGGGGAGAGGGCGAGGCTCATGAGCCGCGCGGCCTCGTCCTCCTGGAGCCGCCCGTCGTCCAGCAGCAGCCGGGCGGCCCGGCCGCGTATCACCCCGGGCACGGTGTCGCGGACCGCGAGCCGGTGCAGGGCGGATCCCCAGCGCTCGCCCAGCTCACGGGCTTTCGGCAGCAGCCCTATCGCGGTGTGCACGCCGTCGAGATGCCCCCGCATCTCGGCCGCGCCGTCCGCGTCGAGTCCCGTGCACGCGGGCGGCAGGCCGACGCAGATCCGCTCGGCGAGCCCGGCCGCGACTTCGCCGAGCGCGGCCGTGTCCGTCGATCGCACGTCCCCGTACCGCAGGGAGCGGGCCAGGGCGGGCAGCGCCTGGGCGAGGTGCCCCACGTCCGCGTCCAGCGCCGCCCGGTCGGCCAGCGCGGTCATCACCACGTGCAGCGCCTCGGGCAGCTCGGCCAGCAGGCACTGCTCGGCGAGGGCGGTGACATCGGCGAGGGCGGTCGCCGACACCGCCTGCGACTCGGCCTTCGCCGTGGCGGCGGAGAGCACGGTGGTGCCCCAGACCCCGGCCTCCGCGACCCGCACGACGAGCTCGGGCTCCCAGCGCAGCCGCCAGCTCTCCCGGAACGTGCCGGTGCTCCCCCGCCCGGCGGCGGGCTCGCCCCAGCCGATAAAGAGCAGCCGCAGCCGGTGCAGCAGGCGGCTCTTGGCCGCGTCGGTCTCCTTGCGCAGATCGAGCTCCAGCTCCCGCTCCAGCGCCTCCGGCTTGAGCCGCAGGCTGCGCTGGAGCCGGGTCAGGTCGCGCTGCAACGGCACGGCCGGCGCGGCATCCGGCACCTCGCCGAGCACATCCCCGACAACCAGCCGGTCCCGGACCAGATCCAGCGGCACATCGGAGCCGTCGCACATCACGGCCCGTATCGCGTCGGTCGTCTCGGTCAGCCCGGCGAGGGGACGGCCGCGCATGGCGGCGAGCGTTTCGGCGAGCCGGACGGCCTCGATGACATGCGCGGAGGAGACCATCCTGTCCTCGTCCCGCAGCAGCCGCGCGACCTTGGTCATCCACCGCTCGACGGGCCGGTCGGGCGCGCCGAAGAGATGCCCGTACCAGCCGGGCGAGTCGATGCCGGCGCCGTAGCCGCTGTGCCGGGCGAGCCTGCGGTACGTCCAGGGGACCCAGGTCAACTCGGCCTTGACCTTGGGCAGCCCTTTGATCAGGGCCCTGTCGGCGGCGACGGTGGTCCGCTCCTGAAGCGCGGGCACATGCCAGGCACCGCAGACGACGGCGACCTCATCCCCGAACTCCCGGCGCGCGGCACGCAGCTGGAGCCGCATATGGGCCTCACGGGCGAGATCACGGTCATGCCCGCCGTGGCCGTATGTCTCACGCAGCGCGGCCATGGCTTCGCCGAGGGCTGCGAAGGGGGCGAGGGGATCGGCCGCGTGGCCCCCCGTCCCTCGATGCTCGACGACGTCCTCCCACCACCGCTCGGGATCGTCGTACCCGGCGGTCTCGGCAAGCACGGCGATGGGGTCGATCCGCATCCCCTGCACGCCGCCCGCGTCACGTCCGCGGCCGGACGGAACCGTGACGGCTTCGGAGGCAGCCGCCAGGCCTCCGGCGACCTCATCCCCGCCGCGCTGATGGGGTACCCCGCGCCCGCCCCGCGCGCCACCCGCGTACGACTCCGTGCCGAAGCCCCCGCCCCTACGGGTCGCGAGTCCTCCAGCGGCCCTGCCCGCATCCCGCTCCTCGGGAACGCCGCCGCCGTACGGCTCCCCGCCAACGCCGCTGTCCGCTCCGGGCTTCAGGCCTCCAACCCCACCCGCATCCCGCCGGCCGCCCCCGCCGCCCACGTCCGCACCAGGCGGTGGGGCTCCCCCAGCCCCACCCCCGCCACGCTCCCCGGATCCTTCGTCCGCGTCAGCACCGGAGACAAAGGCTCCGGCCGCCCCGCCCCCGCGAGGGCAGCCGGACGCGCCGCTCACGTACGACTCCGCGCCACCGCCTCCAGTCATCGGAGAGGCCGGGGCGCCATCCGGCGCCTGTCCCGCAAGGGACGCGGCACCAGGCACTCCCACCGGCTCCGGGGAATCGGGCGCGGCAGCACCCGAGGGGTCCGAGGGGTCCGAGGGGTCCGAGGGGTCCAAAGGGCAGTCCCCCGTCCCTGTCCCCGCCTCCTCCTCCGCCGCCAGCGCCAGCGAATACGCCGCCGGGAGGTCGATGAACCGCACCGGCACGCCCCGCCCCAGCGCCCAGCGGATCGCCACCCACTCCGGCGAGAACTCGGCCAGTGGCCAGAATGCCGCCCGCCCCGGGTCGTCCACCGCGTGCGCCAGTAGCGCGACCGGCGGGCGCATCTGGTCGTCCATGGCGAGCGCGAGCAAGGCGTCGCCCTCGGGCGGGCCCTCGATCAGGACGGCCGGCGGCGCCGCCGCCTCCAGCGCGGCCCGCACCGCCCGCGCCGAGCCCGGTCCGTGGTGGCGGACGCCGAGCAGCAGTGGGCCGGTCATGCGCTCACCTCGCGGCAGGCGCGGTAGAAGTCCTTCCACCCGTCCCGCTCACGGACCACCGTCTCCAGGTACTCCTGCCAGATGACCCGGTCCGCCGCCGGGTCGCGTACGACCGCGCCGAGGATGCCCGCCGCCACATCGCCGGGCCGCAGCACGCCGTCCCCGAAGTGCGCCGCGAGCGCGAGGCCACCCGTGACGACGGAGATCGCCTCGGCCGTCGACAGCGTCCCCGAGGGGGACTTGAGTTTGGTGCGGCCGTCGGCCGATACCCCGTCCCGCAGCTCCCGGAAGACAGTGACCACACGGCGGATCTCCTCAAGGCCCTCCGGCGCGGCCGGCAGCTCCAGGGAGCGCCCCAGCTGGCCGACGCGCCGCGACACGATGTCGACCTCGTCCTCCGGCGTCGCGGGCAGCGGCAGCACGACGGTGTTGAACCGGCGGCGCAGCGCGCTGGAGAGGTCGTTGACCCCGCGGTCGCGGTCATTGGCCGTGGCGATGACATTGAAGCCGCGGACCGCCTGCACCTCCTCCCCCAGCTCCGGGATCGGCAGGGTCTTCTCGGACAGGATGGTGATCAGCGTGTCCTGTACGTCCGCGGGCATACGGGTGAGCTCCTCGACCCGCGCCGTCATTCCGTCGGACATCGCGCGCATGACGGGGCTCGGTACCAGCGCGTCTCTGCTGGGGCCGTGGGCGAGCAGCTGTGCGTAGTTCCAGCCGTAGCGGACGGATTCCTCCGACGTGCCCGCCGTGCCCTGCACGAGCAGGGTGGAGTCACCGCTGACGGCCGCCGCGAGGTGCTCGGAGACCCAGGTCTTGGCAGTGCCCGGCACGCCGAGGAGCAGCAGCGCCCGGTCGGTCGCCAGCGTGGTGACGGCTACTTCGACGATCCGGCGCGGTCCCACGTACTTGGGTGTGATCACCGTCCGGTCGGGCAGCGTGCCGCCGAGCAGATAGGTGGCGACGGCCCACGGCGACAGTTTCCAGTTGCCCGGCCGCGGCCGGTCGTCGGCCGCGGCCAGCGCCGTCAGCTCGTCGGCGAAAGCGTTCTCGGCATGTGGCCGCAGGACCTCGGCGACCTCGGCGCCCGTGGCTGCGCCGGTTTCGGACACGGTCATGGATCCCCCTCCAGATCGTTCGACCTGTTGTGGGATCCACGGTGCACCATGCCACTGACAATCGGCCGTCGCCGCAGGTCAGAACCTAAAGGGCCACGTTCGCCAGGGAGTTACCCGACGATCGGCGAGACCGCGATGCACCCGGCGGCAGCGGCCAGGCCCTCGCCGCTCTCCTCCTTGATGACCTTGCCCTTGTATGTGATCTTGCAGCTGACCTCGGACCCCGTGAGGTCCGCGGCGAGCGGCATGACCGCCGGGGGCATGATGCCGCGCAGGGTGACCGTCTTCGTCCACGGCAGGGCCGGCTTCTGCACCGTCTCGATCGTCGGGTTGGTCGCGCTGCCGCCACCGCTGTGGAAGTCGATCGAGTCGACGCCCTTGCCGCTGACCTCGTAGGTGACCTCGTACGTCGCGTTCGTGGCCTTGTCGACGGCGTCGACGGCCTCGGAACAGGCGGAGAGGCCGAGCGTGAGACCGGCGACGGCGACGGCGCAGACGGCGGCGCGGATGGTGCGGTTCATAGGGAATCCCCCCGGATCTTGAAGGTTTTAGCCCCGCAGCCAATCGCAAAGAAAGAGTAAAGTCAAGTTGTCGAAAGTCGCGGCCGAACGCACAGAGCCGCAGCTCAGGGCCCGTTGTCAGTGGTGGCCCGTAGCGTTGCCACCATGAATCAACCGGGGGTGCGCTGGACAACAGAACAGGTGCTGGCTCTGGCTCCTGACGATACGTCACGCAAAGCGGGAAGCCGACTCGGGACGGCCGGGCCCTGGTCCGGCGCGGGCAGCAGCGGCTCGGGGGCCGTGTGGGGCCGGTGCAAGGGCAGCGGCAGCAAGCCGTACCAGACCATCATCGATACCACGGGCCCTGCCTATGTGTGCAGTTGCCCGAGCCGGAAGTTCCCGTGCAAGCACGCGCTGGGACTACTGCTGCTCTGGGCGGGGGCCGAGGACGCTGTCGCCCGGTCGGCGACGCCGGACTGGGCGGAGGAATGGCTGGCAGGGCGCAGAAAGCGCGCCACGGACAAGGAGCAGGGCGACGCGGGCGCGGGGCAGCCCGCGAAGACCGCCGACCCGGAGGCGGCGCGGCGCCGGGCCGAGCGCCGGGCCGACCGGATCACCGCGGGGGCGACGGAGCTTGAGCAGCGGCTGGCGGATCTGCTGCGCGGCGGCCTGGCCGCGGCCGAGCGGCCGGGGTACGCGATGTGGGAGGAGACCGCGGCCCGCATGGTCGACGCCCAGGCCCCGGGACTGGCCGGGCGGGTGCGGGAGTTGGGCGCGATACCCGGGTCCGGGGCGGGCTGGCCGGTGCGGTTGCTGGAGGAGTGCGCGCTGATCCACCTGCTGGACGTGGCGTGGCTGGGCATCGAGCGGCTGCCGGATCCGCTGGCCACGACCGTCCGCACCCGGATCGGCCTCACCGCACCGCCCGAGGGCCCGCCGGTCCGGGACCACTGGCTGATCCTGGCCCAGTACGACTCGTCGGACGGCAAGCTCACCACCCGCCGCAACTGGCTGTACGGGCGGGAGTCCGGGCGCACGGCGCTGCTGCTCTCCTTCGGCGCGGCGGGCCGCTCCCCGCAGCACGCTCTGCCGGTGGGGCTCGTGATCGACGCCGAACTCACGCCGTACGGGGGCGCGGGGCAGCTGCGGGCGGAGCTGGGCGAGCGGTTCGGCGTGCCCGTCCCGATCGGGTCACCGCCGCCGGGCGGCTCTGCCGCGGCAGCCGTCGAGGCGTACGGGTCGGCCCTGCGGGACGATCCCTGGCTGGACGCGTGGCCGGTGACGCTGACCGGCGTCATACCGGTCCCGGCGGGCGAGGGGTGGCAACTGGCCGACGCGGAGAGCGGGTCCGCGCTGCCCGTCGCCCCCGCCGCACTAACCCGCACGGGGCTGTGGAAGCTCGCGGCGCTCTCCGGCGGCGGCCCGGTCACTGTCTTCGGCGAGTGCGGCCACCAGGGCTTCAACCCGCTCGCCGCCTGGTCGCAGGACGCAGCCGAGACGGTCTCCCTCATCTGAAGGCGAACGTGAACGTACGGAGGACGCCATGACCAGCACCACCAGCACCTCACCCTGGGAAGAGCTCGTCACTTCGGCCCTTCTGGGTACCGACCGCCGCACACCGCCGGCGGATGCCATGACCGCGGGCAAGGACGCGCCGACCGCTCTGCTGGACGCCGCGGCGCTCCATACCGTACGACGCAGAGCGGGACTGCTGCCCGCGCCTGCCGCCGCCCGCCCGGAGCCCGCGCCGCACGACACACGCCCCCAGCTGCCGGCACCCGCCCGGCGACGGCTGGCGCAACTGCTGGCCGACCGGTCCGCCCCGTCCGCCGGGGGGCGGCGCGGTACGGCACCGGATCTGACGGAGCTGCTCCCGCAGTGGCTCGCCGCGGCCAATGAGCACGGGTATCAGGCGCCGCCTTCCGTACTGCCCGCGCTGCTGGACGCGTCCCGGGCGCGTACGGATCTGCGGCCACAGGCCCTCGCCTTCGCCGGGCCGCGCGGCCTATGGCTCGCCCGGCTCAACCCGGAGTGGAAGTTCGCGCTGCGGGGGGCTTCCGGGGGCTCCACGCTTCCGGCCGCGGAAGACGCCGAGGCGGTCCGGCGCCTGTGGGAGGAGGGGCTGTTCGCCGAGCGCGTCGCCCTGCTGGGCGCGGTGCGGGCGCGCGACGCGGGGGCGGCGCTGGCGCTGCTGGCCGGAACATGGTCCACGGAGCGTGCGGAGGACCGGCTGATGTTCCTCGACTCGCTGCGCAGGGGACTGTCCGACGCGGACGAGCCGTTCCTGGAACGGGCCCTGTCCGACCGCAGCCGCAATGTCCGCGCCACGGCGGCCGAGCTCCTCGCGGCGCTGCCGCGCTCGGCGCTCGCCGGGCGGATGGCGGCGCGGGCGGCGTCGTGCGTCGGCCTGGACCGCAGCGGGGACGCGGGCGGGGCGGCGATAGCGGTGGAGGCGCCGCACGAATGCGACGCCGACATGCAGCGCGACGGGGTGGCGGCGAGCCCCCCGTCGGGCCGGGGCGAACGGTCCTGGTGGCTTGGCCAGCTGGTGGAGGCGGCCCCACTGTCCACGTGGCCGGACCGGCTCGGCGGGCGTACGGCCGAGGAGCTCGTCGCGCTGCCCGTCACCGACGACTGGCGCGACGAGCTGCACGCGGCGTGGTGCCGGGCGGCGGTGCGCCAGCGGGACCCGGAGTGGTCCCGCGCCCTGCTCGGCCCGCCCGGGACCCCACCGGATACCGGTCCCGGCACGATCTCCCTGGCCGAGAGGTCAAAACTGCTCACGACGCTGCCGGAGGGCGAGCGCGCGGACTGGGTGGCGGGCTTCATCGCGGCGCACGGACTGTCGGAGGCATTCCAGCTGCTGGGGGTGTGCGCGGTGCCGTGGGCGGAACCGCTGGGCCGGGCGGTGGTCGACGCGCTCGACATCGCGCGGGACGCGGGGAGTTACCCGTGGAGCTTCAGCGGGGTGATGGGCCTGGCGGAACGCTGCCTGGCCCCGGCGGAGGCGACCCGCCTGGAGTCCCTGACGGCGACCCCGGACGAACGGGAGGGGGCGTCGCCGGGGGCGGGGGGCTACTGGTCGGAGGCGTTCCAGCGGATGGTGTCGACGCTGCACCTGCGGGCGGCGATACGGGTAGAACTGGAAGCGGTGGCGGCTCCCCCACCCCGCCCCTTCCCGTAACTGGGGGCTGCACCCCCAGACTGACCCCTTGCCGGAGCGGGCGGCCCCCGGCCTGCGGTGCGGCAGCTTCGCGCCGCGGCAGACGGACTCGGCCCCGCGCGTGCTCCAGCGGCTGCGCCGCGGAGTGGACGGTGCACCCGCCCCTCAGGTACGTGGGGCTGACGCCCAAGGTGCTCCGGCGGCTCTGCCGCAAAGCAAACGGCCCCTGCAAGCGGTCCGGGCGGCTTCACGCCGCGACGCGGTTTGGGCCGTACCACCAAGGAAGGCACGTGCGCCCCCACCCGTCTGCGGCTTGGGGCCACCCGTGGGGATTGGCGGCAAAATCAGGACGACGAAAACCATTGACCTGTATGCCGCCGACCCCGAGGAGTCGGCCCGGAGGGGGCCGGATCCCGCACCGGACAGGAACCCGCACCCCCGGGGCCGAAGCCCGAACCACAAGCGACCCGCCCCGGACTGGGCAACCCGCACCCGTGCCCGAGACGCCCGCGCTGGACCGGCCACCCGCACACGCCAAGCGCCGCGCCGGAAGCGTTACGCCTCTGCGGGCTCGCGAACGTTCGCGTTGACCCAGTCAACGATCGACGCCGTCGTCGCGCCCGGCGTGAAGATCTCCGCCACGCCCAGCTCCTTCAGCGGAGCAATGTCCGCCTCCGGGATGATCCCGCCGCCGAAAACCTTGATGTCCTCCGCCTCGCGCTCCTTCAACAGCTCGATCACCTTCGCGAAGAGCGTGTTGTGCGCACCCGAAAGGATCGACAGCCCAATCGCGTCCGCGTCCTCCTGAATCGCCGTGTCCACGATCTGCTCAGGAGTCTGGTGAAGGCCGGTGTAAATGACCTCCATGCCCGCGTCCCGCAGGGCCCGCGCGATCACCTTCGCCCCACGGTCATGGCCGTCGAGACCCGGCTTGGCCACCACCACACGGATCGGACCGGTCACACCCATCGCTGCCTCCACACACGACCTGCGCCGCCAAAGTGAACGAACGTTATCTACAGCATCGCTCAACCAGTCGTTTCGCGGAGGTTACCGAGGGGGAAATCACACATGGGACATGTTCGCTACGCATCGCCCCCGCACAACGCGGCGCGCAAGTCATAGCTACAGCCATAAAGACCACCAAAAGGTACATCCGGCCGCCGCCTGGGGACGATCACGAGAGAGCCGCTTCAGGTCCGCCGTAGCACTGTGCATCAGACGCACAACACAGTGCCGCCGCACCTCTTCTCGTTGACCCGACGCGGACATATTGCCGCAAGAGGCTGGTATGAGACCTGAGTGGCCCATGAGGGCACATGGGGGACGGAGCCGTCCCCCGCGCGCCATTTAGGGAGGTCGGCCATGAGGGTTTCACCCCTCTTTCCACTGTTTCTGCGCCCTTTGCGGCATCTACAGCTCTCGGCCGCCCTGTTGCGCGCCACCGCCCTGGAACTGGCGATCCTCGCCGGACATCTGCTCCTCTACCCCTCCGGCCTCACCCATGAGCGCCATGATCCCCACGACGGTCACGACGGCCACGACGGCCACGAGCGCGACAGCCCCGGCCCCGGCCCCGGCCCCAAGCCCGGAAAGGCCAAACTCCCCTCCCCGGCCGCCGCCACCCTGCCGACGCCCCCGGGCCCGTCCCACCCGCCCGTCGTCATGCTCCACGGCTTCGTGGACAACCGCTCCGTCTTCGTCCTGCTCCGCCGCTCCCTCGCCCGGCACGGCTGGCGACACCTCGAATGCCTCAACTACTCCCCTCTGACCTGCGACGTTCGCGTCGCCGCCGAGTTGCTCGGCAACCACATAGAGGAGATCTGCGCACGTACGGGCCATCGCCAGGTCGACATCGTCGGGCACAGCCTCGGCGGCCTGATCGCCCGCTACTACGCGCAGCGCCTCGGCGGTGACCAGCGGATACGCACCCTGGTCACCCTGGGCACCCCGCACTCCGGCACCACTGTCGCCCCGCTCGCGAGCGCGCATCCCATAGTCCGCCAGATGCGCCCGGGCTCGGCGATGATCGAAGAGCTGCGCTCCCCGGCGCCCGGCTGCCGCACCCGGTTCGTGAGCTTCTGGAGCGACCTCGACCAGTTGATGATCCCGGTCGAGACCGCCTGCATCGATCACCCGGACCTCATCGCCGAGAATGTGCGTGTGAGCGGAATCGGTCATCTTGCCCTGCCGCTCCACCCCGCCGTCGCAGCCGGCATCCGGCAGGCACTGGAGTCGAGCGAGTCCGCGGCGACCTCCTCGGGAGCCTTCTCCGTCGCATGACTCAGCGCCAATAGACGTAGAGGGGGATCGAACACGTTTCGAACGTAAGGCCAAGGCTGCCCCCATAGGCCGCCGAAAGGCGGCCGAATGCCCGTTTCCTGATTACCTAAAACCTGCGGAAGATTGTCGCCGTCGCATACTGCCGGGTACAGTCACGCCACGCTTTCCCCTCTGGGGGATGCAGGTCCTGCTGCCGAGGCGAGAGAGAAGTTGGTGACCGACCAGCACGCCCACGCCGGGTACGTCGCATATGACGGGCACACCACCGGCAGCTTCGACATCGACCCGCTCTTCGGTGCCCTGCCGGGCAACTACGAAGCGGGCCAGAGCGGTCAGTACGACTCCACCCAGTGGGACACCGGCTCTCACCAGACCACCGGTTATGACACTTACGCGGCGCAGCAGCCGCAGGAGTTCGCGCAGTACGACACCACCGGCCAGTACGACGCCACGGGCCAGTGGGACGCAAACGCCTGGAACCAGACCGCGCAGACCGGTCAGTACGAGACCGCCGCGGCCACCTTCGCGTACGAGACGGACACGAGCACCGGCACCTACGACGCCACCGCCTGGAACACGGGCACGGGCACCGGCACCGGCGCTGAGGCAGCAACCGCCTTCGTACCGCAACAGTTCACCCCTGAGCACGAGTTCATCCCGGAAGTCGGCTACGAGGCCGGTTACGAACCCGGGTACAAGAGCGGGTACGAGAACCCGACCGAGTTCCAGCCCGCGGACTACCCGCACGAGTTCGAGGCCGAACACGAACACGAGCAGGAACCAGAGCAGGCGCCGGAAGCGGAAGCCGAGTTCGAGCCCGAACACGAACCTGGACTCGAGCCGGAGACTCTTACCCCCGTAGCGCCCGTCACCCCCTACCCCGTCCGCCGTTCCGGCGGAAGCCGAGGCCGCCGCCGTACCCCCGCGAAGCGCTCGGCACTCCTCACCGTCGCCGTGCCCTCCGCCTGTGTGATGGGCGTGGCCGGTATCGCCGCCGCGTCCGTCGGTGGTATCGCCGCCGACGACGGCGAGAGCAAGGCCGGCGTGACCACCCTGACGGCCGCCGACCCGTCCTCAGTCAAGCCGGTCGCCGCCAACAACAAGATCGATACGCAGCTCGCCGCGCTCAGCGCCGACGCCCGCGACTTCGGCGACCGCGCCTCCCGCACTCAGGAACGCCTGGATCTGAAGGCGCGCCAGGACGCGGACAAGAAGAAGCGCAAGGATGCGGCCGAGCGCCTGGAGAGGCTGCGACCCAAGTTCGTCCTGCCGGTGGCGCAGGAAGGCTTGAGCGCCGGCTACGGCCAGGCCGGGGTCAACTGGATGTCCGTGCACACCGGCATCGACTTCCCCGTCTCGTACGGCACCGAGGTGCGCGCCGTGACCGACGGCACCGTCCGTACGCAGTGGAACGGCGCCTACGGAAACATGGCGATCGTGACCGCGCCCGATGGCACCGAGACCTGGTACTGCCACCTGAGCAGCACGAGAATGCGCTCCGGTTCGGTCAAGGCCGGTGACGTCATCGCGTACTCCGGCAACTCCGGCAACTCCACCGGTCCGCACCTCCACTTCGAGGTACGGCCCGGCGGCGGCTCGGCGATCGACCCGCTGGCGTGGCTTCGCAGCCACGGCCTCGACCCGACGTAACCGCGGATCCGGACCGGAGAACCAGCCGACCGGAGGACCGGACCGGGGAAGCCCGGCCGATCCGTAGCCGGTCGGTCGGTCCGTAGAACCCGGCTCAAGACGCGGCGCCGGGTGTCGTCAGAGCTTCTCGACCGGCGCGTACCGCAGCAACAGCCGCTTCGGCTTCGGGTCCCCGAAGTCGACCGTCGCCTGTGCGTCCGCTCCCGACCCCGTCACCTCCACCACGGTCCCCAGACCGAACTGGTCGTGTGTGACCCGGTCCCCCACCGACAGCGCCAGCACCGGCTTGTCGCTCGCCCGCCGCGTGGCGAAGCCCGAAGCCCCGCCGCCGCCCCTGCCACCCGACCGCGACCGCGAGGACGACAGCGACGACGCGATACCGGACGTCGGACCGGCGGGCGCGGCCATCGGGCCCGTCCGCTTCCACTCCAGGTGCTGGCCGGGGATCTCCTCCAGGAACCGCGACGGCGGGTTGTACGCGGGCTGACCCCACGCGCTGCGCATCGACGACCGCGTCAGATACAGGCGCTCGCGGGCGCGTGTGATCCCGACGTACGCCAGCCGGCGCTCCTCCTCCAGCTCCTTCGCCTGCCCGAGGGCTCGCATATGCGGGAAGACGCCGTCCTCCATGCCGGTCAGGAACACGACAGGGAATTCCAGCCCCTTGGCGGTGTGCAGGGTCATCAGGGTGATGACACCGGAGCCGTCCTGGTCCTCGTCGGGGATCTGGTCGGAGTCGGCGACCAGCGCCACCCGCTCCAGGAATTCGGCGAGGGTGCCGGAGCCCTCCTCCTCACCGCGCTCCTGCTCGAATTCCAGCGCCACCGCCGCCAGTTCCTGAAGGTTCTCGATGCGGGTCTCGTCCTGCGGGTCCGTCGAGGCCTGCAGCTCGGCGAGGTAGCCGGTCCGCTCCAGCACGGCTTCCAGCACCACCGCCGGGCCCGCACCGGAGTCGACAATCGTGCGCAGCTCCTCCATCAGCACGTTGAAGCGCTTGACGGCGTTCGCGGAGCGGGCCGCCATGCCGTACGCCTCTTCGACGCGGCGCAGCGCCTGCGCGAAGCTGATCTTCTCGCGCAGCGAGAGCGCGTCGATCATCGCCTCCGCGCGGTCGCCGATGCCCCGCTTGGGGACATTGAGGATGCGGCGCAGCGGGACGGTGTCCTCGGGGTTGGCGAGCACGCGCAGATACGCGAGGACATCGCGGACCTCCTTGCGCTCGTAGAAACGCACTCCACCGACGACCTTGTACGGCAGCCCGACCCGGATGAAGATCTCTTCGAAGACGCGGGACTGGGCGTTCGTACGGTAGAAAATGGCGACGTCACCGGCCTTGGCCTCGCCCGCGTCCGTCAGCCGGTCGATCTCGTCGGCGACGAACTGCGCCTCGTCGTGCTCGGTGTCCGCGACATAGCCGGTGATCTGCGCGCCCGCGCCCGCGTTCGTCCACAGGTTCTTGGGGCGGCGGCTTTCGTTCCGCTCGATGACGGCGTTGGCGGCGGAGAGGATCGTCTGGGTGGAGCGGTAGTTCTGCTCCAGCAGGATCGTGGTCGCGTTCGGGTAGTCCTGCTCGAACTGGAGGATGTTGCGGATGGTCGCGCCACGGAAGGCGTAGATCGACTGGTCGGCGTCGCCGACGACGCACAGCTCGGCGGGCGGCAGGTCGTCCTGACCCGTCCCCACCAGTTCGCGTACGAGTGTGTACTGAGCGTGGTTGGTGTCCTGGTACTCGTCCACCAGGACATGCCGGAAGCGCCGCTGGTAGTGCTCGGCGACGTCCGGGAAGGCCTGGAGCAGGTGGACGGTCGTCATGATGATGTCGTCGAAGTCCAGGGCGTTGGCCTCGCGCAGCCGCGCCTGGTACATCCGGTACGCCTCGGCGAGCGTCTTCTCAAAACCTCCCCCAGAGCCTTCGGCCTGGGAGGTGCCCCCAGCAGCCTGGTCGGCGAAGGCCTCCTCGTCGATCAGCTCATTCTTCAGATTCGAGATCTTCGCGCTGAAAGCCTTCGGGGGGAACTTCTTCGGATCAAGATCCAGATCGCGGCAGACCAGGGCCATCAGGCGCTTGGAGTCGGCCGCGTCGTAGATCGAGAACGACGAGGTGAAGCCGAGCCGCTTGGACTCCCGGCGCAGGATGCGGACGCACGCGCTGTGGAAGGTCATGACCCACATGGCCTTGGCGCGCGGGCCGACGAGCTGCTCGACGCGCTCCTTCATCTCGCCCGCGGCCTTGTTGGTGAAGGTGATCGCCAGTATCTCGCCGGGGTGGACGCTGCGGGTGCCCAGCAGGTGCGCGATCCGGTGGGTCAGGACGCGGGTCTTGCCGGACCCGGCGCCGGCCACGATGAGCAGGGGCGCCCCGGTGTGTACGACGGCGGCGCGCTGCTCGCTGTTCAGCCCCTCCAGCAGGGCGGCGGGGTCCACGACGGTGCGCGGGGCGCCGTCGCGGTGGTACGGGTCCCTGGCAGCAGGCACGTCGAATGCGCCCTCGAAGAGATCGTCCGGGATCTTCTCCGGGGCGGCCGAGTCCTCGGGCGGTGGCGGAGGGTGCTCCGAACTGTGCTGGAGGTCCGCCAGGAAGCTGTCGTCAAAGAGGCTGCTCATCGCTTTACGAGTCTAGGCCGCCGGACTGACAACTCACGCCGCATTGGGGTACGACGCCGAGGACGCGCACCGTAACCAGTCACGACGCCGGGTAATCCCAAACATAGGTCACGAAAATGTATCGGGCATATCGGCCATCAACCTTCACAACAGCCACACGCATTGGCTAGCGTGCTCGACCAGACGGCCTGTACCCCCATGGCGACCCCCGCCAACCGGGCCGTCTGCGCTGAATTCGGGCTTCTGCTAAGGAAGTTCGGAACCGGGGACCCACCATGCACAACCGGGGTGAATCGGACCATACCCCTATGGTCCGTAGGGCGACCTTCCGTTCCGCCCGAACCCGTCAGCTAACCCGGTAGGCGGTTCACGGAAGAAGGAGATGTCGACCTTGTCGTCGCATCGCAAAATGCGTCCCCGTACCGGAGCCCCCGGAATGACAGGACTGCGCACCAACACCCCCGCCGTCGGGTTCACGACGGCGGCCCTCGCCTCCGTCACCCTGCTCTCGACGCAGAGCGCCGATGCCGCACCCGCCGAGCCGAAGCCATCCGTCGAAGACGTGCAGAAGAAGGTCGACGACCTGTACCGGCAGGCGGGCTCCGAGACCCAGAAGTACAACAAGGCGAAGGAAGCCACCGACGGGCAGCGGCGCGAGGTCGACCAGCTGCTGGACGACACCGCGAAGCGTACGGAACAGCTGAACGAGTCCCGGCGCGCCCTGGGCACCTTCGCCGCCGCCCAGTACCGGACGGGCGCGGTCACCCCGACCACCGCGCTGCTCTTCGCGGACAGCCCACAGGCATACTCCGACCAGACGCAGCTGATGGACCGGGTGACCGACCGGCAGCGCGGTGTCGTTGAGGACTACGAGGCCCAGCGGGCCGCCGCCGCCAAGCAGCGCGCCGAGGCCACGAAGAGCCTGGATGCGCTGACGCGCTCGCAGCAGGCGCTGCGTACGAGCAAGCAGGCTGTCCAGTCCAAGCTGAGCGAGGCGCGCACGCTACTGTCGCGGCTCACCACGGAGGAGCGGGCACGGCTCGCGGCGATCGAGCGCGCGCGGGAGGCAGAGGCCCGCCGCAAGGCCGAGGCCAAGGCCAGGGAGGAAGCGGAGGCCGAGCAGCGCCGCCAGGCTCAGCAGGAGCAGACCACCGGCACGGCCACGGACACCGGAATCGGCACCGGCACCGGCACCGGAATCGGCACTGCCGAGGACGGCACCGCCACCACCGAATCCGCCAAGGTTGTGGCCTTCGCCCGCGCGCAGACAGGAAAGCCGTACGTCTGGGGCGCGAGCGGGCCGAGCTCGTACGACTGCTCGGGGCTGACCCGGGCCGCCTGGAAGGCGGCGGGCGTGGATCTGCCGCGCACCACCTGGGACCAGGCGAACGTCGGCACGCGCGTCGAGACGAAGGACCTGATCCCGGGCGACCTGGTCTTCTTCTACGACGACATCAGCCACGTCGGCATCTACATCGGCGACGGCAAGATGATCCACGCGCCCAAGCCCGGGACGAACGTCCGCGAGGAGTCGATCTACTACATGCCCATCTACGGCAGCGTGCGTCCCGCCTGAGCTGTTTCACCGCTGGTGGGCGGGGACGGGACGGACGACCGGTGGTCCTGTCACGTCCAGAGCGTCGCGATGAAGATGTTCGCGACCGTCAGCCCGCCCACCGCGCCGAAGAGCGCCTTCTCCACCCGCTCCTGATCTCGTTTGACGTACACCAGACCCAGGATCACCACCAGCAGCGCCAGCTTGACGCCGATCTTCGCGCCGCTCACCGTCTGGTCGTCGGCCCTGTTCAGACCCACCAGCGCGAAGCCCGTGATCAGCATCGTCAGCGCGCCGTGCAGCATCGTCGGAGTGAAGCGTGCCGTGCCCGCGCCCATCGCCTTCAGTTGGGTGAGGTAGCCGCCGAGCAGCGCCGCGATGCCGATGATGTGCAGGGCGACGAAGGCATTGATCAGTAAGTCCATGGGGCGGAGCCTAACGGCCGCTCCTGGCCTGCGGTGCCGGAATCAGATATGCGGGTTCATCTGCCGCGTCAGCCATGTGAACGCGTACGGCAGCTGCCTGCTCCACACCGGCGTCACATGCCCGCCCGTCGTCGCCCGTACGTCCACCACCGTCGGCGGCTTGGCGGCGTGCTTCAGCGCGAGCCCCGGCTTGTACCCGTCCGCCCCCTGTCCTGTCACCAGCAGCGATACGCGCGGCGGGGTCTTCGCCGACTTCAGGATGTTCAGTACGTTGTGCTCGCGGCGCAGCACCGGGTCCTTGGCGGTGAGCGAGCCGGGCTCGGCGGCCGGGTCGTTGTAGCCGGAGAGGCTGACGGCCGCGCTGTAGCGGTCGGGGTGGGCGAGAGCCAGTTTGGCCGCGCCGTGCCCGCCCGCCGAGTAGCCCACGATGGCCCAGCCGGCCGGGTCCAGGGAGACCCGGAAGTTGTCGGCGACCATCTTGCGTACGTCGACGGTCAGCCAGCTGTCCGCGTTGACCTTGCCCGGTATGTTCGCGTATCCGGTGTCGTGGTCGCCGAGCATGGTGCGGGGCGCGACCACGATGAACGGCGCGACCTCGCCCGACTCGATGAGCGGCTGGACCCGCTTCTGGAACTTGAGCGTCCGGAACCAGTTCTTCGAGGAGCCGGGGAAGCCGGCGAGCACCTCGACGACGGGGAACTTCTTGCCGCGGTACGCCGGGTCGTCGTACTGCGGCGGCAGCCAGACGTACACCTCGCCCCGCACCCCCGAAATGGCGCCCTTGAGCTCGGTGCGCCGCAGCCCGCTGCCGAGCGAGGGGTCGCGGATGCTCTCGAACTTCTGGACCACCTTCGGCAGCGAGGCCAGCGTCTTGCCGCCGGTGCCGTTCGGACCGAGGTCCGCCGCCGCTTCGACGTGGTCGGACGTGCCGAGCAAATCGCCCCAGCTGTCGTACAGGCCGTTGGCGTTGTTGACCGCCACGAACACCACCAGTACGGCGGTGGCCTGCGCGAAGAGCACCATGAGCAGCCGGCCGGCGCCCCGCACCACGGCGGGCCCGCGCAGCCGGCTCCACAACAGCAGCGGCAGCAGAACGGCGATCACGACCAGCACGATCGTGATCACGAAGAAGGTGGTCCCCGTCAGATTCATCACGCACTGCAAGAGGAGAACAGGGCACGTCCGGTTGCCCGGCTATATACCGGTTACCTCACAACTGGGCAACAGGACATGGACAGCGACAGGACTAGACAAGGCGACGGGCGGTCGCCCATCGGGTCAGTTCGTGCCGGTTGGAGAGCTGGAGCTTGCGCAGCACCGCCGAGACATGCGACTCCACCGTCTTCACGGAGATGAACAGCTGCTTCGCGATCTCCTTGTACGCATAGCCGCGCGCTATGAGCCGCAGAACTTCCCGCTCCCGCTGGGTGAGCCGGTCCAGGTCCTCGTCCACCGGCGGCGCGTCCGTCGAGGCGAACGCGTCCAGCACGAAGCCGGCCAGCCGCGGCGAGAAGACCGCGTCGCCGTCCTGTACCCGGAAGATCGACTCCACCAGGTCCGTACCGGTGATGGTCTTGGTGACATAGCCGCGGGCGCCGCCGCGGATCACCCCGATCACGTCCTCCGCCGCGTCCGAGACGGACAGCGCCAGGAACCGTACGGCATTCTCGGGGGCGGCCATCAGCGGCGCGCAGCGACGCAGCACCTCCACCCCGCCGCCGCCCGGCAGGTGCACGTCCAGCAGGACGACCTCGGGGCGGGTCGCCGTGATGACGGTGACCGCCTGGTCGACGTCGGCGGCCTCGCCGACCACCTCGACGCCCGTACGGTCGGTCTCCCCGATCTCTGCCTGTACCCCGGTCCGGAACATCCGGTGGTCGTCGACGAGCACGACCCGCACATGCCGCCCGGTGGTCTGTGAACCAGCCTCGGTTTCGGTCATTCGCTCGCCCTCTCCATCTCCAGCTCGACCTCGGTGCCCCCGCCGGGAACCGAGCGCAGTCGTGCCGTTCCGCCGTTGCGCTGCATCCGGCCGATGATCGATTCTCTTACGCCCATACGGTCCTGGGGAACCGCGTCCGGATCGAATCCCGGTCCCCTGTCCCGTACGGAGACGAAGACTGTGCGGCCCTCGACCTCCGCGAATACCTGCACGGCACCACCCTCGCCACCGTACTTGGCCGCATTCACCATTGCCTCGCGCGCGGCCTGCATCTGCGCGGACAGTTTCTCGTCGAGCGGGCAGTCGCCGACGACCACGACCTCCAGCGGGACGCCGTGCTTGTCCTCGACCTCGGCGGCGGACTTCTTCACGGCCTCCGCGAGGGTGTCGGGCTCCTCGTCCTCGTCCTTGCCGTTGCCCTCCGGTTTGTAGAGCCAGTTGCGCAGCTCGCGCTCCTGGGCGCGGGCGAGACGGCGCACCTCGCCCCCGTCGTCGGCGTTCCGCTGTATCAGCGTGAGGGTGTGCAGTACGGAGTCGTGGACATGCGCGGCGACCTCGGCACGCTCCTGGGCCCGGATCCGCATGGTCCGCTCCTCCGAGAGGTCCTGCGTCATCCGCACCAGCCAGGGCCCCGCGAGCAGGGCGACACCGGCGATGACGGCGATCGCCGCGGTCAGTACGTTCCCGAGCTGGGCCGCCGAGCCGCGGACCACCATGAAGACGGTCAGGCCCATGCCGACGAGGGCCACACCCGCCAGCGCCCGGCCCAGCTGCAGCAAGCGCCGGCGGTGGCCGACCTGGCTCCAGCGGGCGCGGCGGGCATTGTCCGTCTGCCGCCACACCAGCACCACACCGGCGCCTATCAGCAGCGTCGGCCAGACATAGCGGTTGGTGCTGCTGCCCACGTTGATATTGGCGATGAAGATCGCGACGCCGATGAACAGGGTGACCATCGCGAAGAGCTGGCCCTTGTCGGGCTTGCGCAGCCTGCGCCTGCCGTCGGGGGTCGTCTCGAAGACGGAGCGCGGCTCGGTGGCCCGGCCCCCGACGCCGAGGGGTACGACGATCCAGAAGACCGCGTACAGCAGCGCGCCGAGGCCGTCGGCCATGAACAGGCCGAGGAAGACCAGCCGTACCCAGAAGACGGGCAGTCCCAGATGCCCGGCAAGACCGCGCGCCACGCCGCCGAGCATCCGGCCGTCGGCGCTGCGGTACAGCTTGCGCAGCGGCAGTTCCTCCGGCGCGGGGGCGCGGGAGGAACCGACGGGCCGGGATGTGACGACTGGCATGCCTCGATCGTCACACGTGGGTGCGGGCCACGTATCAGGGTCGCCCCTGATCGGCCCCCTAATCCGTCCCTGACAACCATTCCTGAAAGCGTAAGGCGATATCAGGGAAGGTCCAGGGTCGGCGTGGGTGCCATCACGGCACGGCGCCCGTCACCATGGACGTATGACTCAGCCGACCCAGCCGCCGACGGCTCCGCCGCAGGCCGCGCAGCAGAAAGCGCAGGCTGCCCGGGGGCAGAACGCCCCGGCGCCGCCCGAAGCGCAGCAGCTGCGCCGCATCCCCCGCCAGAAGGTGGTGGCCGGTGTCTGCGGCGGGCTCGGCAGGTACTGCGACGTCGACCCGGTGATCTTCCGGATCGTCATCGGTGTGCTCTCGGTGACCGGCGGCATAGGTCTGATCTTCTACGGCTTCGCCTGGCTGCTGATCCCGTCGGAGGACGAGGAGGAGAACGAGGCGCGCAGGCTGCTGTCCGGCCGGGTCGAGGGCGCGGCCCTGTCCGCCGTGCTCCTCGCCCTCATCGGCTGCGGCCTGTTCCTGACGATGCTGAGCAACGGCGGGACGCTCGCCTTCGCCGCGCTGCTCTCCCTCGCCGTCGCGGGCTCCGCCGTGTGGTCGCAGCGCCGCCGGATCGTCACGCCCGACGGCGCACCGCTGGACGCGGCGACGGCGCACGCGGTGGCGGAGGCCCCGCCCGAGACGAAGGCGCCGCCCGCGCCCGACCGCCCCTCGTGGTGGCGCGATCCGATCGTCAAGGACGGCACGACAGGCCCGGTGCCGACCGGCTATCTGTGGGGACCGGAGGACGCGGCGGCGGCTGACGTCATACCGGCCATACCGGGCCCGGGCCCCCGGCCCGCGCGGGCGGTTCCCCGCCGTCCCCGCGGCCCGCGCCCGATCGGCGGCGTCGTCTTCCTGCTCGCGCTGATCGCGGGCAGTCTGGGCACCGGGATCAGCTGGGACAGCCATCCGCTGGGCACGAGCCTCCAGATAGGCCTGGTCTGCGCGCTGGCGGTGTTCGGCCTGGGTCTGCTGATCTCCACGGTCCTCGGCCGCACCGGCTTCGGCACGATCATGCTGACGGTGCTCACGGCCGTGCTGCTGGCGGGCGCCGCGGCGCTGCCCAAGGACATCAGCACCCAGTGGGTCCGTACGGACTGGAAGCCCGCTTCGGTCGCCGTCGTCCAGCCGCGGTACGAACTGGGCTCGGGCGTCGCGACCCTCGACCTCTCCGCGATCACCGTCCCCGAGGGCCGGACGGTGACGACGCGGGCGGAGGTCGGGGCGGGTCAGCTGAAGGTCGTCATACCGAAGGACGCCGAGGTGAAGCTGCGTGCCCAGGCGGGCCTCGGTGACATCCGCCTGCCCGAGGACGCGGCGAACGACATCGACGTCTCCCCCGATCAGGACCGGCGGCGGACGCTGCCCGCGCCCGCCGGCGCGAAGCCGGGCGGCACACTGGAACTACGCCTCGAAGTAGGCATCGGACAGGTGGAGGTCACCCGTGCCGCGTCATGAATCCGGCAGTGAATTCCGCAACGAGTTCCGCAACGGGCACGGGGGGAACGGGCGGGAATCCCGGTTCCTGCATGACTTCCGGCCGGGCAGACTGATCGCGGGTCTCGCCGTGCTCACCACGGCGCTGCTCTACGCGGGTGACGCGGCGGGCTCCTGGCAGACACCGTGGTACGTGGCGTTCCCGGTGGTCTTCGGTGGTCTGTTCCTGTCCGGGGCGGTGAGCTGGACGCACTACCGCATGCGGCGTCGCCGTTCCGCCATCAGCGCGTCGAGCGAGAAGTACGAAGCGCCCGCGAGCACCAGCGGCAGCCAGGCGATCATGTAGATGAGGTCGTTGCCGTAGTAGTACGGGTCGCTCGCCCAGCTCACGGTCAGCCACAGGCTCAGCGAGATGAGCGCCCCGCCGAGGGCGGCGAGCCGGGCCAGCAGGCCGACCAGAGTGCCGATGCCGACCGCGAGTTCACCCAAAGCGATGCCGTAGCCAAAGCCTTCGGGGCTCTTGAGCGCGAGGTCGACCAGGGCGGTAACGCCCGCGGAGTCGTGCACGCCGCGCATCAGATCGCCGACGGAGCCGGTCCCGCTCGCTGCCATGAACTGACTGTCCGTGAGCTTGTCGATGCCCGCGTAGATGAACGTTACGCCGAGGAAGAGCCGCAGCGGCAGCAGGGCGTAGTGGCTCGCCATGTCCTTCCAGCCGCCGCGCCTGCCACCGTCGAGCGATCCGTATTCAGGTGTCGTCCTGTATGTGCTCGTCATCCTGGACCCGCCTTCGATTTGGCCGTCAACCACCATACGTATACCGAAAGCCCGCCGCTCACCAGCGCGTGACTCTGTGACAACAGAGCTAACAGTGCTGTATGAGTCGGTGAAATGTGAAGAAGCGCGTCATCAACCCGACGGCCATTCCGTCACTTCGATGAGGCAGCGGTTGCTCTCCATGCCCGCTGCCGTCACCACTTGGATGTCCACCTGCCCCGGCTCGACTTCCACCGGGACCGGCACGGTCAGCATGGTGTCCGTCGGGTTGGCGAAGCCGCCGGGGACCGGGATCAGCGGCACCTGGACATGGACGGCGCCGATGCGCACGATCATTCGGGTGAGCCGGTCGGGTTCGCCCGCGCCCGGCGGGACGAATCCCACGCCACGGATCTCGATGTTGTCGCCGGTACGGATCGGGGCGTCCAGCTCGCCGGGCTCGCGGGCGCGTACGACCGAGAGCACCAGGGGCCGCCCGCCCTCCGCGTACTTCGCGGCGAAGTACGTCGCCGCCGAGACCGCGACCAACAGCGCGAGCCCCCATGGCAGATCGGGCAGCCGCTCGGGCCGGCGGGCGAGCCGTACCAGCGCGAACGTCACCGCGGCGGCGCTCACCAGTACGTACTGCGTATCGGCGAAGCTGCCCCGGCCGGAGTCGTCGCAGAGCAGATCGGCCAGGCGCGGACGGTCGGCGCGCAGCTTCTGCAGCCGCCGGGTCAGCAGCCGTACGGCGACCACGCGGCGTACGGCGACGGTGATCGCGCACACGAGCGCGAGGACGAAGAGCATGCCCCCGCCACGGGCAAGGCCGAGCCCCTCGATCAGGGTGTCGCGGCGGGCGGCGGAGGAGGCCCACGCCAGTTGGAGGGCCATCACCAGCAGCGCGAAGGCGAGGAACAGCACCCAGGTGGCGGCGACCGCGCGCGAGGTGGAGATCCGGTTGTCCTCGCCGGTCACCGGGGCGAGCAGGCCACTGCGGGAGCGGTGCAGGTGAGCCGCGCAACTCAGCAGCGCGCCCACGGTGAGCGCGGCGAGCAGCCCGGCCGTACGAGCGCCGGTCCAGCCCGCGCCGATCGCGGTCACCGTCTGCCCGAGCGTCAGGGCCACGACACTCGCCCAGACGGTCAGCAGCGAACGCCGCCGGACCTGCTGGAGCCAGGCCTCACCCGCGGCGCGGCTGCGGTCGGCCATGGCGCGGGCCGACTGGGTCAGTTCGTCCGAGACCCACTGGCGCGAGGCGCCCGGCGAGTACGCGACGGCGGCCGGGAGGCCGTTCCCGGCGGCCAACTGGTCCCGTATGGCGATGAATTCGGCCACTGCCTGCCGGTGCGCTTCGCGCGCCCCGTGCGTACACGCGTCGCACTGTTCCGCTTCTTGCACCGTCATGTCCGATGTCGCCTTCCCCGTCGAACCGCACTGACTGAACTTCCCTTGCGAATCCGGGGAATTGTTCCCTACGGGAGGGGCGCCAGACCTGGCGATGCAGGCCACGGTGGGTGAACGTGCGCCCACCGCGTTGACGGTCGGCCACCGGGACCCGGGCCAGGACCCGGGCCAGGACCTGGACCAGGACCTGGACCTTGACGTGCGCCCGGACCTGGCTACCGCAGCAGTTCCGGCTCGTCGCGGCTGATCTGCCGCCACAGAGGCTGGTAGTTGATCCATGCGACCAGATCACTGCCGAGCTGCTCGCGGGTGGCGACCGCTTCCTGTCGCTCGATCAGCACCGGTTTGCCCGCCGCGCGCGCCGCGAGCTGCACCTGGGCGCACCGTTCCATGGAGATGAACCACCACGCCGCCGCGTCGACCGAGTCGCCGACGGTCAGCAGCCCGTGATTGCGCAGGATGACGGCCTTGTACGCGCCGAGAGCGCCCGCGATCCGCCGCCCTTCCTCCTCGTCCACGATCACCCCGGTATACGCGTCGACCAGGGCATGGTCCTCGTAGAAACCGCACGCTTCCTGTGTGATCGGCTCGATCAGCTCACCGAGCGCGGCCAGCGCCCGCCCGTGCAGAGAGTGGGTGTGCGCGACGGCGACGACCTCGGGCCGGGCGCGGTGGACCTGGGCGTGGACGGCGAACGCGGCCTGATTGACGTGGTAGCTGCCGGCGACGACCTGCCCCTCGCCGTTGGCCAGGACCAGGTCACCTGCGGTGACCTGCGCGAACGGCACCCCGAAGGGGTTAACCCAGAAGCAGTCGGGGAACTCGGGATCGCGGGCGGTGATGTGACCGGACACCCCGTCCTCGTATCCGAAACGCCCGAACAGCCGCAGCGCCCCGGCGAGCCGCTCCTTGCGGTACGCCCGCTCGTCCACGACGGATTCGTGTACGGGGGGCATGGCGAAGCGGAGCTGGTCGAGGGGGACGGGCGAGGGCATCTCGGTCATGGGACGGAAGCTACCTTCGAGTACTTCAACTGACCAGAGGCTTCACGCGCCTCGTACGGCTTCCCCGGTTTCCGCGCCGTCCAGCAGAATGCGGGGATGACCGAACAGACGGCCCCACCCCCGCTGCCCTCACCGCTGATCGGCCTGCTCGGCCTCGAACCGCATGTGGAGGGCGGCTGGTTCCGGGAGACCTGGCGGACGGCGGGCTCGACGACCCCGCCCGGCTACGGCGGCCCACGCGCGTACGCGACCGGTATCTACTTCCTGCTGCACCCCGGCGAGAGCTCCCGCTGGCACCGGGTCCACTCCGACGAACTCTGGCTCTGGCACCGCGGCGGCCCGCTCCACCTGCGCCTCGGCTCCACGGGCGAGAGCCCTGCCGAGGCGCCGACGACGCTGACCCTGGGCCCGTCCGTGGAGTCGGGCGAAGCGCCCCAGTTGCTGGTCCCGGCGAACACCTGGCAGTCGGCGGCTCCGGCGGGCGACGAGCCGGTGCTGGTGACGTGCGTCGTCGCGCCGGGCTTCCACTACGACGACTTCTCGCTGGCGTGAGCCTCGCGCCTATAGGTTGTCGATCTCGGCCAGGTCGATGTCGACGGTGAAGGGAACGGAGAGCTTCAGCCGGTCGTGGTGGATTCCGGCGAGGCCGTACGCCTTGGTCGCCGGGTCCAACTCGTAGACGTACACGACAGGGCGGCCGTCCTCACCGCGCTCCACCCGCCAGAAGTGGGCGATGCCCCCCTGGGCGTAGATCTGCGGCTTACGCTCGCGGTCGCGCTTCTCTGAGTCCGGGGAGACCACCTCGACGGCAAGGATGACGTCCTTGGCCTGATAGTGGGTCTCCTCCGAGCCCGTCACCGCGTCCGCGCGGATCACCGAAACATCGGGCTCCGGCCCCTGGCGCTTGTCAACGACGACAGTCATCTCCCGCCGCACCCTGAGATCCGCAGGGACTGTCGTGCGAAGCCCTGGCACCAACAGGTCCATTGCAAGGCTGTGGAAACTCCTCTGCGGACTCACGAAAACCAGGCTCCCGTCGATCAACTCCGTATGCGGCGGGAGGTCGGGCAGCGTCAGCAGGTCGTCCACGGTGTAACCGTCCTGCGGCGGCACCGGCCAGGGGTGCGCGATCTCAGCGGTCATGGTTCCTCCCATGGACGGGATTCCGGTCCGTACGGCCAGCGTACCCAGCCGATACGACAACGCCGCCGCCCAAACGAATGAGCGACGGCGTCGATGTTGACCTGCTGGCTAAAGAGAGGTCACTCCCACTCGATCGTGCCCGGCGGCTTGCTGGTCACATCCAGCACCACCCGGTTCACATCCGCGACCTCGTTCGTAATGCGCGTCGAGATCTTCGCCAGCACGTCGTACGGCATCCGTGTCCAGTCCGCCGTCATCGCGTCCTCGGACGAGACGGGCCTGAGCACGATCGGATGCCCGTACGTACGCCCGTCGCCCTGCACGCCGACGCTGCGCACATCCGCGAGCAGCACGACCGGGCACTGCCAGATGTCCCGGTCCAGGCCCGCCGCCGTGAGCTCCTCGCGGGCGATCGCGTCCGCCTCGCGCAGCAGCTCCAGGCGCTCGCGCGTGACCTCGCCGACGATACGGATGCCGAGCCCCGGGCCCGGGAAGGGCTGGCGCTGGACGATCTCGTCCGGCAGGCCGAGCTCCTGGCCGACCATCCGGACCTCGTCCTTGAACAGCTTGCGCAGCGGCTCGACCAGCTCGAATTCAAGGTCTTCCGGCAGCCCGCCCACATTGTGGTGGGACTTGATGTTGGCGGTGCCGGTGCCGCCGCCGGACTCGACCACGTCCGGGTAGAGCGTGCCCTGCACGAGGAAGGCGACGGCCTCGCCGCCCGTGGCCTCCGCCACGATCTCGGCCTGGGCCTGCTCGAAGACCCGGATGAACTCGCGGCCGATGATCTTCCGCTTCTCCTCCGGGTCGGATACCCCGGCGAGAGCGTTCAGGAAGCGGTCGGCGGCGTCGACGACCTTCAGCTGGACGCCGGTCGCCGCGACGAAGTCCTTCTCGACCTGCTCGGTCTCGCCCTTGCGCATCAGGCCGTGGTCGACGTACACGCAGGTCAGCTGGGAGCCGATGGCCTTCTGCACCAGCGCGGCCGCGACCGCGGAGTCCACGCCGCCCGACAGCCCGCAGATGGCGCGCTTGGTGCCCACCTGCGCGCGGATCAGCGCGACCTGCTCCTCGACCACATTGGTCGCGGTCCAGGTCGGCTGGATGCCAGCGCCGCGGTAGAGGAAGTGCTCCAGGACCTGCTGGCCGTACGTGGAGTGCATCACCTCGGGGTGGTGCTGGACGCCGTACAGCTTCTTCTCGTCGTTCTCGAAGGCCGCGACCGGTACGACGTCCGTGGACGCGGTGACGGTGAAGCCCTCGGGGGCGGCGGAGCAGGCGTCGCCGTGGGACATCCACACCGGCTGCTCGGCCGGGGTGCCCTCGAAGAGGGTCGAGCCGGGCTTGGAGACATGCAGCGGCGTACGGCCGTACTCGCGCGCTCCCGTGTTGTCGACCTGCCCGCCGAGCGTCGTCGCCATCAACTGGAAGCCGTAACACATGCCGAAGACGGGAACCCCGGCCTCGAAGATCTCCGGGTCCAGGCGGGGGGCTCCCTCCTCGTACACGGAGGACGGGCCGCCGGAGAGGATGATGCCCTTCGGGTTTTTGGCCAGCATCTCGGCCAGGGGCATCGTGGAGGGGACGACCTCGCTGTAGACCCGGGCCTCGCGGACGCGGCGGGCGATGAGCTGTGCGTACTGCGCGCCGAAGTCGACAACGAGGACGGTGTCCGGAGCGCTGCTGTCGGGGGCGGCGGAGGGTGCTGCTGGCACGGGTGGCGGCCTTCCGGCGATGGGAGGGGGTCGGTGTCTCGATTCTACCGGCGCGGCAGGGCGGCACTCGTCTCACCATCCGAACGCCACCTTGGTCACGACAGGGCGGCCGGTCCATACTGGGGCCATGGCTCAGCACACGACTTTCGTCTTTACCTATGGCACCGGCCCGTCCGGCTGCTGTGGGTTCGTCGGTTGTGCTGCTTTGAGCCACTGACAAAGGACTTCCCCAGACGCCCCGGGCCGACAAGGCCCGGGGCGTCTGTCATTTCCGGGACTTGCCGCTCCGGGGCCCGCCGCCCCGACCGCCCCGACAAGGAGCCCTCTCATGACTGCGACCACCGGCATGGCCACCACTGGCGTCGCCGACACCGGAGCCCGTACCGACGAGGCCGCCGCCCTCATCGGCGGCGCACGTGAGCGCATCGACGCCCTCGACGACCGCATCATTGGTCTCATCCAGGAGCGGATCGCCGTATCGGCGGTCATCCAGGAGGCCCGGATCTCCTCCGGCGGACGCCGGGTGAGCCTGTCCCGCGAGATGGAGGTCCTCGCCCACTACCGCGACGCGCTCGGCAAGCCGGGCACCTCGCTGGCGATGACGCTGCTGGAGCTGTGCCGGGGCCGTATCTGAAGCCTTTCGCCCCGCCGCCCCCGCTGGGAACGCGTTCTGCCCTGCTACGGACCTGAGTTCGGGCGCGCCCTCACCCGTACGCCACGTGACCGCGCGCGCCGGGGCTTCGTTGGTCCCGTTGTCCGTGTCAGCCAGGGGCGGGCCTGAAGGAAACCACGCGTGGCTCCGCTGGGGCGTGTGACGTACCGCAGGTGCGTCGTGGGACCTCGCCCCGGCGCGCGTGACCGGTCGGCAGGGGACAGCCGACTCGGTCACTCCAAGGGCGGTCGGCTTCCGGGGACGCCCGGGGCCGACCGCATCCGATCCACATGGTTGCGCATGCCGCAGCCCATCCACCACGATGCAAGCACGCGCGGCTCCTCCGCGCGACCGTACTGCCAAAGGTCGATACCACTCGCGCGCCCCTGGCGCGCCGGGTCGGTGACCCTCCCCCGCGCGGCGCAACCCCCCGGTGCCGCGCCTCGGCACCGGCGCCTGCCCTGTCGTCGGTGCTGCCCCGCTGAGGGCCTCGCGGACCGTGCGTCCGCGGGGCCCTCAGCTCTTTTCTGACGCTTTTCTGAGCTTTTCTGAGCTTGATCTTCCCTGTGAGGGCATGTGACGGGCGCCACATAAGGAATCCGTCAGTCCGGGGGCAACCATTCGCCGCGGTCAGGGGTCAACCATGCGCAACAACAGCCACATCCGTGCCGCTCAAAGGCACCCATAGGGCAAGAGAGGCGCTGCGCTCGGAGGGGGGTGCAGCGCCTTTCTCCTGCCCGGCGCTTCTGTCCGGCGCTTCTGTCCGGCTCTTCTGTCCGGGCCGGTCCGGCCGGTCGGTCCGGCTACTTCTTGGGCGGGACCACGGGGATCCCCAGGAACGGCAGCTTCAGCGCGCCGAACGCCGTCTCCGGAACCGCCGGTGACTTCGGTGCCACCGCCGCCAGCCGTTCGTACGTCTCTCCCTGGTCCGGGCGCGTGTCCTCCGCGCCCCTGTTGGGCCAGAACGACATCGCCCGCTCCGCCTGCGCCGTGATCGTCAGCGACGGGTTCACGCCCAGGTTCGCCGAGACCGCCGCACCATCGACAACCGAGATGCCCGGGTGGCCGTACAGCCGGTGGTACGGGTCGATCACCCCCTGCTCCGCGTCCGCGCCGATCGGGCAGCCGCCCAGGAAGTGCGCGGTCAGCGGCATGCCGACGAGCTCGCCGACGTTGCTGCCCGGGAAGCCGTTGATCTCCTCGGCGAGGAAGGAGGCGGCCCGTGTCGCCTCCTCAATCTGCTGGGGATTCGGGGTCCCGTGGCCCTGGCGGGCGGTGAGCAGGCCCTTGCCGATGCCGCCCGGTTTGCGGTACGTCGTCAGGGAGTTGTCCAGGGACTGCATGACCAGTCCGATGATGGTCCGCTCCGACCAGCGGCGGTTGGAGAGGGAGCGCAGCAGCAGCACGGGGTGGCGGCCGACGTTGCCGAGCCAGCCGAGCACGCGCCGGCCGCCGTACGGCACCTGGAGGATGGAGAGCGAGCCCATCGCGTTGGAGCCCTTGCCGTACCGGACGGGTTCGATGTGGGTGTTCTCGTTCGGGTGGATCGACGAGGTGATGGCGACGCCCCGCGTGAAGTCGACCCGCTTGGCGCCATGCCGCTTGGCGCCGTGCCGTTTGCGGTAGCGGCGGTCGGTGGTCTGCGCGCCCACGAGCGCTTCGGAGTTGGTACGCGTCAGCTCGCCCAGCCGGGGCGAGATCCGCGGCAGCAGTCCCCGGTCCTTCATGGTGTGCAGCAGGGTCTGGGTGCCGTAGGTGCCGGCCGCCACGACGACGTACTGGGCACGCAGCACCCGCGGCGTCGCCCTGCGCCTGTCGGTGGGGACGGCGGAGACCCGGAAGCCGCCCGCCGGGTCTTCCCTGACCGCGGCCACCGTCGTCATCGGGTGAATGACCGCCCCGGCCTGCTCGGCGAGGTGGAGGTAGTTCTCGGTGAGGGTGTTCTTCGCGCCGTGGCGGCAGCCTGTCATGCACTCCCCGCACTGGGTGCACGCCCTGCGGGAGGGGCCCGCGCCCCCGAAGTACGGGTCGTCGGCCGAGCCGCCGGGTTCCGCCCTGGACGTGCCGTCCGCGTCCTTGCCGTCGCCGAAGAAGACGCCGACCGGCGCCACATGGAAGCTGTCGCCCACCCCCATCGCCTGCGCCGTCGCCCTGAAGTGTTCGTCGGAGGGCGTCATCGTCGGGTTGAGCCGTACGCCCAGCATCCGTTTGGCCTGGTCGTAGTACGGCATCAGTTCCGACTTCCAGTCGGTGATGGACGCCCACTGGCGGTCCTCGAAGAACGCTGTGGGCGGTACGTAGAGGGTGTTGGCGTAGTTGAGCGAACCGCCGCCGACGCCCGCGCCCGCCAGCACCGCCACCTTGCCGAGCAGGTGCACGCGCTGGATGCCGTACAGGCCGAGCGCGGGCGCCCAGAGGTAGTTGCGCAGATCCCAGGAGTTCTTGGGCAGGGTCTCGCGGGTGAAGCGGCGGCCCGCCTCCAGGACCCCGACCCGGTAGCCCTTCTCGGTGAGCCGCAGCGCTGAGACCGAGCCGCCGAAACCCGAGCCGACGACGATGACGTCGTAGTCGTACGCGGAGTCGCTCTGTTTTTGGGCAGGGGATACCTGGGGCATGGCTCTCCTCACGCGAAAAGTCCGTGATCTAACGCAGGCGCAGGGCCTTCATCGCCTTCAGGCTGAGGTTCATGAACGCCGCGTACTTCTCGTCGTCCATGCCGAAGGCCGGTCCCAGCGGCAGCAGCCGCTGCTGCGCGACGGTCTGGGCCTCGGTGTACTTGAGGATGCCCTCCGAGCCGTGCCGCCGGCCGAGTCCGGAGTCCTTCATGCCGCCGAGCGGGGCCCGGACGCTGCCGTACGCAGCGGCGTAACCCTCGTTGACGTTGACCGTGCCGGAGTCCAGCCGGGCGGCAATGGAGCGGCCCCGGCGACCGTCCCTGGTCCAGACGCTGGCGTTGAGTCCGTACGGGGTCGCGTTGGCGCGCTCGATCGCCTCTTCCTCGTCGCGGAAGCGGTAGATGGAGACGACCGGGCCGAACGTTTCCTCCTCACAGACAGCCATCGGGGCCTCGACACCGTCGAGGATGGTGGGCTCGTAGAAGTAGGGGCCGACGTCGGGACGCGCACGGCCGCCGGCCAGCACCTTGGCTCCCTTGCCCACCGCCTCGTCCACATGCCGGACAACAGCGTCCAGTTGGCGGGCACCGGCGAGAGAGCCCATTCCCGCGCCGTACGCGAGGGCGGTACCCAGCGGCAGGGCCCTGGTGCGGGCGGTGAACCTCTCCAGGAACGCGTCGGCGACCGACTCGTGGACGTACAGCCGCTCGACGGACTCGCAGAGCTGTCCGGCGGAGGCGAAACAGGCACGCACCGCGCCCTCGGCCGCCTTGTCGAGATCGGCATCGGCCAGGACGAGCATCGGGTTCTTGCCACCGAGTTCGAGGGAGACGCCGATCAGCCGGGCGGCGGCGCGCTGGGCCACGTCCCGGCCGGTCGCGGTCGAACCGGTAAAGGACACGTAGTCGGCGTGTTCGACGACGGCCGGGCCGATGACGGGGCCCTCGCCGAGCACGATCTGCAGGACGGCCTCGGGCAGCCCGGCCTCGATGAGCAGGTCACGGGCCCACAGGGCGGTGAGCGCGGTCTCGGTGTCGGGCTTGATCACGACGGAGTTGCCTGCGGCGAAGGCGGGCAGGGAGTCAGCGGCGGAGAGTGCGAGCGGGTAGTTCCAGGGCGCTATCAGACCCACCACGCCTTTGGGCCGGCGCAGTTCGGCGACCCTGGTCAGGACCGGGATGGCGCCGGTGTGGCGCTTGGGCGCGAGATACGCCGGGGCCTTGCGGCCGTAGTGGCGCGCGGTGAGGGCGACCTCCTGCACTTCCTCGTGCGCGTGCAGGCGTGCCTTGCCGGTCTCCAGCTGGATGAGGTCGAGTATTTCCGCCTGGCGCTCAAGGACCAGGTCGTGGAAGCGGAGCAGTACGGCGGCGCGGGCGCGGGCGGGGATGGCTGCCCACGCGGGCTGCGCGGCACGGGCGCGGCGGAAGGCCTCCGCCACGTCCGCGGGGGTGGACTCGGGCAGGTCCGCCAGCTTCTCCCCGGTGAAGGGGGAGTGGTTCACGGTGCGGCCGGAGCCGACCACGCCGCGGACGAGCTGGGCGACCACCTCCGGCGTAACCACGTCCGCGGCGGTGCGGGCACCGGCCGGAGCGGCGGCTGTCGGGTTGGCGCGGGGGGCGGCGGGAGCAGCTGGGGCGGCGCTGGCCTGCGAGTCCGTCATGGGGGCGAGAGTATTCCGCGTCCGAGATTTTGGGTACCCGTCGGTAACAGCTTTTCACCGGGTTCACCGGGCCCTCACGGCCACGCCGGAGCTGTTCCGCGCCGGCATTCGCCGACGGCCTACAGCCCGTGGATCTTCATATGGGTGACGACCCGGCCGAAAAGCTTGTCGCCCTCCTTCGCCGCCCAGCCCTCCGCGGGCCCGGACACCCGCAGCCGCCAGTAGATCTGCGCCGCTCCCTTGCCCCTGGCGACGACGCGTTCGTGCCAGCGGAGGATGACGGGATCGTCGCTCGTCGAGCTGTACGGCACGTAATCGACGATCGTGTCGAAGCCCTCCTTGCCCTGCTGCTTCGTGGACGAGACCGTCACATCCGAGTCCTTGATCTCGGTGCCGCCCACGCCGCCCTTCTCGTAGTGCCCCTGCCAGGCATCCGCGTCCGGCTTGAGTTCGTCCTCCACGGCCGCGGTTTCGATCCGCTCCAGGTAGACCTGGAAGACGCCGCTGGGATCCCCGTACGTGACGCTGGTGCCGTTGTCGCCCTCGACCCGCTCGTACTCCTCGGGCACGGCGATGCTCGCCGAGACGACCTCCCGGTCCGGGCGGACCTCCCACCCCGCTGGAATCGCGTCGCCCCCGAAGGGGTCGGCGAGGATCAGGACGAGTGCGACGGCCACCGCCAGCAATCCGCCGCCGAGCCCGAACTGCGCCGGTCGATTGCCTTGCAGCACGGGCGGCACCCACCTGCTGCTGCCGCCGCCGGCCGTGGCGCCACCCCCGCCCGCGCCCGCGCCCGCGCCCGCCAGGAGTCTGGTCGCCTCGGGCGAGAGCTGAGGCCGCGCCACCGACTCCAGCGTCTGGCGGATCTCCGCGGCGTCCGGCCGCATCCCCGGGTCCTTGCGCAGCAGCCGCATCACCAGCGTGCCGAACGCCCCCGACACACGCGCGGGCATCTGCGGCTCGGCGGAGAGAACCGCCTGCAGGGTCGCGGGGCCGTTGGAGCGGCGGTACGGGGACATGCCCTCGACCGCCGCGTACAGCACCACACCCAGCGACCACAGATCCGACTCGGGCCCCGGGCGCTGGCCGAGCACCCGCTCGGGCGCGATGAACTCGGGCGAGCCGACGAACGACCCCGTCTCGGTCAGCCCTTGCTCACCCTCGACCTGCGCGATGCCGAAGTCGGTCAGTACGACGCGATCGCCGCGCCCCAGCAGTACGTTGTCGGGCTTGACGTCGCGGTGGAGCACGCCCGCATCGTGGGCGGCGGAGAGCGCGCCGAGTACGTCCAGGCCGATCCTGGCGGCCTCGCGGACGTCGAGGGTGCCGTCCTGCAACCGGTCGGCGAGCGACTGGCCTTGCACCAGCTCCATGACGATCCAGGGCTTGGCGTCCTCGATCACCACATCGTGCATGGTGACGACGGAGGGGTGATCGATCCGGGCCGCGGCGCGCGCCTCGCGCTGCATCCGCAGATAGACCTTGTCCCGCTCGCGCTCGTTCACATGCTCCGGCAGGCGCGGCTCCTTGACCGCGACATCGCGGTCCACGACCTCGTCGCGGGCACGCCATACCGTGCCCATCCCGCCGTGTCCGAGACGTGAGACAAGGCGGTAGCGGCCACCGATCAGCCGGGGAGCCGGATCGCCCGCGGACGCGGACGCGGGCGCCGAGCCGGGGACGGAGCCGGGCGCCGAGCCGGGCAGGCCGCTCGCCTCCGTGGGCCGGTACGCGCCATCGCTCTGCGGCGGCACCTGCGCGGCGGCGTTGGGCGGCCTGAGTCCGTAACTGGTGGGCTCGTTCGCCCGTCCCCCATCGTTGGTCATGGACACATCCTGGCCAAACGCGGTGGTGGATGCCACCTGGGAGGAGGACCGGATGCAGACCCGTGACAGTGTCGCGGGACAGTTGGCTCGCGTCGCGGTGGAAAGGGCAATTCGCCGCTCAGCGCCGCGCACAGCAACAGCAACAGCAACGCGCCCAGCGACCACAGATCCGACTCGGGACCGGCGTTGGCCCCCTGCGGCACCAGAGTCCATCAGCACGACCGGCCGGCGGCCCGCTCCTGGACACGCAACTCGCCCTCGATTCAGCGGTGCCCATCATGAAGGAGGCCGCCAGCCCCGCAGCATGATGTCGAACTGCGCGCGAGTCGCTGTCCAGTTCTCTGCGGGAGCGGAGAGGAAGAGCGCGTACTCGGTGCCGTCGTCCGAAAAGTACATCTGGTCGATGGCCCGCCGCGGGCCGGGGAACGTCTGCTTCTCGGTCCAGGTGAACTCCCAGCGCGCGGACTGCGCCTGGTCACGGAAGACGTCGGCGGCCAACGTCACCCTCTGGTAGTCGGGGATCCGCTCCTGCAGTCCCTTCTCCATGTCCTGGATGTGCATATACGGGTTCTCGAAGTCGGGCGCCTCGTCGACGCTGATCCGCAGGCGGTGGCGGCCCTCGTCGGGCGTGTAGTCGATCTGGCCGTCTGCCGCCCGGCGCTGCCAGCCGTCGGGCACCAGCAGGCTGAAACCTGCCGGGTCCTCGACGCGGTTCCAACCGGGCGGCACGGCCGAACCCGGAGTCGAGGGCGAGGTCGGGCTCGGAGTTGGGGAGGTGTCCGGCTGTACGGGGGTCTTGGCGGCTCCGCTCCCGCGGCTCGTGTCGCTCGTATCGCTCGTGTCGCTCGTGTCGTTGCCCGCGTACTTCATGGCGGCGAACCCCGCGCCGCCGCCCACCACCGCGGCGAGTACGACGACGACCGCCGCCCTGCGCAGCCGGCCACCGCGCCGGGCCGGAGCCACCACCGCCGTAACGGCAGCGGGGACCGACACCGCGGTGGGTGGCGTCGGAGTCGACATCGGAGTCGGCGTCGGCTGCGCCAGGCCCATGGTCTCGGGCCGCGCGCCTCGCCGGGCCGCCGTCCGCTGTACCGGCACCCGCCCCTCCGCCGCCTCCAGCAGCATCCGCTCGGCCTCGGCGGCGGACGCCCGTACAGCGGGATCCTTGCGCAGCAGCGCCATGATCACGGGTGCGAGCAGACCCGCCGAGGCGGGGTGGCGTGGCTCCTCGCCCACCACAGCCTGCATCGTGGCCAGCGGGGACGACCGGCGGAACGGCGACTGGCCCTCCACCGCCGTGTACAGCGTCGCGCCGAGCGACCAGAGGTCGGACGCGGGCCCCGGATCGGCGCCGCGCACCCGCTCGGGGGCCAGGTAGTCGATGGAGCCGACGATCTCGCCGGTCCGGGTGATGGTCGAGTCGCCCTCGATCGCGGCGATCCCGAAGTCGGTGATCAGCACCCGGCCGTCGCGGCTGAGCAGTACGTTCGCCGGCTTGACGTCCCGGTGCAGGACCCCGGCGGCGTGCGCCGCGCCCAGCGCGCGCAGGACGTGCAGCCCGATGCGGGCGGCCTCGGTGGGGGCGATCAGGCCGGACTCCTTGGCGGCGCCGGCGAGCGAAGGCCCGTCGACGTACTGCATGACGATCCAGGGACGGGAATCGTATTCGAGCACGTCGTGGACGGTAACGACGCCGGGGTGGCTGATCCGGGCGGCGGCCCGCGCCTCCTTCTGGGTGCGGGCGTGCAGAACGACCCGATCGGCCTCGGCGACGTACCGCCCGGCCGTCAGCTCCTTGACGGCGACGATCCGGTGCAGCAGCTCGTCATGCGCGCGCCATACCTTGCCCATACCGCCGCTGCCGATGCTGTCGCCCAGCCGGTAACGTCCGGCGAGCAGCAGACCCGTGCCCGTGCTCTGAGAGTTTTCCACGTACCGTGCCCCGTTTCCTTGGGATCACAGGGTACGGAGACGGGGTGCGGGCACGACACTCGGATCGCTCAAGTGATCGCACTGTGATCTGTTCGACAGTGGCCCGGCCAGGGCGCTCTGACGGTTCGTCCACCGGCTGGGCCGGTACCTATCGCGGGTGGGCCAGTACCTATCCGGGTGGGCGGTACCTATCGGGTGGGCTGGTAAGCGGCGGTGGCCTCCTGGAAGGCCTCCGTCACCCGCTCGCGCTGGTCCTCGGGACCGATCACCTGGACGACGTGGTAACTGCCGCCGGTGATCAGGGCAAGGTTGCGTACGTACACCTCGCGGCCACTGCTGTCCTGCCAGGTGTACTCGCCCTCGGCCATCGCCCGCTGTCCCACGTCTATCCGGCGCACGGTGCCCGACCAGGCCCAGGAGGACTCCCGAAACGGCTTGAGCTCGCGCTCCTTGTCCCGCTGGTAGGCCAGCGGGTCGCTGCCGTTGGCCTGCACGCTGTCGCGGCCGGGTACAACGATCAGTGTGAAGTCGCCATCGGTGTAGCGGACCTGACCGGCGTCGTTGATGGGACTGCGCTGCCAGGTCTTGTCGACGACGGTCCGGAAGCCCTCGGCATCATTGCGCAGCACATAGCCCTCGCGCAGTTTCTCGCCCGGGGCAGAAGTCTGGGGCTGGGGCTCCTGGGCACCGGGGCTGCCGGTGGCACCGGCGGACGCGGGCGGGGAGTCCGGGGCCGTGCGGCCGGGGCTCGGCCCGTCCGTCGTCGCGGACGGGACCGGGCCGCTCTTGCCCTGTGGCTGGGTCTGTCCCTCCGGGTCGGCCTTCGGCAGGAACAGCACGGCGTACGCGACGGCGGCCACCAGGAGGGCCAGTATCAGCAGCAGCAGGACGCGTCCGAGTGAGCGCGGCCCGCGCTCGCCGCGGCGCTCCCGGTTGCCCCGCTGCTGACGGTGACGGCCGTGGACCACCTCGGCCGAGCCCCGGCGGCGTCTGCGCACCAGCTCGCCACGGCGGCGGATGACGGGCAGCCGCGTGGCGTCGACGGCGATCGAGGGCAGCGCCACGACGTCCATGCCCGCCTCGGGCTCGGGCGCGGACCGTACGAGCGAACGCAGCCAGCCGCGCAGCTCTTCGAAGTCCGGGCGCTCGGTGGGGTCCTGGCGCAGCAGCGACTCCACGACGGGGCGTAGCGGCCCGCACTCCTCCGCGAACGCGGGCGGCTCGGCACAAACCAGCTGCACCAGCTCGACTGCGCTCTCCTCGGGGTACGGGGCGTGGCCCTGCACGGCCCGGTACAGCAGTGCGCCCAGGGCCCAGAGGTCGGTGGCCGGGCCGACCGGGGCGGCCAGCTGCCAGTTGTCGTGGACCGGTCCGGCCTGCTCGGGCGCCCACCGCTCGGTGACCGCGCCGACGACGGCGATCCGCGCCTGCCGGGCGCGCTCGGCGGCCAGCGGCGTGGCGGGGCCGCGGTACGCGGGGGTGGAGCCGCTCGCGACGATCTCGTCCCAGCGGCCGGTGGGAGCGCCGGTACCGGCCACGGCCGCCTGCCGCTGGGCGTCGGCCCGCGGGGCGTCCGCGCCGCCGTGCTCCCAGCCGCCGCCGCTGCTGCTGCCTGCTATGGCGGCTATGGCGGGTGGGGCAGATCGGGGGCCAGGCAGCGCGGGGCGACTTCCGTAGGGCGAACTGCCGTACGGAGAGCTGCCCGTGACACCCAATTGGGGGCGGCCGGGCTGTGGGCTCGGCACGTTGCCCGAACGGGCGCTGGGCAACGCGGGCCGGACACCGTACGGGGTACTGCCGCCGCTGCCGCCTGCGGGTATGGGCCCGGGGCCGGGGCCGTCGTGCCAGGTCCCGATCAGACGCGCGCGGCCGGGGCCGCTGGTGTCGTCGCCCGGGTACCAGCCGCTCTCGTCGCCTTCCTCGTCCCCGCTCTCTCCGTCGTCATACTCGTCGTCGGCGATGCTGCTCGCGGCAGGGGCGCGCTCCCGGTCGCCCGGTCGATGGGCCCACCAGTCGGGGTCGAGGCCCGCCTGCACCGGGCCGCCCTCCACGACGTTCGGCTCGTAGTCCTGACGCTGGTCGTCGCTGTCGCGCGCCGCGGCCCTCGCGCCCGCGCGGTACGCGGCGATCGCGCCCGCCCGCGCGGCTCGGACATCCGGCACGCCACCGCTGCTGGGCAGCGCGCCGTGGGCGGCGGCTGCCGGAGCCTCGTACGGCCCGGTGCCGTACGGCCCGGTCTCGTACGATTCGGTCCCGTAAATCCCGGTGCCGTACGGCCCGGCCTCCAGTGCGGCCTGCCCAGGCGGTTCGCCGCCACCCGGCTCGCTCAGTTCGTCGTGGCTCAGTTCGTCCTGGTCGTCCTGGTCGTCCTGGTCGTGGCCGGGATACTCGTCCAGCTCGACCGGTTCCCCGGGCTCCTCAGGCACCGGGGCGTACCCGCACAGCGCCTCCTCCGCCGCGCCGGACGCCAGCCCGGTCAGGACCACGCGTCCGTCGTCGCAGACGAGCACCGTACGAACGGTGATGTTCCGGTGGATCCAGCCATGCGCGTGCAGCACGCGCAGCGCGGTGAGCACATCGGAGGCGACCTCCGCCGCCCGGTAGGGGCTGAGCGGCTTCTCCGCGAGGAGGGCCGCCAGTGGCCGCGCCGCGACACGTTCGCTCACTATCCAGAGTGAACCCGCCTCCGCGAACACGTCGAAGACCTGGTCCAGGCGCGCGTGGTCGGGGATCCGCGCCGCGGCCTGCGCGGCCTCGATGGCCCGCCGCACCGCCGGATCCGTGGGCCTGCGTGTGGTACGCCCCTGGGCCGCCCGCCTCGGCACAGCCGCCCCGGCCGGACCGTCCGCGTCGAGGACCTCAGCGTCCACCACCTCTGGTAACGGCACCTGCCGGACCAGGACTTCCTGCCCGCTGTACGTGTCGAACGCGCGGGTCTCGACCAGTTCATACGCGTCGGAAGGCGGCAGCGGCAGGCGGTAGCGGTCGGCGAGCACCCGTCCCGCGTAGTCGTCCACGTCGCCTCCCCACGAGCGCTCTGTCCCTTGGCCGGTCCCGGAGACCGCAGCAAACCGTCAATTCCGGTCATTTGATGGCCGCTTGCGGCCTTTTACGACCCCTTTGCGGCTGCTTAACGTCCGTGAGGTCTCACGATACGTGTCCTGGCTCAATCCTTGGGCTTGAATGTGGCGAACGCCGTCTTGCGCAACGTCTCGCACTCCGCGCTCCGCCACTCACTCGACTTGCACGTAATCATGATCGAGTAGCCGTGCGTGTCATCCACCCTGAAGCCCCTGTTGAGAACCCTTACCCGCTCGCCGCCCTGTTTGCGCTCGAATTGCCAGTCGGCCACGGTCGGATAGCCGTTGTACTCGACCTTGCCGATGCCGAGAAACTTGTACCCGGTGCTGCTGCCGGCAACCCCGGGGGCCGCGGCCCGCCACGCGGCGGCGGCATCGTCCTTGGGCCCGGCGGTGAAGTCGACCTGGACGCGCGGGAAACCGCCGGCGGCGCTGAATATCCCGCCGGAGTTCTCGCCGGCTATCCCGGTGAGCTTGAAGGCCTTGGGCATCGCCATGGCGAAGTGGAACCGGTCGTTGGAGACCATCACATATCCAGCCGGCAGCCCGGTCCCGCCCGCGGGGGCGTCGGGCTTGGGCGTCCCGGACGGCTTCCCGCCCGTCGCGCCGCTGCTCCCCTGGTCGCTGTCGTTCTCCCCCTTGCCGGTGTCCTTGCCGGTGTCCGTGCCCGTGCCTGCGCCGGTGTCCCCGGCAGTAGCGCCGGTCGTGGCCCCAGCAGAAGCCGCCTTGTCGTTCTTGGTCTTGCTCTGACCGCTCGGGTCGTCGTCGTCGCCCAGCGTCAGGAACAGCCCGGTGGCGAGCACGACGACCGCGACGACGACCGCGACGATCACCAAGGTCCGGCGGGGCACCACATCGGTGAGCGGCGCCCGCACCGGCGCGGGCCGCGCGGCCGGGGCGGCCGACGGAGTGGGCCGCGGCGTCGATTCCGGCTTGCGTGCCGGCTTCGCGGCAGCCGCGTTCCGTACGGAGCGCAGCGCGCCACGCACCCGGTCGGCCGCAGGGTCCTTCGGCTTCGCCGGGGCGGACGGTGCCGCGGGCGACGGCGGCAGTGGCGGCATCGCGATGGCGCGGGTGGCTTCCGGCGACGGCTCGGGCTCGGCCGGCCGCTCCGGCGCCTCGGGCGCGTACAGCACCTTCGTGAGCAACGCCCGCGCGCCCGCGTCGTCGAGTCGCTGCTCGGGGTCCTTGGCCAGCAGGCCGTAGATGACCTCTTCCAACAGCGGGCCCGCGTTCTTCGGCGGGTCGACCGGCTCGGTCATCACGGCGGTCAGCGTCGCGATCGCCGAGCCCTTGTCGTACGGCGGAACGCCCTCGACGCTCGCGTACAGCAGGCCGCCCAGCGACCACAGGTCGGCGGCAGGGCCCGGCTTGTGGCCGCGGGCGCGCTCGGGCGAGATGTACGAGGGGGCGCCGACGAGCATGCCGGTCGACGTGATCGACGGGTCGCCCTCGACCTGCGCGATGCCGAAGTCGGTGAGGACCACGCGCCCGTCATCGGCGATCAGTACATTGGACGGCTTCACATCGCGGTGGAGTATGCCCTCGCGGTGCGCGGAGCGCAGGACGTCGAGGACCGCGAGGGCGACTTCGGCGGCCCGTCGCGGCGTCAGCGTGCCGTCCTCGCGCACGGCTTCGGCGAGAGACTTGCCCTCGACCAGCTCCATGACGATCCACGGCCGGTCGTCTTCTTCCACGACGTCGTAGACCGTCACCGCGCTGTTGTTGCGGATCCGGGCGATCGCCTTGGCCTCGCGCAGCGTCCGCGTGATGAGCCGGCGCTTCTCGTCCTCGTCAATGCTGTTGGGGAAGCGCAGTTCCTTCACGGCCACGGTGCGGCCGAGTGTCTCGTCCACCGCTCGCCAGACTGTGCCCATGCCACCGCGGCCGAGCACCCCTCCAAGCCGGTACCGCCCGGCGAGGAGCCGCCCTTCGGCCTCGCGCCCGAAGCCCTTCCCGCCGGCTGCGGGCTTGGCCCCGGAGGTTCCAGCGCCCGCAGATCCAGCCCCGGCAGATCCACTCCCCGAGGCTCCAGCCCCGGCCCTGGAGACACCGGCCCCGGCTGTTCCCGCAGGGGCATCCTGGCCTGAGCCCTGGTCAGGCTTCTGCCCGGCAGCCTGCACAGCGTCCTTCACAGGCTCCTTCGCGGACTCCTTCTCGCCCCCGGCCTTCTTGGCGGACCTGCCCTCAGCCCCGACCCCGGGCTCCGACTTCGGCTCCGAACCAGCCTCCGGCTCAGCCTTCTTGTCGAGCGTGTCAGGCTTCCCGGACTTGTCAGCCTTGTCGATCTTCTCGCGGTCCTGGGAATCCCGCTGAGACTCCCCCCGGGACTCCAACTCGGAATCCCGCCCGGCATCCCGCTGGGGCTTCCGCGACTGCTCCGCCTCCGACATGCGTCCCCTCTGCGATCCCTGATCTCCGCCGCGCCCGCCGCTTCTCGCGCGATGCGGCAACCCGCCCCGGCAGAACTCCCATTGTCCCTCACTCAGGGACCGGCGTGTCTCCCGGGGCCGCCGATCAACAGGACAGGCCCGGAAGGAGGGGGACCGCCCACCCCGCCGCTACTCGCAGTCAAGCCCACCCCTCCGCTGGTCGCAGGCTTGTTCGGCCTGCCGGACGACTTTCCCCCTCCCTTTGACAGTCCTTCACCGGTCGCCGAAAAAATTGGAGCACTCGGGTACTCGGAGCGGATCGGACAGGATCTCAGAGCAGATCAGAGCGGCACGATGTCCGGGGCCCCCAGCCGCGCCGCGTCCGCCGTCAGGTCGTCCGGCTGCCGCTGCGACTCCCGCTCCGCCTCCACCCGCTTCTCGTAGTGCGTGACCTCCTTCTCTATCTGCTCCTTGTCCCAGCCCAGCACCGGCGCAAGCAACTCCGCGCACTCACGAGCGCTCCGCGTCCCCCGGTCGAAGGTCTCGATCGAGATCCGGGTCCGCCGCGTCAGTACGTCATCGAGGTGGCGCGCGCCTTCGTGCGACGCGGCATAGACGATCTCGGCCCGCAGATAGTCGTCCGCGCTCCCGAGCGGCTCGCCGAGCTTGGGGTCATCGGCGATCAGCCCCAGCAGTTCCTCGGTCATCGAGCCGTACCGGTTCAACAGATGCTCCACGCGCACCACATGAAGCCCCGTCCGCGCCGCTATCCTCGCCCGCGCGTTCCACAGAGCCGCGTATCCCTCGGCGCCGACCAGCGGCACGTTTTCCGTGACGCAGGCGGCCACCCGCTGGTCGAGTCCGTGCACCGCCGCGTCCACCGCGTCCTTCGCCATCACGCGGTAGGTCGTGTACTTCCCGCCCGCGACGACCACCAGGCCGGGCACGGGATGCGCCACCGTGTGCTCGCGAGACAGTTTGCTGGTCGCGTCCGACTCCCCGGCGAGCAGCGGCCTCAGCCCCGCGTACACCCCCTCCACATCGTCCCTGGTGAGCGGGACGGCCAGCACCGAGTTGACGTGCTCCAGCAGATAGTCGATATCCGCGCTGGACGCCGCCGGATGTGCCTTGTCGAGGTCCCAGTCGGTGTCCGTCGTCCCCACGATCCAGTGCCGCCCCCAGGGGATGACGAACAGCACGGACTTCTCGGTCCGCAGGATCAGTCCGCTGGTCGAGTGAATCCGGTCCTTGGGAACCACCAGGTGAATCCCCTTGGACGCGCGCACATGGAACTGTCCGCGCTCCCCTATCAGCGCCTGTGTGTCGTCCGTCCAGACCCCGGTGGCGTTGACGACCTGCTTGGCCCTGATCTCGTACTCCCCGCCGGCCTCCACGTCCTGCACCCGCGCCCCGACGACCCGCTCGCCCTCCCGCAGGAAGCCGACCACCCGCGCCCGGCTGGCCACCTGCGCGCCGTAACTCGCGGCCGTGCGCACGAGGGTCGCCACATAGCGCGCGTCGTCCATCTGCGCGTCGTAGTACTGCAAGGCCCCGACCAGGGAGCCCTTCTTCAGGCAGGGCGCGACCCGCAGCGCGTGGCGCCGCGAGAGATGGCGGTGGACGGGCAGCCCGCGCCCATGGCCCGACGACACCGACATCGCGTCGTACAGCGCGACGCCCGATCCGGCGTAGAGCCGCTCCCAGCCCCTGTGCTGAAGCGGGTACAGGAACGGCACCGGCTTCACCAGGTGGGGCGCCAGCCGCTCCAGCAACAGCCCTCGCTCCTTCAGCGCCTCCCGTACGAGCGTGAAGTCCAGCATCTCCAGGTAGCGCAGCCCGCCGTGGATCAGCTTGCTCGACCGGCTCGATGTGCCCGAGGCCCAGTCGCGCGCCTCGACAAGGCCCGTCGAGAGTCCTCGCGTCGCGGCGTCCAGCGCGGTCCCGGCTCCGACCACGCCCGCGCCCACGACCAGCACGTCCAGTTCGCGCTCGGCCAACCCGGCGAGTGCCTCGGCACGCTCCACCGGTCCCAGTGTCGCTGTCTTCACTGTTGCCTCCCGTCGCCCCCGTATGTCCCCTGCGGTCGGGCTCACAACATCGATTCTGTCCGCGATCGGTGACTTCAGCCACCGCCTGTGGATAACACTCGGACCGGCACAAGCGCGCAATACGGCAGATCGGTCATATTTACGCCTAGTGTGACATTGCGCTGGCTCGTTCTGTCCACAGGGCTTGCGCTCACTGCCCCCTCCGGTTATAGGGAAGGACGGCCCACGCCATGCCCGCCGATCTCGCCGTCATCGGACTCGGCCACCTCGGTCTGCCTCTCGCCCAGGCCGCTGTAGCCGCCGGCATCGAAACCATCGGCTACGACACCGACCCGCGTCACCTCACGGAACCGGCCGCCGGACGCACCCCGGCCGATATCCGCCGGATGGTCTCGGGGGGCTTTCGGACTGTCACCGACCCCGCCGCGCTCGGCCGCGTACGTACCGCCGTCATCTGCGCCCCCACACCCCTCGGCGCGGACGGCACCCTTGACCTCACGGCGGTCGCCGAAGCCGCACGCGCGCTCGCCGCACGGCTGCGCCCGCACACCACCGTGCTGCTCGAATCGGCCGTCCAGCCCGGCACCACGGAGGACTTCCTGCGCCCCCTCCTCGAAGAGGGCTCGGGCCTGCGCGCGGGCCGTGACTTCCACCTCGCGTACTCGCCCAGCCGGGTCGACCCGGGCAGCCGCACCCACGGCCACGCCAACACCCCCCAGGTCATCGGCGGCCTCACCCCCGCCTGCACCGAAGCGGCCGCCGCCTTCTACGGCCGCATCACGGACAAGGTGGTACGCGCGCGTGGCTTGCGCGAGGCTGAGACCGTCAAGGTCCTCGAAACCAACTTCCGCCACGTCAACATCGCCCTGGTCAACGAGATGGCGGTGCTCTGCCACGACCTCGGCGTCGACCTCTGGGACGTCATCCGCTGCGCCGAGACCAAGCCCTTCGGTTTCCAGGCGTTCCGCCCCGGACCGGGCGTCGGCGGCCACGGAGTCCCGCTGGACCCCAACTCCGTCCCGCACACCCCCCGTACGCTCGGTCACCCCCTCCGGATGGTCGGCCTCGCCCAGGAAATCAACGCCCGTATGCCGCAGTACGTGATCCAGCGCTGCGCCACCCTCCTGAACGAACACGGCAAATCGGCCCGCGGCGCGCGCGTGCTGCTCCTGGGCGTCACATACAAACCGGACCTCGCCGACCTGGAGAGCTCCCCCGCGACCGAGATCGCCCGCCGGCTGATGGACCTGGGCGCCGCCGTCAGCTACCACGATCCGTACGTCCCCGACTGGCGCGTACGCGACCTGCCGGTCCCCCGCGCGGACTTCCTCTACGAGGCCGCCGCGAGCGCGGATCTGACGGTGCTGCTCCAGCACCACCGTACGTACGACCTCCAGGGTCTGGCGGTGAAAGCCCAGCTCCTGCTCGACACCAGGGGCGCGACTCCGGCCGGGGCCGCACACCGCCTGTGAAGGCCTACTGCGACAGGGCAACGACCTGGTAACACGTTGGAGCGCTGTCGGACCTGGCTGCTAGTGTCCGGGACTCCGCTCGCACGGTCGTGCGGCGCATTCGTCCCTGGGGGAATTGCACATGAGCCAGCCCGTCCCACCGCCGTCCGGCAACCCGTTCGCCGGTGGCACCCCGTACGCCCCGACTCCACCCCCGGCGCCCACCCGCGACAACCTCGCCCTCGGCATCGTCGTCGCCCTCGTCGCCGCGCTGGTCGGCGCAGGCGCGTACGGCGCGCTCATCGGCGCCATCGAACGCGAGATCGGTTACGCGGCCGTCGGCGTCGGCTACCTCATCGGCTTCGCCGGCTCCAAGGTGGGCGGACGCAACCCGGCGCTGCCCTTCGTCAGCGTGGTACTCGCGATCCCCGCCGTGTACCTGGGCCAGCTGGTCGGGGGCGCGGTCCTCCTGGCCAAGCTCACGGACGGCTCCTTCGCCGAGGTCTTCATAGACCACTTCGGCGTGCTGGCCGAGGCGTGGAGCGATGCGGCCGGCGCCATGGATTACCTCTTCCTCGCCATCGGCGCGGCCGCCGCGTACGCCGGTGCCAAGAAGGCCAACGGCTGATCCGGTCAGCCGAAGGGGCCCGGCACCATCACCTGGTGCCGGGCCCCACTCGTACGTGGATACGTGGATACGTAGACACGTAGAACGTAGAAACGTGGACAATCAGCGGCTGTGCTGGGAGTCCGCCACCGTCACCTCGACGCGCTGGAACTCCTTGAGCTCGCTGTATCCCGTCGTCGCCATCGCCCGGCGCAGCGCGCCGAAGAAGTTCATCGACCCGTCCGGGCTGTGCGAGGGACCGGCGAGGACCTCCTCGGTCGTGCCCACGATGCCCAGGTCCACGAGCTTGCCGCGCGGCACGTCTTCGTGGACGGCTTCCATGCCCCAGTGGTGTCCCTTGCCCGGGGCGTCCGTCGCGCGGGCCAGCGGAGAGCCGATCATCACGGCGTCCGCGCCGCACGCGATCGCCTTCGGCAGGTCGCCGGACCAGCCCACGCCACCGTCCGCGATGACATGCACATACCGGCCACCGGACTCGTCCATGTAGTCCCGGCGGGCCGCGGCCACATCGGCGACCGCGGTCGCCATCGGGACCTGGATGCCCAGCACGTTGCGCGTGGTGTGCGCGGCGCCGCCGCCGAAGCCGACGAGCACGCCCGCCGCGCCCGTACGCATCAGGTGCAGCGCGGCCGTGTAGGTGGCGCAGCCGCCGACGATGACCGGCACATCGAGCTCGTAGATGAACTGCTTCAGGTTCAGCGGCTCGGCGGCGCCCGAGACATGCTCGGCGGAGACCGTCGTACCGCGGATGACGAAGATGTCGACGCCCGCGTCCACGACAGCCTTCGAGAACTGCGCGGTGCGCTGCGGCGAGAGCGCTGCGGCGGTCACGACGCCCGAGTCGCGGACCTCCTTGATGCGCTGCCCGATCAGCTCTTCCTTGACCGGAGCGGCGTAGATCTCCTGAAGACGGCGGGTCGCGTTGTCCTGGTCGAGAGTGGCGATCTCGTCGAGCAGCGGCTGCGGGTCCTCGTACCGGGTCCACAGACCCTCGAGGTTCAGGACGCCGAGGCCGCCCAGCTCGCCGATGCGGATCGCGGTCTGCGGAGAGACCACCGAATCCATCGGAGCGGCCAGGAACGGCAGCTCGAAGCGGTAGGCGTCGATCTGCCAGGCGATCGAGACCTCCTTCGGGTCCCGCGTACGCCGGCTCGGTACAACGGCGATGTCGTCGAACGCGTACGCCCGGCGACCGCGCTTGCCGCGCCCGATCTCGATCTCAGTCACGATGTGTGGCCTTTCCGTTCTTCTCGGCGCTGCTGCCTGCCGCTTCCAGTATCCCCGACACACAGGGGAGGGGCGGCCCCGGGAAACCCGGAGCCGCCCCCGCCGTCAGCGTGCCGCTGAACCGGCTACTTCCTGCTGTAGTTCGGCGCTTCGACCGTCATCTGGATGTCGTGCGGGTGGCTCTCCTTGAGGCCCGCCGATGTGATCCGTACGAACCGGCCGCGGTCCTGGAGCTCGGGGACCGTCCGGCCGCCGACGTAGAACATCGACTGGCGCAGACCACCGGTCAGCTGGTGCACGACCGCGGAGAGGGGACCGCGGTAGGGGACCTGGCCCTCGATGCCCTCGGGCACGAGCTTCTCGTCGGAGGCCACGCCCTCCTGGAAGTAACGGTCCTTCGAGAAGGAGCGCTGCTCGCCACGGGTCTGCATCGCGCCCAGCGACCCCATGCCGCGGTACGACTTGAACTGCTTGCCGTTGATGAAGAGCAGCTCGCCCGGCGACTCCTCGCAACCCGCGAGCAGCGAGCCGAGCATGACCGTGTCCGCGCCCGCGACCAGGGCCTTCGCGATGTCGCCGGAGTACTGCAGACCGCCGTCGCCGATCACCGGGACGCCTGCCGCCTTGGCGGCGAGCGCGGCCTCGTAGATCGCCGTCACCTGGGGTACGCCGATGCCGGCGACCACGCGCGTCGTACAGATGGAGCCCGGTCCGACACCGACCTTGATGCCGTCGACACCGGCGTCGATCAGCGCCTGCGCGCCGTCGCGGGTGGCGATGTTGCCGCCGATGACGTCGACGCCCGCGGCGTTCGACTTGATCTTGGCGACCATGTCGCCGACGAGCCGGGAGTGGCCGTGCGCGGTGTCGACGACGATGAAGTCGACGCCCGCCTCGATCAGCGCCTGGGCCCGCTCGAACGCGTCGCCCGCGACGCCGACGGCCGCGCCGACGAGCAGCCGGCCTTCCTTGTCCTTGGCGGCCATCGGGTACTTCTCGGCCTTGACGAAGTCCTTGACCGTGATCAGGCCCTTGAGGACACCGGCGTCATCGACCAGCGGAAGCTTCTCGATCTTGTGACGGCGCAGCAGTTCCATGGCGTCCGCGCCGGAGATCCCGACCTTGCCCGTGACGAGCGGCATCGGCGTCATGACCTCGCGCACCTGGCGCGTACGGTCGGACTCGAAGGCCATGTCGCGGTTGGTGACGATGCCGAGGAGCTTGCCTCCGGCGTCGGTCACCGGGACGCCGCTGATGCGGAACTTCGCGCAGAGCCGGTCGGCGTCGCCGAGTGTCGCGTCGGGGTTCACCGTGATCGGGTCGGTGACCATGCCGGACTCGGAGCGCTTGACCAGGTCGACCTGGTTGGCCTGGTCGGCGATGGCGAGATTGCGGTGCAGTACGCCGGCGCCGCCCTGGCGGGCCATGGCGATGGCCATCCGGGCCTCGGTGACCTTGTCCATGGCCGCGGACAGCAGCGGGATGTTCACCCGTACGTTCTTCGAGATGTACGAGGAGGTGTCGATCTGGTCGGGCGCCATGTCCGACGAGCCCGGCAGCAGCAGCACATCGTCGTAGGTCAGCCCGAGTGTCGCGAATTTACCGGGCACTCCGTCGACGTTGGTCATGACACCTTCCCCAAATGGCCTTGATCGGTGCGGATGTCCATGCTAACGGCTTCGCGGCCCTTGTATTCCACGATCAAGATCACAGGGCAGCTCTGTCTGTACCTACGTATGTGACGTCCGTACGACTCAGTTCACTGCTCGGCTCACTGCTCGGCCAGCGCGCGCAGACGGCTGAGGGCCCGGTGCTGGGCGACGCGCACCGCGCCCGGGGACATCCCGAGCATCTGCCCGGTCTCCTCGGCGGTCAGGCCGACAGCGACCCGCAGCACCAGCAGTTCCCGCTGGTTGTCCGGCAGATTGGCGAGCAGGCGCTTGGCCCACTCGGCGTCGTCGCTGAGCAGCGCGCGCTCTTCCGGGCCCAGCGAGTCGTCCGGGCGCTCCGGCATCTCGTCCGACGGCACGGCCGTAGACCCCGGATGGCGCATGGCGGCCCGCTGGAGATCGGCGACCTTGTGGGAGGCGATGGCGAAGACGAAGGCCTCGAAGGGCCGTCCGGTGTCCTTGTAGCGCGGCAGTGCCATCAGCACCGCGACGCAGACCTCCTGGGCGAGGTCCTCCACGAAGTGACGCGCGTCTCCTGGCAGCCGGCTGAGCCTGGAGCGGCAGAAGCGCAGCGCGAGCGGATGGACATGCGCGAGGAGATCGTGCGTCGCCTGTCCGTCGCCGTCGACGGCTCGGTGTACGAGTGAACCGATGGCCCCGTGGGCGGTCGCCACCTCGTCGTCGCGCATCGGTCCATGGTGCCTTGGCGGCTCCGGGTCCGTAGCGCCGCGTCCAATGTTGTGCACCGAAGCGTTATGAGCGGGTGCGCCGGAACTCATCTCCTGCGCCCTCCCCTCCCGCTCGACCGACTCGTTCCTGAGGAACTCCACATCCTCAAGGATGCGGCATCGCGCGGGAAACGGATGCCCGCAGTCGTCCGGCACCCCGCCCACCCGTGGCGGGCGGGGTCCGTCGTACCCCCGCGGCAACCCACCCGCGAGGTTCTAGCGGACCAGACCCCAGCGGAATCCGAGCGCCACCGCGTGCGCCCGGTCCGAAGCGCCCAGCTTCTTGAACAGCCGCCTGGCGTGCGTCTTCACCGTGTCCTCGGAGAGGAAGAGCTCGCGTCCGATCTCGGCGTTGGACCGGCCGTGGCTCATCCCTTCGAGTACCTGGATCTCGCGCGCGGTGAGCGTCGGCGCGGCGCCCATTTCGGCCGAACGCAGCCGCCTCGGAGCGAGCCGCCACGTCGGATCGGCGAGGGCCTGGGTCACCGTCGCCCGCAGTTCGGCGCGCGAGGCGTCCTTGTGCAGATAGCCGCGGGCGCCGGCGGCGACCGCGAGCGCGACGCCGTCCAGGTCCTCGGCGACGGTCAGCATGATGATCCGCGCGCCGGGGTCGGCGGAGAGCAGCCGGCGGACCGTCTCGACGCCGCCCAGACCGGGCATGCGTACGTCCATCAGAATCAGATCCGAGCGGTCGGCGCCCCAGCGGCGGAGGACTTCCTCGCCGTTGGCCGCGGTCGTCACGCGCTCGACGCCGGGCACGGTCGCGACCGCGCGGCGGAGCGCCTCTCGGGCAAGCGGGGAGTCGTCGCAGACGAGGACGGATGTCATGACCGTCCTCCGCAGCTGATGCGCGTCACCTTGAGCCTCCAGGCTGGGTACGTTTTGTCACCTGTGCGGTTGAACGTTCTCGGACATGCGCCCGAGCGCTGGTTCTCGCAACCGCCTCGGCACTCTCAACGACGGTCACTCGAAAGAGTTACGGGTCGGACGGCCGCCTTCAGCACTCTATGTGAGGGGCCGTGTGCGGAGGAGAGCGCCGCCGCTCCCCCACCCAGCCATTTACAAGCTGTGCACCATTTAGCGGCTTTTCTTCACTTTTCCTGGCGTATGTGGCTAGATTCGCAATGAGTCATATTTACATCTACTTAGACAGTAGATGTACGGTCGTTGGCACGGGACGGGTGCCGGACCCGCCCGTATCTCGTCTGGTTCTACCTGTCCTGTATCCACTCAGCACGGTTTCAAGGGGACAAGCGCTATGGCAGATTTCTCCCGCCTTCCCGGACCCAACGCCGATTTGTGGGACTGGCAGCTGCTCGCGGCCTGCCGTGGGGTGGACAGTTCACTCTTCTTCCACCCCGAGGGCGAACGGGGCGCCGCGCGCAGCGCACGCGAGAACTCGGCGAAGGAGGTCTGCATGAGGTGCCCGGTCCGCGCGGAGTGCGCGGCGCACGCCCTGGCGGTACGTGAGCCGTACGGCGTGTGGGGCGGATTGACGGAGGACGAGCGCGAGGAGCTCATGGGGCGCGCCCGTCATCGGCTGGTCCCGGCGACCAGCGTGGGAGGCACGGCGCGAGACTGACGCCCGCGGCCGGAGAGCCCGAGGTTCTGGAAAGGTCAAGGTTCTGAAGAAGTCCGAGGTTCCCGTTCTGATTCTGGTCCCGATTCCGGTTCTGGCCCCGATTCCGATCCGATTCTGGCCCCGTGTCCGGTTCGGTGGAAGTCCAGGATTCCGGAAATATTCCAAGATTTGAAGATACGTTCCTGCAAGGACCCTCAGCGGGTCGCGGCCAGGGTCAGCTGGTCGAGCATGGCGGCGACCGCCGGGACCTGAGCCAGGTCCGGCAGCGTGAGCGCGACGATCTCGCGCCGGACCGGCGGCTCCAGGGCCACGGTCCGCACGCCTTGGGGCGGTACGGACTCCATCGCGAGCTCGGGCAGCACCGCCACCCCCAGACCCGCGCGGACCAGGCCGATTACCGCCGGGGAGTCGTCGGTGGCGTAGTCGATACGAGGGGTGAAGCCCGCCTCCTCGCAGACCGCGACGAGTTGGCCGCGGCAGCGCGGGCAGCCGGCGATCCAGGACTCCTCGGCCAGCTCGCCGATGGCGACAGAGCCCGCTGCGGCGAGGCGGTGGGCTTCGGGGACCAGCCCGACGAGGCGGTCGGTGAGCAGCGGGCGGACGGTCAGGTCGTCCCACTCCTCCTCTCGCACCTCGTTTCGCCGCTCCTCTCGCGCCTCGCCCGCCGCGCCGTAGCGGAAGGCGAGCGCCACATCGCAGTCACCCTCCCGGAGCAGCTCCACCGAACGCGGCGGTTCGGCCTCGACCAGGGTGACCCGGGTGCCGGGGTGGGCTGCGCGCAGGGCGGCGAGCGCGGTCGGCACCAGCGTGGAGCTGCCGCTGGGGAACGAGACGAGGCGGACCCGGCCGGCCCGCAGGCCGACGATGGCGGCGATCTCCTCCTCGGCCGCGGTCAGCCCGGCGAGGATGCCCGCGGCGTGGCGCACCAGCGCCTCGCCCGCCTGCGTCAGGCGCATTTCGCGACCGGTACGGATCAGCAGCGGGGTGCCCGCGGACGCCTCCAGAACCTTCATCTGCTGACTGACGGCGGGCTGGGTGCGGCCGAGCACGCGGGCAGCAGCGGAGAACGAGCCGGTGGCGGCCACGGCGCGCAGGACACGGAGATGCCGGGCTTCGATCATTCCTTGAATATAAGGGGAGCTTGGGGGGAACGGTAATAATTGACTGGTTGGTTTGAGAGCGGCGGGTTAGCGTGCTGTACATGAAGGTTCTGACCGTGAATGTGGGACGCCCGAAGAGCGTCGAGTACACCGAATCCCCGAGCGGCATGACGGGCATCGACAAACAGCCGGTCGATGGGGCCGTACGAGTGACGGACCCGGGCCCGAAGGGCAAGGGCGGCGGCGGGCTCGATGGGGACGCCGTCTGCCACCTGCGGCACCACGGCGGCACCGACCAGGCGGTGTACGCCTTCGCGCGCGAGGATCTCGACCACTGGGAGCGGGAGTTGGGGCGGCCGGTCGCCAATGGCTCGTTCGGGGAGAACCTCACGACGAGCGGGCTCGATGTGAGCGGGGCGAAGATCGGCGAGCGCTGGCGGATAGGCCAGGAGCTGGTGCTGGAGGTGACGAGCGGCCGGGTTCCGTGTCGTACGTTCGGGAGCTGGCTGGGTGAGCGGGGCTGGGTCAAGCGCTTCACGCTGCATGCGGTGCCCGGCGCGTATCTCAGGGTCGTCGTCCCCGGCGAGATCCGCGGGGGCGACGCGATAGAGGTCGTGCACCGGCCGGATCACGAGGTCACGGTCGCTCTGTCGTTCCGGGCCGGGACCACCGAGCGGGCACTGCTGCCCCAGGTGCTCGCGGCGGGAGATGCCCTCCATCCCGAGCTTCTGGAGAAGGCCCGCGCGTACGTGGCCAAGTTCGGCGCGTCGGGGAAGTCCGTTCAGGGGAAGTCCGCGTAGGGCCAAATCCCTGAGAAGGCGGGCCCGTATCACCCCCGTACAAGGGGGAGTTGATTCAGGGATGGCCGCCGGAGCATCCCGATGACGCCATGCGCGCGTGGCAGCAGCGGCTCTCCGGCGGGACGATGGGGCAGTTCCCGGTCACCGGGAAGGGACAGCAGGTGGACAGGGCGCGTACGCCGCCCGCGCACCCGGGGCACTAACGTGCCGCCTATGACGACTGCACTGATTACGGGATCGACGGCGGGCATCGGCGCCGCGTTCGCGGGGCGGCTCGCGGCCGACGGGCACAACCTGGTGCTGGTGGCCCGCGACACCAAGCGGCTGCGCGAGCAGGCCACCGAACTGCACGACCGGCATGGCATCGAGGCGGAGGTGCTGACCGCCGACCTGTCGCAGGAGGCGGGGATCGGCGTGGTCGAGAAGCGGCTCGCCGACCGCAAGAGCGCGGTGGACCTGCTGGTCAACAACGCCGGGTTCGGCAACAAGGGGCGCTTCCTGGAAGTGTCCATGGCCGACGAGCTGACGATGCTGAAGGTGCACTGCGAGGCGGTGCTGCGGCTGACGTCGGCGGCGACGGAGGCGATGCGGGAGCGCGGGCGGGGCGGCGTGGTGAATGTGGCGTCGATGGCCGCGTTCGTGCCGCGCGGCACGTACGGCGCTTCGAAGGCGTGGGTCGTTCAGTTCACGCAGGGCGCGGCCCGGGATCTGGCCGGTTCGGGCGTACGGCTTATGGCGCTGTGCCCCGGATTCGTACGGACGGAGTTCCACGAGCGGGCCGGTATGGGGACGGACAACATCCCGGGCTGGATGTGGCTGGACGCCGACAAGCTGGTGGCGGCGGCGCTGGCGGATCTGGCTCGCGGGAAGTCGGTGTCGATCCCGGACGCGCGCTACAAGGCGCTGATGGGTGTGGTGAAGCTGGCGCCGCGCGGGCTGCTCGGTGGGCTCTCGTCCAGGACGGGCCGGAAGTACGGTCCGCAATAACTCGGCAACTCAGCAACTCGGTAAGCCGGTAAGCCGGTAAATCACTAAGAAAGGACCGCAATCTGTACAGATATCACTAAACTGGACGTATCCTGATCGGCTCGCCAGCTCGGGAGACGTCATGAAATTCGTACAGATAATCGACTGCAAGACCGAGCGGTTCGCTGAGCTGGACCGGCTCATGGACCAATGGGTCGAACAGACCAAGGGCAAGCGGACCGCCACCCACAGCCTCGTCGGCAAGGACCGCACCGACGGCTCCCACATTGTCGAGATAGTTGAATTTCCGTCGTACGAAGAGGCGATGAAGAACTCGAAGCTGCCTGAGACGGACCGGATCTTCCAGGAGATGGTCGCCCTCTGCGACGGGATGCCCAACTTTACCGACCTCGATGTCGTCCGCGATGAACAGTTGAATGAGGCAACCTCTCGACGGTTCTTCCACGAGATCGCCGTCGGAGGCAATCTCGATGCCATCGAGGAGGTGTTCGCGGCCGATTACCGGGACCACGACCCCGTAAAGGCAGAGGAGACCGTGGTCGGATCCGACGCCCTCCGCGACGATGTGAGCGGCTGGCGCGCGGCCTTCGACTTCAACTTCAACCTGGACAGGGAGATCTGCCAGGGCGACGACGTCGTGACGCTGTGGACCTGGACCGGAACCCATCACGGAGAGTTCCTGGGCCTCGCACCCACGGGCAAGCAGGTCTCCATGACGGGCACCACGATCTTCCGGTTCAAGGACGGCAAGATCCAGGAAGGCTGGTGGCACTACGACACCACGGGGCTGATGCGCCAGCTCAATGCCTGACCTCAATGCCTGACGAAGAAGGCCCCTGTTCCGGTCGGTCTCCGACCGGAACAGGGGCCTTCTCAACGCTTGACGCTTACGCGTCAGTGCGAGTGACCGTGGCCACCGTGGCCCGCGTCGCCCTCGTCATCCGCCGGCTTCTCGACGACCAGGGTCTCGGTCGTGAGCAGCAGGGAAGCGATGGACGCGGCGTTCTCCAGCGCGGAGCGCGTGACCTTGACCGGGTCGATGACGCCGGCCTTCACCAGGTCGCCGTACTCGCCGGTCGCGGCGTTGAAGCCCTGACCGGCCGCCAGTTCCGCCACCTTGGCGGTGATGACGTAGCCCTCGAGGCCCGCGTTCTCGGCGATCCAGCGCAGCGGCTCAACGGCGGCGCGGCGGACGACGGCGACACCGGTGGCCTCGTCGCCCGACTTGCCGAGGTTGCCCTCAAGCACCTTCACGGCGTGGACGAGCGCGGAGCCACCACCGGAGACAATGCCCTCCTCGACCGCGGCGCGGGTCGCGGAGATGGCGTCCTCCAGGCGGTGCTTCTTCTCCTTCAGCTCCACCTCAGTGGCCGCGCCGACCTTGATCACGCACACGCCGCCGGCCAGCTTCGCGAGGCGCTCCTGCAGCTTCTCGCGGTCCCAGTCGGAGTCCGTGGACTCGATCTCGGCCTTGATCTGGTTGATACGGCCCTTGACCTCGTCGGAGCTGCCGCCACCGTCGACGATGGTGGTGTCGTCCTTGGAGATCGTCACGCGGCGGGCGGTGCCCAGCACGTCAAGACCGGCCTGGTCGAGCTTGAGGCCGACCTCCTCGGCGATGACCGTGGCACCGGTGAGGGTGGCCATGTCGCCGAGCATCGCCTTGCGGCGGTCGCCGAAGCCGGGGGCCTTGACGGCCACCGCGTTGAAGGTGCCGCGGATCTTGTTCACGACCAGGGTCGACAGGGCTTCGCCCTCGACGTCCTCGGCGATGATCAGCAGCGGCTTGGAGCCACCCGCCTGGATGACCTTCTCCAGCAGCGGCAGCATGTCCTGGATGGAGGTGATCTTGCCCTGGTGGATCAGGATGTACGGGTCGTCGAGGACGGCCTCCATACGCTCCTGGTCGGTCACCATGTACGGCGAGAGGTAGCCCTTGTCGAAGGCCATGCCCTCGGTGAAGTCGAGCTCCAGACCGAAGGTGTTGGACTCCTCGACGGTGATGACACCGTCCTTGCCGACCTTGTCCATCGCCTCGGCGATGAGCTCGCCGACCTGCTGGTCCTGCGCGGAGAGCGCGGCCACAGCGGCGATGTCGGCCTTGTCCTCGATCGGACGGGCGGTCGCGAGGAGTTCCTCGGACACGGCCTTGACCGCGGCGTCGATGCCCTTCTTGAGGGAGGCCGGGGACGCGCCCGCGGCCACATTGCGCAGGCCCTCGCGGACCAGCGCCTGGGCCAGCACGGTGGCGGTGGTGGTGCCGTCACCAGCGACGTCGTTGGTCTTGGTCGCCACCTCCTTCACCAGCTGGGCGCCGAGGTTCTCGAACGGGTCCTCGAGCTCGACCTCGCGGGCGATCGTGACACCGTCGTTGGTGATGGTGGGGGCGCCGAACTTCTTGTCGATGACGACGTTGCGGCCACGCGGGCCGATCGTCACCTTCACCGTGTCGGCAAGCTTGTTGACGCCGCGCTCGAGGGCGCGACGGGCGTCCTCGTCGAACTTCAGAATCTTCGCCATGGAGCTTCTCTGTCCTCTCATTGCGATCCTCGGCCGCCCCCTGGCGACCGTCATCGCTCAAACGAACTGCGCCCCTGACCACCCGGCTACATATGTCGCGGGGGCCAGGGGCGCAGATCAAGAAATGCTCGGGTGCGGAGGCTTCGGGGGAATGACCCCCGGGTCTCCGACCTGACTACTTCAGTACTTCACTACTGTCTTGCTGGACTACTTCACTACTTCTCGATGATCGCGAGCACGTCGCGAGCCGAGAGGACGAGGTATTCCTCGCCGTTGTACTTGACTTCGGTACCGCCGTACTTGCTGTACAGCACTACGTCGCCGGTCTTGACGTCGAGCGGCAGGCGCTCGCCGTTCTCGAAGCGACCCGGACCAACCGCAAGGACGACGCCCTCCTGGGGCTTCTCCTTCGCGGTGTCCGGGATGACCAGGCCAGAGGCCGTGGTCTGCTCGGCGTCGAGCGGCTGGACCACAATGCGGTCCTCGAGCGGCTTGATGGCAACCTTGGAGCTGGCGGTCGTCACGATCCGACCTCCCCCTTCGGAGATCTCACGGGGTTAACTGTCTGGGTGGCGACCAGGTGGATCCGTCGTCGCGGGTGCCGGACCTGCCTGTCGCTGCGTTGGCACTCTCCACTGGGGAGTGCCAGACCAGAGACTATGACCGCGATTAGCACTCGGTCAAGCGGAGTGCCAATTCACGGCGGTGCGGCGGCTCGATCTCCACTCTTCCCGGGGGTCGGACGCGGCCGGACGTAGTCCTCCAGGCGCGCCACCGCGTACCCCTGCTCCTGTACGCGGCGCAGCAGCAGCGCCAGCGTCCCCGGCTCCGCCCGTACGACGTCGCCCGGCCGCAGCCGCTCCCCCTCCGCGTACACCCGGCCCGGCACCGGACCGGGACGGCCCGCCGTACGGAAGACGCTGACCGGCAGTTTCAGCTCGCCCCTCATCCGTACGAACCGCGGATCGCGGACCGCGCGCTCGTCGGAGGCGAGGAAGACGACCTTGTCGCGGGTCGGCACACGGTCCACCGCGTACGGTGCCGAGCGCGCCCCCGGGGAGACCTGCTGCGCGGCCCTGCGCCCGAGGCGCTCGATCGGGTCGACCGACTGCGCGCACCCCGTGACGAGCAGCGCGCCGGCCGCCAGCAGTGCCGCCGGCCTCATACCGCCCGCCTCATACGTAGTCCTCCAGCTTGGCGACGGCGTAGCCCTTGCCGGTGACCGTCTTCATGACGTGCCGGATCAAGTCGGGCATGGAGCCCTTCCATTCCGCGCGGCCCCGGAAGTGGGTGAGGATGATGTCGCCGGGGTGCAGATCGCGGTCCCACTCCCGCCACTCCATACGGTCCGGGAACGCCTCGGAGGCCCACAGCGGCACGGCTTTCACCCCGCAGGACCGGGCGGCGCGCAGGGTGTCCTTGTTGTAGTTGCCGTACGGCGGTCTGAAGAGCGGGGGCCGCTTCCCGAAGTGCTTCTCGATCTTCGCCTGCTGGCCGCAGATCTCCTCCTTCTGCTCGGCGTACGAAAGGCCGGGCAGATAGGGGTGGTTGAGGGTGTGATTGTGCAGGGAGACGCCGCGGTCCCGCATCTGCCGGAAGTAGGCGTAGTCGTCCTTGATCACATAGTCGCTGAGGAAGGCGCTGTACGGGATCCGGAGGTCGGTCATCATCCGCAGCAGCGCCGGGTCCTTCTCCGCGCCGTCGTCGATGGTCAGGAAGACGATCTTCTCCTTGACCGGCACGGTGGTGAAGACGGGCGGCAGCGACTCGCCGCCCTCGACCTCGAAGCCCTTGCGGCTGGTGATCTTCGGTTTGACGGCGGGCGGCGGGGGCGCGGCGAGCGGGGTCTTCGCCAGGCCCCATTTCTTCGCGGCGACGACACGCGCGGCCTGAGCGCGCTTCACCCGCTGTACGTACGCGGAGAGCGCGCCGGCCGGGCCGGCCTGCTCCGGCTCCTTCCCGTGCCGACCGGTGACGGGTCCGGCATCCGCATCCGGGCCGGCCCGCCCGCCCGGGGGGCCGGAGCCGCCCTGGGCGCCGGACGCGCAGGCGGAACCGAGGGCCGCGGCCAGAAGTGCGGCCAGGACCAGCAAGGCCCTGTTTGCTGTCTTATTTTCCTTTTGTCGTACTAGCTGCATGGCGTCGCATCCTGTCAGCACCGGTCCGTACGCTCCGGCCGACACCGCCACCGCGGGCGCACCATCCCCCGCCTGGCCCACAATGGGCCGGTGAACGACGCCACCGCCCCCACTGATCCCCTCACCTCCTTCGCGGAACTGCGCACCGGGGAAGGGCCGGCACTCCTGGCGTCCCTGGACGCCTACGACCCGGCGCAGGAGCTGGCCGTCGCCACCCGCCTGCGCCGCGAGCATCCGGCCTCGCTGGTCTCGGCGGCGCTCTCGCAGGCGCGGCTGCGCCAGCGGGCAGCCGCGAAGTTCGGCGCTCAGGACGCGCGGCGGATGTTCTTCACCCCGAACGGCGTCGAGCAGGCGACCCGCCGCTCCGTCGCCGCCTACCGCGCCGAGCGCTTCGCCGCTCTCGGCGTACGGAGCGTGGCGGACCTGTGCTGCGGGATCGGCGGCGACGCGATCGCGCTCGCCCGGGCGGGCATCTCCGTACTGGCGGTGGACCGGGACCCGCTGACGGCGGAGGTGGCACGTGCGAACGCGGAGGCGCTGGGCCTGACCAGTCTGATCGAGGTCCGGTGCGAGGACGTCACCGGGACCGACACGTCCGCGTACGACGCGGTGTTCGTGGACCCGGCCAGGCGGGGCGGCCGGGGCCGGATCTTTTCGCCGGAGTCGTACTCGCCGCCGCTGTCCTGGGCGATCGCCGCGGCCCGCACCCGCCCGCACGCCGCGCTCAAGATCGCCCCCGGCATCCCGCACGAGGCGGTCCCGGACGACGCCGAGGCGGAGTGGATCTCGGACGGCGGCGAGGTGAAGGAGGCGGTGCTGTGGTTCGGGACGCGGCCGGGCGCGGTGGGCGCGACGCTGCTGCCGGGGCCGCGCGCGCTCACCGGTAGCGGCCTGCCCGACCCGCGGGTACGGAAGGTGGGCCGCTTCCTCTACGAGCCCGACGGCGCGGTCATCCGGGCGCATCTGGTCGCCGAGGTCGCCCAGCAGCTGGACGGCGGGCTGATAGACGAGACGATCGCGTACATCACGGCCGACGAGCTCCGGCCGACGCCGTACGCCACCGCGTACGAGATCACCGACGAGCTGCCCTTCGGGCTGAAGAAGCTGAAGGCGCTGCTGCGTGAACGCGGGGTCGGCACGCTGACGGTGAAGAAGCGCGGCTCGGCGGTGGAACCGGAGGAGCTGCGCCGCAAGGTGAAACCGCAGGGGCCGAACGCGGCGACGGTCTTCCTGACGAGGGTGGCGGGGGCGCCGACGATGCTGATCGGGAGGCCCGCGCAGCCGGCTCACGCGATCCGGCCCGCGTAATCCGGGCGTCATCCGGCTCGCGTAATCCGGCTCACATATGCCGTTGCCGTTGCAACCGCCATGCCGTAAACGGGCGTTGTTAGGGTGCCGGATGTGATTGCGGTAGCGCAGGAGTGACCGACTGAGGGGTAGCCATGGTGGAGCGCGCCAATCTCGATGTCTCGGACGGCGATCTGACCCGGCTCGCCGGGGACCTCGATGACATGCAGCGTCACCTGAACGCGCAGGTGAAGCGCATGGACGCGATCGTCGACCGGATCGAGGCGGGCTGGCAGGGCGAGACGGCCAAGGGGTACCGCGCGCTGCACCGGGGCGCCGCGGAAGACGCCGTACGGATCCGGGAAACCCTCGTCGTCCTGGAAGAGGCCATGCGGATGGGGCGCGACGGCTTCACCCGGCAGGAGCTGGACACGCTCCAGACGATGCGGCGCGCCGAGTCGCGGGTGGACGTGGCGCGCGAGGCGCAGGCGCTGTCGGAGGACACAGCCCCGCCGGCGCCGCGCAGTCGCATCCACGACATCTGAACGTAAGGGGAGGTCACCCGTGTCGGACGACTACATAGGCGTCAACTTCACCACCCTGCGGGAGCTGGCCGAGGAGTTGGGGGACATCCTCAAGCAGCTCAACGAGCGGCTCGAAACCCTCTACGAGCGGACCGAGAAAGTGGTCCTGTCCTGGAAGGGCGAGGCCCGCGACGCCTTCGTCGACGAACTCGACAAGTGGGACAGGCAGATGCAGGACCTGCAGGCGGCGCAGGCGTGGCTCCACGAGGTGGTGACCACCGGCCACGCGAACTACGCCGAGGCGCACCGCGCGGTGCTACGGGGCTGGGGGGCCGCCTGATGGCCACCCCTCCGACTCCGCCCTCGGGGGCCGGCACCATCGACGTCAAACCGTCCGATCTGCACCGGGTCTCCGGCAGCTTCGCCAGCCAGCAGGAAATACACGACAGAGCGCCCAAGGACCTGCTCACGGAGTTGCAGAAGCATCCCGACGCGGGCGGCTACGGCACCGCGGCCGAGGCTTTCGCCACCGCGTACGTCAAGGTCGGCAACCGCTTCCTCCAGGTGTGGGCCAAGAGCGTGGTCTCCATCGGCGGCGCGGCCGTCGGCTTCACCACCACGGCCAACAACTATGCGACGGCGGAGGCCGCCGCCCACCCCTCCGGCACCAAGCAGCCCGCCCTGCAGCCAGTGCCGCAGGTCATCGACAAGGCTCCCGACTACGGCAAGGTTCCCAACCTGAAATGGGGCGACGACGACGGCGGCGACGGCTTCTTCCGCAGCCTGCTGGAATGGGTCCCGGAGATGATCCGGGACCTGCTGCGCCCGGTCGTCGAACACGCCTTCCGGCTCGGCAAGGTCGCGGAGGTCTACCCGTATCCGCACCAGCACCACCTCAACGATCTCTCCAAGGCGTGGCGTTCGATCACCATCGCGCTCGGCGCGACCGAGGGCAGGCTGACCGGGCAGGCGAACAGCATCACCCAGCAGGCCAACAGCGAGTGGTACGACGCCATGCGCCAGTTCTGCAGCTCGCTGTGGGGCACCACGGCCTGGGGCACATCCACCGCGGGCTACGCGTGGAAGCACGACCAGGCCCCGTCGGCGGGCGCTCCCCAGACAACCCCCAGCCACCCGGTGATGACAGCGCTCCACGACACCGCCATGAAGCTCGGCGATGAGTTGTACGAGTTCGCCGAGGCCGCCGTCGATCTCAACGGCAAGGTCTGGGACATCTACATGGAGGCCGTACGCGAGGCGGTCGGGAAGATCGACCTCAGCGACGGAGTCGGCATGGACGACGTCAAGGAAGGCGCGAAGGGCGCCGTCAAGATGTTCGGACGCGTCCTCTCGGGTGCCGCCGCGGGCGGAGCGGAACTCAGTATGGAAATTACGCTGAATCTCGACACCGCGGCGATCAACGCCGTCGTCGAGACCTACAACACCCGGGTCAACGCGATCGTGCCCAAGCTCAACGCGCTGAACGGCCCGCTGGACGAGGCTTTCCTGAGCGCCCCGACGTACAACGCGGAGGCCGCCCGGGCACAGGCGTTCGGCGCACGCGCCCTGAACGATTTCAAGCGGGAGCACCGTTTCACCGTGCCCGGTGAGGACCCGGACAACACCTATTACCCGATGGATCTGGCGAATCAGGAAGGGCTCTACGGCAGCCACCCCATCGACAAACATGTCGGCCTGACCGATGACCAGCTGAGGCAGCGGCTGCGGGACCAGGCGGGCGCGCCGGCCGCGTCCTCTTTCACGGACCTGGGCTCCGCGCAGCGTTTCACGCAGGCCGCCCTCAAGAACGACGCCAACGAAAACCGGATCGCGGACTGGATCGACAGCACAGAGAAGAAGATAAAGAACAACCCCAACTACGATCCGAACAAGTCGGAGATCCAGCCACCGGTCTATCTGGAATTCCCCGGGCAGTCCACCGGCCGTAGCGTCTCGCGCGACGACTATGCTGCAGACGGCATGAACGCCAGGGCCGAGGACAAGAACTGGGTCCAGGTGCGGCTCGTCTACAAAGAGGGTCTGGAGCCGCCCTTCATCGTGCTCACCGCCATGCCGCACAAGGGCCCGTGAGCCCGCTGAGACCCTTGAGAGAGGTACGTTACGTGCAGCCCTCGCAGCCCTCGCAGCACTCGCAGGACTGGCAGCCATCGCCTGTGTCGCTGTTCTCGGACGGTCCGGCGCCGCGGCTCCTCGATCTCGCCATCGCGGCCCAGGAGTCGGGCGGGAAGCTTTCCCTGGACGAGGAGATCCAGCGTTATATCCGCGTCGTCCGCGGCGACTGGATCGCGAACTGGAACTGCTCGGTCTATGCGTCGTCCGGAGTGCTGGACTTCGCCGCCGACTCCGTCGCCCGAGCGGGCTCGCTCGATTCTTTTCCGCCGGAATTCCGGGAGAAGGCGATGCGCGCGGCCGGTGATATGGAACCCGTCGAGTATCTGCGCATGCTGGCCGAATTGGTGCGGATTCTCAACCGCGAAGGGGTACCCGAATACTCGGAACTGCCGATGGCCGGATGGGAATTCCTGCAGACGTTTCCCTATCTGTTCGGCTTCGACGCCGTCCTCATGGACGAGGGCGGTGGGTCCTTCTCGGACACCGTCCGGTCCTATGTGAGCAGCGAGCACCCGTACTGCCATGAGCGGGCGGCCTCCTACGCGACCGAGGCGCAGCGGGCCCTGGCGCTGTTCCCCGGCGCGGAGGGGCTCAGGCCGCATCTGTCCTGGGCCGGCCGCGACGGGCTCCGCGCGCTCATCGACACCGTCAACGACCATATGCAGCGAGAGCATTCATGACCGCCGTCACCCGGAACCGCGTCGCCACGTACCCCGACCGGGAGACGGCGCAGTGGGCCACGCAGCAGGTCGTGACCCGCAATGAGCAGGTCATCCACCGCTGGCTCGCCCAGTCCACCCGGCAGCGCCTGACCATCGAGGCGGCGTGGCCGTCGCGTTCCGAGCCCGTCGGGCGGGTGCTGCTGCAGGCGATGATGCTGGCCGGGCGAGAGCCGGTCGATGTCCGCGCGGCCCGCGTGATCCTCAAGCGGAACACCGAGAGCCCGCACGGCTTCACCGTCCACGCCACGTTCCCGATCCACATCTACCGCTAAAGGCAGCGCCCGTGTCCCTGAAGCCGCGCGAACACGACCGGAAGTACGGCGAGTTGGATGAGGTCATCCGGGCCCACCTGGGCCGGACGGCCGATGACGAGGAGCCGCTGACCGCCTACCTCCGCCACACCTGGCGTACCCGCCCCTGGTGCATCGCCGTCGCCGAGCACCAACTGCGCGAGTACGCCGACAACCCGCCGGGCCGGCTGCGGCTGCGGCTCGGCGAGTTCTATCCCGTACCGGATGTCGGTCTGCCCGACTCGGAGATCCAGGCGTGGCTGGTGCGCCTGGCGGACCGCCTCAAGGAGAGCGTCGAAACCGGCGAGGCCCCGCCGCCCGCCACTCCCCAGACGCACTGGGAGTGGCACGCCCGCTTCCCGGAGCTCGCGCAGTTCCTGGGCGGCTGGTTCTCGCAGGACATGCCGGACGAGTTCGAGGACCATGACGCGGCGCTCCAGGACTACCTCGACACCACCGACGCGGGGCTGATCGCCCAGCTCACGGGGGAGCTCCACGAGCTGCTGACGCTGCCGCTGGAGGAGTCCGACTACGCGCTGGCCGTCACCACGCTGGGCATGGAGGTCGACGCACCGGCGGAGTACGCCCCGGGCGCGTGGCTCGCGGAGCTGGCGAGCCGGCTCCGCTGACCGCCGATCCACTGACCGCTGATCCGCACTGCGCACTGCGCACTGCCGTAGTCCCCGCCGTTCATCACATCGACTGACGAGCCCGCTCCCGCAGCAGCTCCCGCTCCCGCTCGTTGCGGGTCAGCGACGCCGCCCGTTCGAATTCCGCGCGGGCCTCCTCGCCCCGGCCCAGGCGCGCCAGCAGGTCCCCCCGTACGCTCGGCAGCAGGTGGTACCCCTTCAGCGCGGGCTCCGTCGCCAGTGCGTCGACCAGGGTCAGCGCCGCCTCCGGGCCCTCCGCCATCGAGATCGCGACCGCGCGGTTCAGTTCCACGACCGGGGACGCGGTGAGCGCCGCGAGGCGGCCGTACAGGGTGGCGATCGTGGACCAGTCCGTGTCCTCGTACCGCATCGCCCGCGCGTGGCAGGCCGCGATGGCCGCCTGGAGCGCGTACGGTCCGTACGGCCCGCTCCCCGCCCGTTCCAGCGCCGCGAAGCCGCGCCGGATCAGCAGCTGGTCCCAGCGGGCGCGGTTCTGGTCGCCGAGCAGCACCGGTGTGCCGTCGGGGTCCGTCCTGGCCGCCGTGCGTGAGGCCTGGATCTCCAGCAGCGCGACCAGGCCGTGCACTTCGGGTTCCTTGGGCATCAGGCCCGCCAGCACCCGGGCCAGGCGCAGCGCGTCCTCGCACAGCGCCGGGCGCTGCCAGTCGTCGCCGGCGGTCGCCGCGTAGCCCTCATTGAAGATCAGGTAGATGACTTCCAGCACCGATGACAGGCGTTCGGCGCGCTCGGGGCCGTACGGGACCTCGAAGGGGACGTCCGCCTTGGCGAGCGCGCGCTTGGCGCGGACGATGCGCTGGGCGACCGTCGGCTCCGGCGCCAGGAAAGCGCGCGCGATCTCGTCGGTCGTCAGCCCGCCCAGCAGCCGCAGCGTGAGTGCGATCCGCCCCTCGGTGGAGAGCACCGGGTGGCAGGCGGTGAAGATCAGCCGCAGCAGATCGTCGTCGATGTCGTCGGGCTCGGCGGGTCCGGGGATTTCGGGCGGCTGTACGTCCTCCAGGGCGCGCCCCACCTCCGCCAGCTTGCGCGCGTACGTCTCCCGGCGGCGTACGAGGTCGATCGCGCGATGCTTGGCAGTGGCCATGAGCCAGGCCCCCGGCTTGTCCGGGACGCCCGACTCCGGCCACTGTTCCAGCGCGGCGACCAGAGCGTCCTGCGCGAGTTCCTCGGCGATGCCCACGTCTCGTACGATCCGCGTGACACCGGCGATGATCCGCGCCGATTCGATCCGGAATACCGCTTCCACCGCGCTTGCTGCCGTCACGACCATCCATCAGAACAGCCGTGGGTCGGGGCAGGCAAGCGCAGGGTCCCGCCGCCTTCCAGCCCTCGGCTAGCCCTCGGCGATCTCGCGGATCTCCGAGGTGATGGTCCAGTACTCCTCATGGACCTGCAGGAAGCGCTTGGTCCATTCGATGGCCTCGGCCTTGTCCTTGGTCTGGAGGATGGCGTAGCCGCCGATCACTTCCTTGCTCTCCGTGAAGGGCCCGTCCGTGACGCTCAGCTTCCCGCCGGACCAGGTGACGCGGGTGCCCTGCGAGGTCGGGGCGAGCCCGGCCGTGTCCAGCATGACCCCGGCCTTCGTGATCTCCTCGAGCAGCGCGCCCATGCGCTGCATGAGCTCGGGGCTGGGGCCCTCGGCGGGGGCGTTCTTCTCATCGACGTGGATCAGGGACATGAAGCGCGGCATGGTGACTCCTCGGTCAGTCGGTCAGCCGGTCAGCCGGTCAAAAAGGCGGGGGCGTTCCCTGCCTCTCACCCTTGCGTCGAACGGGAGACGGCCGGATCGACAGCCTCCCCGAAATTCTTTTGAGAATCTTCCGGAGCGGCCAGAGGGGAGGGCCGCGGCGGACCCGTCAGGCGACGCCCAGTGACTCGAAGCGCCAGCGGTGCACCGGCCGCGCGCTCAAGTCGGCCGCGGGCTCGGGCAGCTCAGGCAGCTCGGCGGCCACGTCGGCCGCCTCCCACCACGTCATGACCAGCACCCGGTCCGGCCCGGCGCGGAAGACCTCGCGGCGCAGCGGCTCGTACGCCAGCTCCCGCGCCCGCTCCCGCGCCCGCTCCCGCGCCCATGCGAGCAGCTCCGCGCCCCTCCCCTGGGCCGCTTTGGCCTCCCACATCAACGTGACCGTCGTCGGCGTCATCAGCGTCATCCGTACAGGTTCTCCTTGCTGATCTCGTGCACATGATCGTGCGTATGCGCGCGGCCCGGCACATGCGTGTCCGTCACCGGCAGCGACGAGTCCGCCGACAGATCCCAGTCGGACGTGGGCCGGTTGCGGGCCATCATCTCGGCGCCCAGCGCCGCCACCATCGCGCCGTTGTCGGTGCACAGCCCCGGCCGCGGCACCCGCAGCCGGATCCCCGCCCGCTCGCAGCGCTCCAGCGCCAGCGCGCGCAGCCGGGAGTTGGCGGCCACTCCCCCGCCGATCATCAGGTGGTCCACGCCCTGGTCCTTGCACGCCCGCACCGCCTTGCGGGTCAGCACGTCCACGACCGCCTCCTGGAAGGACGCCGCCACATCCCGTACGGGCACGTCCTCGCCCGCCGCCCGCTTGGCCTCGATCCAGCGCGCCACCGAGGTCTTGAGCCCCGAGAAGGAGAAGTCGTACGCGGCGTCGCGCGACCCCGTGAGGCCGCGCGGGAACGCGATCGCCGCCGGATCGCCCTCGCGCGCCAGCCGGTCGATCACCGGACCGCCGGGAAAGCCCAGGTCCAGCACGCGCGCGATCTTGTCGAAGGCCTCGCCCGCCGCGTCGTCGATCGTCGCGCCCATCGGCCGTACGTCCGAGGTGATGTCGGGCGCGAGCAGCAGCGACGAGTGCCCGCCGGAGACCAGCAGCGCCATCGTCGGCTCGGGCAGCGGCCCGTGCTCCAGCTGGTCGACGCAGATGTGCGAGGCGAGGTGGTTCACCCCGTACAGCGGCTTGTTCAGCGCGTACGCGTACGCCTTGGCCGCCGACACCCCGACCAGCAGCGCGCCCGCCAGACCCGGTCCCGCCGTCACCGCGATGCCGTCGAGGTCGCGCGCGGAGACACCGGCCTCCTTCAGGGCGCGCTCGACGGTCGGCACCATCGCCTCCAGGTGCGCGCGCGAGGCGATCTCCGGGACCACGCCGCCGTAGCGGGCGTGCGTGTCCACGCTCGACGCGACGGCGTCCGCGAGCAGGGTCGTACCGCGGACGATGCCCACGCCGGTCTCGTCGCAGGAGGTCTCGATGCCCAGTACGAGCGGTTCGTCAGCCATCAGTGCCATCCGTCAATTCTCTGTTCCTGGTACGTGGAGCCGCAGCCGCATGACGAGGGCGTCGACATTGCCCGGCTGGTAGTAGCCGCGGCGGAAACCGATGGGCTCGAAGCCGAAACGCTCGTACAGCTTCTGGGCCCTGGTGTTGTCCACGCGCACTTCGAGGAGCACCTCGTCGCACTCGAAGGCGGTGGCGTGCTGGAGCAGGTCGGTCAGCAGCCGGGACCCCAGTCCGGTGCCCCACTGGCCGCGGGCGACCGCGATGGTCTGTACGTCGCCGAGGCCGCCGGCCGCCGCGAACCCGGCGTATCCGACGATCTTGCCGTCCCCCTCCCTGCCGTCCTCCTCGGCCACCACATAGCCGCGGGTGGCGTGCGGTCCGCGCGCGTGCGCGAGCTCGGACCAGAACATCGCGGGCGACCAGGCGTCCTCGGGAAACAGCGCGCGCTCGATTTCGAGCACCTGCTCCAGGTCCCACCAGCGCATCTCGCGCAGCACCACATCGGTTACTGAGGTTACTGAGGTTGCTGAGACGGTCACTTGGGGGTGACCACCTTGTAGTTCTTGGGCACCTGGGCGTCGGGCCTGCGCAGATACAGCGGCAGCGGAGGCAGGAAGTCCTCCCCCGCGGCCAGCTTCCCGGCCGCCAGTGCGGCCAGCGCGCCCGCCGAGACATGCTCGGGCCCGCGCGCGTCCGGGAACGCCTCGGGGTAGAGCAGCGCGCCCGCGCCCACGACGGGCAGCCCGGACAGCCGCTCGGCGATGTCGGCGGGCCGGTCGACGGCGGGCTCGCCCACCCGCGCGCGGGCCCCGTCGTAGCGCGCCCAGTAGACCTCCTTGCGGCGCGCGTCCGTCGCCACGACGAAGGGCTCGTCGAGGCCGGAGGCGTACGCGAGACCGTCCAGCGTGCACAGTCCGTGCACCGGCACCCCCAGCGCCGACGCGAACGTCGAGGCCGTCACCAGACCGACGCGCAGTCCGGTGTACGGGCCCGGGCCGACCCCGACCACCACCGCGGTGACGGCGTCGAGTTTCACCCCGGCTTCGGCGAGGACGCGGTCGACGGCGGGCAGCAGCAGCTCCCCGTGGCGGCGCGCGTCGACGCGACTGGACTCGGCGACGACGGAGCTGCCGTCGTGGAGGGCGGCGGTGACGGCGGGCGTGGCGGTATCAACAGCGAGCAGGAGCACGCAAACAGCCTACGGCTCCGGTGCCGGGGCCATGGGCTGCCCCATGGGAGGGAACGCCTGCTGCTAACGTCAGCCGGGATACGTGGGGCTACGTACATACGCATACGAAAGGTGGGCACGGTGGCACGGAGCAGCTCGGGATTCGTGGCCGGGCTCACGGCAGCCGCTCTGGCCGCGGTCTGCTTCCTCGCCTATCAGGCGTCGGCGAGCGTCACCGACCAGCCCGGCGCGGCGAAACCCCCGGGTTCGGTCCCCTCCGCGCAGGCCTCCGGCGGCACGAAGCAGAAGCCCAAGGACCCGCGGGTGATTCCCGCGAAGTCGGGGGCGGGGGTGCGCGTCGTGTACTCGCTGGGCGACCGGCGGGTGTGGCTGGTGGGCGCGAAGGAGCAGCTGAAGCGGACCTTCGCGGTCATGCCCTCCACGGTCAGCCCGCCGCCCGGTTCGTACAAGGTGACCTCGCGGTCGGGGTCGGTGCCCGGCTCGGACGGGGTGCAGATCGAGCATGTGGTGCGCTTCGCGAGCGTGGACGAGGTCCCGGTCGGCTTCAGCGCGGCGGTGGACGGCTCGCTGGCGAGCCCGGACCCGGGCAAGAAGACCGGCGGTGTCCGGATGGCGCGGGCGGACGGTGACGCGGTCTGGACGTTCGCGACGATCGGCTCAAGGGTCGTCGTCGTCCCTTAGCCGTCGTCCCTTAGCCGTCGTCCCTTAAGAGACCTGGCTCAACACCGCCCGTACGGATTACGCGGCGTCGCGCCGCCGCCCAGAACGCTCCTGGTGACGTTCCTGGTGCTCTCGGTTCTCCCGGCTCTCTTCGCTCTCATGCTCCACCGTGAGCGGTTCTTCGCGGGGCGGGGTCGAGACCGCGCTGGCCGCCGCGCACGACGCCAGCAGATCACGCATCGACACGACCGGCGGCTGCTGCCGTGGCCGCGTTTCGCGCTCGGTTGCCGACATGGGTGCCTCCTGGGGCTCCGGGGGCAGGCTTAGTTAGGTATCCCTAACCAGCTCTCCGTACCATGTGACCACGCGCGGCACGCCGGATGCAACATTTTCCCGACACCATGTCGGAATCAGTTGGCCAGGGCCGTCAGATCCGCCTGGGCCCAGCGCTTCCCGTACCCCGTCAGGGTCACTTCGCGGCGATCGTCCTCCGTGTCGCCGACCACCCGGTGGATCACCACATGCAGCCGGTCCTCGGAGAGGTCCTCGACCTTGCCCTCGCCCCACTCCACGACCACCACCGATTCCGGCAGTGAGACGTCGAGATCGAGGTCCTCCATCTCGTCGAGACCGCCGCCCAGGCGGTACGCGTCGACATGGACCAGAGCGGGACCGCCGGTCAGCGAGGGGTGGACGCGCGCGATGACGAAGGTCGGCGAGGTGACCGCGCCGCGCACGCCCAGGCCCTCGCCGAGGCCCCGGGTGAGCGTCGTCTTGCCCGCGCCCAGTTCGCCCGTGAGCATCACGAGGTCGCCGGGGCGCAGCAGCCTCGCGAGCCCGCGCCCCAGCTCCCGCATCCGCTCGGGCGATCCGACGGAGAGGCGGGCGACAGCGGTCGCGGCGGGGATGGTGGTGGTGGTGGTGGCGGCGGTGGTAGCCGTGGTGGCCGTGGTCTCAGCCGCCGGGCTGTGCGGTGCTTCCATACGGGCCAACGTTAGCCGCTGCGGGCACCGCCCCGACCCGGGCCAGCAGGTCGGCGAGACGGTCCGTGACAACCTCCGGGTGCTCCAGCATCACCAGGTGACCGCCGTCGGGCACTATCACCAGCTCCGAGTCCGGCAGCAGGTCGGCAATGGCCTCGCTGTGCGAGCTCGGCGTGACCAGATCCTTGTCACCGGCCAGCACGAGCACCGGCACATCGAGGAAGATCGCGAGCGCCTCCACCTTGTCGTGGTCGACGAACGCCGGGTAGAACTCCGCGACCACATCGATCGGGGTGGACTCGATGAGCCGCTCGGCGAACCGTTCCACCGCCGGGTCCACGTCCTTGGAGGAGAAGGCGTACCGCTTGATGAGGCCCGCGAAGAGGTCGGCGGTGGCCCTGCGCCCCCGCTCGACCAGTTCGGCCTGCGAGCCGAGCGCCCTGAGCACGCTGGGCAGCACCCGGCGCACCACATTCACGCCCGCGACCGGCAGCCCGTAATTGACCTCGCCGAGCTTGCCGCACGAGGTGCCGACGAAGGCGACCCCGACGACCCGCTCCCGTACGACCTCGGGGAACTGGTCGGCGAGCGCCATCACCGTCATGCCGCCCATGGAGTGGCCGACCAGCACCAGCGGGCCTTCGGGCGCCGCCGCGTCGATGACCGCCTTCAGGTCGCGGCCCAGCTGGTCGATGGAAACGGCCACGGCTTCCGGGCCCGACTGCGAGGCGCCGCGCGCCGAACGGCCGTGGCTGCGCTGGTCCCAGTGCACCGTACGCACCAGACCTCGCAGCGCGGCCCGCTGGAAGTGCCAGGAGTCCTGGCTGAGGCAGTAGCCGTGGCTGAAGACGACGGTGACCGGCGTGGGGGCCCGGCGGCCGAAGAGCCGGCGGCGGCGCGGACCGCCCGCGTCCGGGTCGATCTCGTCGGCCTCGTAGTAGAGCTCGGTGCCGTCGTCGGCGTACGCCTTGCCGGGCATGCCGCGCAGCGCGCCGTACGGACCCGACGCGTCCAGCGCGAGCCGCGCCTTCTGGCGCATGGAGCGGCCGACGGTCATCCGCTCGATCGCCACGCCCGCCGCCGCGCCGGCCGCGATGACGCCTATGGCGGCGCCCGCGATGCCCGCGCGGCGCCAGTTGCCGGTCGCTGCGGCTGTCGCCGCCGCGGTCACGGCGTCCCCCGTGCTGGTGTCACTCACCGTGCCGCTCCCCCTTCGTTGAATTCCCTGGATTCCGTCGGTTCCGTGGGCTCCTCGTTCAGATAGACGCGCGGAACCCTCGTACCGATGCGCGTGACGATCTCGTACGCGATGGTGCCCGCCGCCTGCGCCCAGTCCTCGGCGCTCGGCTCGCCCCGGTCACCAGGCCCGAACAGCAGCGCCTGCGCGCCTTCCGGGACCGACTGCCCGCCCAGATCCACCACGAACTGGTCCATGGCGACCCGGCCCGCGACCCGCCGCCACTCACCGCCGACCAGGACCGGGCCGCGGCCCGAGGCGTGGCGCGGGATGCCGTCCGCGTAGCCGAGCGGGATGAGGCCGAGTGTCGTCTCCTCCGCCGTGACGTAGTGGTGGCCGTAGCTGACGCCGTGGCCTGCGGGGACGCGCTTGACCAGCGCGACGGAGGCGGCGAGCGTCATGACGGGCCGGAGCCCCAGCGCGTCGTGGGCGCCGACCTCGGGGCTGGGCGAGACACCGTACATCGCTATGCCGGTCCGTACGAGGTCGAAGTGCGATTCGGGGAGCGTCAGCGTCGCCGGGGAGTTGGCGATGTGGCGCACCTCGGGGGCGATGCCCGCCTTCTCGGCGTACGTGACCATGTCGCCGAACGCGTCGAGCTGGGCGGTGATCGAGGGGTGCCCCGGCTCGTCGGCGCACGCGAAGTGCGACCAGAGGCCGGTGACCTTGACCGTCCCCTCGCTCTCGGCGGCGAGCGCGGCGGCGATCAGGCCGGGCCAGTCGGCGGGCTGGCAGCCGTTGCGCCCCAGGCCGGTGTCGGCCTTGAGCTGGATACGGGCCGGTTGTCCGGCCTCTCGGGCGGCGGCGGTGACCTCGCGCAGCGCCCACAGTCCGCTCACGGCCATGTCCAGGCCGGCCTCGATGCCTTCGCGCCAGGGCCCGCCGGGGGTCCACAGCCAGCACAGGACCCGCGCCTGGATGCCCGCCGCACGCAGCGCGAGGGCTTCCTGCGGCGTTGCGGTGCCGAGCCAGGTGGCGCCGGCCGCCAGCGCGGCGCGGGCGCAGGGCACCATGCCGTGTCCGTACGCGTCCGACTTCACCACGGCCATCAGGGCAGCCTGGGGCGCGCGGGCGCGCAGCGCACGCACATTGGCGCGCAGGGCCGCGAGGTCGATCTCGGCACGGGCTCGGAGGGAGGGTGGTGTCTGGCTCATCGCGCCCAGTGTCTCAGAGCGGTACGACATGGCCCGTACAGGAGCGCTGTGCCGTTGCTCGCGCCCGGCCACTGTTTACGCGCCCGGTCGCTGTTCACTCCCGTACGTCACGCCACGCCGAAGGCACCGCCGCCGCCACCTCGTACGCCGTGATCGGCGTGCCCTGCGACGCGGCGTGGCGGGCCGCGAGCCCGTGCAGATACGCCGCGACCGAGCCCGCGTCCCGGGCCGTCAGTCCGGCGGCCAGCAGCGAGCCCGCAAGACCGGAGAGCACATCGCCGCTGCCCGCGGTGGCCAGCCAGGCCGTACCCATCGGGTTGACCCGGGCCGGGTGACCGTCACCGGACTGGCCGTCACCGGGCGCGGCCACCAGCGTCGTCGAGCCCTTGAGCAGCACCGTCGCTCCGAAGCGCGTCGCCAGCTCCCGTACGGACGCCAGCCGCGCCGACTCCACCTCCTGGCGCGACACGCCGAGCAGCGCCGCCGCTTCCCCGGCGTGCGGGGTCAGCAGCGTGGGCCCGCCCCTGCCCCGTACCGTCGCGGGGTCCAACAGGTGCAGCCCGTCCGCGTCGACCAGCACCGGTACGTCGGAATCCAGGGCGTCGCGTACGTCGTCGGTCCGGTCGCCGATCCCCGGGCCGACCACCCACGACTGGACCCGGCCCGCCTTCGAGGGCGGCCCCTCGTGCACCAGGGTCTCCGGGAAACGGGCGATCACCGCTTCGGCCGCCGGCCCGACGTACCGCACGGCCCCGGCACCGCCGCGCAGCGCCCCCGCGACCGCGAGCACCGCCGCGCCCGGGTAGCGCAGCGATCCGGCGACGACGCCGACCACGCCCCGCCGGTACTTGTCGCTCTCGCCGGTCGGCACCGGCAACAGCCGTGCCACATCCGCGTGTTGCAGCGCCTCCACATCGGGCACGGACGGCAGATGGGCGTCGAGCCCGATATCGATGAGCCGCACGGTCCCCGCGTACTCGTGCGCCGGGTCGATGAGGAGCCCCGGTTTGTACGTGCCGAAGGTGACGGTCGCGTCGGCGCGCACGGCCTGGCCCCGCACCTCCCCGGTGTCCGCCTCGACGCCGCTGGGCAGGTCGACGGCGACCACGACGGCGCCCGAGCCGCGCGCGGCCTCCACCACCGGCACCGCGTCCGGCCGCAGCCCGCCGTGGCCGCCGATTCCGGTGACGCCGTCCATGACCAGGTCGGCGGCGGCCAGCGCCTTGAAGGGGTCGTCGGCGACCTGTCCTCCCGCGCCGAGCAGGGCCGCGAGCCCGCCCTTGTGCGCACGGTCCGGGGCGAGGAGCACCGCGGCCACCCCGGCCCCGCGGCGCGCCAGCCGTGCCCCCGCGTACAGCGCGTCGCCGCCGTTGTCGCCGCTGCCCACGAGCAGGACGACCCGCCTGCCGTACACCCGGCCCAGCAGGTCCGCGCAGGCGGCGGCCAGTCCGGCGGCTGCCCGCTGCATGAGCACGCCGTCCGGGAGTCGCGCCATCAGTGCGGCCTCGGCGGCCCGTACGGTCTCTACGCTGTAAGCGGTACGCATAACGTCAACCCTCCGCGATCACCACCGCCGATGCCACCCCCGCGTCGTGGCTGAGGGACACATGCCAGGACCGCACGCCGAGCGCCTCCGCCCGTGCCGCCACCGTCCCGCTCACCCGCAGCCGCGGCTGGCCGCTGTCCTCCACGTACACCTCGGCGTCCGTCCAGTGCAGCCCGGAGGGCGCGCCGAGCGCCTTGGCGAGCGCCTCCTTGGCGGCGAACCGCACGGCGAGCGAGGCGTATCCGCGCCGCTCGCCGCTCGGCAGCAGCAATTCCCGGTCCAGGAACAGCCGTTCCGCCATCCCCGGCGTGCGTTCCATGGCCGCGCGGAAGCGGTCGATCTCCGCGACATCGATCCCCACCCCAATGATCATTCGACGGTGACCGACTTGGCGAGGTTCCGCGGCTGGTCGACCTCGTTGCCGCGGGCCGTCGCCAGCTCGCAGGCGAAAACCTGCAACGGGACGGTCGCGACCAGCGGTTGCAGCAGTGTCGGCGTCGCCGGGATACGGATGAGATGGTCCGCGTACGGCACGACCGACTCGTCCCCCTCCTCCGCGATCACGATCGTGCGCGCTCCCCGGGCCCGGATCTCCTGGATATTCGAGACGATCTTGTCGTGCAGGACGGAGCGCCCGCGCGGCGACGGCACGACAACCACCACCGGCAGGTCCTCCTCGATCAGCGCGATCGGCCCGTGCTTGAGCTCGCCCGCGGCGAAGCCCTCCGCGTGCATATACGCCAGCTCCTTGAGCTTGAGCGCGCCTTCCAGCGCGACCGGATAGCCGACATGCCGCCCCAGGAACAGCACCGTGTCCTTGTGGGCGAGCGAACGCGCCAGCTCCCGCACCGGCTCCATGGTCTCCAGGACCTTCTCGACCTCACCCGAGATCTTCGCCAGGTCCCGGATGACGGCCTGGATCTCGTCCCCCCACTGAGTGCCTCGCACCTGCCCCAGATACAGGGCGACGAGATAGCAGGCCACCAGCTGCGTCAGAAACGCCTTGGTCGATGCGACCGCGACCTCCGGGCCGGCGTGCGTGTACAGCACGGCGTCCGATTCCCGCGGGATGGTCGAGCCGTTCGTATTACAGATGGCCAGCACCCTCGCGCCCTGCTCACGGGCATGGCGCAGCGCCATCAGAGTGTCCATGGTCTCGCCGGACTGGGAGATCGCGATCACGAGCGTCCGCTGGTCCAGGATCGGGTCCCGGTAGCGGAACTCGCTCGCCAGCTCCACCTCGCACGGGATGCGGGTCCAGTGCTCGATGGCGTACTTGGCGATCATCCCCGCGTGGAAGGCGGTCCCACAGGCGACGATGACGACCTTGGTGGCCTCGCGCAGCGCGGAGACGGGAATCCGCACCTCGTCGAGGGTCAGCCAGCCTTCGGCGTCGATCCGGCCGAGCAACGTATCAGCGACCGCCTTGGGCTGTTCGGCGATCTCCTTGAGCATGAAATAGTCATAACCCCCCTTTTCGGCCGCGGAAGCGTCCCAGTCCACGTGGTACGCCCGCACGTCCGCGGGCGCGCCGTCGAAGTCGGTGACCATCACGCCGTCCCGGCGGAGCTCCACCACCTGGTCCTGACCCAGCTCGATCGCGGACCGCGTGTGGGCGATGAACGCGGCGACGTCCGAGGCGAGAAAGGACTCACCTTCTCCAACGCCCACCACCAGCGGGGAGTTCCGCCGCGCGCCGACCACTGTCTCCGGCTCGTCCGCGTGCACCGCGACCAGCGTGAACGCGCCTTCCAGCTGCCGGCACACCTGCCTCATCGACTCCGCCAGGTCCCCGCACGACGAGAACGACTCGGCGAGCAGATGCGCCACGACCTCGGTGTCGGTCTCCGAGTCGAGGGTGTGCCCGCGCTCCTCCAACTGGCCCCGGAGAGCGGCGAAGTTCTCGATGATGCCGTTGTGCACGACAGCGACGCGCCCCGCGTTGTCCAGATGCGGATGGGCGTTGACGTCGGTCGGCCCGCCGTGGGTGGCCCACCGGGTGTGCCCGATCCCGGTGGACCCGCTCGGCAACGGGCGGTCCATCAGCTCCTTCTCCAAGTTGAGGAGCTTGCCCGCCTTCTTGGCCCCGGCCAGCCCGCCGTCGGCGAGTACGGCGACACCGGCCGAGTCGTAGCCCCGGTACTCAAGCCGCTTCAGACCCGCGATGACCACGTCGAGGGCCGACTGCCCTCCCACATACCCCACGATTCCGCACATGCGGTGCAGCCTACGACGCGGATGCGCCGGGCCGGGGTCAGCCGAGCTTGGCGACTTGCGCGTCCATGACGGCGACGGGCAGCGGGTAGTCCTTGCCGGTGCCCAGGGCGGCGACCTTGGTCGCGGGGAACGTGGCGAGCGTCGCGCCCTTGCGTACGACCGCCAGCTTGAGCACGGACTTGTCGCCGTCCGCCTCGGTCAGCACGGACCAGGCGACGGCTTCGTCACCGCCGGAGGCCTTCGTCTCAGTCATCTTGAGCACCTTCTGCGCAGTGCCGGACACGGTCATGGTGAAGCCGCTCGCGCAGTCGGTGACAGCGGTACGCAGACTGTTGACCGCTTCCTCTGCGCCCTTGCCGTCATAGGAGGAGAGGGAGGCGAGCGTAATGGTCACATCGAAGGCCGCCGCGAAGTCCTCGGGAGAGGGCGTGCCCTGGCCCTTCTTGGGCTCACTGGTGACCCTGCGCCGGACGTTGGCTGCGGGGTCGCCGACCGGCACACCGGACATCGTGTACGCGATGGGCTTGCAGGCGGCCTTGTCGACGGTGACCTTGTCCGCGGTGAGCGTGTCCTGGGGCCCGGCCTTCACGACCTTGTGCTCCTTGACATCGCCCTGCACGAGCGCGGCCTTCTCCAACTCGGCGGCGGTCAGCGCCTTGACCGCGGGCGTGTTGGGCTTGGCGGCTGCGGTCTCCTTGGCCTTGCCGCCGGTGGAGTCGCTGTCCGAGTCCTCGCCGCCGCAGGCGGTGACCAGCAAGGCCAGGGAGACGGCGGAGGCGGCGACGGCGGTACGGCGGATGACGCTGGTTCTCACGGTGCAACTTTCTCTGTCGATGGCCAACGACCCGCCCCCCGGCGTGAAGTCCCCCGACCCCTGCCAATGCGGGCCATCGCGAAGTACGCACACCTTATGCGCGAAAGTTCCGCCGGATGATCACGGGTTGCCCCGACGCAAAGGGGAAGCGGCCCCCACGTGTGTGTGGGGCCGCTCTCGTCACCGGGTGGGTGCTGCTGGGTCTAATTCGCTGTCTCGCGAGTGACTATCTCTCAGCTGACGACTTCAACGACACAACGCGTCTTGGGGACGCCCTTCAGCTTGCTGCCAGCCGTCACCAGGGGCACATCGAGCGCTTCGGCCAGCGCGATGTACGCGGCGTCATAAGGCGTGCAGTTGTCGCGCAACTCCCAGGAGCGCTCGAGCAGCGCCGTGAGAGGCGCCCGCCGGATCGGCATACGAGCAACAACGCGCACCGCGCGGTCTGCCTCGGCCTCCGTGATCTTCTTGCCCCGCAACAGGCCCCGAATCGCGCTGACCGCTTCCAGACCGATGACGTCCGGAGCAGCAAGCGTCTCCACCCGCAATCGGTCTGCGCAGGCCTTGCCTCCCGCACCGGCGTCGGTCAGAGCAGCAACCAGAAAGGAACTGTCAACGACGATCATGATCGCGGTCCTCCCTGATGAGGCCGACGATCGTGTCGAGAGGCACTTCACTGGTCAGCTTGGAGCGCACGTCAGTCAGCAGCTCGTCAACGGTCGGCTCAGCGGCCTCCGCCTCCAGCCGGACACGCAGGTACTCCTGAAGGGAGCGGCCAGAATCGGCTGCGCGCCGACGCAGTATCGCGTACGCATCATCGTTCAGGTTTCTGATCTGTACGGTAGCCATGCATGCAAAGTAGCGCTGCTTTCGCGCTACAACAAGTGCACCAGAAGCGGCCAAATCGTTTAGTTCGAATCGGCGGCGCGGCGGGGATCACCTCGGCGAGACCCTCCAACACCACGAGCGTCGGATCTTCGCCGGGCGAGCCGAGAAGCGCACGGACGTGCTGACGCGTGATCGCGGGGCCCTCCGCCGCCGCCCCTAAGGCGCGTGGCGCGCGGCGGGTGATCGCAGCGCATGGCATGGCACGGACACTCAAGTACCGGTTTCCGCAGCGGAGTCCATGCGACCGACTGCCTCAGCCATCCGCCCCAGCCCGACAATGTGCGGTGATCTCTTCGCCGCCATCCGATCCACTCAGTGCCGGGCCTAGCACGCGAGACGAAGCCGCGCCGATCCGCAACCGCTGTGCCTTCGTCCCGTTGCCCGGATACAGCCGGAGCGGCGTACCGGCGAACCTCGACGCTCCCCGATCTGCGATTTCATCCCGACCGGGATCACAGCCAGGTCCATATCATCCTCGTGATATACGATTCCCGGTATGGGCGAGTTGTACGTGATCGAGATCGAGCCGGAGGTCCAGCAGTGGTTGCCCAATCTCTCACCCCAGCGCTACCGGCAGGTCGAGGAGAAAGCGGAACTGCTCGCCGAATACCCGACCACACTGTCCGAGCCGCACTCCCGCTACCTGGGAGATGGCGTACGAGAACTCAGGCTCAGTCTGGGAGGCAACGCCGTACGCATCACCTACTGGCTGCCTGCCGGAAAACGCATCGTGCTGCTCACCGTCTTCCGCAAGACCAAGATGCGCGAGGACACCGAGGTCAAGCGCGCCAGACGGGCGAAGCAACTCTGCGAGGCAGAGCACACGGCCGCACACCAGACGTACAGCCGTGACGCACACGAGGAGGAGCAGTGAACCACACACGCTGGAAGCTGACCCGCGAGAAGAAACTCGCCGAGGGATACACCGAGCCACCGGAAGTCACCGCAGAGCGTGAACAGATCCGACTGGCCATGGCACTCGGCCAACTCGTCCACGACCGCCGCACCGAACTGGGTCTCTCCGAGGCTGCCCTGGCGAGCCGGCTCAGGATGTCCGCCGAAGAGGTCGAGCACATCGAAGTGGGCGGCGTACTGCCTGTGACCTCCGATCTACTGGTCCGGCTGGCCACCGCACTGGACGTGGCGGTGGACGTGCACCTGGCACCCTCCGGCGGCACAGCCGTGACCTTCAACGCCCACGCCGCATAGGAGAGCATGGTGGATTACGCTCATCAGCTGGCCAAAGGGGTCCGGGAACGACGCCGGGAACTGGGCATCTCGCAAAGCGAGCTGGCCCGGCGGGCCGGCATGACCCAGCCGGGCATCTCCCGTATCGAGCTCGGCGGCACTACCCCCACGCTCCCATTGCTCTCCCGCCTCGCAGGGGCCATGGACTCAGAACTGGACATCCACCTCGCTCCCGAACACGGTCAAGTCATTGTCCGGTTCACCTCACACGGCACCGAGGACGCCGCCTGACAGAACCAAAGCACCGAACCCGACGCCCCGGACTCAGGCGCGGGTTGGAGTACTCAGCGGGTAGACGCGCTGACGCGCTCTCCGCCATGACCGGCCGCCCCCCGACCCGGGCCCTTCGATCTTGTGCTGCTTGACATCACCCTGCACGAGCGCGAGCTTCTCCAGCTCGGCGGCGGTCAGCGCCTTGACCGCAGGCGCGGGCGTGCCAGCCCGGAATCGGCTCCGGCCGCCAGCAACACGCGGAGCGTCGCGGGATCGCCTCGGTAGTTGAACACCGCAGTAAGCAAAGCGGTGTTCCCATCTCCGTCGCGCACATCCACAGCGACGTCCGCTGCCAAAAGCACCTCGGCAGTCGGCGAGCTCTGGGCCTGCGCGGCAAAGTGCAACGGCGTCATGCCCGCCTTGTCCGCGAGGCCCGGGTCTGCACCGCTCCCAGCGCCTCTCTCACCCCGGCAACGTCACCATGCAAGCAGGCATAGTGCATCGCAGTGCGACCCATCCAATCCCGCCCCTGATCCCCATCCGTCATGACACCCATACTTGCCTGACTTGACGAAAGACATAGGGGCACCCCCACAGGCGTGAAGTCCCGGGGACCCAGCCAATGCGGGCCATCGCGAAGCACGGCCACCCTATGCGCAAAAAATCTCGCCGGGTGATCACGGGCGAGCGTGCCCGCCGCCCTGGCCGAACTGCCCTGTCGCGACGGCGTCTATGAACGTGCGGAGGGCGTTGGGGCTCGCGGCGACGAGAGCTTCGGGGACCTTGCTGTCCCGGAGGCGGACGGTCCCGTCGGGCGCGATGGCGACACAGACGCAGTTGGCCGCTTCGGCGCTGTAGGAGGACTTCCACCAGTGGAGCTCGGGCATGACGTACTTCCTCTCAGGTGTCTTGGGCGATGCGGTGGATGAGTTCGCGGGACTTCTCGGGGGAGAGTGCTTGGGCCTCCATCCGGTCCAGCACGGACCGGTAGCGCTCCAACTGAGCTGCGGCGTCCACGAACTCGCAGCCGTGGTCGGTGTCGAGGACCACGGTGTCAAGCTGGGCCACTGGCCCGGAGGCGTACGTGATCGACTGCCCGGAGGCAGGGAAGGATGCGCCGAACGGAATGACCAGGAGGGTCACATTGTCCCGCTCGCCCTCTTCCAGAAGAATGCCGAGTTGCTCGCGGGCGACGTGACGGCCTCCGTATCCCATCCGCAGAGCGGCTTCGTGAACGATGGCTGTGTACGGGGTGGGTGTTCCCTCGTAGAGCACGGCCTGCCGCTTGATGCGGTACGAGACGCGATGCTCGATCTCGTACGGACGGAGGGGCGGCACGCTCTCCTCCATGACGGCGCGGGCGTGGTTGGCGGTCTGGAGCAGACCGGGGATGTGAATCACCACAGCGACGCGTAGGGCGGTGGCGTGGTGCTCCATCTCGGCGAGGTCGATCAGGCCAGGGGCGAACCGGTCCTGATACTCGTCCCACCAGCCACGGGTTCGCGTACCGGTCATGGAGGCGAGGGCCTCGACATAGGCCTCGTCGGCGCAGGCGTAGTTGTGGGCCATAGCCCGCACTCGATCCGCGCTCACCGCATACCGGCCGGCCTCGATATTGCTGATACGGGACTGGGGGCCGCCGAGAAGAGCCGCCGCCTCGGTGGAGGTGAAGCCCGCCCGCTCCCGGAGTTTGCGTAGTTCGGTACCAAGTCGCTGCTGCCGCAGGGTCAGAGACGTACGGGTCTGCATGACGTTCTCCAAGGTCACCCACACGGGTAGAGATGGAACATCTTCCTAACTTTTATGGAAGACCTTATATCTCGGCGCGCTACGGTATGGCCCAAGCCACTCAACCGGCCCACCGCGTAAGCCGGAAGCGCACCGCATCCCGCGACACGCCACCGCACGGTTTGGCCGCCGAGTGAACCGACTCCGCCTGCCCGTAGGAGACTTCCGTGGATACCGTATCGCCGCATGAACCCTGGTCGTACGCCCTCCAACTGCCCCACGATCCGCGCGCGCCACGCGTGGCCCGGAAGACCCTGCGAGCCGTACTCGTCGGCCACGGCATGACCGAACTGCTCGACACCGCCGAGCTACTGACCTGCGAGCTCGCCACCAACGCCTACCAGCACGCCGACGGGCCGACAAAGCTGCGGGTCAGACACCTCGGCAGAGGCCGACTCCACGTCAGCGTCTGGGACGCCAACCCCATGATCCCCCCGGCCTTCGACAAGCCGTCGGCGGCAGTACCACCCGTACCCGACCTGGTCCCGGCCGACCAGGACGGCGGACGCGGCCTCCTGCTCGTACAACTGTGCGCGGATAACTGGGGCGGCCACCCGCTCAGCGACGACCTCTTCGGCCGCAGCGGCAAACTCCTCTGGTTCGAACTCCACCGTTCCTAGACACTGAGCGGGAGTGAGTCCTGGTGCCAGGACTGCTGCTCGGTGGCGCTGCCCCGAACGGTATTGGGCAGGCTGGTCCCCCGCTTTCGCTCCACTGCCGGCGGGGCGCATCCGGTGCGCGGTCCGGGCAGGTGGGGGCGGGTTTCCTCACGCCCTGGGGCCTCCGGTCGGGCCTGAACGGTCCGATGCCCACCACGATCGCTCCGGT